>JAPYUT010000015.1:0-65181 GCA_029940475.1 Verrucomicrobiales bacterium | reverse complement strand
GTCAGTGACGCGCACACGGTACACGGCAACGGCACAGGTGGTTGGCGCACCTACGTGAAAAGCTCGACGGATGACCCGGCGAAGGCTGACTGGCGTGAGCTGGTGCGCCACTCAAAGGCGGGGCAGATGATCCTGACCAACGGGCCTTACCTGGAGGTTGAGGCCGGTGATGGAGTGCCTGCCGGCGGCTCGCTGCGCGTGGAGGATGGACAGGTGCAACTCAAGGTCAAGGTGCAGTGCACGGACTGGATCGACATTGACCGGGTGCAGGTGTTGGTAAACGGCGCGCAGCGCAAGGACCTTAACTTTACGCGCAAGACCCACAAGGGGATGTTTGCCGACGGGGTCGTCAAGTTTGACCAGATACTCAAGGTTACCCTGGAGCGTGATGCGCACCTGATCGTGGTGGCATTCGGTGAAGGCTTTGACCTGAGCAAGGGCTTTGGCAGCAGCAAGCAGAGCACGATGAATCCCTGCGCCTACAACAACCCGGTCTTTGTCGACGTTGACGGCGGCGGCTTCAAGGCCAGTGGCGACACTCTCGGCTTTCCGCTGCCGGTGAAGGGGCTGAGCGCGGACCGGGTAAAGGACTTGCTCGGAGACTAGAAAAACCCGGCGGGAAGCAAGTTCTGCTTCCCGCCGGGTGGATCAAACAAGGATCTTTGTCCTTGGCTTAAAAGTTAATAAACCAGGGAGATCAGGGAGAATCCTGCAGCAGTATGTTGCGGATACGGAAGAATACGCTGCTCCCATCAACGTTAACAGTATGGGTGGTGCTGGTGCCACCATTTGCCCCAACAAGACCGTCATCATCTTCTTGCCAGGTGTCGCCAATCAGGCGGTCGAGCGCGTATGGGATGCCGGGATTGCTGGCGAAGGTGATGGACAGGGTATTTTCGCCGTTGGCTCCGCCACCAGCGGTGTACTCGACAGCGAGAATCTCCAGGTCCACGGGCGGGATGATCAGGTCGAGGGGCGAGTCTCCGTTGGCAAGCCTGTTGATCTGATCCTGGTCCAACGGGCCGTTGAAGACGGCAAACTCGTCCATGACTCCATGCATGCTGTAGCCGGACCAATCGGCACCGATGTACAGGCTGGTGATGTCGGTGGGCAGTGCGGCCTGGCCGCCGCCGCCGAAGAGCAACACACCGTCCTTATAGACTGCCTTGTCAGCACCGTTCTTCTGGAAAACAAAGTGATGCCACTGGTCAACGACGATGCCGCCGGGGGCGTTGATGCGGTTGCTCCCGTCACAGCATCCCGGGCCGTCAAAGTAGATGTGGCCGTTACTCCAGGGGGCATGTGCAAACAAGCCGCGACCGTGAGACACGCTGGGGGAATAGAGGTTGAACACCGAGGTGTTTTGCCCGCCCGCGCTGGTCTTTATCCAGAATGATACGGTCACGGTGTCGTTGGCGGTGGCGGAATTGAGGATACCGGCATCGCCCAGGAGGACACCCTGAGAGCCTCCGCCCCCGAAGTCCATGGCATAGTCACCGGCATTCCCTGAGTGGCCTGCGCTGTCCGCCGAGTAAACCGCACCATTGACCACGTCGGCGACTTGATTAAAGGCAAGATCCACGGTCACTGCCGGGTTTGACGGGTCGTCAAAGTTAAAGTAAGCCAGCAGGCCGAGGCTGTCGCCATACGGGGTGCTGGTGTCGTCATTCGGGTTGGAGCCGCGGGCCACCTCGATAGCGTCGCTAAACCAGTCGCCGTCACTGTCTCTGCCCGGTCGGGTCACTATTTGGCCAGCGTTACCACTGCCATACGTGTCCAGGTCGCCGGCAACGAGCAGTTCAAGGGTATCGCTGATGCCATCGCCATCTGTATCCGGCGTGACCGGGGCCGCCGGGTCCTTCAGGCGGATGGAGACCTCGGTATAGGGAATGCCGTGGTTCTCGACATGTCTTTCATAGATGAAGTTGGTGTCATTGTTTGAGCCGGTGGTGACAAGGTTGCCATAACTGAAGCCCTTGGTAGCGTGCTGGTCCCACTGCCAGGTGAACACGCGGTCACCGTCGTTGCCAGTGTCAGAGGCAAAGTCCCTGGTATTGCCGCCGGCACGGGTGAGTACTTGTCCCCCGGCGACGCCGCCGGTGGATACCATCGCATAACCCACGTTCATTCCAGCACCGGTATCAAAGTCCCATCGAAATGCTGTTTCATCCGTCGGGGTCCAGCGCACGTCCGAATAGGTTGAGCCCTCCGCGTTCGCGGCGCGCTTGAGGCGGATTTCCACACCGGTCAGGTTGGCGCCCGAGTCGGCGATCAACTTGTTGATGAGGGCCGCACTGTATGCTGCAGGCGGGAATGCGGCAGGAGTGCCAAGGTATTTGTTCACGTCAGCAGGGGATCCCTGTCCGTCGGCGCCCCAGGCCCAGCCTTCCCGGCCGCGACCGATCACCACCCAGCTGTTTGTGCCGTCATTCTCGACGGAAGCATTGATTATCTGGTCGGATGTTGAGTAGGAAAAGGAGCCCGCCCCATAGCGATTGACGGGACCACCATCCACATTCGCGGGAAGCACCCCGGCAGCAGCATCCCAGCGGGAACCACCAACAAACTGGATGGCACCACCACCACCATCGGTGGAGAAACCCGCGATACCATTACCGTTTTGCTCAGCGCCACCATAGCCCCAGGCAACAATGGAGTAGCCTCCGGGAGGCAGCACAAGGGGTTGATCCAGTGCCTTCATGCGATGTCCTCCTGCAAGCCTGTCGTCACTGCCAATTAAGTTAAGTGTTGCCAGAACCGCCGCATCGCTGCGCCTCATCAGTGCAACGCCGATTTCCAGATTCAGGCCATCGCCGCCACTGTCAAAGGCACCAAGCTCATTGACGGTAATCGGGGAAGTGACATCGAAATCCATACCAAGGCTGCCGCCAAAGGCCTGGTTTCCGACTGTGCCCTCGGCAGCACTGTAGGCGGTAAGTGCTTGCGCCCCGGAGACAGCAATCAAGGGATAATTGCCGGTAGGCAATGCGCTGAGCATGTTGAGATCAGTCAATACTACCGGTGTCAAGTCGTCGTCATTGGGGTCACTGCGCTGGAACGCATCGCCAACCTCTGCATTGTCCGCAGCCCCGTCACCGTCCGTGTCGGAGTTGAGCGGGTTGGTATTGTGGGTAGCGACTTCAGACCCATCAGTAAGCCCGTCGCCGTCGCTGTCAGGATTGAATGGATCAGTCCCGGCGGCGACTTCGTCGCCGTCATCGAGACCATCGCCATCGCTGTCTGGATTATTCACCTTGGTGACCAGGGCGTATTCCTCTGCATTGGACAGCCCGTCATCGTCGGCGTCGCCATTGCCATCCTGGGCCAGGTCGCCGAAGTTGTCTCTTTCCCAATTGTCATTGAGCCCGTCATTGTCGCTGTCGCCACCGATCAGGTGAGTGGGCGAGGCGCCCTTGCTGAGCAAAGCAACCTGCGCCAGGGTCAAGGGACCATTGAAGACGGCAAACTCGTCGATGTCTGCAAACACGTTTTGGTACCCGATGTTAAGCTGGGTGAGGTCGGTGGGCAGTGCCAACTGACCGCTTCCAGTCACAACTTGCACACCGTCTTTCCAGACTGTCTTGATGTGGCCGTCCTTCTGGAAGACAAAGTGATGCCACTGGTTGATGGCAATGCCGCCGGGGGCGTTGATGCGCTGGTTTCCCGCGCAGCATCCCGGGCCGTCAAAGTAGATTTGGCCGCCATGGGGGACATGTGCAAACAAGCCGCGACCGCTGGAAACGCTGGGGGAATGGAGGTGGAATGTAGAGGGATTTGTGAACAGTTGGGTTTTCTGCCAGAATGAGATGGTCATCTTGTCCGTGGCGGCGGCGGAATTGAAATAACCGGCATCGCTGAGGAGGACAGATTGCCAGCCACCTGTGAAGTGCACGCTATAGTCTTCCGATGATCCCGAGTGGCCTCCTCTTGCAGGGCTATAGGCTACGCCGTTGTGCAACTGGGCGGTCTGGCCCAAGATGGCGTCGGTGGCAAAAACCGGGTCGGAGGGGTCATCGAAGTCCCAGTAAGCGAGGAGCCCGAGCCCATCGGCGATCGGGATGCTGTTGGCCTCGTTCGGGTTGGACCCGTTATCAAGCTCGAGCTTGTCCTTGAAGTAGTCGCCGTCACTGTCTGCCAGCAGCGGGTTGGTGCTGTGGGTGTTGAGCTCATCGCCGTCGATGAGCCCGTCACCGTCACTGTCGCTATTGTTCGGGTCGGTACCCCCGGCGAGCTCTTGCGGATCAGTGAGTCCGTCCTCATCGCTGTCCGCCTTGGTCGGATCTGTCTCGGCAGTAAACTCTTCGGCGTTGGTGAGACCGTCACCATCAGGATCGCCACTGGCATCCTGGGCCAGGTCGCCGAAGTGTTGTTCCTCCCAGCCGTCGAACAGGCCGTCACCGTCACTGTCAAAGCTTCCGATCTCCTCGCAGGTGACGCCGTTTAGGATCGGGTTCCTGTCGGCGAATGTGGCTGCGATACCGCTTAAGTGCACAGTCACATCAGTGCCATCGGCAACAAAATAATGCACCACGGCGAAGTTCTTGCTCTCACCCTGGTTGGTGGGGAACTCGTCGACGACCAGGCTGCCGTTGACCGAGATGTCAAAGCCGCGGTTCACACCTAACTCGCTGAAGAGCAACTGCAGCTTGTAGCCCTCGCCGTCGGTGAGCCCGTCCAGGCGCACGTGGATACCGTCGTTGCCCGGGGTGTTGGATCTGAATGTGCCCGCATAATCCGTGGACTGCCAGCGGATGCTGTTAAGGACTCCCTCCAGCGCGTTATCTTCAGCTGAGTCACCGATGTTACGGGCAGCTCCCCACGGGCTCGCCACGTTCTCGGCCACGACTTCAACGCCGGCAACACCGTTATCCGCGGTGAAGACCGCGTCACCAACGACTGCTCCGCCGGGTCCGCCAATGTTGACGGCGTGGGTGATCTCGCCGGAGAAGTCGAGTGTTGAGGCACCGGTAATTTCAACAATGTTGGTCAAGGTGGTTATGTCCTCCTCCTCAACGGTGAGGCCCTGGATGATCGGGTTGATGTCACCGTGGCCCAGGCCGTCAGAGCGCAAGAGGATGTTCAGGGTATCATCTCCTGCCACGAAGCGGTGCACCAGGGCAACACCGTGGTCAGCCCCGCCGCCGGTGTAGCCGGCGCCGTTGAAGTCGATCGCGACGCGGGAGCCTTCAACCCACACCCCCCAGTGGCGGATCACGCCGTTGTCGGCAAAGAGCATTTGCACCTTGTAGTGCTTGCCTTTGGTGAGTCCCGGGACGGTGGCGGTAAGGCCCGACGCGCCGGGTGCCCAGCGGATGTCGTTCATCACCTGGATGAGATTGGTGTCATCGGCACTGTCGATTGCAATGTTGGCGACACCGGGCCCCCAGTTAGCGGCAGCGTTCGGGGCGGCGATAATTCCAGCGTCACTGGTGAAGGTGGCGTCGCCGATGGTGAACCCACCACCTCCGACGGCCTCAACAGCGGCAATGAAGTTGCCCTGAAAGTCAAGTCCCTCGCCGGGATCAGCACCACTGAAGACCGAGACGCGGGTCGCGTCTTCAGGAGCTACGACCGGCAGGGAGTATTTGTTGCCAAGGTAGGCGATGACCTGCTCGCGCTCGGCGTTGTCCAGCAGGCGGTCGTAGGCGATGATGTCGCCAATTTCTGCCTGGCTGGTTTCAGCATTATACTGGCCCTCAATCCCGAAGGCCATGGCACCGGGCGCACCCGGGTGCTGGTTACCGCCGTGACCAAAGCCGTTAAGTGACCAGTCGCTGGACTGCCATGTCCCGGTTCCCTCGGCAATCTTTGCCTCCCCGTTCGGGGCTCCGATACCTCCTGAAATCCCGACCCATTGTCCGGCGTGATGAGCGTGGTATCCGCCCCATTTGCCGAACAGCCAGTTGCCACCGCCTGTATTGTCAATTGCCTGCAGGGTGCGTCCCTTGTTGACTGCGTCGGCAGCATATTGGTCAACGATGAAGATGGAGTAGGGGCGTGCGAGGCTGAGGTTTTCGATTCTCATGCCGGTAGTGGCATCCTGCCGCATGCCATCCTTGCCGCCGATCACCGCGGTGTTGATGTGTGGCTGGCGGGCAGCTTCAGGCTGAATTGCGTTGGAATTTGACCCGCTCTTATCGGCCCAGTGTGAGACGAGGCCGTTGGCGTCAGCGGTGATGGTGGCGGCATCCGAGGCGTCAAGCCAGAGGACCTGGTTGCGTGTGGGCAACTGGCCAAATGCTGAACCGATCAGGATGGTGAAGAAGGCGAGGAGAGGCAGTGTGTTTTTCATGGTAAAAGGACGGTGGAAGTTTGTGTGAGGTTTTGTCAGGGCGAATGACATTTAGAACTGGTAAAGGAAGAAAACCTCAAGCGCTTGAGATCCACGTGAACCAAAGAAGCTGGACGTGGAATCAGACAGCCGTTCTAAATAACCCAAATATGCCCAATTTTTTTATTAACAGAGATTATTGGGCAATACGCCGCGTGAGTCGAGCCTGAAGCCTATCCCCCCCCCAAAAAAAAGATGTAAGCAATTTAATTCCAGTGAGTTACAGGCTGACACGGAGCCTCACCATTTGCCACGATGTGGCATTTTCCGGTGTCGCCAGACGATGCGTCTCGCGGATGAGGCCACCTTGTGTAACAGACTGGATGAGCGAGGTTTGTGCCTGTGACCAGATACCGGGGACAGTGCACTGCTCAATCTGCCACGCAGCACCTGCAAGCGCTGCCCGGCGGGTAAAGGAGACTGTCAGGCGCAAATTTTCCCCGTCGCCAATGCTACCCACCTCAATACCCTGGGGTTCGGGGCTGAGCGGGGAGTTGCCGAGCAGGAACTCCATGGCATTTGGTGTGCCGTCGCCGTCCGGGTCGGCGGGCTAGGGAGCCTTGTCATTGTATTCAAAGTCACGGATGGGTTCGCCGCCGGCGGATACCAGCCGCAGGCCGCTCACTGTCGCTGGCAAGCGAGGTGGCATTGCCAACTGCCCGATTACCGGCAGGCCGGCGAAGGGGCTGACTCTGCGGACCGGGTGAAGGACTTGCCCGGAGACTAAAAAAACCCGGCGGGAAGCAACTCTGCTTCCCGCCGGGTGGATCAAACAAGGATCTTTACCGGGGTTTTAAGTCCTGCAAATAACCCAGGGATATCAGGGAGTATCCTGCAGGATTATGTCGCGGATACGGTAGGTATTGCTTCCAGTAACGATAATATCAATAGTGGTGCTGTTACCGGCCTCAGCCACCCCGAGACCGTCATCTATTTCTTCCCAGCCTTGGTTAGTCATTCGGTCGAGCGCGTAGAATCCATTGGGATTGCTGGCGAAGGTAATGGACAGGACATCTTCGCCGTTGGCCCCACCACCTTCGGTATACACGGGGTCACCGATGATCGCCAGGTCCACGGGTGGGATGATCAGGTCGATGGGCGAGTCTCCATTGGCAAGCCTGGTGATCTGATCCTGGCTCAACGGGCCATTGAAGACGGCAAACTCGTCGATGACTCCATACACCGCACCGGCCCCGATGTAGAGGGCGCTGATGTCGGTGGGCAGAGGCCACGCGCCGCCCCCAGTCATCACTACCTCGCCGTCCCTATACACTGTCTTGGTTTCACCGTTCTTCTGGAAGACAAAGTGTTGCCACTGACCGACGACGATACCGCCGGGGGCGTTGATGCGCTGTCCAGGAGCAGCGCAGCATCCCGCGGTGTCAAAGTAGATCTGGCCACCATGGGGGGCATGTGCCCACAAGGCACGAGTGTGGGAAACGCTGGGGGAATAGAAGTTGAATGTATTGCTATTGTGTCCCGCGCTGGTCTTCATCCAGAATGACAAGGTTATGGTGTCATTGGCGGCGGCGCCATTGAAGATAGCGGCTTTGGTGGTGCGTGGATGACCGATATTCCCAAGGACTACACTCTGATTACCGTTAAAGGACATGGAATAGTCGCCGGCAGTCCCTGAGTGGCCTGCGCCGTCCGCCGAGTAAACCGCAGCATTGACGTCAGCGACCTGGCCAAAGGCAAGGTCCACGGCAACTGCCGGGTCTGATGGATCGTCAAAGTCAAAGTAAGCGAGCAGGCCGAGGCTGTCGCCATACGGGGTGCTGGTGTTGTCATTCGGGTTGGAGCCGCGTGCCACCTCGATAGCGTCACTAAACGAGTCACCGTCACTGTCAAACCGGGTCACTATTTGGTCAGCGTTACCACTGCCATACGTGTCCAGATCGCCGGCAACGAGCAGTTCAACGGTATCGCTGATGCCATCTCCATCTGTATCCGGCGTGACCGGGGTCCCAGGGTTCTTGATGCGGACATAGATCTCGGTGTAGGGGATGGAGTGGTTGAACCCGTTGTTGGGGTGATCCCAGTGGAAGTTGTTGGAGTCTTGGCTGCCGGTGGTGATACTATTCCCCATGCTGAAGCCCATGATGTTGTTATGGCCACCCCAGGCCCAAGTGAAGATACGGTCACTGTCGTTTCCGCCGAGTTCACCGTCACGGGTGTTGCGGTCCGAAACTCCGATCTGTCCGCCCGGCGCACCGTTGGTTTCCACCACTTCATACTGGACGTTCATCGCGGTATCAAAGTTCCAGCGCCACGCGGTATCAGCTGCATTATTCGGACGCCAGCGGGCCTCCTCATAGGCAGAGCCTTGGGGGTTGCTGGCGCGCTTGAGGCGAATCTCGATCTCAGTCAGGTTAGTGACGCCCGAGGCGGCGAGCAACCCGTTGATGGCGGCCGTGCTGTATGTGGCGGGAGCGAAGGCACCGGGGGTGCCAAGGTTCCTGGTAACGTCACCGACTGAGCCCTGGCCATCTGCGCTCCAGTTCCATCCTTCACGACCGCGACCGACCAGCAACCAGCTGTCTGTCCCGTCATTATTGACGTAAGCGCCAATTGTCTGCTCGCCGATTTTGACCGGATAAGTGCCGGAAGGCAACATGCTGACAATGTTGAGATCATTCAAGATTTCCGGTTTCGAATCTGGGTCATTGGGGTCGCCGCCGGCACCAATCTCTAAACCGTCCGCAATACCGTCACCGTCACTGTCTGCCAGCAGTGGGTTAGTGCTGTGGGTGTTGATCTCATCGCTGTCGTTGAGCCCGTCGCCGTCACTGTCTACCAGCAGTGGGTTAGTGTTGTGGGTGTTGACCTCATCGCCGTCGTTGAGCCCGTCACCGTCAGTGTCAGCCAGATAAGGATTGGTACCGGAGCTAAACTCATTCGAGTCGCTAAGCCCGTCCTCATCCACATCCCCGGTAAGGGTGTCCAGATTACCGGTAAGAGCCACCTCAAGGGCATCCATCGTGCCGTCATCATCGGTGTCGTCAAGGGCAACCACGCCAGGGTTCTTGATGCGAACATAGACCTCGGTGTAGGGGATGGAGTGGTTGAACCCGTTGTTGGGATGATCCCAGTGGAAGTTGTTGGAGGCTTGGCTGCCGGTGGTAACATTTTGCCCCATGCTGAAGCCCTTAGAGTTGTTATGGCCACCCCAGGCCCAAGTGAAGATACGGTCACTGTCGTTTCCGCCGAGTTCACCGTCACGGGTGTTGCGGTCCGAAACTCCGATCTGTCCGCCCGGCGCACCGTTGGTTTCCACCACTTCATACTGGACGTTCATCGCGGTATCAAAGTTCCAGCGCCACGCGGTATCAGCTGCATTATTCGGACGCCAGCGGGCCTCCTCATAGGCAGAGCCTTGGGGGTTGCTGGCGCGCTTGAGGCGAATCTCGATCTCAGTCAGGTTAGTGACGCCCGAGGCGGCGAGCAACCCGTTGATGGCGTTCGTGCTGTATGTGGCGGGAGCGAAGGCACCGGGGGTGCCAAGGTTCCTGATAACGTCGCCGACTGAGCCCTGGCCATCTGCGCTCCAGTTCCATCCTTCACGGCCGCGACCGACCAGCACCCAGCTGTCTGTCCCGTCGTTGTGGATGTAGGCGTTAACGATGCTGCTGCCAAAGCCCATTGGATAAGTGCCGCTGGGCAGCCCGCTTAGCACATCAAGATTGCCGAGTGCGAATAACCGGGAATCGTCATCGGTCGGGTCGGATCCGTTATCAATCTCGAGCTTGTCCTGAAAGTAGTCCCCGTCACTGTCTGCAAGAGTCGGGTCGGTGCCCGTGTCATTAGCGTCGACAAAGGTGCCTGTGTTTGTTTCGACACCGTCGGATAACCCGTCACCATCACTATCGGGATTAAGCGGGTCGCTGCCGGCAACGGCTTCGTCGCCATCATTGAGCCCGTCATCATCACTGTCGGTGTCATTCGGGCCAGTGCCGGCTGCATACTCTTGTGCATCGGTTGATCCGTCATTGTCCGCGTCACCACTTCCATCAGTGGTCGTGATATCGTCGAAGTTGTCTATTTCATACCAATCCGGCAGCCCGTCCTCATCACTGTCTGTGCCCAGGATCGTGTAGATTGCCGGGCTTCCGGCGGCCACGTCGCCGAGAGCGGCGCGCTGGGTGATACCGGGGCCGGTGATACTGACATCTCCCCAGTCGCCGCCACCGTCTTCACACATCACGTTATCAAAGGGATAATAGCCGGGAGAGGAGACATTGAAAATGAGGGTTTTATCCACGCCGCCAATCCAGTTATGATTGGCTGACTTACGTCCCTCCGGAGTGTCAATAATGAAGTAGTTTGTATCATCTGCCCGGAGGTAGATTGTGTATTGCCCGGTATTTTTAAAGAGCACATAGCCATTAATACGGATAGAGAAGTCGTCTCCGCCGCCATCGATATATGCGCGATTACCTCCTGATGGAGTATTGAAGCCACCGCCGCCGTGGTCGAAGTAAGGCTGGGTTTGTTGAGCGCTCCTTATAGGCGGCCAGTCAGTTGCGGTGAGGGCAACCCGGTTGTAGTTCCGCTCAGCTTGGTTGTTGGCGACAACTCCATCGGCGTAGTGATTCTGCTGCATGGTCAGACCCGGCTCAGCCAGGTTTGGTGCGTATAGGGTGCCACCGGGTCCACCCAACAAGGGAGGGAAACTCAAATCAATGGATATGAGTCCTGGGGTTGAATTTTCATCGACCGGGTCGGTACCCGCGGTGACCTCGGTGCCGTCTGAGAAACTGTCCCCATCACTGTCGAATTTGAGCGGATCTGTGCCGGCGGCGATCTCGGCGCCGTCGTTAAGCCCGTCAGCATCACTGTCGGAGTTCTTCGGGTTGGTGCCGCCGGCGATCTCGGCGCCATCGGTAAGCCCGTCATCATCGGTGTCATCGTCGTTCGGGTCAGTCCTGATGGCGAATTCATCCCCGTTGTTTACCCCGTCATTGTCGGGGTCGCCACTGGCGTCCTGGTCCAGGTTATTAAAGTTTGCGATCTCCCAGGCATCGGACAAGCCATCCTCATCATTGTCTTCGAGAGGCACGGGGTTTGCACCGGCTGCAAGTTCGGCGATCTGCGCCGCGGTCAGGGTTTCGCCGAACACGACAAATTCATCAATGAAACCGTTGACACTGTTTCCACCCCGCTCACTGCCGACAGTGAATTCCGTGGTATCACTTGGCAGGGCAGCCTGTCCACCTCTGCTCCAGGTCATCTTTACGCCATTGACCCACACCTCTTTATTTGGTCCGAATTTCTGGAACACGAAGTGGGTCCATTCATTGGCGACGATACCCCCGGGTCCATTAATCCGCCTGTCACCGCCACAGCAGTTGGGACCGTCAAAGTAGATGTGACCATTACCCCAGGGAACGTGTCCATGCATTGCCCGGTTATTGCTTGGGGAATAGAGCATGAAGCTCGAGGTGCTTTGGTTTACGGTGCTCTTCTGCCAGAAGGAGAAGGTAATCGTGTCATTGGCTGTTGCGGTGTTGAAGTGATTGGTCACCAACTTGACGGTTTGTCTGCCATTGTGGCCACCAAGGTTGATGGAATAGTCGCCGGCTGCTCCTGAGTGACCCCCGCCATCGGCAGAGAATGCAGCGCCATCGATAATGCTACCGTTTTGTCCATGTGGACTTACATCAACGGCTACTCCGGCGTCGGAGATGTCATCAAAATCCCAGAAGAGAAGGGGTTCCGGAAATGCGGCGTTCACTACTTGAGTAGGAGCAAATGTAAATATCGCCAGAATGGTAAACAAGATACTTAGGAATGTGGATTTGATGGTCATGTTTTTGTCGTAGGGTTTTGCAGGACTGATTAAGTAAGGTTTGATGAGTACAAAATAGGCGGTTGAGATCCACGTGAGAAAAAAGCTCAGCGTGGAATGCGCCCCGTTATTTTAATTACCCAAAATCCCCCATTTCTTTTATTAGCAACGATTATTGGGCAATACGCCGCGTGAGTCGACCCTAAACTCCCCCCCCCCCCCCAAAAAAAATGTTAGTAATTAAATTTCAGTTAGTTACAGGCTGACACGGAGCCTCACCATTTGCCACGGCGTGGCATCCATCGGTGCCATCAGGCGATGTGTCTCGCGGATGAGGCCACCCTGTGCAACAGACTGGATGAGCGAGGTTTGCACCGGTGACCAGCTGCCGGGAACAGTGCACCGCTCAATCTGCCACGCAGTGCCTGCAAGCGCTGCCCGGCGGGTAAAGGAGACTGTCAGGCGCAAATTATCCCCGTCGCCAACGCTACCCACATCAATGCCCTGGGGTCCGGGGCTGAGCGGGGAGTTGCCGAGCAGGAACTCCATGGCGTTTGGTGTCCCGTCGCCGTCCGGGTCGGCGGTGGCTGCGGAGCTCAGGGGGAAATCACCGCTTGAGGGATCAAACCATGCCTGTTGCCAGGCAGCGAAGCCGATACCGCCATTGGTTTTCCCGGGGCTGCCGCCGGGATCAAGGCCGGCGCGCCAGCTTTCGGGCAGCGAGTGGTCGGGATTTGCCGCCGGGTTGAGCAGGGTGAGTGAAAAGCCGCCGCCGTCAGCGGCGGCGGGCCAGGGAGCCTTGTCATCGTATGCAAAGTCACGAATGGTCTCGTTGCCTGCGGACACCAGCCGCAGCCGCTCACCGTCGTTGGCAAGCGAGGTGGCATTGCCGAACCGGCCGATGACCGGCAGGCCGTTACCATAGCGTTGCTCGAAGGCGGCGCGGTTGGCGACCAGCAGGACATGTCCGCCGGGGGCAACCTCGGTGAAGTCAGCCTCAGCGGAGAAATCAAAGTCAATGCCGTTTTCAAAGCGTGCCCCGGCAAGGTCGACCGGGCTTGGGCTGATGTTGGCCAGCTCAATGAACTCGAAATCCCCTGCCGAGCTGAAGCCGGCAGCCGCCTCCCCGGTGCTCGGGGCAGCAGGGCGGTAGTGGATCTCGCTGATGACAAGGTTTGCCTGCGATGCCAGGAGTGCCCCGACAATGAAGTGCCCGGAATTCATCCCCGACCACTCGCTACCACTGAAGGCGCGCGCATTAATAGTCCCGGAGGTGGTGATTTCCACCGGTTCCACCGAGGTTTGCACGGTGGCATTGAGGGTGGCGTCAAAGCTCAGGTCGCTGCTCTGGGAATGAACCTGGTGGACCTCGACGGCGAGCACGTTGGTGCCGTCGACGAGCAGTGCCGGGTCGATTTCAAAGACATGGTATTTATCCTCGTTGGCACCGAGGACGTTGGAGAGCGCGGTGGTGTCATGGCTGATCACGCCACCGGGCATGTTGCTGCGGGCGATTTCTGTGCCGTTGAGGTAGAGGGTGGCACCGTCATCGCGCAGCACACCCAGCGAGAGGTCGGAAACCGCGCCGGCGCCGGCTATCTCGAGGGTGGTGCGGAAGTAGGTGGTGATGTGCTTGTCGGAACTGACGCCACCGTAACTGACCACCGTGGCCTCGTCGCCCTCGTTGTAGCCGAACTGCCCGGCGCCACTTGCCCAATTACTGTCATCAAATCCGGGCGCCCTCCAGGCGCTGCCCAGATCGGAGCCGTCATCAAGGTATTTCCAGATTGAGTTCTTCGGCAGCAGGACAGCATCCTGTGAGCCGCCGTTGTAAGCTTTCGCCGATGGCGAGTGGCCGCCGCCCGGCCCGCGCGGGTCGGAGCCGTCGGTGGTGTAGTAGACATTGAACTCACCGGCGTCGAAGAACAGCTGGGCAGCGCTTGGCACCACGCCGCCAATACGGCTGAAGGTGGGTGCGGCGATGTTCGGGTAGATCCCGACGCGCTGGAAACGCTCGCGCAGCACGCGGGCGTGGTTGGCTTCCCAGTAGATATTCTGCATCCAGTCCATTTCCCGCAGCCAGGAGGTCTCACGCTTGTGTGGCACGGCGTCGCGGGTGTCGCCCCAGCGGGCACTCTCGCCGACGATTGCCTGGTCGATTTCATTTTGCAGTGCAAGCCAGATATTCGCGGCATTCTCAGCGGTGAGCGGACCGTCGTTGAAGAGCAGCTCGTGCACCCGGTCCTGGAAGCGCCAGCGGAATGCCTGGTTGTCGAGCAGCTTGCCGTAAATGTGGGCGGGTCCCTGGCGCCCGTAGTAGGGGTCCTCGAATCGCGTCCCGGCCAGTGAGACCGTGCGCGTGAGTGACTCGTTGGAGATTTCCTGGTCCCAGGCGAACCACTTGAAGCCGGTGCTCTCCGCACCCCTGCGGCGACCCGCCCACCAGTTGTGCTGGTGCCAGTCCTCGCCGCCGATGTAGATATGCACGAGCATGTAGTCAATCAGGTTGTCCACATCGACCAATACTGGGTAACTCATGTTGCGCGTGCCGTCAGGGTTGTTGCCCTGGATTCGCTGGTAGGCAGTATTGCTGCTCAATCCGGCGTTGGCCTGGGCAAACATCTGATCCCAGGCGGTCCTGTTTCCCTCGCGCAGCTCAGCGAAGTCCTTGAAGATGTCCCAATCCTCCTTCTCGCCGCCGATGTGCTCCGCGGTGAAGGATGAAGTTGGCCGTTCCGAGGGGTTGTAGAGGCCCCAGTAGAGCCCGTTGACGAACAGGTGCACGTAGGTGCCGTGACTTGATGGCTGGCCGAGGGCGATCTGCGCGTTGCGTACCCACTGGTCGCGGATGTAGGTGCCGCGCTCGTTGAGCCAGCGCGACCCGCCGTCGGCCACCGGCCAGGAATCTGTCGAGGCGCCGCGCAGCAGGATCTGGTCGAAACGCTCAACGCTGGAGTCGGTAAAGAGCTTGTGGCGCAGTTTTCCGGCGCCGTATTCATTGCGGAAGAGGATGCGGAAGGGGTGCTTGAGGGTGAAGCCGTGGCTGCGGCTGGAGTTGCCGTGCATGCGTGCGCCGCAGTCCTCCTGGAAAGCCGTGCTGCCGTCCGGGTGGAACATCTCGAGGGAAATCTCGCGCTCCCAGGGGCGCCCGCGCCCGGTGGAGTGGTAGTAGATGCCGCGCTGGGCACCAAAGATGTCGCCGGGAGCGCTGGTAATGCTCATGGTGGGTATGGACAGCAGGGCCTCACGAAAGCTGTAGCCGGGCAGGGTTGAGTTGACCACGTCACTATCGACGCCGTAGTCGGCCCCGGAATTGGACCAACCGCCTGGAAAATCCGATGGCCATGCGGGTTGCCGGGCAACGGCGTCGATGAAGATGTAGCTGTGGGTATCAACATTGGTTGGCTGCCAGCCGGAGCGGAAGGCGGCGGCGCGCAGGGTTGATGTCGAGCTGATGGGTATGTTTACCGAGGGAGGTGATGTGTCATCCGCTGCGGCAACGGTGATGCCGTTTCCGGGTGAGGGTTTGGAGCCGTCAAGGGTGTAGACTAAAAATGCTCCGGGGGTGGTGCTGGTGACGGTGACCTCAAACATGTTGTCATAGAAGCCGCGGTCGTGGGAGAACTTGGTATCGGCGACAAAGTCAACCACGCCCCCGCTGTTTGCCGTGCCGGGTGTCGGGGAGATGAAATAACGCTGCGCCTCCTCGTCAATGCGCACGCCGACCAGCTCGGGAAGGAGCAGGAAGTTGCTGCTGGTGGCACCGTTGTTGAGCGCGTGCACGGCCAAGGTGTTACTACCCGGGTTGAGCAGTCCCAGGTGGGCGCTGATGTTGATTACCTCGGGGGTGAGGACATCAGTGTTTGCGCGGTTGGTCCTCGCCTGGCTGTTCCAGAGCGGGTTTGCCGGCGCCTCACGGCGTGCGATCTCGCTGCCGTTTAAGTAAGCGATGAAGCCGTCGTCGTAGCGCATGCGCAGCTCGAGCTTTTCGAGTTGATCGAGCTCAGCTGCGTTGAAGGCGGCACGCAGGTAGGCGGTGGCGTTAATGTTGCGCATCCGGTTTTCCACGTCACTGATGATCACCGGATCAAAGCCGCCGAGGGCCATCGGGGAGATGCCGTTTGCCAGTGCGCCGACCTGCGCGACATCAAGGGCCTCGCTCCAGAGTGCCACTTCATCAATGTTGCCGGTGAGATACTGCTGCTGCGCGTCGTTGGAGAAGCCGATGTTGACGTGCCTTTGCCAGTTGAAGTCTGACTGTGCCTTGCCGCCGCCAACGGCAAAGGTGCCGTCAATGTAGATTCGCTGGCCGCCGGTCAACCCGCCGTAGACATGCGCCAGGTGGTGCCACTGCCCGTCGGCAAGGGAGAGATCCGAGGAGCGGATGGTCTCATTGTTCCAGACCCGGGAGGCGATGTTGCCGCCGCTTAAGTAGAGGTGCCGGTCGTGTCCGCCGCTGCCAAGGTTGCTGTCGACGACACAGAACAAGCCGGCGTTGGCATTTGTCGTGCGAAACCACAGTGAGCAGGTGTAGGATTCTTCAGAGACGTCCAGAGGGGCGCTGACATAGTCGCCGCCGCCGTCAAAGACCACTGAGGCGGAGCCTCCCCCGGGTGGCACGGTGCCCGAGAAGCCGGGTCCCAGGAGTGTCCCGTCAATCCCGTTACCGGAGCGGTCCCGGGCATCGCCGTTAAAATCCCAGTAGGCCCGCGGCTGCCCGGCACCGCCGCCCCCGGTGTCGATCTGGTAGCCGATTCCGGCTTTAAGGGAAAGCCAGCCGGAATCATTAAACCCGGGGGCTGTCCATCCCCGGCCGAGTGCACCGTTGGCCGGGACAAGAAAACGCGCGGGCGAGTGCGGGGTGATGAAGGGGAAATCCGTGGTTTGCCTGTCCGTGCCGAAGGAGACATCGGCGTGCTGTTCGGGGTAGGTGATTTCACTGGCAACGCTGAACCCATCGGGGCGCACCAGGGCCAGGTATTCGCCCTTGGCTTCAAGCTGGAAGTCGGTGTGCAGCTCGCTGGTCGCGACTGCCCGGTCCTTGCCCGAGGCAAAGACAACAAGGTAGCCGCCTGCGGGGATTTCAACCGGCGGCAATTGCCAGCGGTTGAGGTTTTCCGGGGAGTCAGTCAGGAACCAGCCACCCGCGGACGTGGCGTTAATCCCGGTGTTCTCAATCTCAATCCAGTCTGAGGAATCCCCGTCCTCATCGGTTAATGCCCCGTCATTGGATGCCATGAATTCCGAGATGCGCAGGCTCGCGGATGCCTCGGGCAGGCAGAGCAGAACAGCCGAGCACGTAGTGGTGAGGGATTGTTGCCAGTTGAAGGGCATCAGGAGGGTGAGGGCATTAAAAGGAAGTGAGGTGCACAAAGATTAGTCTAAGTTCACCATTTTTCCAGTATCTCTTGATACTGGCATTGCTTTTACCGGCATCCCTGCATGTCTAATAAATCTTTCAGCTTATGTGTTATTGGTGATTGAATTCCTGCTGCAATCCACCATCGTTAAAAAGCATTTTTTTAACCAGATCCAATGTCCTGCAAATCCCTGACCCGTCGTAAGTTTATTAAAGCCAGTGCCGCCGGCACGTTTGCATTCCAGTTTGTACCCAGCCGTGTGTTCGGTGCCAATGAGAGGGTTGCCGTTGCCGGGATCGGTTCCGGCGGCAAGGGTGCCAGCGACATCGCCGGCGCCAGTGGAGCCGGCGCTGACATTGTTGCCCTCTGTGATGTCGATGACGGCCGTGCTGCCGGAACCTTCAAAAAATTTCCCAAGGCGAAACGCTTCAAGGATTTTCGCAAGATGCTCGAGAAGATGGGCGACACGATTGACGCAGTCACCGTGTCGACTCCTGACCACATGCACTTTCACGCTGCGCTGCACGCTATCCGCAGAGGCAAGCACGTTTACGTGCAGAAGCCGCTGACACACTCGATCTGGGAGGCGAGGACGCTGGCCAGGGAAGCCGCCAAGCACAAGGTGATTACCCAGATGGGCAACCAGGCGCATGCCGGCGAGCCCATTCGCCGTGCAGTTGAGCTCATCCGTGCCGGGATTGTCGGCAAGGTAAAGGAGGTGCACACCTGGACCAACCGCCCGATCTGGCCACAAGGGGTCACCAAGCCCCTGCCAAAGCAGGATATACCCAAGGGCATGGATTGGGAGCAGTGGATCGGTCCTGCGCCCATGCGTGACTATAACTCGGGGTATGCCCCGTTTAAATGGCGCGGCTGGTGGGATTTCGGCACCGGTGCACTCGGGGACATGGGATGTCATATCATGGACATGCCGTTCTGGGCACTGGAGCTGAAACATCCGGTTGGCGTTGAAGCCAAGCAGGAGGGCAACACTACCGAGTCCGGGCCAAACAGGTCGATCATTACCTATACTTTCCCGGCCGGGAAGTACAACCACAAGATGCCATTTCTATGGTATGACGGCGGATTCATGCCTGAGGAATCGGTTTTCGAGGGCACTATAGTGGACTCGAAAAACGCCAAGAAATTTGACATGATCGTCATTGGCGATAAAGGCAAGTTCCTCTTTAACCGCAACAGCACGAAGTGGAAAACCACCCCGGAAGCCCTTGCCGGGAAGAGCGCCCCGGAGCAGACGATCCCGCGCGTGAAGAACGAGGACCAGGAGTGGATTGATGCGATTCGCGGTACTGGTTCCGCGCCACTCTCCGGGTTTGATTACTCAGGGCTTTTTACCGAGACCGTCCTGCTTGGCAACCTTGCGATTCGCCTCGGCAAGCAGATCGACTGGGATGGACCGAACCTGAAGGCCACGAACGCTCCCGAGGCAGCCCCACTCATCAAGCGTGATTACCGCAAGGGCTGGGAGATTTAGCCTGCAGTTGAGCATGCCCCGCTGTTCATCTGAAAAAGCCTGACAGAGTCCCGGTTTCTGATTATGAGTCACAGTGTGAGTAAATTACATATTTTCCCGGTTCTTGTTGCGCTCGGATTTATCCTTACCGGCTGTAAATCCTCGACTCCGCAGTTTGGAATCCCGGAGGAACGGACCGGTTTTTTCTCCAAGGTCCGTGCTGAGGAGCGCTCAAAGAAATGGGGGCAAAAACGTGCGCAGTGGCAGCGTCATGAAAATAAGAAGGCCAAGCTGATGTTTGACCGCATGAAGGGGGAACGCTAGACGAGTTCCATTGCCTTGTGCGCAACGCCGATGGCGGCGGCGAAGTCACCGCCTGCCGCCCAGTCAAAACGGGTGGTGGCTCCGTGTGGCGGGATAGGAGAGCGCACGTAAAAGGACGGCGCCCGCTCCTCGAATCCAGCGCGCACATGGTCAAGGTACCAATCCCGGAAACCGGTCTCGGCCAGTCCGCCGCCGATCACGATTAATCCGGGATCAAGCTCACTGGCCTGGTCGCCCATTGCCCAGCCGAGAATGTGGGCCTGGTGGCGAAAGATTGATCGTGCCAGCGGATCCTCCTGCTCGCAATAGTCACGCAGCTGGAAGGCTTTTTCCTCGATTGCAATATCCACCTTTGCAAGGGGATGACCGGAGTTCTCCGGCTTGGCCAGCTCGATGTCCAGCCTGCGGCGTAAAGCCACAAGGGACACCCAGGCCTCCAGTGAACCCGGCCCCTTGCCGGCACACTCTGGCAGGCTGCCGTCATCCTCACGGAAAGGAACTGAAATTGCACCCAACTCCATGGCCAGCCCGTTGGAGCCCTCGTAGAGTTTACCTCCAGCGAGGACAAATCCGCCACCCAGACCCGTGCCAGGGGCAACGAAGAGCAACGGGCCGTCGTGACCCGGGCGCAGCAGCCATTCACCGTAAGCGGCAGCGTTGCCGTCGTTGGTCATGTAGCAGGGGCGGTGTATTTCGCCGGAAAATTCGTCTCGGATGTTTGTTCCCACCCAGTCCTCGTTGAGGTTTGCCTGGCCCCAGATCACTCCCCCGGAGGAGGGTGCGGGAACATCAATCCCGGCAGCTGCAATGGCCTCAAAGCTGATGGAGTTGTTGTCGCAGAGCTGGTCGAGGGCTGCCCGCAACTGCTTGAAGGTTGCCTGGTATCCCTCACTGCCGTGTGAGCGCACTTCCACCATGTCACCGACCTGTCCCCCGGTGGCATCAAGCAGTGCCGCCTTTACCGTGGTACCGCCGATATCCAGTCCGGCAAAGTAGGCCGCCTCAGCCATAACAATTCATCCTATGCGTCCCTGATGATTGTCTTGTCGACGGAGAGCAGGTCATCACAGGCCTGTCCAACCCGTTGCGCCATCGCCTTTTCACCCTTCTTCAGGTAGGAGCGTGGGTCGTAAACTTTCTTGTTGCCGATTTCACCGTCAATTTTTAATACGCCCTCGATATTCTCGCACATGTGCGAGGCAACCGGGCGGGTAAAGGCATACTGGGTGTCGGTATCGACGTTCATCTTTACAACCCCGTAGCCCAGGGTCTCACGGATTTCCGAGAGTTCACTGCCCGAGCCGCCGTGGAACACCAGGTCAAAGCCGGCATCATCCCCGTATTTTGACTGTACGGCTGCCTGGCCTTCCTTTAATATTTCCGGCTGGAGCTTAACGGCGCCCGGCTTGTAGTGACCGTGCACGTTGCCGAAGGTGGCAGCGAAGGTAAAGCGACCAATCCCGGCCAGCGCCTCGTGCACGGCAACCATGTCCTCGGGCGTGGTGTAAAGATCCTCGTCAGGCGTGTCTTCGGAACCGGCGGCGCCGTCCTCTTCCCCACCGACCACGCCGGCCTCGACCTCAAGGATGATCTCAACCTCGGCACATTTTTCCAGGTAGGTTTTCGAGATGGCCATGTTCTCGGCGAGCGGCAGGATCGACGCATCGAGCATGTGGTTCTGGAAAAGGTTATTTTCGCCCTTGGCACGGCGCGCTGTGGTGGCGTCAATCAGCGGACTGAGGAACTCCGCTGCTTTTTCCGGCTGGCAGTGGTCGGTATTCAGGGCGATGAGAACATCGTATTGTTCGGCCAGTGCATGGGCAGCCTCGGCGAGGATGATGGTGCCTTTCGTGGCATCACCATGGTTGAGCCCGGAGGCAAATTGCCCTGCGCCGGTGGAGAACTGGATAATACCGTCCGAGCGGTTGTCGGCGAATCCCTTCAGTGCTGCATTCAGTGTTGGAATACTTGAGCAGTTGATGGCGGGATAGGCATAATCGCCCTGCTGGGCGGCGTCGAGCATGTTGGCGAATTGTTTCGGGGTGGCGATAGGCATAGCGGCGCCGAATCTAGAGGGAGGCAGGTAGCGCGTCAAGAAGGGGAATAGGCATGTGCTTGCACCGCAGGAAAAGGTGGCTAACCTGCCCGCTTTCCACTTAGTTTTACTTTGTATTAAATCCGTAAAAATCCTGAAATCATGCCCAAGAAGATCGCATTTCTTACCTCCGGCGGAATCGCTCCCTGCCTTTCAGCATCAATCGGCGCACTCATTGAGTGCTACAATGAGCTTGCTCCTGATGCCGTCTTGAGCGCTTATCTTAATGGCTATCAGGGTCTTCTGCTTGGCAAGTCGATTCCCTTTTCCGATGAGGTGAAGAAGAATTATGAGGTGCTCTTTGAATATGGCGGCAGTGCTATCGGCAACAGCCGGGTAAAATTAACCAATATTGAGGACTGCTCCAAACGCGGCCTGGTGCAGGAGGGGCAGCAACCCCTGCAGGTTGCTGCCGAGCAACTGAAAGCCGATGATATTGATATTCTGCATACCATAGGCGGGGATGACACCAACACGACCGCGGCTGATCTGGCAAAGTATCTTGAAGATAACGGCTACGGGCTCACCGTTGTCGGTTTGCCGAAGACTATTGATAACGACGTGTTCCCGATCAGCCAGACGCTCGGGGCCTGGACAGCGGCCGAGCAGAGCGCCCTGTTCTTTGAAAATGTTGCCAATGAGAATACCACCAGCACCCGCCAGTTGATCATTCACGAGGTGATGGGCCGCCACTGTGGCTGGCTCACTGCGGCGGCGGCACGGGACTACCGCAGCCGCCTTGATCATTATCGCTGGTTGCCTGAACTCAATGTCAGCCGTGAGCGCTGGGACGTGCATGCGGTCTGGATCCCGGAGATGGAACTCGACCTTGACGGCGAGATCGCACGACTCAACGCGATCATGGATCAACATGACTGCGTGAACCTTTTCCTCAGTGAAGGAGCGGGAACAGATGCCATCGTGCGCGAGAAGGAGGCGGGCGGGGAGGATCTCAAGCGTGATGCCTTCGGTCACGTACGTCTTGATGACCTCAAGCCCGGCCAGTGGTTTGCCGAAAAGTTGAAGGCAAGCCTTTCAGCGGACAAGGTGCTGGTACAGAAGAGCGGCTACTTCGCGCGCTCTGCGCGTCCCAACGAGCGTGATCTCGAGCTGATCAAACGCAGCGCGGCTGCGGCTGCGGATGCTGCCATGTCCGGCAAGAGCGGGGTTGCCGCCCTCGACATGGACCAGGACGGTGAGATGTCGATTATTGACTTCCCGAGAATTGCCGGGGGCAAGCCCTTTGACATCAATGAACCCTGGTTTGATGAGCTGCTGCTTGCTATCGGCCAGCCCAAGGGTGCACCGCTTACCGCTCACTAGCGGCTCCCGCACAGGATTACCCGGGTGCGGTCTCGGGAAATGGGCAGGATGCTTATTGTCCTAGTCGAGTGATTTATACCACTCGTAATACTCATCCTTGAGCTCGTCGATGCCGGGAATCGGGTAAAATAACAGTTCCCTGTGGTGGGCAATCCAGAAACCTGTCCGCAACTGGGTGAATGCCATCTGGCCAAAGGCGGCATCAAGGCTGATGCCCTTGACGCTCTTGTTCGGGTTGCCGCGCACCTCGAGGATCTGTTCGCGCAGCTTGTGCGGATGCACGTTGGGTATGGGGGACTTGTGGAAGGGATCCGCCTCGAGGCTTGTCAGGAAATCATCAATATCGAAGTCGATCTGGTTGAACAATACCTTGGGTGCCGACTTCGGCCGTTGCGGGTCGGTAATGTATTCACCGAATTCCGGGGGAGTCATCCATGAGAGCACAATGGCGCGCATTGGCGCAAGCTCCTGGAAGGTGCGCAGGTAGCCTGCCTCATGTTCCTTGTCGTATGGCTTGCTTGCAAGCGGCAGCACCTTGCCAATGGTCGAGGTGATGTAGAGATCCTTAAATGCGGAGAGCTCGACATGTTCAAGCACCCGGTAGGTGGCGATGAACTTGGTGCGCTTCGGGCGGTCAGCCTCGGTGGGAACGATTTGATCGATGTAGTTGTCAATCCTGAGGAAATCGTGACGGTAATCAGGGTCAATTTCCGCGAACACCACCTGGCCGTGGAAATATCGCGAACTGCCGAGGGTATAGTGCTTGCCGAATTCCTTAGGCGGGAGGTTTGAGCCGACCAGGGCATAATTGGGCCACATGATCACGTAAAGGTGTTTTTCGACCGGGTTACTCATGGCAAAAGGATCTCGTTGATTGGCGGCCTTTGTCAAGCGGATGAGGAGTCCGCATCCGCAAGCACGGCAGTAATTGTAAGCTTACAAGGTGTTGCAGTAGGCGGCAATGCCACTTGCTATTTCCTGGGCAAGGATATCACGGAACCATGATGTGGCGCAGCGCCTGTTTTCCCAATGGTTGCTGATGAAGCCGCACTCGACGAGGGCGGCAACACCGCGGGTCCTGGTCAATACCGCATAATGGTGTTTCTTGCTGCCGCGGTCATTGGTATTGATTCGCTTGGCAAGCCGGTTCTGCATGCTCTGGGCGAGCTGCTTGCCCTTGGAACTGACGTAGAAGGTCTCAATGCCCTTGATTGAGCGGTTGGTATGGGCGTTGAAGTGGATGCTCACGAAAACTGCGCCCGCGTAGCGGTTGGCAATTCTCGCACGGTAATCAAGTGACACGTAGGTGTCGGTTCGGCGGGTCATGACAACGGGGATACCGCGTTTTTTCAACAATACTTCGACTCTTTTCGCGACATCAAGGTTGAGTGTCTTTTCCGACACGCCATACCAGCGTGCGCCGTTGTCCCTGCCACCGTGGCCGGGGTCAAGCACGACCACCGTTTTCGCTTCGCCGGCGGCGAGTGCGAAAACGGATAAAAGAAACGCGCTCAGGGGGGCACGAATAACGGTGCTTGCCGGCAAAATTACGATAACAAGTTCAGGTAAACTAATCTTAAATATACCTTAACTAAAGGATGGCGGCAAGATGAAGTTTTCAATTATGAGAATCTGTGGGTGCATATTCGCGGATCAGCACTCTCCGGCAGTATTTAAAAGTAAAGCCTCTGCAGATTTGAATTCTTCCGCTGATGCGCTATTAGAACAACACTTCCAGAGGTTGCATGTCCGGGCATTGGCCGCGGTGATCACCTCTGGTTTTCATTTAAAATTGTTTTTTCAGCATTCGGACTCATGTGTTTACTGGCTAATATCCTCATTGATAAAGGTGTCATTCTTTCGCTGGCGCTTGCCGTGGTAGGCTTGGTTGTTGCGATCATCCTTATCCGCATGGTGGTATCCCAACCCGCGGGAAGTGACCTGATGAAGAAGGTTGCCGGGGCAATCCAGGATGGAGCCAAGGCATACCTGCGGCGCCAGGTGGTGACCATCAGTATCATATCGGCAGGGATTGCCGTGCTGTTGTTCCTCTTGGCGCAGTCGGGAAAAGTGCATTCAATGATGCCGGTGGGTTTCCTGATTGGTGCCGCCTGTTCACTGGTGGCGGGCTATATCGGCATGCGTGTTGCCGTCATGGCGAATGTCAGGACCACCCAGGCGGCAACCGAGAGTGAGCACAAGGCACTCAATATTGCCTTCAACGGGGGTGCTGTAACCGGCTTGCTTGTAGTTGGGATGGCACTGCTCTCGGTGGGTATTTTTTACCTGGTGATGACAGGTGGGAGTGAGGGCTCCGACTCGAAGGCGGTGGTTGACAGCCTGATCGGCTTGGCACTGGGTGCAAGTTTGATCAGTGTCTTTGCGCGCCTCGGCGGCGGTATCTACACCAAGGCGGCGGACGTGGGAGCTGACCTGGTCGGTAAGATTGAGCAGGGCCTTGATGAGGATGACCCGCGCAACCCGGCCACCATTGCCGACAACGTCGGCGACAACGTCGGTGACTGCGCGGGCATGGCGGCGGATGTTTTCGAGACCTACGCGGTGAGCCTGATCGGGGCTTTGCTGCTGGCTACCCTGCAGGCGGGTGCGGATCAGGCGGCACTGATCTTTCCCTTCCTGATCGGCGGCATTGCCGTCATCGGCTCAGTGCTTGGCATCCTGTGGGTCAATGTTCGCAAGGGCTCCGCGGCGCGCCTGCTGATGGAGGGTGTGTTTGTGGCTTCAATATTGTCGGCACTGGCCTACTGGCCGGTGACATCCATGCTTTTCCCTGAAGGTCTTGAGATCGGGGAACAAAAGATCGCCAGTGCCACCGACCTGTTCGGCTGTGCGCTGGTGGGTATTGTCATGACCTTTGCCGTGGTACTGATCACAAACTACTATACGGCCACCAAATACCGGCCGGTGAAGAAGATTGCCAGGGCCTCCCAGACCGGTCACGCGACCAATATCATCGCCGGGCTCGGGGTTGGCAACATGGCCACCGGCCTGCCGGTGGCACTGATCTGTGCGGCAATCTGGACCAGTTATTCCCTCGGGGACCTTTACGGCATTGCCATCGCGGTAATGGCAATGCTGGCATTGGCCGGCATTATTGTCTCGCTGGATGCCTTCGGGCCGATTACCGACAATGCCGGCGGCATCGCGGTGATGGCGGAATTGCCGGCAGTGGTGCGCGAGCGCACTGATGCCCTTGACGCGGTGGGCAACACCATGAAGGCGGTGACCAAGGGCTATGCCATCGCATCGGCGGGAGTGGCCGCGCTGGTGCTCTTCGGGTCCTATTTCCTGGAACTGGAGGCAGCACTTGGCCATGTGGTTGAATTTTCCCTCAAGGAACCCGTGGTGATCATCGGCATGTTCATTGGTGGACTTTTGCCGTTCATCTTCAGTGCGCTGAGCATGGATGCGGTGGGTCGCGCAGCAGGTGCGGTTGTCACCGAGGTGCGACGCCAGATCAGCGAGCGGCCGGGTATCATGGAGGGCAAGGATGAGCCGGAGTATGCGCGCTGTGTTGATATCGTGACGCGCTCGGCATTGCGCGAAATGATAATCCCGGCGCTGTTGCCGGTGGTGACCGTCATCGTGGTCGCCTCGATTCCCGCGCTTGGCTACCAGGCACTCGGCGGGGTGCTGGTCGGCACCATTGTCACCGGGCTGTTTGTCGGCCTGTCGATGACCGCGGCGGGAGGTGCCTGGGACAACGCCAAGAAGATGATTGAAGAGGGTGCCTTCGGTGGCAAGGGCTCCGAGGCGCACGCCGCTTCGATTACCGGCGACACGGTCGGTGACCCCTACAAGGATACCGCGGGACCGGCGATCAACCCGATGATCAAGGTTACCAATATTGTTGCGATCCTTGCCATCCCGATCTTTTTCCACAGTTCACCCAAGGAGGGCAATGAGACGGACATGGACAAGGGCGCTGAGGAAAAGGCTGTCCAGGTAAAGGTTATTGAGGACGACAAGTAATCCCGGTAAGGGTATTTTGATCCTGGTCTTGTCGGCTGCGGATAACCGGTGATATCGGGTATGCTTGAGGTGTGCCGGATTAACCGGTATGCTTGAGCATACCCCTGACATGAAGTTTATTCATTTCTTTGCCGCCTGTATCGCTGCCCCGGCGTTCGCCGTGACCGCTCTCGCTGAGCCGGTAATCTCGGAATTCATGGCATCCAATGATGCCACCCTGCTGGATGGTGACGGTGCTTTTTCCGACTGGATCGAGATCCATAACCCCGATCCGGATGATGCCGACCTGTCCGGGTGGGCACTTCGTGATGAAGGCAACACCTGGCTTTTCCCGGAGCGGACCATTATCCCGGCGGGTGGCTACCTGGTGGTGTTCGCATCCGGGCAAGAGGTGGAGAATTATACCGATGCCGCCGGCAACCTGCACACCACCTTCAAGCTTGACGCCGCCGGTGAACCGCTTGCCCTGCTGCGCGCGGATGGTGGCATCGCCTTTGAATATACGGATGTGCCCGGCCAGCACGAGGATGTCGGCTATGGACTGGTCACAGGGCAGCGGCAGCTGGTGGCACCGGATTCCCCGGCCCGTCACCGGGTTGCGGATGTTTCACTGGCTGAAGACTGGAAGCAGGTTGGCTTTGATGATTCGGGCTGGAGACCCGGCAGCGCCGCCATCGGCTACAAGACCACCCCGGGACCGGTGCTTGGCGGCGGCTCGGGATTCCACACTGCCTACATGATTGAGAGCGGTATCTCGGGAAACCAGAACTACGGCGGGTCGCTCGGCATGGACTTTGATGTCCTGGAGGCAATCCGCGTTACCGACCTGGGGGTTTTTGACTCCGGAACCAATGGCTTATCACGCACTATTGTCGCCCAGATCTGGATGCGCAACCTCAACAGCGGGGTGTTGTTCACACAGCAAGTATTCACGGCGGGTGATCCCGGGACACTGGAGGGTGGCAGCCGGTTCAAGGAACTTGCCACTGCGTTGGTACTCGAGCCGGGAAACTACACCATGGTCGCTTATGGCTATGGCGTGGGTGAACCCAACGGTAATTATGGCGTGGGGGCATTAGACGGGCTTGACATTGACCCCGGTGGCGGGCTGCTGCAATTCGTCGGTGGCGGCCGCTACGGTGCCGCGGGCAGCTTCCCCGGATCCCCTGATGGCGGTCCCGCCAACCGTTATGCGGCGGGTAGCTTTAAATACAGTCCCCATGCCTCGAATGATATCATTACCGATGTCGAGGAGGTGATGTTTGATTCCAGCCCCGGCATTTTGCTGCGTGTGCCTTTTGATGCTGCCGATCCTGATGATATCGACTTCCTGCAGCTGGAGATCGGCTTTGATGACGGCTTTGTCGCCTGTGTAAACGGGGTCGAGATTGCCCGCCGCAATGCCCCGGCGCTACTTGCCCATGACTCGGTGGCGACCGTGCCCGGCAACGACACCATTACTTTGCCGGCTTTCCTGCCGCCGGGAACACTCCTGCCCGCGGGTAACGTGCTGGCTATTCACGGCCTTAACATTGCCGCCGACAGCGATGATTTCCTGATTTCCCCGACCTTGCTGGGAATCAGCAACAATGTCGATTCCTCACGTTATTTCAGCCGGCCGACACCCGGTTTGCCGAATGACCCGGACGGCATCCTGGGCTTTGTTGCCGACACGCAGTTCAGCGTTGATCGCGGTTTTTTTGAAACCCCCTTCGAGCTTGCAATCACGACGACTACCGAGGGTACCGCCATCCGCTATACCACCGACGGCTCGCTGCCGACCGAGACCCACGGCACACTCTACACGCTGCCGTTGACAATCGGCACCACCACGGTGCTGCGTGCCGTGGCGTTCAGGGAAGGGTTCGGCTCAACCAACGTCGATACCCAGAGCTACCTTTTCCTTGATCATGTCGCAGTGCAGGGTGCCAGCCCGCCGGGCTACCCGGGCAGTTGGGCGGGGGTAGCTGCCGACTACGCCCTTGATACCAACAGCGCGGACTACGCCCGTGCTGCAGGCAACGGGGCGTTCACCCCCACGCAGGCACGTGCGGCAATCGTCGAGTCACTGCGGGCAATTCCAACCATCTCGATTGTCACCGACCGTAACAACCTGTTCGACGCGGCCACCGGTATTTATCCCAACCCCTCGGGACGCGGACGGCAGTGGGAGCGCCCGGTTTCCGTCGAGATCATCGGCGGGGACGGCAGCGGACGTTACCAGGGCAATGCCGGCCTGCGCATCATGGGCTACACCTCGCGCAACCTGAACACCACGCCGAAGCTCAACATGCGCCTGCTTTTCAAGAAGCAATACGGTGAGGGCAGGATGAAATACCCCCTGCTGGGCCCGGAGGGACCGGACGAGTTCAACACCTTTGCCTTGCGCGGCAACATCCGTGATGCCTGGGTGACCGAGTATTTTGGTTTCGGCAAGGCGACCTATATCGGGGACGAGTGGGCCAAGCGTACGCAGTTTGCGATGGGTCAGCCGGCATCGCGCGGAACCTTCGCGCACGTTTACCTGAACGGCATCTACTGGGGGCTCTACAATCCCAGTGAGCGGCCTGATGATGTTTTTGCCGCGCATTACATTGGCGGTGAGGCCTCCGAGTATGACGTGGTGAAGTTCTGCTGCCCGGACCGCTCAATTGCCGGGTCGATTGACGCTTGGGACGACCTGCTCACCGCGGCGCGCTCCGGGCTCGGCGGCGATGCCGCCTACCAGCGGGTGCAGGGCAACAACGCGGACGGCACGCCGAACCCGGCTTTCCCTGTCCTGCTCGACGTCGACAACCTCATCGACTACGTCATCAACGGCCAGTATCATGCCCAGGCTGACTGGCCGGGAAACTACTACGTCAGCCGTGACCGGGTAGAGGGGCGCAGCGGGGGCTTCAAGTTCTTTACCTGGGACAATGACATTGCCCTGGGTGGTGCCAACCCGAACAGCGGCAACAAGGTGCAGACTTCTGCCGGCCACAACTGGTGGACCGAGTCGCCGGGTGAGATCGAGATAGCAATACGCGCCAATGCCGAATACCGCATGCGCTTTGCCGACCGTGTCTACATGCACTACCACCATGGCGGGGCGTTGACGGTGGACAACAACATTGCCCGCTGGCAAAAGCTGGCGGCTTTGGTGCGCCCGGCACTGTTTGCCGAGTCGGCACGCTGGGGCGATGCCAGGGGCTCTGCTCTGCGCACCGTGCAGGATCACTGGGACGTTCAGGACCGGGCGATGGTGAACACCTACTTTCCCAATCGCCAGGCGGTGGTCTTCAGCCAGATGCGTGCCCACAACCTCTACCCCGATCTTGATGCGCCGGAGTTCAACCGGCACGGTGGGCACGTCCCGCCGGGATTTGCACTGCGCTTCTCCGCTGATGCCACCGTTTATTATACCACTGATGGCTCCGACCCGCGGCTTTACGGTGGCGCGGTCAGCCCGGCCGCCTCGAGTGTCTCGACGGGTCTTGCCACCGTTTCGCTGCTGCAGACCGGTGCCGTTGTGCGGGTGCTGGTTCCCCGGGACGGATCGGAGGGGTCCTCCTGGAGTGCGCCGGATTTTGACGATTCTGCATGGCTCAGCGGAATCACCGGTGTTGGTTATGATGTGGGGGTTGACTTCGAGGATGAGATCTCACTCGATCTCATGGACGCAATGCGCAACGTCCACCCGGGTGTTTACCTGCGCATCCCGTTTGGCGGCGCCAATGTCACGGATTTCCAGAGCCTGAGCTTGCGCATGAAGTATGATGACGGCTTCGTTGCCTACCTCAACGGTGCGCGCATTGCGGCGCGCAACGCACCGGACATCCCGGCCTGGGATTCCCAGGCCATTGGTTTCCATAGTGACCAACAGGCACTGGTTTTCGAGGACATCGACATCACCTCCCACAGGAACCTGCTCTCATCCACGGGTAACGTGCTGGCGATCCACGGTCTGAACCTGGGTGTCGGCAGCTCCGACTTTCTGATCGTTCCCGAGATACGGGGGCAATCCCTGGCAGGCGGCGACGCGGTGAGGCTGGATACCACGGCCCGTGTCCGGATGCGCGCCTTCGACGGCTCCGGGTGGTCGGCGCTCAACGAGGCGACATTCATTGTCGGCGCGGCGCCGGATGCCGCCAGGCTGGTGATCAGCGAGATCATGTATCACCCGGCGGGTTCTGATGCCGCGGGAGAGTTCATTGAGGTGATGAATATTTCTGCCGGCGAGAGTCTCGACCTCACCGGCGTCAACTTCACTGACGGGATAGAGTTTAGCTTTCCTCTTGGCTTCATTCTTGGGCCCGGTGAGCGGGCGGTGGCGGTTGCCGACCCGGTGGCCTTCGCGACTGCCCACCCGGCGGTGCGGGTTGCCGGCAGTTATAGTGGCGCACTTGATAACGGTGGTGAACGCGTCGCCCTTGCCGATTCTTCCGGCAGTGTTTTCCTGGCCTTCGATTACGATGACAATCTGCCCTGGCCGGAAAGTCCCGACGGCAGCGGCCCGAGCCTGGTGCTGATTTCCCCGGAGAGGGCACCTGACCATAGCCTGGCTGCCAACTGGCGCGCCAGCACTTCAGCCGGAGGTAACCCCGGGGCAAGCGACGCATTGCCTTTTGACGGCGGGGAATTGATCTCCTATGCGCTGGCCTCGCCGCCGCAATTGCTTGTCTCCGCCACCGGGGGATTGCAATTGCGTATTCATCGCAACCTGGCGGCTGATGCGGCTGACATTTCCCTTGAGGTCTCCGGGGACCTCAAATCGTGGTTCCCCGCAGTTGCCAACCCGGTCAGTGAAAACCATCTTGCTGACGGTACCCTTGAGCGAATTTACGGGTTTGACCCGCCCCTGCAGGAGAACAGCAGGCAGTGGTTCGTGCGTGTGGTAGTAATGAGCGGAGGCTAGTGGCGGCTCAAACTTGTCCCTGCTCATCAGCAAGCGTGCGATTGACTGTCTGAAACGGTTCCCGTATTGAATACGGGTCGCGTCATGGTTGAAACGAATTTTACTGTCCTCGACTGGAGCATTGTCGGTGCCTACCTGCTGGGCACGGTGGCTGTCGGGCTGTGGGCCAACCGCTATATCAGGGGCATGGGGGATTTCCTGGTCGCCGGGCGCTCGCTGCGCACGCGGCTGGGGATCGCGACCATGATCGGCTCCGAGCTCGGCCTGGTGACGGCGATGTTTGCTGCCCAGAAGGGTTTCACCACCGGCTTTGCCGCCTTTCACATCGGCCTGATGGCGGGAGTCGCAACACTGGTGGTGGGAATTACCGGATTCATCGTGGTGCCGCTGCGGCGCATGGAGGTGATGACGATTCCCGAGTTTTACCAGAAGCGTTTTGGCAGTCGCAGGCTGCGCATCTTTGGCGGGCTTGTCCTGGCGGCGGCGGGCATCCTGAACATGGGGCTTTTCCTGCGTGCCGGCGGGGAGTTTGTTGCCGGCATTACCGGCATTGAGTGGGAGGCGGTGAAGTGGGTGATGACGGCGATGATCCTGCTGGTGCTGATCTACACCGCGCTGGGCGGGATGGTCTCGGTGGTGATCACCGACTACGTGCAGTTCGTGGTGCTCTCGCTCGGCTTGCTCGTGGCCTGTGTCCTGGCGGTGGCAAAGGTCGGCTGGTCGAACCTTGTCGCCGGGGTCGGGCAAATCCACGGCGACGGCGGTTTTAATCCCTTTGCTGCAGATGGTGTTGGCGGCTCCTACGTGGGATGGATGTTTTTTATGGGGGTGATTTCCTGCGCGGTTTGGCAGACGGCGGTGATGCGCGCCTGTGCCGCGGAAAGTGTCGCGGTGGTCAAGCGCATGTATCTCTGGTCGTCACTGGGCTTCATGATCCGTTTCATGATCCCGCAGTTCATCGGAATTTGTGCGCTGGTTTATTTTTTCCAGAGTGGGGATGATACATTCTTTGATGCACAGGGCGCGGTGTCAGGGGACTCGAAGGTGACGATGCGCGCAATGCCGGTTTTTCTCGGCCAGTTGCTGCCGATGGGTGTCATCGGGTTGGTGGCTGCGGGCATGATCGCGGCCTTTATGTCGACCCATGACACTTACCTCTTGTGCTGGTCCTCGGTAATTACTGAGGATGTTGTCAATCCGGCCACCGGCAGCCGGATGTCGCAGCAGGCAAGATTGCTGCTGACCCGTGTGCTGCTCTTCGTGATTGCCGGGTTCCTGGTGATATGGGGCTTATGGTATGAGCTTGGCCAGGACCTGTGGGACTACATGGCGGTCTCCGGATCCATTTATTTCACCGGGGCCTTCGCCATCCTTCTGCTTGGGATTTACTGGAGGGGAGCCACTGCCGCCGGTGCTTTTACCGCCTTAAGCATCGGCCTGTTGGCGGTGGTCGGCCTGAAGCCGGTGCAGGAATTGCTGCATATTAAGGATTTTCTTAAAGACAATGGTATTGGCAGTGAACACATCGGATTGTCACTGGCCGCACTTGCCCTATTGGCGATGGTGATCGTGTCACTGCTTGGCTCCAAGGGCCACGGGAATAGCGAAAGCCAACAACGCTGAAAAAAGACAATGAATGGATGGATCTTTTTCTGGGGAGCCCTGTTGCTCGTGACCCTGGTGTCCTACACCGTGATGGTGGTGTATGTCTCGATTGGCGGTTTGCGTGACATCAGGCAGATGTTCCGGTCACTTTCCGGCGATGGGGAGAATAATCCTGCGCAGGATGATGATGAGCGGAATCCTTAACCTGCATCCGCCAGCAATTCCAACAGGTGAAGTTGGTTGCGTGCACGCTCAAGGTTGTGCCCGGTGTGGGTGATCTTATAGTAGGGATCTCCGCGCAGGTAATCGGTGAGGAAGCGCATGGCCTGCTCATGGGTAACAAACTTGCCGGCAAGAGGCAGGAGCTCGCGCTCGCGGGCAGTCAGTATTTCGCCACAGCCGCGCAGGAAGCCCTCGGTGAGGCAATCAATGATTCTTTGATCCACAGCAACACGGTTGAGGTCGGTTTCATCCTCCGCGGCAGTCGCGGCGGCACTACGCACCAGGTCACCGAAGTCGTGCAGGATACTGCCGGGCATGACCGTGTCGAGGTCGATCACGCAGGCGACCTTGCCGGTCCCGGTGTCGAACAGGACATTATCGAGCTTGGCATCGTTGTGGGCGATGCGCTCAGGTACTGATCCCTCAGCCATTGCCTCGGCGATGACGGGGCACCAGTCCCGGTTTCCAAGCACGGCGTCGATTTCATCGCGCGCGCCGTCTGCGCGGTTTTCCGGATCAGCCTCGAGCGCGGCCAAAAAATCGAGCAGGCGGCGCGGGGTGTCATGAAAGCCGGGGATGATTTCGTGCAGGCGCGGCTGCGGAAGATCGCAAAGATGACGGGCAAATACACCGTAGGCTTCGGCGGCGCAATGCGCCTGTTGCGGTGTCGGCGGGCCGGTGGCGCTGCGCGTGTTTTCAAGGTGGCGGACAAGGCGCCAGGCATCGCCCCCGGTATCCCGGTGAAAGCTCACGCCGTCAAGGGTGGGGATCAACTCCAGCGTGGTGACGCCCTTTGAGCGCAGGTGCGTGGTGACCCGGGAGAAGTTGTCCATCAATGTAGCGGCATCGGGGAAAATGGCACCGTTGATGCGCTGCAGGATGAAGCATCCGGCATCCGTCCCGGCGAGGTATGTGTCATTGATGTGACCGGAGCCGAGTGGCGAGAGCTGCACCGGCGGAGGTGCACCGGTGGCAAATTGCGCTAGAATCTCGACGGGATTAGTCACTTGGCCGCGGGGATCCTTGACGCGATGGCTTTTCATCTGCGCCCGGGTGGGTGCTGCAACGGCACAGGGGTGGGATTAAGGAGGCGGTTGGCAAGTGTGGGCTTTCACTCAACGACACGTACCCGGTAAAAGACATCCTTTGAGCCGGCAGGTATGCTGCTGTCGGTGTAGGTGGCAGTCTCGCCGGCGCCAATTGTACCGTCATCCACTTCCCCCCAGTTAAAGGTGCCCCGCCCTAGGGAGCGGTCGATTGCATAGGTGATTCCCGGTTTGGAATTCCAGGTGATCTCGACCTCAGTGTCCGAGTTGCGCACAACGGAGATAATCTCGAAGCGTGTGCTGCTTATGAGGCTGCCGACGCCGTTGGCCATGATGGAGGCGATCTGCTCGCCGCTCAGTGCGGTGCGGAACAGTCCGACGTCGTCGATCAGGCCCATCCAGCGGTACTGGGTACCCGCGTCGCCGCCGCCGCCAATGTGCAGGTCCTCATCCTCGTGGGTGAATCCGTCGGCGATGTTGCTGTTGTTGGGGCTGAAGGCAGCAGGGTTGGAGGTGCTCATAAGCGAGCCGTCGACATAGAAGGTCTTGGTGTTGGTAAAGCTGTCATAGGTGATGGCGATGTGGTGCCAGTTGCCAAAATCGACCGACCCGGCGGAGGCAGCGTTCCACGCGCCGTCTGCCATCCTGCCGCCGCCGTTCCAGAACTGCCATAGCCCGCCAGGATTTTTATAGATAATCCAGCCGTGGCGGTAGGTTCCACCGGGGGCGACATCGTCGCGGTTGGTGACCGGCGAGCGGTGGCCGCCGCCCGCGGCGTCGGCGTTTGCCCACAGTGTTACGCTGAAATCCCTCGTGTTGAGGGCCATATCCCAAGGGATGTCGATGTGCCCGCCCCCGGCAAACAGGGCGGCGGTGGCGCTGGCAGCGGTGGCGCCGGGCTGGCTGTAGGTGATGACCCCCTGGTCAAGGCCGTCAAAGCCGTGGCCCGAGGCATCGGTTGAATCGTTGTCCAGCGGCCACCAGGCGACCAGTGGACCGGAGAAATCAACATATGCGAGCAGCGGCACGGTTAATGTCGGGTTTAGCGGGTCATTGCTGTTGATCTCAAGCTGCGCGGTGAAGTTGCCGTTGCTGCCATTGGGATTAAAACTGACGTCAATGTTTCCTGTTCCCCCGCCGGGGGCAAGCGTGGCAGGGTGGGCGGTGATCGAGAAGTTCGCTGCATTGGCACCGGTCACGGTCACCCCGGAGATGTCCAGGGAATTGGCTGCCCCGTCATTTTGCAATGCCAGCGAGGCATCTACGGGATCACTGTTGGCCGGCAACCTGCCGAAATCGAGTCCCGTCCCGGCGATCAGCTTGGGGTCGGTGCCTAAGGAAACACCGATCTCGGTGAGGCCCCACTTACCACCTGTGGTGGTGGTACCGTCGAATGCCAGTTGGATGAACCGTACGCCACTGGCAGATGTTGTAACCTCTCCAGCATGGCTGACAGAACCATCGCCACCGTCTGTAAAGGCATGGTATGTGCCCGGCCCTTCAAAAGTAGTCGTTGCGCTGTAGTCGATGGTGACACCTATAGGTGCGCCGAGGGCGTAGGGACTCCATGCAAATGTGGTGATGTCTATAGCAGAGACGTCGGTGAGAATGCCGAGGTCAATCGTGATGGTTGCAGCGAGGGGAGTTGGGTCCCATGCTACAATACCAGTGTTTTGTGTCGGGGGACTATTGGGAGCGAGGACGCCATCGGTCAGGTCGCCACTGGCAAAGGGTGTGTTAGGCTGGCCAAGGGTAGTGCCTGCGATGTCATCAAGGTAGTAAGTGCCACCGCTGAAGCCGGGTGCAATACTGTAGCTGTAGGTGAGCGCAGCGAATGCCGGGCTGGCTAGTGCGAGCAGTGCTGCTGCGCATAGTGTTGTTTTCATTTTCATATGCACTCTATTTTAGTTTTTTTTCGCGAACCCGAAAAAATGACGGTTTCACGAAAGGATATTCTTTTATCGAAGGGGAGCTCAACAAAAAAGTGAAGATTTCATGTCACCGCAGTGAGGCGCGCAACCTGACAAACCGGGTATCGGATATTCCCACCACCGGCAGGGTCACTGTCATCCTTGCGGTGCCATCCCCGAGGTTCTCTGAACTTCCCGGGTCTTGCCGGAGGGTCCATTGCTTGAGCTCGTCTGAAATCTCAACGAGAAGCTCGATGTCATCGGCGGCGATATTGCGTGAGAAGGTAAACAGCGTGTTGCCGTTTTCATCGATGCTGATTTGCGCTGCCCTTGGTGTAGCCTCACCCCACTGCGCGTAGGCAAGCAGTGCGCTCGTGCCGCCTCCCGGAAAGCTGGTCGAGTCGCTGCTGCCGGGAGAGCCTCCGGGCAGCGCGGAGGAGCGCCAGTTCGCCGGTTCACCGTGGTCGGGATTCGATGCCGGGTCGATCAGCACCAGGCTGTGACCCGTGCCGTCCGCCTCCTCCGGCCAGGGAGCCTTGTCGTCGTAGGCGAATTCCTGCACGGTGCTGCCGGTGGCATCATCAATCTTGATGGTCTCGCCGCCGTTACTCAGGGCACTCCCTCCAAGGAAATCTGAACCGGTGAGAATCAGCCGTGCACCGGGTGCCAGCATGGTGCCCGCTGCGAAGGAGAAACTGATCCCGGAGGTGAAGCTGATCCCGGCGAGATCGAGCGTAATTGAGTCACTGATGTTCATCAACTCGACAAATTCCTCCATCCCGGCGCCGGCAGGGTGATACATGATCTCGGAGACGACCAGGTAACGCTGTGCATCGCTCGGCATGGGCGGAGTCTCGACCTGTGCAACCTGTCGCCCGGCTTCATCGAGCAGGGTGAGGATTTCACCGAGGTTGGAGAGGTGACCGGAGTAGTTACCGAGAACGATGCGCGATTCACCTGCCCGTGGTGAGGTAACCCGGTTCCGGAACGCGGCGACATCGGGGCTGAGGAAAACCTTGCCGCGCTCGGTATCGGTACCGAGCGCAGGGATCACCGCCCCGGGCGGGAAGGTGAAGCTGATACCGCCCTCCATGCGCCAACCGCTGAGGTCGACGGCGAAGGCGTTCGGGTTGACCAGTTCGATGAACTCCTGGTCCTGGTTACCGGAGGCGGGGTTGAACTCAATTTCACCGAAATGAACCACCGGGTCGGCAGCTTGTGATTCAGGCACCAGCCCGAGACCGGGCGGGCCGTAGGTGGTGAACAGGGCATTGCGACGGGCCGGCAGGGAGATGTTGATGACGTTGGCGAGGGTTCCCTCCAGGCTGGTGATCCCCTGGGCCGACCACAGCTCCCGGTCAAGTTTGGCGGCAGCTGAGATTTGCCCGGCAAAGCCGTTGACCAGGTTTTCAAAGTAGTTACCTGTGGCCCCGGGCCGGTTGACAAGCTGCGGGATAATGAGCATGTCACTGCTGCCTGCACCCTGGTTTACCGCGTGAACGGCGAGGACGTTCCTGCCTGCGGTGAGCATGATTGCCGGCAGGGGGAAATCCTCGAAGTTCACGGCGAGTGAGTCGGAGTGACTTGATGCGGTGGAATTAAAAACCGCATTGCCACTGACATTTGCGCGGGCAACCTCGATGCCGTTGAGGTAGGCAACAAAACCGTCGTCGTATTTCATCTGCAGCAGCAGGCTGGTGAACTCAGCGGGATTACCGACATTGAATTCAATACGCGTGTAGATGGAGGTAGCCCCGTCTGCCTCCTCACCGGGATTTACGCGCGTTGTGATCAAGCCTGCGTAGTCACCCGGGTTGTTCTCGTAGCCGATGCCAAGGCTGCCGCTTGACCAACCCTTGGCGGCGGCATCAAAGTCCGGTGTGAACCAGCTGGCATCGATGGAACCATCTGACGGGACGTGGTAGGATGCGCCGGTTACACCAACTGCCCCAGAGACGATCACGGTGCTTTCGCCTGCCCCGGTAATTGCCAGGTAATCATCAGCGAGGTTGCGCAACCGGCGCATATACATCTCGCGAGTGACCGGGTTGTCGAGGATGGCGGCGTGCATGTGGTTTTGCCAGACGGGGTTCGGGTTGCCGTTGAGTAACTCCTGGGTGTGCTGTGCGTCGCCGTAGAGTGGGTTGGCCCAGTTTTCGTGGGTAATTGTCCTGCCGCTTGGCAGCCCCTGGTCGCCGTCCCAGGGAAAACGGAACCATTCGCCGCGCCCGGGATCACGGTAGAGGTAATAGTTCTTGGTCAACTGGTCATGGTTAAAGGGCACTGCCATGGCGGCCATGACATTGATGTAATTGGGCAGGTTGACCTCATCGGTGATGTAGGCAAAGCGGCCGGGGTTGGAGATGTTGATCTTGGCGGTGAACTCGAAGAGGTCGCTGTAGGAGGCATCGCGTTGCAGCACCTTGCGGTAGAGGGAGCTGTTTACCGTTGGTGAGAGCGTGGCCGGGACGTTGATCGCCTTGTACATCGGGCCGCTGGCGTCGAAGCCGTGGCGATCGAGAAAATCCTCATCAATCTGCTCGACGAAGGAGAACAGGCCCATTTCGGAGTCGTTGCGCCGGATCCACAGATACATTGTCTCCGGTGCCGGCGTGCCGGCCTGGTTGAGGAAGGCGAAGATTGCGTTCTCTCGGATGTAGCCGTCCCGGTAGTGGGAGTTGGCGTTGAATTCCTCGACCTTGGGAGCGCCTTCTTTCCAGAGGAAGTGATCTCCACGGTGGAAGTCGAACTTGTATTTGTGCTTTGGCCAGTTGGCGGTGCTCTGGCCGCGGATGCGGCAGAAAATATTGTCGTAGAAGCGACCCCTGAAATACAGGCTGGCACGTGCTCCCGCGCGTGTGTCGGCACCGGGCTGGTTGGCAGTGAACCAGTGCATCACCGGCAGTTGCGTGCCAATGTCGGGAGAGGCAACTACCGTGCCGAAGTATTCCGCTGATTGCGACGGGTCGGGGAAGGGCGGTTGTCGCGAGGTTTGCCCGCCGGTGGTCTTTGCGGTGATAAACCAGCGCACCATGTCGCCGGCAGCGTAGGCCGAGGCGGGAATTGTCGCCGAGTAGTTGTTATCGCCGGGGTTCATGGGAATATCCTGTTGTGTGCCGTAGCCGACCCGGTAACTCAGGGTGACGCCGACCACGGTGCCGGCGCGTGGGGTAATGGTGGTGTCAATCCGCAGTGGTTGATTGGCGGCGGGTGCGGGCGGGTTCTCGTTGATTACGCTGATTGCCGGGGCAATCTCCAGCAGGGCCGATCCGTTTGCCCGCCCCGGAGTGGGCAACATCGGCGAGGGGGTAACGCCACCGGCAGGGATGCCGAAGGAGACATCGTCAAACTGCGGGGGGTATTGCGGGATGAACCCGCTTGAAATTTCCCCTCCGGGTGTCACCAGCGCGAGGTATTCACCGTCGTTGTCGAGCTTGAAATTCAAGTGCAGTGGCAGGTTCTTCCCGGAGGCGAAAACCACCAGGTATCCTTTGGCATCCAGGGTTGTCGGTGCCGGGAATGTCCATTTCTCCGGTTGTTGAGGATCATCGCTCAGCGACCAGCTGGCCAACTCGATGGTGAAGGGATTCGGGTTGTGGATCTCGATCCAGTCCTCGCGCTCCCCGGTGCTGTCCGGCAGGCCGCTGTAATTATCGGCGAGGAACTCGTTGAGCACCGGTTGCAGCAGCTCGATACCGACACCGACAGTGATTTGCGCACTTGCCTGTGCGTTGTCCCCGGCTGTGGCGTAGAGCGTGTAGGTGATGGTTTCAGTCGGGGATACCGTAATGCTGCCGTTCGGGTTGGCGACCGCACCGATGCCTGGCGTAATATAGAGTCCCCCGGCATTGGTGACATCCCAGCTGAGTGTTGCGCTTTCTCCGGAATCAATGAATGGCGGGCTTGCCCGGAAGGAGGTGATTACCGGGGGCGCGCCGGGCACACCGTTATTCATCACGTCCTGGACCTGCGCGGTGGAAAGTGCCTCATCCCAGAGTGCCAGGTCATCGATCAGGCCGTCAAAGTGATAGGCGCCGCCGTCATCCGCACCGGAGCCGATGTGCAGGTTCTCCCTCTGCGGGCCGTTCGGGCTGTAGAGGCCGGGACCGGACACGGAGCTGACCAGCCTGCCGTTGACATAGGAGCGCAGCGTCTGCGAACCGGCATCGTAGCTGAGGGCAAGGTGCGCCCAGGAACCGATCTCCACGGCGGGCCCTGGCAATTGCGGCCAGGATCCCGACGGCCCGCCGCCGCCGGTCCAGAAATTCCAGCGCCCGGAACTGTCGTTGTAGATGATATAGCCGTTGACCGAGGTACCATCGTCATCACGACTTGTGATTGCCGACGCGAAGCCCGCCGTGCTGTCTGCATTCGCCCATAAGGCGAGCGTGAAACTATCGGGGTTTAACGCCTGTGAATAGGGCACGGTGATGCTTGCAGATGAGCCGTTGAACTCGGCTGCAGAGCCAGTGTGCGCCGCTGCGCCCCCCGCCCCGAATACCACGTTTCCGCTGACCTGGCCGTGGTGCCCTCCGATTACCTCCTGCGCTCCGTCATCAAGGGGCCAGTGAGCGACGAGGCCGGCAGTTGCAGTGGCGTTGAGCAAAGCAAGGACCAGCAGCGCGGGTGCACTGGGGTTCGGCAGTGGGGGCATTGATGTGAGGGGGGTGGGGTGTTCTGTGCGGAAGCAGTCCGGCTTGACACTATCACCTCCTGTCCCTTAGCGCCATTGCTGCTGTTTTTATCTACAGCGCGGCGCTGCGTATTGCGCGGGAATGACCGTTGCCGGCCATCCTAGGGCTGGCTCGTACAGGATACCGCCCAATAAAGCAATGGACGGCTTTACAGAATACCTGCCGGGCGGCAACTGGGATGAACGGCTAGCGGGGGCGGCCGAATCCCCGGCCCCAGCGACCACGCCCACCGCGGCCGAATCCGCCGTCTTCAACCTTGGCGTTGTAGGTTTCAGTTTGTCCAGGTGACAATACTGAACGGATCGCGTCCTCCTTGGTCACATCATCAGCGAGGGCTGCCGCGGGCAGGTCTGTTTCAATGCCCTCAATGGCCATCGCTTCGTCATAGTCGTCGGATTGGCGGACGAGAATTCCAAATACCTGGTCTTCCTGGGCTTCACTAAGTTCAAGGGCCTGGTCCAGTTGGCCCAGCTCCCAGTTAGCCCTCCTTTGCACTCCCTCGGTATCCTCTTCAAGTTGTTGGCGCTCAAACTGTGCAAACTGGTCCGTGTCCAATTCCTCCTTTAGGATCGTCTCGATTTCTTCCTCGTTGTTTCTCCAGAAGTCACCCTGGGATTCCATGATCTCCTGCAATGAGCGGCTATCGTCATCGAGGTCACCCTGGAATTTCTTGCTGCTCTCCTCCATCAACCCGGCCATCCTGGCCTTGATGGAATCCGTCTGGGCATCGGTGAGATTCAGCTTGTCCTTGTAATCATTGACTGCTCCATCAATCCAGCGGTCGGCACCCTTGGTCATGGCGCCGGCGAACTGCTTCATCAGGCTGCGTGCCTGGGGGCTGTTGAAGATTTCAGCGATTGCGTCTTCAGGATTGATTTCATCATCCGGCTTATCCCCGGTGTCGGTTGCCGGATCCGCGATTGCGCTTATTGGCTCTTTCGGCTTTTGGATATTTACTGAAGGTGAGCCCGAGTTAACCGCAGGGCTAGTTTTAGCTGGTGTATTCTTGGCCTGATCAGACTGTTTGTCATTTTCCCCATCTCTCTTGAGGTATTGACCAACTGCCATCACGCCGAGGCCGAGGGCAAATGCGAGAACAATGAGGAGAATCTGTGGTGTTTTCATGATGGTGGTGATGGTGGTGATGGTTGCCTTGCTTGGCGGCTGAGAAAATGTTGCAATGTTAAGAACAGCGAAAGCCGTTCTACGTTTTTATTATCGTGTTTTTTTGCGTTGTGAATTTGTCGCGTGCCAGGGCAACCCGGTCATTTACCGGCGCTCAACCCTGCCACTGGCCGCGGAAACCGCTCGGGTAGACCACTTCCTTGAACTCCTCACCGTTCCTGTAAAACCTGGCAATCATGCCGCGAACCCTGTCATTGCGCGAACTCGCGCGTTTGGCGGACTTGCTTCATGTCCCGCCAACGCACTGCGATGCCGGTAGTGGCCTGACCTTGGTCAGCTTGACGGTGCCTGTTGCAATATCCTGATCAGTGCGCGGGGCAATGCTGCTGATATTAGCCTGTCCATTACTCACAAGTTCCTTGTTCTTGGCGCCGTCAACTCCGTCGATTGTGTAAAAGATGCAATACTTGATCTCAATGTCCTCAAATGCGCTGTCCCCGTTGTTGCGGACATTGAGCTTGAAACGCGAGTCGTAAGCGGTAACCCTGCCGTTATTGGCTTTGCTCTCACCGGTCTTGATTTCCTCGTCACTGACACGAATGGCCAAACGGCGCCCGGCCATTGATGACTGGTACCAATCCTTTATATAGGCTTGGTCAGTTTCGCTGAGGGCCTTGACCGGGATGGTCATGGTCTTGCCATCTGAGCGGAGGATTCTTGCAGTGCCCTTGGTGGCCGAGTAATCCAGCATCTTTGCCTTCAGTGTCTTCGAGCCTTGAGAACTGGTAAATGTGCGCATTTCTGCAGCACCGGCCACAGTCGCGAAAACGGTGGCCAAAATAATCGGTAAGATGTATTTCATGGTGGAATTTGCAGTTAATCCTAGTTTCTTTGATTAGCGACGCAGATCAAGTTTGTTTTCTAGGAGAAGGCGCTTTTTACCGGAAATAAGCACAGATTCCCGGTAAATCGGCCAAAGAAGAAGTAAAATTGCATGGATTGGATTCATTTAATAATGATTCGTGGCAGGTAGGTTCCGACCATCTTGGCAACTGACACCTCCTGCTGTTGCTGTTTTTCAGGCGGCAGCTCTGCAGTCCGGAATTGAATGGATCAAGGAATTGCGGATGCAAGGGGGGAAGGAGCGGGAAGGGGTTTCTTTTTTGTATATTTAGGGTTTTTGTCATTGGAGAGTGAACCTAATATGCGCGGCATGAATATATTGAGACCATTTGTTTAAATGATGGCCATGGCATGTTTCCTGCACGTGAGGAAATCCTCACGTGCGAACAAATACAAAAACACCAGACCATATAATGAAGGCAAAATTGATCATATTGCTTGTCGCGGGCACATCCTCTCTCCCGGCGGCAAATGTTGAACCTACCCACAAGGGTGTTTCCTATGGGCCCCATGAACGCCTGAAGCTCAACTTCTGGAAAATCGATGCCAAGGAGCCCACCCCCCTTCTTGTGCACATCCATGGCGGGGGCTGGCTTGGAGGCAAGAAGAACGAGACCATCCAGCCAAACCTGCTCAAGCAGGGATACAGCTATTGCTCGATTGATTATCGACTGGCGGGCATGGAACTTTTGCCGGCCGCCGTTCATGATGCCGCCCGGGCTATCCAGTTCCTCCGGTCCAAGGCCGGGGAATGGAACATTGACCCGACCCGCATCGCGGTAACCGGCGGTTCCGCCGGGGCAGCCTCCAGTTTATGGCTCGCCTACCATGCGGACTTGGCCGATCCGGAAAGCAAGGATCCCGTGCTCCGGCATTCCTCGCGTGTGTGCGGAGCCGTTGCCATGGGGGGGCAGACCACACTGGATCCCTTCCTGTTGAGGAAGGTCATCGGCTTGGCTGCCATCAAGCACCCGATGATCTGGAAGACCGTGGGAGCCACCAGCCACGAGCACCTGATGAAGAACTGGGAGAAATTCAAGGCTCTCGCGATTGAATGTTCCCCCATTACCCACGTCAGCAAGGACGATCCCCCCGTCTGGATCAGTTACGGCAAGCCCGCTCCCGTGCCCGTCATCAAGGGCGACGGCATCCACCACGCCGGCTTCGGTCGCCTGCTCAAGAAGAAGTGCGGGGAAATGGAAATTGAATGTAACCTGCAGGTATCCGGCGGGGAGAAAGCGCCTTTCAGCAACGCGGAATTCCTCAAGAGGATTTTCAAGACCTCCAAGAATTAGCCTGTTTGTCAGGTAAACCATTCGCGGATCACCTTTGATTGTCGCGTAATGCTGGTGAGTCGGCGTTCACTGCCTGCGTGTGGATAGGTAAGTCGTTGGTGATCAAGACCGAAAAGTGCCAACAGGGTGGCCTGGAAATCATTGACGTGGACCGGGTTTTCGGCAGGATTCCAGCCGATCTCGTCGGTTGTGCCGTAGCTTAGCCCGCCTTTTACCCCGCCACCTGCCATCAGGATTGAGAACGCGTTCGGGTGGTGATCGCGGCCGGTGTTGGCCTTACGACCGTTGCGGTTTTCACCCAGTGGCGTGCGGCCGAATTCGCCGGCCCAAACAACGAGTGTTTCCTCCAGCAGGCCTCGTTCCTTGAGATCCTTGATCAGGGCGGCGACCGGCTGGTCGGACATGCCGGCATTGAATGAGAGCTCTTCATCGAGATTGGAATGATGATCCCATGAGGCGTGGATGATGTTCACGAAGCGCACCCCGCGCTCGACCATCCGGCGGGCCAGCAAACAGTTGCGGGAAAATTCCGCATAGGCGTTGCCGTTACCGCGCCCCCGGCCGCCGCCTTTTGGGGTTGGTCGTTGTGTACCGTATGTTTCGAGGGTGCGCGGGCTTTCACCGGAAAGGTCGCTCAGCTCGGGTGCAGCGGATTGCATGCGGAAAGCAAGCTCGTAGCTGGCGATGCGGCTGGCAATCTCGGGATCTCCGATGCTGGCCAGTCGCCGGTTGTTGAGTTCCTTCAGCGCATCCAGGCCGGCACGCTGCAGCTGGGGTGGCAGCCCATCGGGATTTTTGAGGTTGAGCACCGGGTCACTGCCGTTGCGGAAGCGGACACCGGCGTAGGTGGAAGGCAGGAAGCCGCTCTGCCAGAGTGTTGCCCCGCCGCTGGAACCGCGCCCTGCGGTAAGCACGACATAGCCGGGGAGGTTCTGGTTTTCAGTGCCAAGGCCGTAGGTGACCCACGCGCCTGTTGAAGGCAGCCCGAAGCGTCCCTCCCCGCACTGCATTTGCAACTGGCCGGGGTGGTGGTTGAACTGGTCGGTGTGCATTGAGCGCACCATGCAGATATCATCAGCGCAGCCTGCCATGCCGGGAACCAGGTCGGAGAACCACATTCCTGATTTGCCATGCCGGGTGAACTTGCGGGAAGAGCCCATCAATACCGCGGATTCCTTCTTGATGAATGCGAAGCGTTTTCCCTTGAGCAGTTCGGCATCCATTTTCTTGCCGTGCAACTCGTTGAGTTTTGGTTTCGGGTCGAACAGGTCAAGCTGGGAGGGGGCACCTGCCATGAAGATAAAGATGCAGTTCTTTGCTTTTGGAGCAAAGTGCGGGCGTTTTGGATCAAGGGGGGAAACCCTTGCCGCGGCATTCGATTCGCCTGTCAGCAGGTGGGAAAGGGCGATGCTGCCGAGGCCGCAGGCCGAGGTGGTAAGGAAGTCACGCCGCGTGTGGGCGAGGTATTCTTCTACAGGACTCATTCGCGGGTGATGGTCTCATCAAGGTTTAGGATGATGCGGGTCGTCGCGATCCAGGCGGCGTTGTCTGCTGCAGGTATTTGCTTCAAGCGGTGGTTTCCAGCGAGTTTGCCGGCCTCCGGGGGGTTTGCCGCATAGTAGGCGCGGCTTTTTTCAAGAAGAACTGCAATGGCGGTCCTTTCCTGAGGGTCGGCCTTGCGTGCGGTGCACAGCAGGAAGCAGTAGTCAATCCGCGCAGTCTCGTTCGGCAGCGTGCTGTTGCTCAGGATTTTTTTTGCCATTGCCTGCGCGGCTTCGTGGAAGACCTCATTGCCGAGGGTGGCAAGTGCCATGATCGGGGTGTTGGAACGGTTGCGCCGGGCCACCGTGACGTTTGCATCAGGGCAGTCGAAGGCAATCAGGTTCGGGTCGGCGGCAGTGCGCTTGAAGAAGGTGTACATCCCCCGGCGATAGCGGTCGTCGCCGGTGCTGGTTTTCCATTTAAAGCTGCCGGCGTAGCTTTGTGCCGCGACGTCCGGGGGAATTGGCGGGAACACGCTGGGGCTGCCTATATGATGTTGCAGCAAACCGGAGGCGCTCAGGAAAATGTCACGCATGATTTCACCTTCCACGCGGAAGCGGTCCTGGCGATACAGAAGGGCATTACCGGGATCGATGATAGTTGCCTTTGGCCTGTGGTTGGAGCTCTGCCGGTAGGTTTGTGAAAGCAGGATGGAGCGGATGAGTTGTTTCCTGCTCCATCCTGCTTTCAGTAACTCTCCTGCGAGGTGGTCGAGGAGTTTCAACTGAAGCGGCGGGGCACTGCGCGTGCCGAAGTCGGCCTTGTTCTCAACCAGGCCTTTGCCGAAAAGCCTTGACCATATGTCGTTGCCGGCAACCCGCGCGGCGAGCGGGTTGGCGGGATCAACAATCCATCTTGCAAGGTCGAGCCGGTTTGCTTTCCTGTTAACCGCTCTGGTCATCTTCGGAAGGACTTCCGGGGTGCCCGGAGTGATTTCCCCGGAGTCCTTTTCCGGTTGCAGGAAGTCGCCGCGGTGAAAAATAAAGGTCTTGCGATCCTTTGCGCCCATTACACGGACCGTCATCATATTTCCCGGCTTCCCCTTGTCAGCGGTGGTGAGATGAGGTTTGTTTTTTGGCACCTTGGCCTCGGTCTCCCCGGCATTGTTAAAGAAGGCGTAGAATCGGTAGAACTCCCGCTGGCTGACCGGGTCGTAGGGGTGGTCATGACACTGGGCACATTCAATGCTCAAGCCGAGCCATGTTGAGGCGGTGGTGGCAGTGCGGTCGATGGTGCGCTTTGTCCGATCCTCCTCGGCATCGACACCTCCCTCGCGGTTAAAAAGAGTCTGGCGGTGGAAGGCTGTAGCGAGTTTTTGGGACGGGCTCGCATTGGCAAGCAGGTCCCCGGCAAGTTGCTCAATGGTGAATTGATCGAAAGGCATGTCATCGTTGATGGCGTCAATCACCCACTTGCGCCAGCGCCAGGCATTGGGTCGTGCTTTGTCTTTCTCGTAGCCGTCGGAATCCGCGTAGCGTGCGGCGTCGAGCCAGTGTCGCGCCCAGCGTTCACCGAAGCCCGGAAAATCGAGTGTTCTGTCGACCAGGTGCTGATAGGCATCCGGGTCTGGATCGGTTATAAATCTTTCCACCTCTGCCGATGAGGGGGGAAGCCCCAGCAGATCCAGGTAGAGCCTTCGTATAAGGGTGTGGCGTGGCGCTTGTGGCGAGGCGGTGAGAGCGGCCTTGCCCAGGGTATATTTAACCAGTGAATCAATCGTTTCGCCGTCAGTTTTCCCGGGGGGCAGGAAAGCCCAGTGCACTGGCCACCTGGCACCTTCCGCGATCCATGTGCGCAGGGTTTTTATTTGTTGCGCAGTGAGAGGCTCCTCGGGCGGCATGCGCTCGTCCTCATCATGGCTGGTTATGCGGGCAAGGAGCTCCGAGGCATCAGGTTTACCTGCGACAATCGGATGCAGGCCGGACTTGGCGGGGGTAAAGACACTGTCTTTACGCACAAAACTTAACCCTGATTTTGCGCGTACTCCTCCGTGGCATTTAATACAGTGGGCAGTGATCAGGGGTTGCACCTCGGTAATAAAATCCACTGCCGCCGCCAGTGTCGCGCAACTGGTGGTGAGGATCAAAAGGGCGGCGATTATTCTCATCTTAAGGTGCAGTTGGTGGCGAAGTTTACTTGACCGTTATTTTAAAGCCACTGGTTTGAGTGGGAAATCACGAATTGAGCATAGTCATTAAATTTTGAGCCTTTGGATATTATCCACATGGAAAATGGATTTTCAGATTTTTTTTACGTGGGTATCAAAAAATTAAGCAATTATGCTGAGGGGAATTCCCGGGATCTGTGCTTTACGCTGTTGAGTAGCATCGCAGACTGCGGACTGGCGGTTGTCGCGGGCCCGGGCTAGGATTCAAGCAATGATTATTATCGATGCCCACATGCATATTTGGGAACGGGTTGATGGACGAGTTGCTGGAGAAAAAACCGTAGTGGCACTTGAGGGCGGGAGGATTCGCATTGGCGATGATGAAATGCTGGGCATGCCTGCGCACATGACTGACTGTGCCGCCCGTGCGGAGTTGGTGATCGGCGAGTTTGATGCGGCGGGTGTGGCGGCAGGCGTGGTTGTCCAGGAATACCTTGATGGTCCGCAGAACGATTACCTGCTTGAGGCATGCGCGCGTTATCCGGGGCGTTTCTTTGTCCATGCACTGGCGGACTTCTTCCGTACAGACACGGTTGCAGGGGAAGCTTTCGCGTTGTTTGATCAGGGCTTTCGCGGACTGAAGTTGTGCGCGGGGCACTTGCTCGGGAAGGTGGCACTTGATGATCAGCGTCTGTTTGCGATCTGGGAGCGCATGGAGGCGGAGGGCCTGGTGCTGGCAGTCGATTTTTCCGAAGGGCAGGAGCAGGTATTGGAGTTTGAGAGGATGATTGCCAATTATCCGCAGTTAAAGGTGGCGATTGGGCATTTCGGAATGCCCAATCGCGATGGCTGGCCCGGGCAATTACACCTTTGCCGGCATGAGAACGTATTGCTTGAATGTGGGGGGATTATTTGGCTGTATCGATCGGAAGGTTACCCGTTTTCCGGTGCCCGGAGGATGATCAGGGAGGCAGTCAATGAAGTCGGTATCGGGAAGTTGATGTGGGGTTCGGACTGGCCGCGCACGATGGTTGACTTCACTTACCGTCAAAGTCTTGATTTTGTACTTTTTGATGAGTCCCTTAATGAGCAGGAAAAACAGGCTTTCCTTGGTGGTAATGCGGTTGAACTTTACGACTTGCGCGGAGCGCAGGAAAAACAGAGATTACCCCTGATTACCGAGGGGTAATCCAAAGAGGTGCCAGTGAGCTGGCGGTTTGTTGATATGTTATTGAGAAAGTAAAACGTATTCCCAGGCATTGAATGGCACGGAAAGAAAACTGGTTTAACTGTCCCATGTGTGGCCGCCCGGTGCAGGTGATTTTCCGGTTTTCAGGGAAGGATTTTGTTCATCCTCTCTGTGGCTCTACCTTGCGCGCGTCAATTCCCTCTGAAGGTGAACCGCATATTGAGTTGATCTCCACCCCTGAGATAAAAGAGACTACCAGCGTTGATCTCGAGGCAATCAAGAAGTCCGAGAGCCACGGTTTATTTTTACCGCGGCATCTCCGTAAAAATTCACCGTCATGGACAGAAAAAACCGCGACGCAATCAAAGGATGAGGGATTGGTGGAAGGGAAGAGTCCGGGTGCGATTTCAGCCCGCGCGACAAAGGTATTATCAACACCGGCAGGTGGAACGGGGGAGCAGGATAAGAAATTGCGATTAACTAAAGATAAGACCAATTCTGATAATTTGCGCGAGCAGTTCAGCAGGACGCTGGATGATTTACATCCCGATACCGGGAAGGCAGGGGAAAGTGGCAGTGCCGGGGAGTCAACAGGTGAATTTCAGCAGCAGTGTAACCAACAGGTGGTTGCATCGGAGAAAGGCACGCAAAGTAATCCTGCGGTGCGGGAAAGGACCGCGGGGAAGAAATTTGTAATGACAGTGTTTACAGCAATGATCCTTGTCGTCGTTATTCTCATGGGGATTAAATTTCTGTGGGGAGATTGAATACTTGAGAACTGATTTGCGACTGTAGAGCAACAGCGTTGCCGGCAAGGCATGCGGGGGAAGCGTGTTTACGGAGCAGGTTGGGGTTTAGTAACCCGGAGGTATTCAGGAGTGTTTTGCCGCCGTCAGTTCCAGTGCGCGTTTAAGCGAGTCATGTGAGCCGACATCAATCCATTCGCCCTTGAGCGGACAGGCGAAAGTCTCGATGCGGTTGCCGAGCCAGGCGAAGAAGTATCCTGCGTTGTCAGCGTTACCGCCGGAGTCGAGATATTCGCGCGCCAGGGGGACGGTTGTTGCCGCCAGGTGGTAGAGCATTGTGCCCGCCAGGGTGGAAGGGGGATTGTCGGGCTTTTCCTCGAAGGAGATAATCCGGCCATTGACTTCTGCCATAACGGCGGCAAAGCGCTTTACCTCTTCCCTTGAACCAAGATTGCAGGTGGCAATTGTTGCAGGTTTATCAGCGGCGAAATGCACGAAGGCATCCTGTGGTTCTGTGAACAGGTTGTCTGAGCCAACGATCAGGAGTTCTTTACCGCCTAGCCCGGCCTCTGCAATGGAGAAGGCAATATCGCCGTTGGCCCCCAGGCGGTTCTCGACGGAGGTTGAACCGTTATCAAGCAACCTGATGTGAATTTCCGGGTGGCGCCGCACGAATCCCTTACGCCAGTGGTCGAAGTCATCGGCAAATTTCCGGTTGGTGACGATGGTGATTTCCCCAAAGCGGGCAAATTTCTCAACCACATGCTCAATCATCGGTTTGCCACCGATCTCAATCAGGGCCTTGCTGAGGGTCCGGGTAATCGGGTGCAGGCGTATCCCGTAGCCTGCGGCGAGGATCAGGACATTCACGATACGCCGAGCTCGGTGGAACGCTGCGTGGCGCTGCGCACGGCATCTATCAGGGTTGCGCGTAAAGCCCCGGCTTCGAGTGCTGCCAGCCCGGCAACGGTTGTTCCGCCGGGACTGGCGACCTGATCCCTGAGCGCGGCGGGATCTTCGCCGGTATGGATGACCATTTCCGCGGCTCCCGCCACCGTCTGGGTGGCGAGCATCAATGCCTCGTCCTTCGGTAAGCCCATCAGGACTCCACCCTCAGCGAGTGCTTCTATTACCGTGTAGATGTATGCCGGGCCACTGCCACTGAGCCCGGTTACCGCGTCGAGTTGCTTTTCGGACACCTCGGTGACTATCCCCACTGCCTTCAGGATGGCATGGACAAAACCGGCATCTGCATCATTTGCACAGGATCCTCTGGAGAATGCCGAGGCTCCCTTGCCGACAAGGGCAGGGGTATTTGGCATCACGCGGATGATCCGGGCGTCTACTCCCAGGACTTCCTCAAGTGCGGCGAGTTTGAGGCCGGCGGCAATGGATATGAACAGCGGGGAGGTGGAGAGTGTGGGCAATGCGCGCAGCATATCGAGCATATCCTGCGGCTTGACGCAGAGCAGAACCACTTCCGATTGCACGATTACCGCAGCATTTGAATCAAGGGCTGTCGCGCCGATGTCACCGGCCAGTTGCTCGGCAAGTGACATATAGGCATCATGCAGAAAAACTTCCGCCGGATTGACAGCCTTTGACTGCACTGCACCCTTGAGCAGGGCGGATCCCATTTTGCCGCATCCGATGATTCCAAGTTTCATGGTGGCAAGTATAGCGATCTCAGGAAACAAGTCGAATGGCGTGAAAAGTATCCCTTAATTTTATTTAGAATAATTATTGATAAGGATTATCGCCCGGCTATATGTTGCTTACATGGCTGCAAGCAATGGATGGAAAGCTTCAATGAAACTCGGTGATGGTCACCGCATGACGCCGCAGCGCCGTGAAGTGTATGAGGTGTTGATGGAACATCCGGATCACCCGACGGCAACGGATGTATTCATGCGCGTCAAGGAGCGGATGCCGGCGATTTCCCTGGCAACGGTATACAACTGCCTTGATACCCTGTCCGGGGCGGGTTTCATCATACAGGTGAACGTTGATCGTGAGCCGTCCCGCTATTGCGGTAACCTTGCACCACACGGGCATTTCCACTGTGAGAAATGCGGTACTGTCCTTGATGTTCAACTCAAGGAGGGAGTTCAGGCCTCCAAGGCGGTTAAGCTGCCCCGGGGAGCCGTGGTGGAACGTTTTGAGGTCGCTGTGCGCGGGTATTGTCCGCAATGCGTACGCAAGCAGAAAATAGAGTCGAGCCGCTCTGCATAGAAACTTAACAATCTTCAGGAAAATTTTATTTAACTCATCATGAGCAGTATCGAGATCAAGGACCTGCATGCCAGTGTAGACGGCAATGAAATACTCAGGGGTTTGACCCTCACTGTTCCCAAGGGGGAGGTGCATGCCATCATGGGGCCAAACGGCTCGGGCAAGAGCACGCTGGCCAAGGTGATGGCCGGTCATGAGGATTACCAGGTGAGCTCGGGTGAGGTGTTGCTGGATGGCAAAAACCTGCTCGAAATGAATGTTGATGCGCGCGCGCGCGCCGGCCTTTTCCTGGCCTTCCAGTACCCGGCAGAGATTCCCGGGGTAAGTAACGCCAATTTCCTGCGCGCAGCATTGCAGGCCCGCCTGCCTGAGGGGGAGGAGATCGACGCTGTTGCCTTCTACAAGCAGATGTATGACAGGATGGATGAGCTCGGGATTGATCGTAAATTTACCGGCCGCTCAGTCAATGAGGGTTTCTCGGGTGGCGAGAAAAAGCGCAACGAGATCCTGCAAATGACGATGCTTGAGCCCAAATACGCCGTTCTCGATGAGACTGACAGCGGCCTGGACATCGATGCTTTGAAGGTGGTTGCCGAAGGAGTCAACGCGATGCGCTCCCCGGAGCGCGGATTTCTTGTCATTACCCATTATCAGCGCCTGCTCGATTACATTGTTCCTGATCATGTGCATGTGCTTTCGGGAGGCAGAATTATCCGTAGCGGGGACAAGGGCCTGGCACTTGAGCTTGAGGAGAAGGGCTATGACTGGGTGAAGGAAGAACAACTGGCAACCACCTGATACATTTTTAAAAATGAATACTGATACAGATGCCGCTGCGAGCATCGACATCGATCGCGACAAGGGTGATTTTCACTATGATGTGGAATACAAGCACGATGCGGGCCGGGGCCTGACGGAGGAGACCATCGACTACATTGCCGGGGTCAAGGGTGAGGACCGGTGGATCACGGACTTTCGCAAGCGGGCGTTCAGGATTTTCGAGGACAAGCCGATGCCCACTCACTGGGCAAGCGAGGACCTGAAGGCGATTAATTTTGATGAGATCCGTTACTATCTTTCAGGCGGGGATGCGCCAAAGCGCAGCTGGGAGGATGTCCCCGATGAGATGAAGGAAACCTTTGAGCGCCTGGGAATTCCTGAGCAGGAGCGCAAGTTTCTTGCCGGTGTTGAGGCACAGTTCGACAGCGAGGCGGCCTATTCCAACATCAAGGCGGCGGTGTCCGACCAGGGCGTGATCTTTGTCAACAGCTCAGAGGGACTGGCCAAGCACCCGGAGATTTTCCGCAAGTGGTTCGGCAAGGTGATCCCGAGTGGTGACAACAAGTTTTCAGCACTTAACAGCGCGGTCTTCAGCGGCGGCAGCTTTATCTACGTGCCGCCGGGGGTGAAAGTGAAACATCCCCTGCAGGCATACTTCCGGATCAATGCCGAGCAGTTTGGCCAGTTCGAGCGCACGCTTATCATTGTCGATGAGGGGGCTGAGCTCACCTACATGGAGGGCTGCACTGCGCCAAAGTTTGAGACCACGACACTGCACAGCGCGGTGGTTGAGCTGGTGGCAATGAAGGATGCCAAGATCCAGTACATTACCGTGCAGAACTGGAGTGCGAATGTGTTCAACCTGGTGACCAAGCGGGGCCTTGCCCACGAGAACGCGGAAATCCGCTGGATCGACTGCAACATCGGCAGTCGCCTGACCATGAAATACCCGGGTGTCATCATGAAGGGGCGCAAGGCACGCGGCGAGGTGATCTCCATTGCCCTTGCCAATGATGGCCAGCACCAGGATACCGGGGCAAAGATGATCCATGCGGCGGATGAGACGACATCGAATGTGGTTTCCAAGTCTATCAGTGTTGGCAAGGGGCGCTCTACCTACCGCGGGCAGGTGCATATTCCCAAGCACCTCAAGGGCTGCAAAAACAATACGGAATGTGATGCCCTCTTGATCAATGCCGCCAGTCGGACCGATACCTACCCGGCGATCACGGTGCGCGGCAACCAGCATGCCACACAGCATGAGGCCAGTGTCAGCCAGGTCAGTGAGGAGCAGATTTTCTACATGCAGCAGCGCGGACTCAGCCAGGCCGAGGCGATCAGCCTCAGCGTTAATGGCTTTGTCAATGACCTGGTGCGTGAGTTTCCCATGGAATATTCAGTTGAGCTCAAGCGCCTCATCGACCTTGAGATGGAGGGATCGGTTGGATAAATCAATTTTTCACAAGTGACTGAGGGATTATTAGAGGGAAAATCTGTGAAGAGGTCGTTTTTTGATGCTCCTGAAGGGGTCGACGGGCATCTTCCGCACTGGTATACCGAAGCCAGGACGGCGGCATGGAAGGATTATGAAGAAGTCCCGTGGCCGAAGCGCAAACATGAGGCATGGCGCTTTGCCGACCTCAAGAAGCTTGCCTTTGATGATATTGTGGATGCCGCCGAGGTTGATGAGGCTGAGGGGGCGGACCTGATCACCCGCTCGGTGGCCCTCGAGGAGAACGCCGGGCGTATCATCTTTGCCAATGACCGCCTGATTGCCGATCCTCTGCTCGATGCGGAGTTTGCGCAGAAGGGGGTGATATTCAAGCCGCTCTCGCAGGCGCTGGTGGAGGACACTGACCTGGTCAGGTTGTCCTTCATGCAGGAGCCTGCCCGTCTCGGCTCGGTAAAGTTTGCGGCCCTGCACCGGGCGCGACTGCGTGACGGGATTTTTCTGTATATTCCCAAGGATGTTTCGTTATCACGGTCGGTGGAGGTGTTCCACTGGCTCTCAGGCGAGAATGCCGCGATCTTTCCGCATAGCCTTATTGTGTCGGGTCCGGGCTCCAGTGCGGCGATTGCGGAATACATTGCTTCCGCTGGCCGGCAGCCCGGTTTTTGCGGCGGTGTCACCGACCTGGTGGCCGGGGAGAATTCAAGGCTCACCCACGTGCGCACCCAGAACCTGAGTGAGCAGGCGCATTCACTGCATGTCAGCTCCAGCCTTGCGGCTGACGGGGCCAATATACGTGCCTTTGTCCTCAACCTTGGCTGCAAGTGGTCGCGCTCCGAGTCGATTGCACGGCTCAGCGGGGAAGGGGCCGGCACTGATATGCTTGCTGTCTGCATTCCCGAGGACAGCCAGGAGATGGACATGCGCACCCTGCAACTGCATGAGAAGACGCACACCACCAGCAACCTGCTCTACAAGAATGCCCTTTATGATGAGGCGCGGACGATCTTTGCCGGGTTGATCATGGTTGAGGAGGGCGCGCAGCACACCGATGCCTACCAGACCTGCCGCAACCTCCTGATGAGCGATCAATGCGAGGCGAACTCAATGCCGGGCCTTGAGATCAATGCCGACCAGGTGAAGTGCAGTCACGGGTCAACCGCCGGGCCGATTACCGACGATGAGCTTTTTTATCTTCGTGCCCGGGGCATCCCGGAGTCAGCCGCGCGCCAACTCATGACCTTCGGCTTCGTCAAGGGGGCGGTTGACGGCATCGGCCACGATGCGCTTGAGAAGGTGGTCCTGGAGAAGATTGATCGGCGCTTCCGCCGCATCCTTTCCTGAGCGATGGCGCGCGGGGTTTGATGGAGTCATGGGGCGTTGTTCGTTTAGCGACAGCTTGTTGCGCCTTTTTAAATCCTTTGGGCAGTTGCCGCCGTAAAGATTACCGGAACATTACGCCCCCGGGTTTGCAGTTCCTTTGCCTAAAGGGCAACACGCAGGCTGGTCATGTAAAATTCCCGAACCTTCAAATTCGAGGTGCTAATTCCCCCTGATTGTGCAATCTTCCCCACCCTTTTTTGCGTTTTTTTTTAGCGATCGGGAATGTCAGTGGGCAATTTCCCGAAAAACTTTATAAATACCTATTTCCTGAGCGGATATTAACTTGAGCGGTAATGCTGCGCGCATAGCCAAAGATGAAAGAGATTTTTTTAAAAATAGCGGAACGCAACGGTGCGCCGGAGATTGATGGTGTTGAGCAAGCAATCACTGAGGCTGCGCTGGGTCATCGTTCCATCATTGAGGAATTGCTCAATCGCGATCTCTTCAACGAGGAGGAATTCCTGCAGGGCCTTGCTGAGGAGCTTAACATCACCTGGGAAGACACCCTCCAGCCGATCAACAAGCGCAAGTTGCGCGAGGTTTGTTCCGCCCAGCTTGCCCTTAAGCACAGGCTTTTGCCGCTGTCCTTCGGCGACGGCTCGGAGTTGATCGAGGAGGAGGATCCCGATGATGCCGGCAACGGGTTGCCCGGGCAGACGGGTGGAGGAAAAGAGCATGACAACGGGGATGCTCCGCCCGCACCCCCGAAGGGGAAAATCCGCCTACGGATAGCCACCTACGATCCGTTTAATTTTCTTGCCCGTCAGGCAGCCAGCCAGATGATCAATTGTCCCATCGAGTGGTCGATGGCATCGCGCACGAGAATCCTGCAGGGAATCCAGGAACTTTACGGCGTGGGTGCCGATACCTTCGAGCAGATTCTTGCCGGGCGTGACCTCGACATGGAGGCACTCGACGTTGACCGTGATGAGGCAAATGTGCTTGACGATGATGACGAGGAGGCCTCCGTCGTCAAGTTTGTCAACCAGATCATCCGCGAGGCCCTTGAGCAGCGTGCCACCGACATTCATGTTGAGCCGCTGCATGATGACCTGCGTATTCGCTACAGGATTGACGGCTTGCTGCATGAGATTGCGGTCCCGGAAAATATACGGGCCCTGCAAAGCTCGGTGATTGCCCGCCTGAAAATCATGTCCAAGCTGGACATCGCTGAGCGCAGGCTGCCACAGGACGGACGGATTAACCTCTCCCTTGATGACCAGCAGATTGACGTCCGGGTGGCGACCATACCCACCGTTGAGGGCGAGAGTGTCAGTTTGCGGCTGCTTAACCAGGAGAGGTTCAACATTGATCGCCTCGGGATGATCGACCATACCCGTGACCGTGTTGAGGAACTGCTGAAGATGTCCAATGGTATTGTCCTGATTACCGGGCCTACCGGTTCAGGTAAGTCGACGACCCTCTACACTTTCCTTTCCGAGCTGAACAAGCCGGAAACCCGCATCGTCACCATTGAGGACCCGGTGGAGAACAAGCTGGACGGGGTGATGCAGATTGCCGTCAAGCCGGAGATTGACCTTACCTTTGGCCGGGGGTTGCGCAGCATCCTGCGCGGTGACCCGAATATTGTCATGATTGGTGAGATGCGCGACCTGGAGACCGCGGAGATTGCGGTGCGCGCATCACTCACCGGCCACCTGGTATTCAGCACACTGCATACCAATGACGCCATTGGCGGTATTTCGCGGCTTACGGACATGGGCGTTGAACCGTTTCTTGTCTCCGCCTCGGTGCGTGCTTTCCTGGCCCAGCGCCTGGTGCGTCGACTTTGCCCTTCATGCAAGGTGCAGGGTGATTACCCGGCCGGCTACCTTGACAGCATCGGCTTCCCGCAGGGGGGCGAGGGGAACCAGATCAGCGCGGCATCCGAAGCCGGCTGTGAGCGCTGCCGGCATAGCGGTTATCTCGGGCGCCTGGCAATTTATGAGGTTTGCCTTGTAACACCCGCCATTGAGGATCTCATCGTCAACCGTGCCTCCTCGGCACAAATCAAGGAGACGGCAATTTCAGAGGGCTTTATCACGCTGCGGGAATACGGCTGGCAGAAAGTTCTCAGCGGCGACACCACTGTCGAGGAGGTGTTGGCGGCAACAACTGTCGAGTTGAATGTCGGAGGCAAGAAGCATGTGCTTTCCAGCTAGCAACAGCAGTTCCTAAACCATTACCAAAAATCTGTTTTGCCGACATTTCTCTACAAGGCCCTGAGGGCGGATGGCAGTGCTGCCAATGGCGAGCTGGAGGCGGGTGATCGCTCCGAAGCTTTCATGCGCCTGGACCGGAGCGGTCTGCAGCCCGTGTTGCTCGACCTTAAAGCCCATACCGGTAGCGCTGAAGAGAAGCAGGCAACGAAGGACAAGCCGGCAGCCGAGGAGCACTCCGGCCCGGTGCGATTGAAGAAGGCGCAGATTGTTCTTTTTACCGAGGAACTTTCCGAGCTTCTGAGTGCCGGCCTGCAGCTGGAGCCGGCATTGAGGGTAATGGAAAGCAGGGAGGAACTTGGTTCTCTTAAAAGCGTCGCCAGGATTCTCCGCCAGGAGGTTCGTGACGGCACATCCTTCTCGGCGGCACTGCGCAAGGCATCATCGAATTTTGGCGACCTCTACTGTAACCTTGCCCACGCCGGTGAGGTGAGCGGTGCCCTGAGCACCATCCTCAAGCGCCAGGCCAACTACCTGAGCACGATACAGGAATTACAGAGCAGGGTAAAGATGGCCCTTATCTACCCGTCCTTCCTGGTTGCCTCCGGTGTTGGGGTCGTGGTATTGTTCGTCACTTTCCTGATTCCCAAGTTGACCCTGTTGCTGAAGTCGACCCAGGGGGACATGCCGCCTATCGGGGAGTTCATGCTCGACATGAGTGATTTCCTCAAGGGCTGGGGGGGGATACTTATATTAACGGTAATCATTGGTGGGGTGGTTGGCTTTCGAGCCTATATCAAGGCAGAGGGAAACCGTGAGTGGTGGGATGAGACCAAGCTCAATCTGCCACTCTTCGGCAAGGTCATAAAGGCGCGCTTCTTCGTGCAGTTTCTTGAGACCCTTGCCAACCTGGTGGGCAACGGCCTGACATTGCTGCGTGCCCTTGAGTTGAGCCGTGATGCCACCCCCAATCTCTTTCTCAAGCAGAAGGTCGGCAAGATCATTGAATATGTCGGCGAGGGCGGTTCCCTGTCGCGCACAATGAAGCGGGTGGGTTTTTTCCCTCCGCTGCTCCTTGACATGGTTGCCGTCGGTGAGCAGACCGGGCAGATCGGTGAGAGCCTGGAACGGGCGGCGCAGCGTTATGACAAGGAACTTGGCAAGGATATCGAGAAGATCAGTGCCCTGATCCAGCCTGTCATCGTGGTGATAATGGCGTTGTTGGTGGGAATCATGGCATACATGATGATCACCGTGATCTTTGATACAATCGCAGGACTGAATACCGGCTAAGCTGTACCACATGCAGATGCATCCAATACCGATGAACAATTGTTTGGAATAGCTGTCTAAATCAATACTAAATTAAAGCAAGAACCGAAGAAATCATGAAAACCGAAACTGGAATTTATCGTTACCGTGCAGCTGGTGCGGGCTTCACCCTGATTGAGATCATGCTTGTGCTGGCGATCATCGCGATGCTGATGGGTGTTGGAATCTGGAAACTGGCCGGCGTTACCGATAAGGGCAGGGAGACGCGGGTTAAAGGTGACATCCAGGTGATCATGATGGCCCTCAGGAAATATGAGGGTGATGCCGGTGCTTTTCCAAATACCAACCAGGGTCTGCAGGCGCTGGTCGATGATCCCGGCAATGTCCGCAACTGGTCTCCGGCCCTTGATGAACCCCTCTATGATCCCTGGGGCAATGAGTATGGTTACCGTTTCCCGGGAAAATACAGCAAGACGGGCAAGCCGGACATCTTCTCGAGGGGTCCCGATGGGCAGGAGGGTACCGAGGATGACATGGGTAACTGGACTAAGAAGAGGTAAGCCCAGCCGGGATTGCCCGGAATGATTTCCAAAGCCTTGCAAACAAGACAATGCGCACGATGTCACAGAAGCGTTCGCCTGCGGGCTTCACGCTTATCGAGATTGTCGTTTCCTTTGTACTGATCGTGTTGATTATCGGGGTTGGCGTGTTGTCGCTGACCACGGAAAGCGCGAGAAAGCAGATCACCAAGCCGGCGAGTGAGCTCAAGAAATACGCCCGCCGGGGGCTGCAGATGGCGATTAACAACCGCAGGTCCTTTGCCATTGAGCTCACGCCGGATTCATTTGCCTTGCGTGAAGGTGGCGGAGTCACCAACCTGGAGGAGGACTTTGACCGGTTTTCCGGGGATAAGGATGAGGATAGTGCAGGCATGCTCGGTTCCTATCAGCTGGATGACTTGATGCGCCTTGAGGTGCGCCGCTGGGGAGAGAAGTATTTCCGCAAGCCGGAGGCAGACACATGGGTGTTCGAGCCCAGCGGCATTTGTGAACCTATTCACATCAAGTTGATCCACCAGAAGGGTTTCATCGAGATGGAGTTTAACCCACTGACTGCCAAGGTGCAGGATCAGTCCCTGGTCATTGGCGGTAAGCCTGACCGGGATTTTTAGTGATGCGGACGGCAACGAGAGAAAAATGCAAACCGACCGGCTTCATCCTGCTGGAATCGATCCTTGCCCTTGCGCTGTTTGCGATAGTGGCGGTCGGCTTCACTGTTGCCATCCAGCAGGTTGCCTTTACCGCGAGTAGTTCAGGTGAATCGATGCGCATTCAGCGCACGCTTGAGACGCTGCTGACCGAGGCCAGCAAGGCGGTTCGCTTTGAGGAGTCCGAGGAGGGGCTGGGGCAGGATGAGAAGGGCGTTTATTACTCCAAGCTTATTGAGGAAATGGAGATTGAGAACATGGACGGGCAAGCACTGCAGAACATGTGGCGCATTGCCATTATTGCGGAGTGGGAGGATGCCTCCGGCAGGACGATGGAGAACGTTGCTGAACTGATTCGTTATGAACCACTCTACCAGAATATCCGCTAAGGCAGTTGCCGCACGCGGCGGCTTCACTTTACTTGAGGTGATCCTGGGGATCATGATTGCCTCGATTGTACTTTACGGCATCTTCAAGACCGCGGTGGGTTGCCTTGATCTCTCCAATGCGGTTACCGAGCGTCAGCAGAAGGAAATGCACCTGCACAGCATGCTGGGTGTCCTGCGGCGTAACATTGAGGACATTCCCGGCAATGCCAAGATCAGCATGGAGCCGCCGGATGAAACCGGGGGAAGGTCCGAGATTGTGCTTGAGGATTACCCGCTGGCATTTTCCTGGGCAGGTGTGGCGGCCGGCTCCAAGCGTGTCTTGATCATTTCCGACAGGGATGCCAGGGGAGGCAGCCAGATCCGTATCCGCTACCTGAATGCCGAGGAGGCGCAAATCCATGCCGAGGGAAATGAAATTTCCGAGGACGACGCGCTTGGCATTGTTTTGATGGACGGCCTGAAGAGTATCTGGTGGCGATTTTACAACCAGCGCACGGCCGATGCCAACCAGCGTGGTGGCGACAATGGCAGTAATGAGGAGGCCTGGGAGGAGGACTGGGTGCGACCCAACGAACGACCGTCGCTGGTGGAGATGAACGTTGAATTTCATGATGGATCGGAACCGTTGCGATCTGTTTTTTGGATTCCCGTGGTGGTCAATCCGGAAACCGTGGTGCGTGGTATCCAGTCCGGTGGCAATCGCAGTTCCGGAGCAAGACCCGGTGGTGGACCCGGTGGTGGGCGCGGTGATGGGCGCGGTGATGGGCGCGGTGATGGGCGCGGTGTGCAACTTCCCCCGGGTTCTGGCGGGGCGGGGCGCAGTCCCGGGGCAGGGAGGCCTTCAGGAGGGCGTGGTGGTCGACCTTCGGGAGGATCGTCGGGTGGTCGACCTTCGGGAGGATCGTCGGGAGGTCGTGGAGGACCTATTCCGGGAGGAGGAGGTCGTCCTTGAAGAATTCATTGATCTTCCGGGCAGTGGGCGTTGCCACTTTCTTTGCAGATTGTAAACCTTACCAAGATAGTTTATCCTTCCCGCCCCGAAATCCAGTATCCTTGAGTTTAATTTTCCCAATATCCATTTTTTTGCGGAGTTTAGTGAGACAAGAGACATTTTTTCCGCCGCCGCATTTTTTCCCCGTTATGAGCGAACATGAACCCTATTTTCTTAAGAACAGCAGTGCGGTTCATAATCCGGGCATAATGTAGCCTCTGCGATAATATCCAAACCCTTAGCTTTGAAGAGTTATTTACAGTATCTTGTTTTCCCTGATGGAAATCGCGCCACTGAGCACGGAATGGTGTTGCATTCGGCGGCGTGGAATTCATTATGCCGTGCCGGTGTGTTCGCGCATCAGCATGGAAACATGAACAACATAATGCCCCAGGCTCGGGTTCTTCGCGGGAATCGCGGTAAGCTTAGTGCCTCCGTGCTCATCGCCGTATTCTGGCTGATGGCAGCGCTTGGCCTTGCGGTTTTCTCCACCCTTTTTGTGGTGCATGCCGATATGGAGGTTGTCAGCGATGAGAAGGCCTCGTTTCGCGCCCTGCAACTTGCCGAGACCGGGATCGCCATTGCCGCCAACAGCAACATCAAGGAGTATGACCCGATCCTGCAGCAGAACCCGGTGAATGATCCCGGCTTGATGAACTACTTCGACTTTGCCGACAACGAGGGATTTACCGTGAGGATCCGCAATGAATCCGGCTGGCTCAATCCCAATCAGGCCCTGCTTCGCGGCGACCGGGCCCTGCTGGAGGGAATCTTCAACTTCTGGGGGATGGAGTTAAGCGAGGCGCAGGAGGTGGTGAGTGCACTGGTGGACTGGGTGGACGCGGACGATATCACCAGCGCTGCACCTGAAGGGGCGGAGGCAGATTGGTATGAGGACAATGGCATTGGGGATGGCAACTATCCCTTTAACCGCGCATTTTATGAGATCGAGGAGATGAAGTTTGTCCGCGGGATGGACCTGGTGGCGGCATACAAGCCGAACTGGCGTGATTACTTTACCGTGCGCAGCGAGGGTCCGGTGGATGTCAACGAGGCCTCGCCGGAAATCATTGCACTGGCCGCGGAAACGGATATCGAGTGGGTCGAGGACTTTATCATCCAGAGGGACGGTGTGGATGAAATCAAGGACACGGAGGATGACTTGCCCTTCAATGACATCAATATGGTGCTCGACCAGATCCAGTCACCCCCTGATCGCCGTGATATCATCAGCCGGCGTTTTACCACCCGTGGCAATACCGTGCGCATCGAGAGCACGGGGTATTTTGGTGATTTCAAGCGGAAGCTGGTCGTCGTCCTGCGCAATCGCAGCAGCAGGCCTGCTTTATTGTCACGGGAGGAGATACCTATTCAATAAATGGCAAAGAACGACAGCGATATCACGATTTGTTTTCCCGGCGAGGATGGCTGGGAGCTTTGGTCCCGGGAATCAGGCAAGCTTGTGCTTATCGACACCCGCCCCTGTGAAGGCGGGCAGGCGGACGAGTGCGAGCCTTTCCAGAGCGCGACTTATTATGCCTTCCCGGTGAACTCTGTATTTGCCGTGCCAATCTGGACGGCAACGGATTCCCCGGAAATGCTTGGCAGCCTGGTGGAGATGCAGCTTGAGAAATCAGGACTTAAAACCGAATCGGGCAGTGGCGTGATGCTCGATTACCGGAAGGTCTCCACTGTTGATGCAGGGGAAGAGGGGGCAGCCAAGCGCAACCTCATTCTCGCCACTGTGCTCAACGCGGATTACAAGCAACCGTTACCAAAGGCAGGCGCCAGGGAGTTTGATGTCAGTGCCAGGTTTTTCAACCTGCCCGGCAATCATATCGTGATCTGGAGAGAACTGGGCCGCCTTGTGGCAGCCCTGACCCGCGGTGGTACACCTGTCTATTTTCAGGGGTTAAACAGCAGCGAGTTTGATTCCGCGGCGGTGCAGGAGATCCGCTGTGTGCTCCTTGGTCTTGAAGGAGCAGGGCCGGTCAGTAATGAGGAAATGGGGGAGGGGATCCTTTCCCAAATTTCAGGAATTCACGTCTGGCTTGAGGATGCCGATGAATCCGTTGTAGCGCAGCTGGCAAAGGAACTTGACCTTGATGCCACCATAGCACTGCGTCCTGACCCGGTGCTCCCGGCGGTCACTTCAGCACTGCTGCCCGGCGAGGTGGCCATTCAGCGTGAGCAAAAGCAGCGTGCGAGGATGATTCGCAACGTTATACTTGCTCTGGCTGCTTGTTACATGGTCTTTCTAGGGGTGTATTTCTTCAACTATTTCAAGGTGATGGAGGAGAGGGATTCCTTGAGCAAGCAGCACGCTCAATTAAACGAAGAGGTTGGTTGGATTCCCCCCTTTCAGAAGAAATGGCGGGAAATTGAACCGGTCATCAATGGCCAAACCCATCCTTCGGAGCTTTTGCACCGCTGCACCTTGCAACTTCCCGCCAAAGACGTGCGTTTTACCAGTTTCGGGGTGAGGGGCAATACCATCACTATTATAGGAGAGTGCAGGGATCCTAATGCCGGCCGAAAATTCGGGGCAAAATTAATGGGTGCTTCGGTGATGAGCGATTATAAGTGGGATTGGCTGCAACGACCCACTGTCAACACGCGGCTGAAGGATGGGACCGCGACCTTCAGGCTCCAGGGGAGTTACAGGTTTGTTATCGACGACGCATAGAAATTTTCATGGCCAACCTTAAGACAAGTGAAAAACGCCTGTTGATTGTTTTTACAGCAGCAATCTTTTGCGTTGCCAATTTCCTGGTGGTGGGAACGTTTGCTGAGCGCCGGCAGGTGGCAGAGGATGAAAAATCCGAGTTAGAAACTGAAATCGGTAATTCCAATCTTGAACTTGGCCTTCTGGCACTTGCGGACGTGAAGCCTGAATGGCTTGCCACCAGGGCCAGGCTGCAACTGATAGAGCCGACTTTTGTCAACGAGGAGGCGGCGGCAACGGAGATTGAGAATCACTTGAAGCAGTGCGCGATTTACTCAGGGGCCACAATTGATCAGATCAGGCCGGATCCACCGTTCATTGATCCTGCATCCAGATATACACAGGTTCCGCTTGGGGTAAAACTTTCCGGCAGCGATGCGCAGGTAACCCGCTTTGTTTCCCTGGTGACACTCGCCGGATGGGGGCAGTCCCCGGGGCAATCAGCAGCAAAATTCTACGCGATTCCTGAGATTACCTATACAAGTGACAAGAAGGACCCGAGCATTCTCAGGTGCACACTTACCGTCGCGCGTTGGTATGCAAACAATGCGTCTGCCGGCAACCGCTTAGCAACCATCCCGCCGGCAGCCATCCCGCCGGCAGCCATCCCGCCGGCAGCCATCC
>JAPYUT010000071.1 GCA_029940475.1 Verrucomicrobiales bacterium | reverse complement strand
GAGCCTGAGCCTGAGCCTGAGCCTGAGCCTGAGCCTGAGCCTGAGCCTGAGCCGCTCATCTCTGAGGAACCGGAAGAGATTGTGGTGGGTAAAGAAGATCCGGATGTTCAGGAGGAGAGTCCGGGAGCGGATGTCCAGGAGGAACTCCTGCCTGAAAAGCAATCCGGAGGTCGTGGTCGCTTTGACAAGGCGGAGCCGACGGTCGTTGATGGCGAGGATCTGGACGTTCCCAGTTTTTTACGCAAGAAGAAGAAATAAATAACTGACTGGAGTTTTAAGCTGAACAAGCCACTGCAATTAAGGATTGCTTTCCTTGCCAAGCAATTAAGCCCATGCGTTCGAATACGCTTTTTATTGATTTTTAGTCATTAATTAAACAACCCACCCAGACAATGTCCGACTCCGCTCCGATTCCAGCCCTAAAAGCACGCCTGTGCGTGATGATGTTCCTGCAGTTCTTTATCTGGGGAGTCTGGTATGTACCGATGTGGCCCTATTTGTCTGGGCTGGGCATCGCACCGGAAAAGATAGGGTTTGCTTATAGTGCTACCGGCATTGCCGCGATGCTCTCCCCGATTTTCATCGGCATGGTTGCGGACAAGTTTTTTCCATCCCAGATTGTTCTCGGTGTCCTGCACGTTATGGGTGGTGTATTTTTATTCCTTGCCGCAAATGCTGCCGAATGGGGATCATTCTTTCCATTGATCCTCGCACATCTCCTTTGTTATATGCCCACGCTGGCACTGGTGAACTCAGTGCTTTTCCAGTCTGTAGCAGATCCCCAGAAGGACGCTCCTCCCATCCGAACGCTTGGAACTATTGGCTGGATCGTGTCGGGGATTGTGGTTGGCAGCAGTTTTTTGGTTGGCGAAGAGAAGGCAATAGTATTTCAGGTTCCTCAGTTTCTGGGAGGACCCGAGGCACCGCATGATGCCATAGGAATGGGACTTACCAATACTCCCCTTTTGATTGGAGCTGCTGTCTCAGTTCTTCTGGGAGTGTTCTGTTTCTTCCTGCCGAATACTCCACCTAAACTCAAGGGGCAGAAGACTACAATTGGAGACGTGATTGGGCTGAAGGCTATCAGCCTGATGCGTGATCGTGCATTCGCAGTATTCATTGTTTGCTCGCTTCTGATTTGTATCCCGCTCTCTTTCTATTTCCAGACGGCCAATGGATATCTCAAGGCGATGGGAGTGAATAATTCTGAGGGGGTAATGACCCTAGGTCAGGTTTCCGAGATCTTCTTCCTCCTGCTGGTTCCCTTCTTCTTCAGGAAAATTGGCGTCAAGAACATGCTGATGATTGGAATGCTATTCTGGGTTTTACGCTATATTTGCTTTGCCAACGGAAGCTCTGATGCTCATGCCCTGCTTTTTCTTGGGGTTCTGGCTCATGGGATATGCTATGATTTCTTCTTTTTCACAGGGCAACTCTATGTCGACAAGCGTGCTCCTGAGGATATTCGATCCAGCGCCCAGGGGTTCATTGCGTTCGTGACCCTCGGGGTTGGTATGTTTATCGGGGGTATCGTCAATGGCTGGTGGAATGGCAAGCAGACGACGACTGCGGAAGGAGCGGATGCTGTAGTCAATTGGTCGGCGGTTTGGTATTTTCCTGCAATAATGGCGGCAGTCGTTCTGGTGGCATTTGTTTTCCTTTTCAAGGAGTCCACTTCAGAGAAGAGCGCCTAGCTTATTTTTTGCAGCTTTAAAATTTCATGCCCGATCCCATTAAGATCCTCGTCGTCGGCTGCGGTAACATGGGCAAGTCCCATGCCAAGGCCTATCATGCCATGGATGGCTTTGAGATTGTCGGCGTGGTGTCGCGCGGCGAGAAATCACGTGGTGAACTCCTCAAGGAACTTGGGGCTGATTATCCCCAGTTCTCGAGTTTTGAGGAGGCACTTGCCGGGAGCAGCCCTGATGCCGTCTCAATCAACACCTATCCCGACACCCATGCCGAGTATACCAAGAAGGCCTTTGCTGCCGGGTGTCATGTTTTCCTTGAGAAACCCATCGCGGAAAGTGTGCAGGAGGCACAGGAGATTGTAGCTGCGGCACTGGCGGCAAAGCGTAAGCTTGTCATCGGCTATATCCTGAGGGTGCACCCCTCATGGGTGAAGTTCATTGAGGTGGCGCAAACCCTCGGCAAGCCGCTGGTGATGCGCATGAACCTCAACCAGCAATCCTCCGGCGAGACCTGGGAAACCCACAAGTGCCTGATGAACTCAATGTCGCCGATCGTCGACTGCGGCGTGCATTATGTCGACGTGATGTGCCAGATGACGCGCGCCAGGCCGACCAGGGTCAGTGCCATCGGTGCACGCTTAAGCGAGGAGCTTAACGAGGGTATGTATAACTACGGCCAGCTTCAGGTCAGTTTTGATGATGGATCAGTTGGCTGGTATGAGGCAGGCTGGGGACCGATGATGAGCGAGGTGGCGTTTTTCGTGAAGGATGTGGTTGGCCCGAAGGGTTGTGTCAGCATTGCCGGCATGGCGGACGGGGAGCAGACCGATGACGTGGATTCCCACTCAAAGGCTGAGTCATTGAAACTGCATCACTCGCATCTTGATGCCGATGGAAAGTTCACCAAGGCTGACGAGATTATTGATTGTGCTGACGAGCCTGACCATGACGGGCTGTGTTACCTGGAGCAGGAGGTGTTCCTTGATGCCATCGTCAATGACGTGGACCTGAGTGATCACATGGCGGATGCCGTCAACAGCCTGAGGATTGTTCTCGCGGCTGATGAGGCGTTCAAGAGCGGGAAAACCGTTGAGCTCTAGAATATACTGAGAGCCCGGTTAATGGCTGCCTTCTGCATGAAACGTTTCAGCATCCTCTGATGAAGGCCCTCGTAAAGGCAAAGGCCGAGCCCGGGCTGTGGATGCAGGATGTTGCTGAACCGGAGGTACGTATCAATGATGTCTTGATCAAGGTTGACCGGGCAGGCATCTGCGGTACTGACCTGCATATTTACCAATGGGACAACTGGGCGCAGGGGGCGGTTCCCGTGCCGCTCGTCGTCGGGCATGAGTTCGTTGGCGAGATTGTTGATATTGGTGCCAACGTGAAGGACTTCAAGGTGGGTGACATCGTCAGCGGGGAAGGACACCTGGTGTGCGGACACTGCCGCAATTGCATGGCGGGCCGCCGTCATCTTTGTGCCGAGACGCGTGGGGTCGGGGTCAACAGGACAGGTGCGTTTGCTGAGTTTATCGCGCTGCCGCAAACCAATGTCTGGTATCATGACCAGTCACTGGATCGTGATATCATGGCGATTTTTGACCCCTTCGGCAATGCCGCACACACCGCCCTTTCCTTTGAGACGCTGGGTGAGGATGTGCTGATCACCGGTGCCGGCCCGATCGGTATCATGGCAGCGGCAATATGCAGGCATGCAGGAGCCCGCAACGTGGTGATTACCGACCGCAATGATTTCCGCCTAGGGCTGGCGGCAGGGATGGGTGCCACGCGGACCGTGAATGTGACAGAGGAGAAGCTTGAAGCAGTACAGCAGGAACTTGGCATGCAGGAGGGCTTTGATGTCGGGCTTGAAATGTCGGGAAACGCGGAGGCCTTCAGGGACCTGCTTGACAACATGTGCCATGGCGGGAAAATCGCCCTGCTGGGAATCCCGGGAAAGGATATTGCCATTGACTGGAATACCGTCATTTTCAATGGCCTGACAATTAAGGGGATCTATGGCCGGGAAATGTATGAAACCTGGTATCAAATGACCTCGATGCTGCAGAGCGGGCTGGATATTTCACCGGTTATCACGCATCGCTTTTCCTTTGAGGATTTTCAGCAGGGGTTCGATGCAATGCAGGGCGGTGAATCGGGGAAAGTGATCCTGAAGTGGTGAGTGGGCAGTGAGTGACTTGAGGGCAGCCGCGGGGCAGTCACTGCCGTCAGCAGCCCTGCATCTTCTCAGTCGAAGTTCTTCGGGTCCCGCGGGTAGTCGGCCTTGACCGGGTGCAAGTCCCCGCGGCCTTCCCTGTAGACGGCCACCCACTCGGATAGTCTCCTGCCCAGTCTCCGGCAGGCTTCCTGTTCTTTCTCCTCACGCGGTTCCCCAGCGATTACAGCGCCATAGTGCGGGGTGAGGCCCTTGCCCACATAATCAGTGACCCCGAAGTAGAGGAAGCCAAAGTTAAGCAGGACGATGGCCATCGCGTTGCAGGCGGTCTCATTACCGCCTCCCCAGCCGGCGGAAGAGGAGAAGGCACAAGCGAACTTGCCATCGACCTCCAGCCACTTGCTGATGGCCACGGTATCCCACCATTTTTTCACTTTCCAGGCCATTGATCCCATGTTGGTCGGGGAGCCGAGGGCAATTCCATCGCACCAGAGGAGATCATCGGCGGTGGCATCATCGACTGTGAGCTTCCTGATTTCCATGCCACTGACTGTGGCGGCTCCCTCGGCGACAAGGTTGGCCATCTTCGCCGTATTGCCGGTATTGCTGTGGTAGAGGACAAGGATATTTCCCATGACTAGGTTGTTTTATTGGGGCTGTCTAAGGCTTATCAAACTGCAGGTAGCGGGTTGGCCGTGGAGAAGGGGACAAATGTGCCGTTGCCATCAATGGCATAGCGCAAAGAACATCAATGGTGAAGACAATTCCCGGTTGCCGTGTGCTTTAGCCGGGGCGATAGCTTGTGGAGTGTCAGCGGGTTCGGATGATATCTTTACCGCCCTGAAGGGTGCGGCGATGGGAGCTGCAAATGTCATTCCCGGAGTTTCCGGGGGGACAATCGCGTTTATTACCGGGATATATGAGCGTCTGATCAACGCGATCAAGTCATGTAACATCACGGCAATTCGGTTGGCTTTTGGGCTAAAGTTCAGGAAGTTTGCTGAATATACCGACCTGCGGTTTCTGGTTGCCATTGCCTCGGGTGCGCTGCTGAGCGTTGTCAGCCTGGCGAGGTTCCTTGAGTATCTCTTTGTCAATTACCCGGTCCTGATCTGGGCATTTTTCTTCGGCTTGATTGTGGCTTCCGTATGGGGAGTTGGAAAAATGGTCAGGGCCTGGAGTGTCGGCCCGGCGGGGGCGATGCTTATCGGCATGGCCGCGGCAATTGGCGTGTTGTTGTTGCCTCATTCCTCGGGAAACCCAGATCCCCTGTATCTGTTTATTTGCGGGGCTGCGGCCATTTCCAGCATGATTATTCCTGGGGTTTCCGGCTCGTTTGTCCTTCTTATCATGGGAAACTACATGCTGGTCCTGGGCGCTGTTGGCGACCTGGATACGGGTATTCTTATGCCCTTTGCGGCGGGATGCGTCATTGGGCTGATTGCCTTGTCCCATCTACTTTCATGGGTTTTTCGCCGTTATCACGATATTGCCGTGGGATTGATCACCGGTTTCATTATCGGTTCGCTGGTGTTGATATGGCCGTGGAAAGAAACCATTTATAAGCAGGACAGCAATGGTGCCTATATTGTGAGACATGAGGAGGGTGAGTTGCCCTCCCGTCCCGGGGAACTTCAATCAGTGAAGGATTCACTAATCAATGGTGAACAACTTGTGAGCGTCGGATACGAGAACTGGAGCCTTCCCCCCCTCGGTGAAAAGGAGTCATGGCTTGCGATGTTATTGGCGTTGATCGGCGCCGGGGTGGTTTTCGGGATTGAGAGGATCGGTGTAAAGCGAACCAAGGGTGATGATGAGGATACTGCTTAGTATTTCTTTGATTTGTCTGGCAGGGTGCACCGCCGTGCAGGATCGTGAACCACTGGTAGTGGGCATGGAACTCACCTATCCGCCGTTTGAGTTTGTCAACGAGGATGGTAACCCGGACGGGGTAAGCGTGCGCATGGCCGAGGCACTGGCGGACTACCTTGATCGGCCCCTGGAAATCGAGAACCTCAAGTTTGACACACTGATCACAGCCCTCAAGTCGGGCAATATCGACTGCGTTATTTCCTCGATGACAGCCAATGATGAGCGGCGGCAATCGATTGATTTCTCGGATCCCTACGTCACGACAGGCCTGGCGATGCTGGTAGGCAAGGATTCCGAAATTGAAGGCCTTGAGGATCTAAAGGCACCGGGACGGACAATCGTTGCCAGGCTGGGCACTACAGGAGAAAATTTTGCGCGGGAACACCTGCCGGAAGCGACGGTGATCACCATGCAGGAAGATCCTGCATGCGCCCTTGAGGTTTCCCAGGGCAAGGCTGATGCCTGGATCTATGACCAGCTTTCCATTTTTGCGCATCACAAGAATCATGCCAAAACGACCCGGGCTCTCCTGAGACCGCTCAGACCTGAGCAGTGGGCGGTGGGGTTGCGTAAGCCCAAGTCTGGCGAGAAGAATAAATTGCGTGCCTCGGTGAATGATTTCCTGAAACAATTTCGTGCATCAGGAAAATTTGAGATACTTGCTGATCGTTACCTGAATGAAGAGCGGCAACTTGTCAGGAAGCTTGGAATCCCGTTCATCTTTGATTCAGTTGCAACCGTGCAAGCTCACACGGAGATAAATGCGAAAGCTCCTCAGCAGTTGCAGGAGGACTGGCTGTTTGTGCTCCTGGTTGGGGCATTAATTGTAATGACTATCATTACTTTTTGGCGCTTGACCAGAGATAGCAAGACATCGGGCGGTGGATCCGGGGAGTTGCTCGGGTATGTGTTGATTTGGCTGCTGGTAAGCGGGCTTTGCTATTTTGTGTTCGCATCGCTCAACGAGACCTACACGTGGAACTGGCAAGGGATCTGGCGGCGCAGGTGGCAGATCTTTGGCGGTTGGATGAGGACAATATGGATATCTTTGGCGGCGCTGGTTTTGTGCAGCGGTGTTGGCATTGCACTGGTGGCCGGCTCGCGCTCCGGGTTCAGGCCGTTGCGGTTTTTTTGCCGGGCATATACCGAGATCGTGCGTGGCAGCCCTTTGCTGGTGGTACTGCTGGTTGGTTATTACGTGATCGCCCAGGCTTTTCATGCCAATAACCGGGTCCTGATCGGGGTCATCCTGCTGGCGCTGTTTGCGGGTGCTTATCTCGGGGAAATCCTGCGCGGGGGGATTGATAGTGTCGGCAAGACACAGTTTGATTCAGCCCGGGCAGTTGGGTTTTCCCGGGTGCAGGCGTTCCGCTATGTGATCCTCCCCCAGGCAATCCGCCGTGTGCTGCCGGCAGTTGCGGGGCTCTTTATTATTCTGGTGAAGGATTCCTCGCTGCTCTCGCAGATTGCCATTGAGGAGTTTACCAAGCGCAGTGAAAGTGCACGCTCGGCGACTTACACCGGGCTTGAGGCTTATCTTCCATTGGCCGTCGGCTACCTGTTGATCACGATTCCACTCGCCTATCTTGCGGCACGCCTGGAAAGGAGGTTCGCTTATGAAAGTTAGCGCTTCGGGACTCTACAAGCGCTTTGGCGAGACACAGGCCCTCGACGGGATCGATTTCGATGTCGCAGGGGATATCTCGGTGCTGGTTCTCATTGGACCCTCTGGCGGTGGCAAGTCGACACTGCTCAAGGTGCTCGGTGGACTGGAAATTCCTGACCGGGGGATTGTCTCGGTCAGTGGCGAGGAGATGAATTTCAGCAGTGAACTTTCACTCCTGGAGCATCGGCGCCGCAACGGGTTCTTATTCCAGAGCTTTAACCTGTTTCCACACAAGAGTGCCCTCGCCAACATCGCGCTTCCGCTCGAGAAGGTCCACGGGTTGTCACCGAGTGTAGCCCATGACAGGGCCATTGCTGCCCTTGAGCGTTTCGAGCTTACTGAGCATGCCGCGAAGTTTCCGGCCCAGTTATCGGGGGGACAGCAGCAGCGCGTTGCCATTGCGCGTGCGATTGCCCACGGGCCGGGCCTTTTGTTCCTTGATGAACCGACTTCCGCCCTTGATCCCGAGATGACCGCCGAGGTGCTTGACTTGATTGCTGAGTTGAAGAAGGGAGGACAGGATATCGTCCTCTCAACGCACGAGATGGGCTTCGCCCGCCAGGTTGCTGATGAGGTTGCTTTTTTGACAGAGGGGAAGATTGCCGAAATCGGGAATGCGGCGAAAATATTCGAGAGCGGAGAGGACCCCCGTCTTCGCCAGTTCCTCTCGCGGGTGATGCGCTATTAACCTACTGACTGATTTCAACCCGGAGCCGGATTTGGTGCAGTGTCGCGCTGGGGACGGGGGTGGGACACCTGAGGGTTATCCATTGCCGTCCATCCCCTGAGGGAGACGGTGTGCCGAAGGGGATCGTGCTTGTCGTCCACGATACGGAATCGCTGGAGATCTCCCCGCTGATTTGGAGGTCATTGGCATTTTCCCGGGCAAGGAAACGAATTGCAAAATAGTCATTGCCGTCGGCATTGACAATCAGGGCTTCCATTTCAGGACGATCGCCCGATGTATTGGGATCGGTACCGAATGCGTATTCCATTGAGTTTTCGATGGCATCGGAATCCGGATCGGATCCCGGTGCGGAGATCGATGCAAAATCGGGAGATGCCGGGTCGAAGTTGTCCCTTATCCAGGAGGCATATCCCGGGGAGCGGATTATACCTCCGGGACTTCCGTCAATTTGCTCGGAGCTCTGCCAGCTTTCGGGCAGCGAATGGTCGGGGTTTGTTTCGGGTTCTACCAGGTTGAGCGTAAAGCCTTCACCATTGGCCGTGGTCGGCCAGGGAAAATCATCAGAATATGTGAAGCTTTTAATGATTGTACTGTTGGCGGCAAGCAGGGTAATACTCTCGCCGTTGTTGCTGAGCTTACTGTCATTGCCGAATTCACCGGCGATTTTTCCTGTAATGGCGTTTCCGTATCGGGCACTCATCGCCGCTGTGTCCTCGACAATAAGCAATTCTCCACCGGGAACGAGCGTGCGCACCGGACTGCTCAGGTCAAAGGTAAAGTCGATACCCTGTGAAAAGTTGGCACCGGCAAGGTCAATGACTGAATCACTGATATTTTTGAGCTCAATGAATTCAAAGTCAGTGCGTCCCCCGGCAACTGCCATCTCGGCTTGTCCGGATGGCGGGCGGGGCCGATAGTTAAATTCACTGACAACGAGGTTTGCAGCCGATGCGAGCTGGCCAACAAGAAAGGTGGCCTCGGTGAGAGCCGACCATTCATTGCTCCCCGTGTTGGTGGCTCGTGCCTTTATCAGGCTGCTTTGATCCAGGTTGAGCGCACCGGTATAGAGGATTGCACCCGGGGATGCCCCGCCGCCCTCAATTGCGATGGAGGCGGTCAGTTTGGGCAGGCACAGCAGGTCACTGCTGGTGGGAGAGGAGTTGAGTGCCTGGATGGCGAGCAGGTTCTCGCCTTGCTTTAGCGAGTTCCTGAAGGCTGAAATATCGAAGTCTTGGAAGATCACAGCCTGGTTGTCTGCGTGTATTGCTGTTGCTGACGAATTCCATGACACATTAGCGGGGGCATTGGCAGAGCTTGCCACCCGGGTACCGTTGAGGTAGGCGACGAAGGCATCATCATACTTCATTGAAAGTACCAGGGTATCGAACACGGAGATATCCACATCCTCATCGATGGTGAAAGGAACCCTCACCAGGGCACTGGAAGTGACGGCGGACATTGCGGTGACATCAAGGTTGATGAACGGTTGATAATTGCTCCCGCTGGTCTCGTAACCGATGCCGGTTTTTCCCTGTATCCACTGCTCGGCATTCGCCGGGGGGGCAACATCAGTCCATGTTGTTCCCAATCCGGCACCGCCGTTGGCTTCCGAGGGGATAAGTGCCTCGGCGCTTACAACTTCGTCTATCAGGGTGATCGACTCGATGGTTGGAGGTAGGTAGGGGTCACTGCCGTCGGTGGTGTAGTAGATATCCGCACCATCGGCAGTCATGCTGAGCGGGAAATCCTCGTCCACCGCCCCGCCGTGCTGGTTGAACACGGGTGCCTCAGTGACAGGATAGAGCCCACGGGAGCGGAATTGCTCAAGTACGGTGGCGGTCCGTCCCGTGATGTAGTTATTCCTCACCCAGAACACCTCGCTCAGCCAGGTGTCGTTGCGGGTGAATGGTGTCGACGCAGGGCCCTCATCGCCCCAGCGGGCGGATTCACCGACCATGGGCGCGCGCAATTGCCCCCACATCGTATCCCAGCGAGAGCGGTTCTGCTCGACCGACATTATTCCGCCATTGAAGAAATGTTTATGAAGCCGGTCGGCGAAGCGCAGTTGAAAAGCCGGGTATAAACGCAGTGCGGCGTAGAATTCCACGGGGGATCCCGCATTATTGGCGCCGGTAAGGTCAAAATCCGTTACTCCCTGGTCGGGCGGGTTGAACGTGATGTTCCCCATGAGGTGGGTGCCCATTGCCATCTCGGCATCCCATGTAAAGAAGCGGAAAGTTCCCGGTTTGCCCCGGCTCCTGCGTCCGGCATACCAGTTCTTGTTGCTGAACACGGTTACATCGGCACCGGAACGAAAGATTGGCCCGCACCAGTCATAATCAGCTGACCACATGCGCACGATGAGATGGTCGATATAGTCATCAAGGTCAATGTAGTCCTGGATGGCCTGGTATTGGGATGCGGAGGTGATGCCTCCGGAGGTGATTGCGCGCGCTGTCTCCCAGGCTGCGTTAGTGCCATCGACCAGCGTGTAGTCCTCGCCGAAGAAGGTCGGATGGTGCAGGACATCATAGTCTTCCTCGTCGCCGCCGAGATAGGATTCAAAAAAGGCGGCATTGGCGCGTTCGTGGAGGTCATAGACTCCCCAGTAACGGCCGTTGATATAGAGGTGGGTGTAGCGGCCACGGGGTGATAGGATGCCCATTTCGACCTCGGTCTTGCGCAGGAACTGGTCGCGCATCAGTGTTCCGTGGGGAGGCAGGTCTTCCTGCTGGTCACGACCGAAGGTGGCTGCAAGTGACCAGGAATCATGTCCACCGCCACGCAGAACCAACTGGTCAAAAGACTCAACAGGACTTCCGGAAAACAGGGGATATTGCAGGCGGCGATCTCCATATTCGCTGCGGAAATACAGGCGGAAGGGTTTCTTAGGGTGAGAGCGCGCGTTGCCGCCGTGGATCCGGATACCGGCATCAACCTGGAACTCATCAGAAGGATCGAGGGGGTTGAAGAATTCCATGGAGACAGGAATTTCGGCACCGCGTCCGGATAGATTATAGTTGGTGTGGGTTCCATTGGGCCCGAAGAAGGAGGCTTCCTCGAGAACAAGGGAGATGGCAGGAAGGTTTCCGGAGAGATCCTCCTCGATGGTTGCCGAGTATGCCGGGTCATTGACCACATCGTTATCCATGTCAGACTGGTTTTTGATATCCGCGGCGAACAGGTAACTTTGTGTGTCGATATTAGTCGGTTTATAACCTGCCTTGTAGGCTATAGCCCGAAGGATGGTGGTTAAATTGATGGTAATGGGTTCGCTATAGAGGGTTCCTGTCGATGCACCCGGGGCGGAGCCGTCTGTTGTGTAGCGTATGGCAGCTCCCTCTGTCTCGGTGGTGATGGATACTGAGATCTCGGACTTGTAGTAGCCTCTTTTTATTGAGAACTGTGTGTCGGAGACAAAGCCCTCGACACTTTCACCGTTAAGCGCTCCGGGGGTGGGCAGGACAAGATATCCTTGTGCGCCGGGTGCTACGGGGTCGGCTTTGAATGCCAGTAACTCGGGCAGAATCAGAAAGTCGGAACTGTCGATGCCCCAATTGAGCCCCTGAATGGCAAGGATGTTTTCCCCGGCCACAAGGGAGGCAATTCCTGCCGAGGCACTGAACTGTTCAGGGATTATTGCCAAGGTGTCGGCATGGAAATTGGAAGCTTCAGAATTCCAGGCCGGGGTCAGTGGTTCTCTTGAGGAGGCAACCGGATGGCCGTTGATCCATGCGATGAAGCCATCATCGAAAAGCATGTTGAGTTGTAGATTAGCGATGGTTTCCGGATCGGTTATTTCAAAAGGGATCCTCAGGTAGAGCGTAGCGTTCAGGTTGCTCATCTGTGCCTGGACATTCCCGCTCTGGCTAATATACGGACCATACCCCGTGCTCAGTTCATAGCCGAACCCGGTGGATCCCGATGCCCAGTCGCTATCATCAAAATTCGCAGTATTCCAGTCGCTTACCGGGCCGCTTGGAACCAGCCACTTCGCGGATGCCGGATTGGCAACAGGGGTCTCGGTTGTCGTGGTGATTGATGTCCCGTAGGAGACATCCTCAAATTGTTTCTGGTAATTAAAATCCTTTGCGACAGTGATTGCATCCGGGGTCACCAATGCAAGATATTCACCTCCTGAGTCGAGCGAAAAGTTGGTATGGAGTTCTGCGGCCGGATCATTAAGGTCTTTACCGGAAGCGAAGACGATCAGGTAACCTGTCGCGGGAATGGAAACTTCGGGGAATATCCATTTGCTCAACTCTTGAGCATTGTCAGTAAGGCTCCAGCCGGAAAGGTTGACTGGATCTGCGGACGGGTTGTGAATCTCAATCCAGTCAGAGTTGTCCCCGTCTTTATCGGTAATTCCTGAACGATTTTCCGCGAGAAATTCAGAGATGGTTAGCTGTGCCGTGGCGGGAAGCGAAACAGCAAGCAGCAATACAGTGAGCAAAGGCAGCAGGTGCATGGGGGATTTTGGGTTTATTGGGGAGTAAATGCACAATTCTTCCAGAATCTTGCATCTATTACCACAGTTTCATAGGGAATATAAACCGCGCAGATGTTTATCTGCACAGACCGCTATCAGCTGATTGTCAGTGAGCCAATCACGCAGTGAATCCAACCGTTTGGGATGAATCCGCTAGAGATTGGCACTCAGAGTTACCCCAATGCGCTTTTTCGTCGGCACCAGCCCCTGCGCAGGGCGTGGACCAGGATCTTCCTTTTTCTGCAGTGCCCGGCGGAGTTTTTTCAGGGCGATATTCTGGAGTTGACGGATACGTTCACGGGTAACGCCGAATTCCTGGCCGACTTCTTCAAGTGTTTTAGGCTTTTGTCCCTCAAGGCCAAACCGGGCGTCAATGATTTTGCGCTCCCGGTTATCAAGCACCTCAAGAAGGGTGTCGAGTTGGCCATGCATATTCTTGTGGCTAAGTAACTCGAAGGGAGTCTGGGCACTGCCGTCACCGACGATTTCACCGAATTCGGTATTGTCGTCTTCACTGATGGGCGCATCAAGGGAGGCAGGACGGAGGGATGCCGCTTTTAGTTGGGCGAGTTTCCCGCGATCAATGCCAATTTCCTCTGAGAGCTCATCATCGGTAGGATCACGACCCAGTTCCTCGCTGAGAACCATGGCGACACGTCGCATTTTGGAGATTTTGTCGACCATATGGACAGGCAGCCGGATGGTCTTGGACTGGTTGGCGAGGGCACGTTTAATGGATTGTTTGATCCACCATGCGGCATAGGTTGAAAGTTTACCGCCTTTGTTTGGGTCGAAACGCTCAACTGCCTTCATGAGGCCGATGTTGCCTTCTGAGATCAGGTCGAGAAGAGGCAGGCCATAGTTCGCATAATCCTGCGCGATTTTCACCACCAGGCGCAGGTTCGCCTGAATCATGTGCGAACGGGCTGCCTTGTCACCCTTCTTGATCCTGTCGGCGAGTTCGATTTCCTGTTGTGGGGTTAGCAATGCGGTTTTCCCGATCTCCCGAAGGTAAATCTTGATTCCGCCGTCTAGTTCTAGGTTGGCCATAATGGGTTTTAATTAATACTGAATTTTGGGAGGAGGATTAGTGCAGATTTTTTTGATGAGGTCAAGCAATACTGTGGTGTTGAACTTGTTACATTCTGGGTAAGTGGAAGTTTCTGTTTTTCTTCTTAGACGTATTAAAACTCCAGGGAGTCACTAATTGTGACGTCGTGACGTTGGGAATTGTTCAATTTTAGGCAGTGGAAAGGAGGAATGATTAAACATCAAATTTACCTTAATAATTAACAATTACCAAATATCAATTGGACATAGCAAGATTTTTGACTATTAATCTTGTTATACTGTTCTATTGAACAGTATAATGAGGGTTGAATCATCCCTAATTCAAGGATTTTTGGGATTGAGGAGTTTGTAAGCTTTTTTCCAAATGTCATGTTTGTTCGACTTTATTCAGGAGCACTTGCCGGCGTTGAGGCCGTTGAGGTTGAGATTGAAGTCAATGAGGGTGGCGGAGACCCTAAAATGCTTATTGTTGGGTTGCCTGATACCGCAGTGAAAGAAAGTCGCGACCGGGTGTGGACTGCTGTTGGAAACTCGGGGTTTCGCCGACCAAAAGGACGAGTGACGATCAATCTTGCACCGGCTGATATTAGAAAGCAGGGCCCCAGTTTTGATTTGGCTATTGCGCTCGGATTGGTTGCCCTGCAGGAGGATTTCAAGTGTGGCGTGCTCGAGAAAACCGCGGTTTTTGGCGAATTGGCTCTTAATGGGCACGTGCGCGAAGTGAAGGGAATGCTGTCATTGGCAGAGGCGGCCCGTGATGCCGGGCGCAAGGCGATCATCGTGCCCGACGGCAATGTTATTGAAGCCTGCCTGATTAGCGGGATTCATGTGTATGGAGTTTCCAACCTGAGGCAGGCTGCTGAGTTATTACAAGGCAGCAGCGGGCGTTCACCGGAGCGCATCGACCGCAAGAAATATTTCAGGGACAGCCAGAGTTATGAAATTGATTTTTCTGAAGTCAGGGGACAGGCTCACGTGAAGCGTGCGATTGAAGTTGCGGTATCCGGCAATCACAACATGTTGATGCTGGGACCTCCGGGAACAGGAAAATCCATGTTGGCTAAACGTATTGTTACCATCATGCCGCAGATGAGTGAAGAGGAGGCAATTGCCACTACCAAGGTGCATTCTGTTGCGGGACTCCTTAAGAATAACGGGCAAATTCTGGCTTCACGTCCCTTTCGTTCTCCACATCATACGGTTTCTAATGCGGGGTTACTGGGCGGAAGTAATCACCCAAGACCGGGCGAGGTTTCCCTCGCGCATCATGGAATACTTTTTCTGGATGAACTTCCCGAGTTTCGCAGATCAACCCTTGAGGTGATGCGCCAACCTCTTGAAGACGGGAGGGTGACTATTTCGCGGGCTGCGGCTACTACTACATTTCCGGCGGATTTCATGCTGGTGGCGGCCATGAATCCATGTCCATGCGGTTACCTGACCGATCCCAAACGGGATTGTCGTTGCAGCCCGAATCAGGTTAGTAACTATCGTCAGCGTATTTCGGGTCCTTTACTGGATAGGATTGATCTGCACGTGGATGTACCGGCCATTGATTTCAAGGAACTCAGCAGTGAGAGGACAGAGGAGGAGAGCAGTGTGCTCAGGGAAAGGATTGAACGTGCACGGCAGGTGCAGGCATCGCGTTTCATGCATGAGTCCAGGATTGTTACCAATGCGTCCATGGCATCGGGGTTAGTGCGCAAGCATTGCAGACTGGATGATGAGGGAAGCGGCTTGCTTGAACAGGCGATGAGTGAACTTAACTTATCCGCACGTGCGCATGGGCGGATCCTGAAGGTTGCACGAACTCTTGCTGATCTCGATGGCGGGGGGAACATCAAGACCGATCACGTGCTTGAGGCGATACAATACCGCACCCTCGACCGGGAGGTGTGGGTGTGAGTTAATTGATGCTCGTGATCCATGTGATATGAGTGCTAAACTATTAAGCCATTGGCTGCCCCTGATTCTCCCGATCATGCGATCACTAAATTCTAGTTT
>JAPYUT010000070.1 GCA_029940475.1 Verrucomicrobiales bacterium | reverse complement strand
TAACCAATAAGACCGTTAAGCGTCGGTTGCATGGATCCTGTCGGGATCCGGAATGGTTGCGCAAAATAGGCGCGGATCCCGACGGCGATAATGACGGCAACGAAGATTACCTCGAGATTCTCCCGCAAACCCGGGCACGAGACCGGAGGCATCACTTTTTCGCACGCCCCGGTAAGAACTTTTGCCTCCTTCTTGATGGCTTCCTTGTTCTTCGTCGCCACCGCCTCCTCAAACCCCGAAAGCTTCGTGCGAATATCCTCCATCGCTTGCTCCGGAAGAACGTCCTGCTTGTAATGCAAAAACTTTTTGACGCCCTTCTTGAGTAGCTTCGCCTGCTTTAGATATTTTTTCCTGAACACGATAAGTTTAAAATAAAAAATGTAAGAACCTAATCCGATGACGACTTCAAAACCTTAATGAAGGCTTCCTGGGGAATATTAACCTTGCCTATCGCCTTCATCTTCTTCTTTCCCTCTTTTTGCTTCTCCAGCAACTTACGCTTGCGTGTGATATCCCCGCCATAACATTTTGCAGTCACATTCTTGCGCATTGCAGTGATTGTTTCGCGCGCAATGATGGAACCGCCAACCGCTGCCTGAATCGGCACTTTAAAGAGTTGTTGCGGGATAACCTCCTTTAACTTCTTGCACAATCGACGCCCCTGCGCCTGCGCCTTGTCCTTGTGAACAATGGTGCTGAACGCGTCAACGAGTTCCTCGTTGATCCGTATATCCATCTTCACCAGTTTCGCCAATTGATAATCCGAATGCTCGTAATCCATCGAACCGTAACCGCGGGTCATGCTCTTCATTCGATCATTGAAGTCGACAAGGATTTCATTGAGCGGAAGAACTGAGGTTAACATAACCCGCGAAACATCAAGCGTCTCGGTGTGCTCCATCACTCCGCGCTTCTCGGTAATAAGCTGGATTAAATCGCCTATGAAACCGTTCGGGGTAATAATGAAAGCACGAACCGTCGGCTCAAGAATTTCCTGTATTTCCGCCGGGTCGGGAAGAAATGTGGGATTGTCTATGCGTAACTCCTCTCCGTTTGTCTTCTTTACCTCGTAGATAACGCTGGGGTAGGTCGAGATCACATCCATGCCGTACTCCCGGCGCAATCTCTCCTGCACAATTTCCATGTGCAGGAGTCCCAGAAACCCGCAGCGAAAGCCGAACCCCAGAGCCGCTGAACTTTCAGCGGAATACTGGAACGCCGGATCATTGATCTGCAACTTTCCCATGGACAGTTTTAATTGTTCAAAATCATCGGTCGTCACAGGATAAATCCCGGAGAATACCATGGGCTGGATTTCCTTGAACCCGGGAAGAGGCTCCGGAGCAGGATGCCGGCTCTCGGTTACCGTATCGCCTATTTTTACTTCCGAAGAAGATTTCATGTTGGCTATGAGATAACCAACATCACCGGATTCAAGCACTTCACACTGTTCCATCTTGGGTGTAAAGACACCGACCTCCTTGACCTCATACGTCTTGCCGGTGCTCATCATTCGAACACCACTGCCACGCCTCACCTGCCCCGAGAAAACCCTTATGTAGGAAACAACCCCCCTAAAGGCATCAAATACCGAATCAAACACCGATGCCCGCAGGTATGTGTCACCGGACATGGACGGCGGCGGCACACGTGCCACGACCGCCTCTAGAATCTCCGCTATACCCAGGCCCATCTTGGCACTTGCCGATATCGCCTCCTCTGCAGGTATCGCCAGTATGTCCTCAAGTTGCTTGTGAGCCATGTCCAGATCGGCACTCGGCAGGTCAATCTTGTTGATAACCGGCACAATGGTAAGGTTCTGTTCCGTGGCAAGGTGGAGGTTGGCCACGGTCTGGGCCTCAACACCCTGAGCCGCATCTATAATAAGGATTGCCCCCTCGCAAGCCGCCAGGCTTCGTGAAACCTCATAAGAAAAATCCACATGCCCCGGGGTATCCAGCAGATTAAGCTTATAGAGATGGCCGTCCTGCGCCTCATATTCCATCATTACCGGGTGCGACTTGATGGTAATACCACGCTCTCGCTCAAGATCCATTGAATCGAGAAGTTGATCCTGCTGCTCCCGCTCGGAAATGGTTCTAGTATGCTCAAGCAAGCGATCAGAGAGCGTAGTCTTCCCGTGATCAATATGCGCAATGATTGAGAAATTACGTGTCCGCTCTGTGGTCATCTTGGGGCAGTTCCCGTCTGGGACGCCCGTGCTGGACAGGCTGCACTTCACTTTAATGCCCGAAGGCGTCCTTGTAAAGCAGGCTCACCCCCCCTGCACCGGAGGCATAATGGCAATTTCCTGTCCCTCTTTAAGGGGATGTCCAACTCCTACATAATCAAGATCAACCGCAACCCGGATTTCCTGCTGCCAACCGCGCAGAGATGGCCACCGCTGGTAAAGAGAATCAAGCAGGTCGCCAACATTATTGACGCTTGAGGGCACCTCAATCTCCAGCTCCTGGCAGCCAACGACATCCTGTAAGGCGGAGAAAAACAAGATTCTTAGAATCATCAGCTATACTCGGTGCTCAGGAAGGATATGCTCGGGCTTAAGTGTGCCTATGAACGGCAGGTTGCGATACTTTCCCTGATAATCCAATCCATAGCCAACCACAAACAAGTCATCAATTTCAAACCCGACGTAATGCGGATCAATGTCAGCAACCCTGCTGGTTTTCTTGTCCAGAAGCACTGCCACCTTGATACTTTCCGGGACGCAATCCTCGTAAATCTTGCCGATGATAGCCTCCAGGGTTCGTCCACTGTCAAGAATGTCATCAACAATAAGCACGTGCTCACCTGTGAGCTCAGGCATCTTTGACATATTGAACTTCACTCTGCCACTGCTCTCAACGCCCCCGTGATAGCTCTCAACGCTAATGCATTCCATCTTCAGTGGCAAGCGAATGCGCCGCAGCAGATCAGCCATCATAATCAGGCTGCCGTGAAGCACTGCGACGACAGTTAGCGGCATGTCTGCATAATCCTTGGTTATTCGCTCGGCAATCTCATCCAGGCGGGCAAGAATAGAGACCTCATCAAAGAGCACTCTCTCTAGATGATCATGCGTGGCACCTGAAATGGACATTGATGACATTTGGATCAATCGTTAACAGAGAGAATCCCAACCATGAACAAAAATCCTGATAAAAAGCAACTCGCCGACTTGCGCGTAAGCTACACCATGGCCTCACTGGGCATTCATGACACCGATCCCGACCCGCATATCCAGTTTCAACACTGGCTTGAGGAGGCTCTCGCCGCACGATTGAACGAACCCAACGCAATGTCTCTGGCGACCGTAAGTGAAAGAGGGCAACCCTCTATCCGCTCGGTGTTACTCAAGGGATTCAGCGAGGACGGGTTTATTTTCTACACCAATTATGAAAGCCGGAAATCAACGGAAATCAGCGACAACCCTCATGTCGGGCTCTCTTTCCTGTGGAAAGAACTTGAGCGACAGGTTTTAATCTGCGGCACTGCATCAAGGCTCACCCGGGAAGCGTCCGAGATATATTTCAAAAGCCGCCCGCCAGGACACCAGATCGCCGCATGGACCTCCCTGCAAAGCAATGAGATTCCAAATCGTCAATGGATGCTGGAAAGGGAATCTGAACTCACCAGGGAATTTTCAGAAACCGAGATTCCCCTGCCTGACTTCTGGGGCGGCTTCATCGTCAAGCCGCACGAAATTGAATTCTGGCAGGGCCGGGAAAATCGTTTGCATGACCGGATCATGTACCGGCGCTGCGAGCAGACTTGGGACAGGGTGCGACTTAGCCCCTAAACGCCTCCGGCATCCGCACCGATCACAGCTGTGACAACCCAGGTGCTGGCACCAAACTCAGCAACTGCCCTTTCCCTTAACGGGGCAGTTTCATTACATTCGTGCAAAATCGCAAATACCGTTGATCCTGATCCTGACATCATCGCAAACTGGGTCTCGGGTTGCTCCAAGAGCCATGCCTTCATCGCCGCCAGCAGCAGATACTTGGCAAACACCGGTCGCTCAAGATCATTGACCACATCACCCCAGGACGCCGGTTGAACGGCATAATCAACCTCGGGAAGATATTCAGACTCAGCCCAGCTCGAATATGCCCAACCCGAGGCAACATTGAATGCGGGTTTCAGCAGAATGACCTCTCGCTGTGGGATTTTCCCTGTGAAGGGCAGGACAAGCTCTCCTCTCCCCACACACAATGAAGGTGCAGGTGCGATAAAAAAAGCAACATCTGCTCCAATCTCCCCGGCAAGGCTACGCAGTTTAGTTAAAGAGAGTTCACTCCCTGAAAGTTTATTGAGAGCCCGCAACGTGGCCGCTGCGTCGCTGCTGCCCCCCCCCAATCCTGCTCCTGAAGGTATCCGCTTCCTCAGCACGACGTCGCCACAAAACGCCATACCGGTTGCTGCACAGAATATCCGTATTGCGCGCATGACCAGATTATCCTTGCCAACCGGAAGTTGAGCGTCATCACATTGCAATTTCACATCCCCTTGCCCCAATTGAAGATCAAAATTGAGCTCATCCTCAATTCCGCCGAGAGGAACCATGAGCGTTTTAATCTCATGGCAGCCATCATCACGCTTGCCCAAAACCCGCAACGAAAGGTTGATCTTGGCAGGAGCTCGCTCAACGTATGTCATCCGATCAAATCACTAAATCCAAATCACGAATTTCCAATGATTCATAATGTTTATTTTTGGCTGAAAGAAAATGCCGATGAAGAAAGATTCGAGAATGGCGCGAAATCCCTGCTTGATATCGACGTGGTAGAACGCGGATCCGTTGGTAAACTGGCCGCAACCCCGCAACGCCCGGTAACCGACAAGAGCTTCCACTATCATCTTTCCCTCCAGTTTAACTCGATTGAGGACCATAATGCCTATCAGCAGCACCCCGGCCATCACGCCTTCGTGAAAAGTTGCGAATCACTCTGGACCCGCGTGGTGGTCTACGATAGCACACCGGTTTAGGCCTCTGGAGTATGGCTTAGGGCAAGTAACGCCAGCATACGTCCGGTTTTGCCCCCTTCCCCACGATAGGAGTAATAGCGCCCGGGATTGCTGCTGGTGCATATCCCCTCGTCATGAACCTGATCTGCGGGAATGCCCGCGCACAGGCAGTCCCGACGAATTGTTGCCGCAAAATCCTCCTCATAAGCAGGCGGCCTTATACAAGGACTCAACTGAACCACGATATCCTCGGCCTCAATTCCCAACTTACTCATTTCACATATCGCTGCAGAAACGATACCCAGTTGTGTCCCCTTCCGGCCCGAATGAATCAGACCTATGGCTCTACCCTTTCGATCCGCCATGTAAACGGCACAACAATCGGCAACAAGAATACCAAGTAATATACCCGGACAATCTGTAACCAGGCCATCAGCTCCAGTTACCGGGAAATCATACCCCTGAGCACAATCAACCCGGGCAACACTACTGCCATGAACCTGCTCGGCAGTTGCAGTCTCCTCAAAAGTGAAGCCCAAGCGGGAAATCCCGTCCTTATAATAAGGGCGCAGGTTGGCGAGGGCCCCTTGACGATCGAGATCAACATCAATCCGGGGCGCTCTAAGAAGCAGTGAATGCCGCACTCCGCCTATTTCCTCAAGCACGTCAAAGCGCTGGACCTCAGGGCATAACCCGGAAATGTCACTCTGCTCTTCCACAAATTAGTCCCCCGCGCCTGGCCGGTAACCATCGCACACTTGATCACTGCTCAACACCATAAGGTCCCTGCTCCACCTCCGGCAGGGCAAGGACCTAGATTGGTAATTACTCCCAGACACTGAGTAACTCTGATTTGTAAGGACTGGGATTTACAGCACCTAAAGGCGGGCCAGTTTTTCCCCTCTTCACCTGCCAGCCACTACTTTGTGACCTTGCGAGCCCACAGGGGAGAGAAGCCTATATCACCTCTCTGGCTGTTTATTCGTTGTTCTTCAACGTGTCAGAAGCCTCAATGATGGCCTCAGCCGCACCTGCATCCATGCCCGCCATGACCTCCACGAGGTTCTCGACGATGTCTTCACGCATCTTCTCCACCAGATCAATCCCCTTGCGGGTAATCTGAACCATCACTTTACGACGGTCATCTGATGCATGGAGACGCTGGACATAGCCGAGTTTCTCGAGACGATCAACGAGGCCTGTAGCCGCCGCTGTAGAGTGTCCCATCTTTTTAGAGATGTCCGTCATCGTCAGATAGTCTTCCTTGGCCAAGTAGCCGAGGAGGAAGAACTGAGCAAATGAGACACTTCCCTTGTTGAGTTCCTTCGACAGGTTAAGAAGAAACGAACGCTGCGTGAACATAATGAAGTCCGCGAGGCGTCCGGCATCTTTCCGAACAGTCTGTGTATTTTCGTTTACCGCTTGCATAAGTCTTAAAAGTTACCGCCTCCAATTATTAGGTCAGGCATGATCATTATAAAACATAAATTAATAAGAATTGCAAGGTTTATTTTAAAAATTCATAGTTACTATGATTTAAACCTTTGCTAACTTACATACCTTATAGTTAAATTTGGGTAAATATCAAATCTGTTTTGCAAAAAAGTGAAAAATACCTGATTTGAAAGGACTTTGAAGGGGCTTTTGTGAGTGATGGATCAAGAATTCTATAAAAATTTATTCACATTAGGAAGCATCCATTGGTGAAATCATTTCGATTTTATGAGAATATTAACATCTCTCAAAAAGAATTCCCCGCACCCGATCTCACTGAGGGAGGGGCGCAAAAGGTCTGAAAAAAAACCTTCCCTCCCGAGAAAATAACGCAACGTTCATTAAATTTCACACCCCCGGACGCTCAAATTCTCGCCCACCCTGTTAATATTCCCAGAGGAGGTGAACGGTGAGCAAATCCCCACAATTGACGCAGGTTCTTGCTGCAATCCTTGCCAGTGCGTTGGATTGAGCCAATCCCATGGTATTGTGTGATGTTTGGCAAGCCGATGCCAGAAATCCCGCATCGCCATCAAAAACTCCCCTTACGTAATGGGGACGGTCACTTTGATTGGTAATACTGGACAAGGATCGAGCCGTTAAGCGGCGCATTCCCAGGTTCTTATCACATGCACCCAACCTCCTCTGCACTGCGGGCAGGACAAAAATCGCGAATGTGACCAAGGCGGACACGGGATTGCCGGGCAAGCCAAAAAGCTGTCCATTCTCACCGAATGATGCATATAGCAGAGGTTTCCCCGGTTTGATGCGCACTCGCCAAAATTCAACATTTGCCCCACACTCCTCGAGAGCCGGCTTTACCTGGTCCCGATCACCTACCGAAACCCCACCGACAACCAGCACAAGTTGACATCTGTGCATTGCCATCCTGATGACTTCGATCGTCGCTTGCAGTTGGTCTTCAACATGATAAAGATCCACGTTCTGTATTCCCAGTCGACGCAGGGCGACCTGCAGCATGGTGGAATTGCTGTTGAAAATCTGTCCCGGCTTAAGTTTCCCCACTGCCGGGTCAACCAATTCATTACCGGTTGTGATAACTGCAACCCGCGGCCACAAGGCCACTGGCAGGCTTGTGTATCCCTGCGAGGCAATCAGTCCCAGCAATCCCGGGTTCAGACGATCCCCTGAACTCGCAATAAGTTGCCCTCTACAAATCACATCTCCTTTACGGCGAACGCATTCCCCTTTTTTAACCTTTTGATTCACAACAAGTTTACCCCCTTCATCGAGAGTATTCTCCTGCATTACCACAGCATCACACCCTTCAGGTAAAGGCGCTCCTGTAAAAATCCTCATTGCCTCACCCGCCTGCAGTATCCCTGGGTTTTCACACCCGGCAGCGCTTAGGCCGGAAATCCTCAAGGCTCCACCATTACTGCCAAGATCCATGCTGCGAAGCGCGTAACCATCCATTGCCGATTGATCAAAGCCCGGAACTGCAACTGTTGATCGCAGTTCCTCCAGCAAATACCGCCCAGCCGCGGCGACAAGACCGACTTCCTCAATCTCAGGCTTGGCAGTTGAACTCAAAATCCGGTCAAGCGCTTCAATTTCATCTATCATTGAATCTACAATGCCAAATTCCCTTTCTAAGGATAGCCCGAAAAAATATCCACCGCTATTAAGCCCTGACTCTTCTCCGGAGCCACAAGCAATCCTTACACAACCGCAGCACTTCCATATCGTTTAATCTCAATCTTATAACCCCGGGCAGCGGCACAGATGAAGCCTTAATAATCAAAAATTTAAGCTCCACCCTAACCATGTAAAGCCACCCCATTACCTGTGCTTTTAACTGTGAGGTAAGCGGATTTTCCCGATCTTTCGACCCTTTGAGCATTACACAACTCGTTGCACTAAAAGCCACAAGCATCGCAATGTGGCACCATGGAGCCCACTTTGTCCTGAAATCCATTACAATCCCGCACAACGTTCGATTTTACCACAGGCACACCAAAACATTGACGTTTCGAGCAACATTTGGTTTAGTGCGCCGCTTGATCGCCTTTCGGGGCAGCAGTTATTCAAACGGTGAGATGGCTGAGTGGTCGAAAGCGCTTCTTTGCTAAAGAAGTGAACCTCAAAAGGGTTCCGTGGGTTCGAATCCCACTCTCACCGCCATTTATACGACTGATTGGCAAACTTGGCCCTGCTGACGTTCCTGACAACTCCACAAAGTTCGGGAAGAGGATCTTTCGGATCAACACTTCTGGGCAATAGCCAATAATCTTGACCCCTTGACCTGAAATAAGCTAATATGCCAGCAACAGTCACCACAGTTTCCCTGGACATTCAGCGTGCATCACCTCTGAAACTCCAGTCCGCCTGATCCTCCTTCGCTCGCTGAATCAATCTACCTTCACCCAATTGCGCAGTTTTTCTTCCCACGCTCCGCTACTGTTTGTTTCCGCTTGCCCCTTTCCCCGCAAAAATGCCCCACATAAAGTGAAAGATACAGTAGCTTGCCACGGCAAGCACTGCCGCGCTTAAGGTTACACCAAGTGTCAACGAAGATATCCTTTCAATGCCGACTCTCTCTTCCCCGGCACTGAATCCAAACAGAATGCTCCTGCCAAGATTCTCCTGGAAATGCAAAAGTGGCAGCCATGTCAGGGGGTTGGACACCCAAACGGCTGCAGCAGCAAGCGGAACATTAGCCCGGCAGAGGATTGCCAGAGTTGTTGCTGCTACGGTCTGGACCGGAGCCGGTGGCAGCATCGCCACTGCCAGCCCCAGAGACAATCCCAGAGCCATGGCTTGCCTGTCAACCCGCCAAAGGCGACGGTGCAGCACACGCGTGGCCAACCAGTATTTAACCCCACTGCTGCTGCTATATCGATATTTTCGAAGCGAACGATATGTCCGGCGAACAAATCTCTTCCAGTACTGTATCACAAATCCGTTGGGCTCATGCACCTCGCACATGCGAGAGCTTAACCTGATCATCATTACAGCCACATCGCCACGGAGCAACTCTTTGCCGTGAATTACTCAGACGCTATCATCCTGGGCATTATTCAGGGGTTGACTGAGTTTCTCCCGGTGTCCTCTTCCGGCCATCTGGCTCTCGCTCAAGACTTAATCGGCCTTGATGCAAAGCAAAGCCCTATCATCTTCGATCTACTCCTCCATGTTGCCACCCTCCTGGCAGTACTGATCTACTTCCGTAAAAGGCTCTTGCATCTCATCGCCGCCCTCTTTAACAGCAAAAGACAGGAAGACCGACGGTTGATCATGCTGCTGTGTGTCGCCACCTGCCCGATTGTTGTCATTGGGTTATCCCTGAAAGACTCCCTTGAACAGGTTAGAGAACATCCCGTACTGGTATCCCTGCTCCTCTGTATAACGGGCCTTATATTATTTATTCCGGGATGGGTTAAAACAAAATCCTCCCGAAACCCCAACTTGCGCTCGGCAATTGTGATGGGGTTGGCACAATCTCTGGCACTGCTACCTGGCATCAGCCGCTCCGGTTCCACTATCGCTGCCGGGATGACAATGGGAATCCGCCCTGCGCTCGCCGCAGAATTCTCATTTCTGCTTGCTGTTCCCGCGATCAGCGGAGCCACGCTATTGAAAATTAATGAAATCTCATCAGTGCCACTAGATCAGGTGGGTATATACCTAGCTGGAATGTCGGTTGCCTTTTTAACCGGCCTGTTTGCGATTTACGCCGTTATTTCTTCGCTCCGCCACGGTAAATTTGGCTACTTTGGCACCTACTGCATTACAATCGGAATTGGAGGGTTGATCTATTTCTCAACAAGGTGACAATTCCGCAGGTTCATCGCATCACTCGTTCTTGCCCGCATTTTGTCATCTCTGCTTAAAATATCCCTGAGCCTTTGCTTACTGCCATCCGTGTTTTTAAAACCGGCATCAGGGGCAACTGATTATGCTGAAATCCCACTTGCCACGGGCTTCGATTTCCCGGTGGGTAAGCCGGACTCATCCGGTTATTACAAGGCACGGGGCTTCTGGCCTAACGGTCATCTCGGCGAAGACTGGAACGGGCGCGGTGGTGGAAATACAGATCTCGGCGATCCCGTCAGTTGCATTGGTGACGGCATCGTCGTCCAGTCACGCGATGTCCGGATGGGTTGGGGCAATGTCATTATCATCCGGCATGCCTTCCGTGATAAGGGCAATAAAGTAAAATACGTCGACTCACTATACGGACATCTCAATGAACGCACTGTCGTGCTCAATCAACGGGTCGCAAAAGGACAAAAAATAGGAACCATCGGGACCAATCACGGCATGTATATCGCCCATCTCCACTTCGAGATACGTAGAAATCTTTCCATCGGGATGCATCGCTCAAAATTCGCCAAGACCTACTCCAACTACTACAGCCCCACCTCTTTCATCCGGGAAAATCGTCAATGCCCGGCCTCAAAAAAACTCCACGTCGTTGCCATTAATACCTTTGCTCCATATCCCGGGGGCATTCTTATTGCCAAGGCTCCTAACATTGCTTCCGCTACTGTAAAAAGATCCGCCACAACCGGGAACCTGAAAATTCCCATTAGCCGTAAGCGCAGGCCAGTTAGCCCCTCATCACCAAAGCCCAGTTTACTACGCTCCCTGATATCACCGCCTAAACTTGCCCCCAAGGTTCAAGAAATCATCAGGGAAAAAAAAGAAGAACCCTCCTTGTCTCAAGCCCCGAAAAAAAAGCGCGTCGGCCTATTAAGCCGACTCCGAAGTCGCTATTCAAAAGACAGCAGGACCCGCAGCAGTAGAGGACGCCGCGGAGTTTTTCCTCGTCGCTGAAGTAGAATCACGAGCACCAATCAGGTCTCGTCATTGCCCGCTGCCTCGGGCAAGCAGGTAGCACTCAAAGCTGTCAACAAGAGCCCGCCAACTCGCAACGATAATATTAAAGGAAACTCCAACGGTTCCCCAGGTCTCGTTACCGTCACTGGAAACAATTAGCACCCTTGTCTTGGCCGCTGTGCCTGCCTGGCTGTCAATGATTCTCACTTTGTAGTCACGCAATTCAACGTTCCTGATTTCCGGATAAAATGGCTCCAACGCCTTGCGCAAGGCGCCATCAAGGGCATTCACGGGCCCGTCACCTTCCGCCACGGTGTATGCCGGTTCACCGTCCACCTCAAGTTTGACAGTTGCCTCACAGGTTTCAAAGTGAGTGTCCGGATGCCGTCGCGTTGAACAGTGGTATTCATGCAAAACGAACAGTGGTTTGTAGCTGTCGATTGCCCTGCGAACCAAAAGTTCAAAAGAACCCTCAGCCGCTTCAAACTCATACCCCTCTTTCTCAAGTTCCTTGAGTTGAGAGAGAATATACTTTGCTTCCTGCCCTCCCTTTTTAAGATCATGCCCCAATTCCTTTGCCTTCATCAGGACGTTGCTCTGCCCGGAAAGCTCTGAAATAAGAATCACTTGTGCATTACCCACCGTCTCCGGGGTGATATGCTCATAACTACTTGCCAACTTCTGCACCGCATTAACATGCATGCCGCCCTTATGGGAAAAGGCGGCTTTTCCCACATACGGTGCCCGCTCGTTGTGTGAATTGTTGCCGAGATCATCAACAAAATGAGACATCAACGTCAATTTTGATACGTCAACACCCATCTCGATGCCCATTTTGAGCGAGATATTCGGGATCAACGAAGTCAGGTTGCAATTGCCGGTACGTTCACCGTAACCGTTGATTGTTCCCTGTACCTGCACTGCCCCTGATCGAATCGCGGCGAGGGCATTAGCAACGCCCACTCCCGTATCATCATGGGTATGGATCCCAACCGGCACATCCAAGGTCTCCGTCACCACCAGGGTCATCTGCTCAATCTCGTGCGGCATAGTGCCGCCGTTAGTGTCACACAACACCACTATCTGCGCACCGCCATCCTGCGCGGAGAGCAAAGTCGCAAGCGCATGTTCAGGATCATCCTTATAGCCGTCAAAAAAATGCTCCGCATCATAAATGACTTCCCGCCCGCGTCCTTTGAGATAGCGCGCAGTATCACGTATCATGGCCCTGTTCTCCTCAGGGGTGGTACGCAACACCTCGGTAACATGCAACTTCCAACTCTTCCCGAAAAAAGTAATCACCGGAGTCTCAGCATCCAAAAGGGTTCGAACCTGGGGATCTTCCTCGACACTCTTGTCCGTCCTTCTGGTGCTACCGAATGCCGCAATTTTTGCGTTCTTCCATTCACGCCTGCTCGCCTCGGCAAAAAAATCAACGTCCTTTGGATTGGATCCCGGCCAGCCTCCTTCGATATAATCCACCCCGAAATCATCAAGTTTCTCGGCAACCCGAATTTTATCCAGCGAACTGAACGAGAGACCCAGCCCCTGCGTGCCGTCACGCAAAGTTGTATCGTAAATACTTACTGATTGAGGAAGTGACATATTGAATAGTTATATGTGAAGGGCGTGATCCCGGGATTCCGGGAGAGTGCTGTGACCGGGCAGGATCAAGTCAATGCCAAGCAAATCACACGCCCGATGCTCAGGCGATGATAATGGTAATCGGGAAAACTCCAATTCGTATATGCACTGTAGGCACCTTAATACCAGCAACCTGTTCTGACAAGCCAATTTCCCCCTCCTAGGGCGTTTGATAAGCTAGCAAAGCACTGCTATATCCACATAGTCACCATGCGCAAAGCCGTCATCATCCCAGCTTACAAGGCAGCGGAAACCCTTCCGCACGTTATTGACCGCCTGCCCCGCGAACTGGCACGCGACGGGCACAAGGTAATCGTGGTTAATGATTGCTGCCCGGATCGAACCGGCGAGATAGCCAATGACCTCGCCCGAACATATCCCTACATTGAAGTGATCCATCACCAGCAGAATCGCGGCTACGGTGGCGCCCTCAAGAGCGGTCTCAAGAGCGGCTACGATTCCGGTTTTGATATTTTCCCCGTGGTTCACGCTGATGGCCAATACTCACCCGAGATGGCGCTCAGTATCTGTGCGCCGATTGAGAACCATGAAACAGAAATCGTTCAGGGTTCGAGAATGAAAGATGGCGATGCCAGAGCGGGCGGCATGCCTTTCTTCTCCCGCTATCTCCCAAACAGAATCCTTACAACCATGGAAAATATCGTCTTTGGCACGGGCGTTGCTGAATTTCACAGCGGATACATGGTATTCTCGCGCCGCCTCCTTGAACTCGTGCCCTACCAGAACCTGCAAAACAACTACAATTTTGATGCGGAAATGATGGTCATGGCACATCTCTGCAAGATACCAATTACCGAATTACCGATACCGACCCGCTACGACGAGTCGACATCCAGCCTGAACGCCATTCCATACGGACTGAATGTTTTGCGCATGATGTGGCAATTCACCACCGGCCATTACCGCAAACTTCTTGATGACCACTCCGCAGCAACCGGACAACACGAACTCGTGTAACTCGGCGTGCGCATTCTCGAAAAGATCCGCAGCACACCTCTCCGCAATCTCGTATACTACGGGTTCCTCTTCTCAGCTTCAATTGGCATCATCCTGTTTCTCATTCAGGCTGCTCTGCCATGGGAAAAAGGTGTCACCGCACGCGAACTCTCAGGCAAAACAATCAAACCCGAGCACTACGCGATCACAGGCCTCTGGTATGGTTCACTGATTGTGCTTTTTATCATACCGGTTCTCGTCGCCAGCGGCCGGATAGCACTGCATCGATTAAGCTGCGCTTTCTCCCGCGATGAGGCCGGGCTCGGTAAACGCTCCGCCCTCGTGTTCCTGGTATTTGCCGCGCTCGCAATCTCCATTGCCGCATCTCAGATGGCCCCCCGCCTTGATAACAGCCTGTGGGGCGACGAAGATTACACGACAAGGCGCGCAATTATAGGCCAATGGGAACGCAATGCCGAAGACGAACTGACATTCCGGAAGGCAAAATGGACCGACACCCTGTTCTACTATAAAAACCCGAACAATCATGTCCTCTACAGCATCCTCGCCCGTATTGCACACTCTGGCTACAATGCTGAAGGCGATCCCGCCAAGCTTCACTTTGAAGAGACTCGCCTACGCCTCCCCGCCTTCATCTTCGGGCTAGCCTCCGTTATCTCGCTGGGATACCTACTTACAGTCATCGGCTACCGGCGCGCAGCGATAGCCGCCATGTTCATCCTCGTCTTTCATCCCTGGTATTTGCGTCATGCCTGCGAAGCGCGCGGTTACTCCATCGTCCTGTGCCTTGCCCCGCTGGCACTCGCTTTCCTAATCAAGGCCCTGCGTCGTGGACGCTGGCGTTACTGGGCCATATTTGCCGTCTTGGAATTCCTGCTTTTTTACGCCTTCCCGGGAACTGTTTACATCCTTGCCGCAATCAACCTGGGAGCTTTGGTTTATATCCGCTTCACTCAAAAGAGGCTACCGCGCGGCGATCGACTCATACTTGCCGCGCGATGGTTCTCTTCCAACACTTTAGCCGCCCTGCCGGCAATCATCCTGATGGCACCGAACCTGCCACAAATGCAGGCATACTTTGCGCGTGATCGCGCGCAGGGCGAACTCACCAGCTCCTGGCTGTGGGATAACCTGTGCTACATCGCAACAGGAATGCCATGGAAGCCGTGGGAATTGAATAATCCCAACTGCCTTTACCTCGCAGAAAACCCGGTGATCTCACTGATCCTTCTTTCTGGGTTCTACGGTTTGCTGATCGTTGGATGCCTGCGACTATGGAACTGCGGATACCGCTGGATACTACTCACGCTAGTTGCCCCCTATCTGCTGATGCTGGCGCATTCCCTGATCGGGGCACTGCTGCTCTATCAGTGGTATGCGATCATCCAGCTGCCCTTTGTAATATGCATTGTCGCAATCGGCCTTGAATATCTGCCATCAATGCTACAACCCGTACGGTTGCGCACACAGGCCGGGTTGTTGCTTCTTGGAATAACCCTGCTGCCATACACGCTGTATACTGGAGCACAAAGGAAACTGCAGCGTGAACAGGCCGTAGAACCGCTCCTTGAATCCGTCCGGCTGACCCGGAATGTGCTCAATCCCCTTCACCGGGATGTCACGAATGCAATCACAGTACAGTTCTGCATGATCACACCCGGTTACGATCCAACTGCCTACATATTTAAAAGGAAATACACTCCTGATCCCGCGAAAAAACTGCGAACTCTGATGAAACAAGCCGATGAAGCAGAAAAAGAGCTTCATATTAACATCGGGCAACCCGCCATCGCCCACCTTGAATGGCCCGATCTCATGACCGTGATTGACAACCCTGAACTCTTCAAACC
>JAPYUT010000126.1 GCA_029940475.1 Verrucomicrobiales bacterium | reverse complement strand
TCGTCCAGGAAGAGGGACTGCAGGCACATGCCCTCGAGGTGGGCAATCATCTGCTTGATGGATTGCGCGCCCTGCATGATCGGCACTATGCCGTTGGTGACGTTCGTGGTGCGGGCCTGTTCCTTGGTGTGGAACTGGTCAGCAATCGCGACACTCTCGAGCCGGCCGGCGTCGAGGCAGATTTTGTCATTAACCGCATGGCAGAACGCGGTATCCTGCTTGGTACCGATGGACCGATGCACAATGTCCTCAAGATCCGGCCACCCATGCCTTTTTCCATAACGGACGCCGATCACCTGCTGGCAACCCTGGATGCCGTCCTCGCCACCTTGCCCGATCATTGAATCCCACGTGTTGAGACAATCCACAATCTGGCTGCGCGCCGAAGGTAAAGCGTTTGAACGACGGACACCGTTGACTCCTGCCGCTACCGCTTGCCTTATCGATGCGGGCATCAATGTCATTGTCGAGCGCAGTGAAGAGCGGATTTACCCCGAGGGTGACTATGTTTCTGCGGGTTGTTCACTGGTTGCGGCAGGTGCCTGGGAGTCTGCCCCGGTGCATGCCTATATTCTTGGGCTGAAGGAACTTCCTGAGTCCACTGCGCCACTGCGCCACCGGCATATCTACTTTGCTCACGCATTCAAGGGACAGGCGGGTTGGCAGGAACTCCTGTTGCGCTTTCAGCTAGGAGGAGGGGCACTCTATGATCTTGAGTATCTGGTGGATTCGGTCGGCCGCCGTGTGGCGGCCTTCGGGCATTGGGCGGGTTTTGCCGGTGCCGCCGTTGCGATCCTGGCTTGGAGTGCCCGGCATTTTGAGGAGTTTTTTGACTTCGCGCCGTTAACGGATTTTCCGAACAAGCGGGCCCTTGTCGAAGGTTGCCGTCATCAATTAAATGGCTGTTCCGCAGTGCCTAAGGCGATGGTCATCGGTGCCGCCGGGCGCTGTGGTGCTGGAGCCGCTGAATTTTTCCGTGAACTGGATGTCGAACTTACGCTTTGGGACTTGGAGCAAACACGGGATGGCGGACCGTTTGAGCAGATCCTGGAGCATGACATATTCATTAACTGCGTCTTTGTGTCGACGCGTATTCCGCCGTTTTTAACATCCGGGTTGCTGACTGGCCCCCGTCGGCTGTCCATCATCTGTGACGTCAGTTGCGATCCGTCCGGTGAAATGAATCCACTGCCCATTTACAAGGAATGCACAACCTTTGCCGATCCTCTTCAGCGGGTGGTTGAGGGTGAAAACCCTCTCGATCTCATTGCCATTGATCACCTGCCGTCGTTGCTGCCGAGGGAAAGCTCGGAGGATTTCTCGAATCAACTGCTGCCCCACCTGCTCAAGCTGAAGGCATCAGGAGAGGGTGTCTGGACGGATGCCAGAAGCAGGTATGAGCAGGCGCTTAAGGAACTTTAAATCCAACCACCAAAAAAGAATCATTGCTATGCCCACAATACATTGGCTAGGGGCCGGTCTTTCCTCTGTCCCCGGTATCCGCCGGCTCGCTGCATCTAAGCGCCCCTTTGTTCTCTGGAACAGGACGGTGTCCAAGGCTGAGGTCGCACTTGATGGTTGTTCCGGCCAGGCACGGGAGCTGGACTGGGATGAATTGGCGCAATCGATCCAACCCGGGGACGTTGTGGTCTCGATGCTCCCGGCCGACCTTCACTTACAGGTTGCCGAGCTGTGCCTGCGAAGTGGCTCGCATTTTGTTTCCAGCAGCTACATTTCTCCGGCAATGCAGGCGTTGGGCGGTGACACAAAAGCGAATGGTCTTCGGTTCGTGAACGAGGTTGGGCTAGACCCGGGAATCGATCATTTGATGGCTCACTCGTTGATGGCCGATTACCAGGCCTCCGGTGTCATGAATCCTGCGCACGAGCATTGCTTGCGTTCCTTCTGCGGCGGCTTTCCCAGCCGGGCAAACGACTTCCGCTACAAGTTCAGTTGGTCGCCGCTGGGTGTGCTGAGAGCCCTGAAAACTCCGGCACGTTGGATTGAGGAGGGTGTCGAGACGAAGACCGACAAGCCCTGGAAAGCGCTTTCCTCTTATACCGTCAATTTGCCCGGCGGTGAAGAAACCTTCCAGGCATATCCAAATCGTGATTCGATTCCCTTTGCCGAACAGTATGGTTTCAATTCCGAATTCAACCTGCGGGCGTTTGTTCGTGGCACGCTGCGCCTAGACGGCTGGGCTGAAGCCTGGCAGGATATCTTTGCCGTTGTTGAGGACAGCGCAACCGACGAGGATGAACTTAAGCTGTTGAGCGACTCGCTTTGGAAGCAACACGCCTATGATCCGGGTGAGCCCGATCGTGTCATCCTGCACGTCGAGATGACTGTCACCGACGGCGGCCAACCCGTTTGGAATGGCGGCTACGTGCTTGATGAACACGGTAAGGCAACGGATAGCGCCATGGCGCGGCTTGTTTCAAAGACAGTCAGTATTGCCGTTGAGGCGATACTGGATGGAGAGCTGCCGCCGGGTGTATCAGCTGCACCGTCAAACCCTCAAGTCGTCAACGCCTGGATGAGCAAACTCATCGCTTCCGGCGAACGTATTGTTCGCGCCTAGGCTGTTATCGCGATTAGCCGATCAGTGCCATGGCCTTCAAGCGTGTAATTAACCGCGTTATTTTTTCTCATCGCCAGGCGGGGGGTTCGGGCTTTTTGGTTTTGCGGTTGGCGGGGTATTGGGCATCCCGCCTATCATGTTCATTCTTCATGCGATCGGATAATGCCTTGAGCCGTTCGGGATAGGTGCCGGAAAGATTTTGCGCTTCGCCGAGGTCGTCCTTCAGGTTGTAGAGTTCCCAGCGCTGGGGTTGATAGAAGTAGATGGCCTTCCAATCACCGAGCCGAATGCTGCTGTGCGGTTCGTATC
>JAPYUT010000069.1 GCA_029940475.1 Verrucomicrobiales bacterium | reverse complement strand
TCAGGCTGAATTTGGTTACTTTACCCCGAACATGTCCACCAGTGCTATTATCAGCCATTGAGGACAATGGCACGATAACGCCATATTGAAGTACCATGAGGTCATCCGCCCAACGGAATCAAAATCCCTATTGAGAAAAAGAAGTCGACCATCAGGATCGACACCACCGCCTCGGGGAAAGTGGACATCGTTGTCAACGGAAAGCAAGTCCACGACGAGTGACCATGATGGCTCTTGGTTGTGTAAGCCTTGCTATCGGGTTTCGCCGTTTTAAAGTGTTGGGGTTAAGAGATTTAGCTATTTTTCGAGAAACTTTATCAATATCAATTTCTTGTGCGGATATAGAATGTAGTCATAATATTCTAGCCCTTGATCCTTTTGTGCTTCCGGGAGCCTTGAAACCTGCATTTTGCCATGAAGAAAACACCGTTTATCGCCATTGTCATCGCAGCCTGCGCCGTTGTGATTGTTTACCAGTTCATCAGGAATGCCGGCCTGGCTGACAAGGTCGAACAGCTCAAGCAGGAAGTTGCGGGGTTGCGTGGAGATTCCCCTATGAATGCATCAGGACTTTCCGGCATCGTTACAGGCAAGAAAGCAAGCAGGGAAAAGGGCGAAAAGTCGGGGGTAAAGGACAATCAAGAGGCGGGTACTGGTGCAACGTTGCGGCAAATCCTCGCCAATCCAGATCCCCTGACCCGGATCGAATTGCTCCTCGCATACGTGAGGGGCATCAGTAAGGAGGATATTCCCGATGCTCTCTTTGCCCTGCAGGAAAGTGCCCCGGAATGGGATCCTCATATGCGAATGGCTGTGGATTTACTGTTAACCCGCTGGGGAACGATGGATGCAGAGGGGGCGCTGGCTTATACCCAGAACATGAAGAATCGCAAAAGGGCCGGCCAGGCATCCATGCAGGTATTGAGGGTGTTGGCTTCACAGGATCCCGAGAAGGCCAGGGAATGGTTGGCCACTTTAACCGACAACCCGGAGGCGAAGAATGGCTGGATGGGGCATTTCTATGCCGGAACCGTTGCCACGGAGTGGGTTCGTCAGGATCCCGAGGCAGCCCTTGCCTGGGCAAACAGCCTGCCGGAGAGCCAGCGTCGGGGTGCCTTGGGTGGCGCGCTCGAGACGATAGCCGCGACCAACCCGGTACAAGCGGCAGAGTTTGCAATGGATCTTGATCCCGGAAAGGAACGCTCTGAGGTGATCGGTAAAATCGCTGAGTCCTGGGCCGAGAGCGCCCCGCAGGAAGCCCTTGCCTGGGCAATGACCCTGCCGGGGGAGGACGGGGAATCCGCCATCAGGCAGGCTATTTCCGGCTGGGCGGAAATTGATGCTGCCGCCGCCGCCGCCTTTGTGGACGCGATACCGGCTGAAGAGCGCAGCGACAGCCACATCCGTGAGGTTGCCAATCGCTGGGCCAGTCAGGAGCCTGCTGCCGCGGCACAGTGGCTGGATAGCCAGCCCGACGGGCAGGGTAAGACCGATGCCATGGGGCATGTCGTCTGGAACTGGACCAATGCCGACCCGCAGGCAGCTTCCGCCTGGTTGATTGAACAGCCCGCCGGGGAAGCCCGGGACCGGGGCATAGGCGCTCTCGCCAAGGCAACCTTTGACAGTGATCCTGCCGCCGCGGTGATCTGGGCGGCTGACATTTCTGATGAGCAGACACGCACGGCGAGTCTTGAGCGTGGTGTGCGCGGATGGCTGGAACGTGACCCTGAGGCAGCTCGGCAGTGGTTGAATAGCACCGATGCCATCAGTGCGGAGGAAGCCCAGAAGTTCCAGGAGGCTCCGCGCCGTGAACCTGGCAAGTAGTTGGCGCCTGTCCGGCAGGGCTCCATTGCCGGATTCCTTGGGCTTGAGGGGGATCTAGGGTTTGTCGCGCAGCAACTCAATGCCATCATAGCTGCCACTGCCTCCCATGGTTGTAAACGCGATGCCCGTAAGGGTGAAGTCACCGTTATCCTGCCAGAGGTCGATGGTGAACCGCCGCCATTGGGTGGGGATCTTCCCGGTTAGCCGGTTTGATTTCCATCCTGTGGAATTTTCCCCGGCATAGTAGGTGCGGATTGGCTTGTCGTTGGGCGGGAAATTCCGGTTTGCGGCCAGTTCAATCATCATGCCTTTGGCGTCGATTGTCTTCATGGCCAGGCGCAGGTAGCGGAATTGCCCCTCTGCGGGCTTTTCGCGGATCGTAAAGTTCCACCCCGGCAACTGGGCTGAGTAGCGTTGAAATCCTGTGACGTTCAGGCAGACCCGACCGGAGTTTGCATCTTTCCAATTAAGCGAAGCGCTTCCTTTGCCGGCAGCCAGCGTGGCCGGAAATGCCGGATCATCATCAAAAAGTACCATGGATTGGTTATTGGGACGGGCTTTTACAAAGCCGATGATGTCAGCGAGTTCCCCGGGCTTGAGGAGTTCGGAAAATGTGGCCGGCATGAGCGAAAGGTCGAGACGGGATAGAGAGATGAGATCGGCGCGCAATAACTCGATCCCGACACCGGCTGCCTGAAGTAATTTCAAGCTGGTGGCGGATTCGGCAGCGAGCACACCCGTGTGGGATGCTCCATCGCGCATTTTGGCAATGTAGGTGGCGTAGCCGGCGGTGATCCGGGCGGAGGGTTCAAGGATATCGCTAAGCAGTGACTCTGCCGGTCGACCCGCTTCACCGTCGAGTTGCGGCCCGATTGCGATACCCTGCCCGCCGAGTTGATGACAGTTGGCGCAGTGTATCCTGAAGAGTATTGTTCCGCGGGCGAGATCGGGTTTGGCCTTAATGGCTGAATAGTAGGGCTTATGGCGGTTCGGGGTGGTTTCCCTTGGCGGCGCTTTTGCGGAGAGCAATCTACCCAGCTTGGCAATACCGGGATCATCATGATTGAGCAGGCGGTGTTTTTGCAGTGTGGAGAAGGAGATCTTGTGGCCTGCGAAAAGGAGCTGTTTTGTGGGGTTGGGATGTGCCATCAGTGCCTCAATAATGATTGATCCCAGGCGGGGTGTTGCCCGGGGAAGATAGGCAATAAGGGCGGCGGCAATTTTTGTGTCCGCGGTGTCGATGGCGGTGTTGATCGCCCGGGCCTGGAAGTCGGGATTTTCAGTTGGGGAGAGAAGTTGTTTGATTGCGGATTGCATCACGGGTGGTGAGGCAAATGCAAGCAGTTGCAAAGCGGCGAGTCGTTGAGCGGCAGATTGTTTTTGAGTGGCAAGTGCCTGATCGGCGGCAACACGCATGGACTCGGGTGCAGAACCACCGTGCTTGGCGGCGAGGCTTAAAAGCCGTAGGCGCAGTGCTGGGTCGGGATGATTCTTGGCGGCAAGCAGCGACGCGACATCACCGCTGCGGGCTGCGGTGACGGCGGCACGCTCAAGGATTGAAACGGCAATGGGCGGGTGTTTTGTGACCGCCTTTTTCAGGAATGCCCCGGCCTTGTTGCCGATCGAGCTGAGCACGGCATTGTCCATCCAGCGGATGTTGCCATGCCTGGCAGCAAGCTCTGCCAGGACGGTAACTGTGCGCGGGTCATCGCTTTCGCCCAGGCTCAGGGCAATCTGCAGCAGGACATTCGGGTCGGACTCTGTTTGGCTGAGCGACAGCACCTTTTCCAGGAGGGGCTTGTCTTCATTAAATCGTTTATCGCCCGCCCGCAGTGCATGCAGGCGCACGGCGTAGTGGTTATCGTTGAGTGCCTTTACGAGCATGGCCTCCGGCTTGTACAGGGCCGTGATGCGCTCCGTGACGGGATCAGCTGCCTCGAAGTGTCCGTTCCTGATGGGGGTTGGCGGGCTGTTTTCCGGTGCAAGCCGCCAGATGCGGCCGCGATCATTGCCGTTGAGCAGGCCGTATTGCTGCTGCAGGTAACGCGGGATGGCAGAGTAATCCTCGATGATCTCACGATACATATCGATAATATAGAGCGCACCGTCCGGGCCGACACGCAGGTTGTTGGGCCGGAACCAGCCGTCGCTGGAGGTGAGGAACTCTGAGTTGCTCTGATCCGGATGCCGTCGCACTTTCAGCCCGGGGCCATCGCGACCGATCAGCGCACGGTGCACCATGTTCTGTTGTGGGTCGCAGCAGAAGTAATTACCGTGGTATTCCTCGGGGAAAAGCTTTGCCCGGTAAACCTGTTGTCCACAGGCTGAGGTGAAGTTGCCGTTTGGCTTGGCTTCGCCGGCACCATAGAACTTGATCCAGCGCGGGTCAGCCCCGCGTTTGCGTCGCCAGGGATGAGGCCTGCTTGAGGGAAAGGTATTGTGGTAGTCGCTGGCGGTGATTGTCAGTCCCGGAGTGGCGACGTGGGGGTTGCGTTTAAGGTATTCATAGGGCAGGGGTGCGGCATAAAGGGATGGTCTGCTGGTAGTGATCAGGAAGCGGTTACCGGCATCATCAAATGCCATTCCGAAGGTGTGGTTTGACCCGCTGACCGGCTCAATGGCTGATCCGTCCGCCTTGAAGCGAAAATCAGTGCGTCCGACATTGACCGGATCAACCAATCCGGGGCCGGTGATTGTTCCGCCTCCCCAGCCCTGGCCGGCATAGATCCAGCCGTCGGGTGCCATCACCGGGTTATTGATTCCCCGTTCCATTTCCCCGATGGTGAAGCCGGTGAAAAGCATCCTGCGTATATCCGGTTTATCATCGCCGTCGGTATCGGCAAAGTACAGGATGTGGGGTGCGGCGGTGATGATCACGCCGCTGTTAACAGCCACTACGCCATAGGCGGCGGGAATGTCATCCGCCCAGGTGATGGCTTTATCCATGCGGCCGTCATTATCAGTGTCACGCAGCAGCTTCAGGCTGCCGGTTTGGCCTTTACGGGCTTCTGATTTCAACTTGGGGCCGACATGGAGCCGCCGGATTGAGGTGTCGAGTTTTCCTGTTTTATTCAGCTCGGTGACATCAAGATGACCCTCGAGGTTGTAGCCGTGGATTTCGGTGACAAAGAGTCGCCCGCTTGGATCCCACGCGACACAACTCGGGTCGCGAATGAGCGGCTCGGCGGCAATCAGGTCGATACGGAAGCCCTTTGGCAGGGTGAAGTGTTTTTGGCTTTCCCCGGGCGGTAGCGCTTGCGGCGCATCATCCGGTTTTGGAATTTGACCGGAAGTGACCCTCAGCGTGATCAGGAAGCAAAGGCAGACTAGGGCCTTCATCAGGCATGGATAATGATTGATTCCCTGTTTCACCTTGCCGCCAATATTACTTCACTCGCAGGTCGCCGGGATGATCACTCGACGACGCGGATAATGCGCCTGCCCAGGTGCGTTTTACCGTAAGCATCGGTGGCGTTGACTTCAATAAGGTGTGCTCCCGCCGTGATTCCTGCCGGGAGATTTGCTTTCCACAGGTGATCGGACTTGATCGGGCCACTGAGATGATTTCTGGCAGAAGGTTTTTCACTGATCTCCCGCTGGCGGGTAGCGGTGTAGAGAGGATCGGCCTCCATGACTTTTTTCAGTGCGATCCATTTATCGCTTTTTCCCAGCTTCATTTTGACTTCTGACTTTGATGAACCGTTAAAAACATTCACGTATACCGGGGTTTCCCCGGTGTTGACAGCCTTGATCTCATCCGGCGCGAATACGCTCATCTGGTAGGAGGACGGCTGACGGGCGGCCTTGAACTCAAGGACATGGCCGGTGCCGTTAAAAGTAATGATTGAGTAGCCGTTCGGGGCGCCGTCGCGCATGGTTGTGTGGGGGATGCCGACCTCGTCCTTGCGTCCTTTCCACCAGGTGCCGGAGACGGTGACGTTGACGATGTGGTGGTGCGGCTTGTCACCGCGCCAACCGTCCTCAGCGCCTATGTATTGATGGGCATGCCAATGCTCGTGGCCGGAAATCGACATGGTGTGCGGGCGCTTCTCTATTAACCGGTAGAGTTCCCTGCGGTTGCCGACCTTGGGCAAGGGGATGTGCATCATGATGCAGACGAGCTTTTCTTCCGGCACGAGGGCGAGGTCATTCTTCACGAAGGTCATCTGGTCCTCACCGATTCCTCCATGGTAGCCGCGCCTTCCGTTGCGCTTGGCCCAGTCGACATCGTCAAGGACGATGAAATGAACCGGTCCGTAATCGAAGCTGTAGTAGACCGGGCCGAAGTAGCGATGAAAGGTTTCATCGGAGTCGGAATCCTTATCAGCTTCCGTGTTGAGGTCGTGGTTGCCGATGACGTTGAACCAGGGGATTCCGATCAGGGCGACATCGGCATTGGATTGCGGAAAGAGTTCCAGCTGGTCAAACATGATGTCGCCCAGCGTGACTCCGAACTTGGCCTCACTACCGATTAATTCCTCAATAATGTCATGCTTGATGTAGTCAACCTGATCGATGTTTGAGGGTTGCGGGTCGCCAAAGAAAATTGCCTTGAACTCGGTTGGTTCATCAGCTTTAAGGAGCGGGAAGTCGATTGATGCAGGAAGCGGGCCTGTCGGGGAGACACCCTTGTGGCGCAAGCCTTTTGGTGAGCCGGCGGGCTTGTGAATGTAGTGGAATTGGGGCAACTGGTGCTTGTTGACCGGGGGCATCCAGCCGGCGGGTTTAATGACAAAGAAAATGGTGTCCTCATCGTGGGGCAGTTGCCACTTTCCCAAGGCATCGGTCTGCACGATTTCCCTGCCGTTTGAGACGGCAATTCCGGCAAGGCCGGGCTCGTTTTTCTCATGGATTGAGTTCCGGTTAATGTCGTTATAGACAATCCCTTTTGCCGTGTCGGCTGCATTGGCAAGAAGCGGGATTGCCAGGGGGATTTGAGTGGCTGCCAGGAGTGGTAGGATTCGGGTCATTGGGCAATGATTTTGGGTGTGTCTATGGTGATGTCGAGTCTGATTCACGGGTTTTTGCGTCACGCAGGCTGTTTGGCAGGGAGAATGATCGTATCACTGCACTGCGGGCTTGTCGCCCAATCAGGAGTAGGGTAAAAACATAAAGATGAAAACTTCTCCTGATCAGTCCCGTGTCTTGTCCCGCCGGCAGCTTCTTGCCGCGGGAGCCACTTCCCTTGCGCTTCCTGCTTTGGCCCGCGCCGATAGCGGGATTGTTTCCCTTGCCGCGGCGGCGGCGGGCAAGATTGTCAGCCCGCCGGAGGATAAGGGGATCCTGCTCTCGGTAAAGCTGGGAATGATTTCAAAGAAGCTCAATGGTGAGCAGTTAAGCCTGGCGCAGCGTCTCAGCCTCGCCGGCGAAGCAGGCCTTGATGGGGTGGATTTTGACCAGGCCGGTGGACACACGGCTGAAGCCGCACGTGCGGCCGTGCAGGAGTCCGGGGTCTTTGTCCACAATGCAATCAACCATGCACACTGGGGTAAGCGCCTTACCAGTAAGAACCAGGCGGACCGTGATACGGCACATGCCAACATTGCGCATTGTATCCGCTTGTCCCATGCCGCCGGCGGCAACGGCGTGTTGATTGTCGTTGGCAGGGGTGGGGACGGTCCGAAGGAGGAAATTGAGGAACGCTGTCGTCAGGGGATTAAAAAATTGATCCCGCTCGCGGCTTCCCTTGGCCAGCCGATCCTCTTTGAGAATGTCTGGAACCAGATGTTTTATGATCATGGGGCTCCGCCCGAGCAGAGCGCGGAGCGGCACGTGAAGTTCATTGATAGTTTCAACAGCCCGTGGGTAGGCCAGTATTATGACATTGGAAACCACTGGAAATACGGTCAACCCGGTGAATGGATTCGCGCCTTCGCTCACCGTTGCGTGAAGCTTGATATCAAGGGGTTCAGCAGGGCGAACAACAAGTTCACCGAGATCGGTGAAGGTGACCTGCCGTGGGCCGATGTCCGTAAAGGGCTTGGTGACATTGGTTTTACCGGCTGGGCTACTGCCGAGGTTGGCGGTGGCGGCTTGGAGCGGCTCAAGAAGGTGCGTGAGCAGATGCAGCGTGCCTTTGGGCTTTAAGTGCTTTTGTATAAAAGGCAACAACTGTCCCGGGAGGTGAACGCATTTCAGTCCTGTTGTCCCGCGTTTCGATATTTGAAATTGCGGATGATTGGAAAAGACAGGATTATAAGCGTTATTGAGCCATGAGGAACACCTTCACCCTGTTTGCCATCGGCATCTTCTTGATTTGTCCGGTAGTGGCTGAAGATGAACGTACCTGGATCTCCTCCAGCGGTTCCCGGATTGAGGCTGCATTGGTTTCAGCCGAGGGTGACAAGGTGGTACTCAAAACGGCGGATGGTCGCGTGCTCAATGTTCGCATGGACCAGCTGTCGAAGGCGGACCGGGAATACCTGGCAGGCCTCACCAATCTGTCTCCTGACCTTGCGCCTGTGCAGCAGTGGAGTTTCGCCGCCGGAAGTGTTGAGGGCAGTGAGCTGGTTGCGGCACGCGGTGGGCTTGGAGGCGAGATTCTAGGGGAATCCCGCCTGGTCGAAGAGGGCAGCTTGAGCTACATGGAACTGGTTCCCGTAGCCAAGGTTGAAGGGACTCCCGTTGCCGGGGGAATCCTGCTCACCACTGATCCGACCAAGGCCGGATTGCCTGTCGGGGCGATGACGGTGGAGGCCTGGGTGCAGTTGGATTCCATTCTTGAGTGGGGTGGAATTATTGGTGCCGTGCGTGACACGGGGGCCGAGGAAATGGGTTGGATCCTGGGGTATCGGGGCAATCGCTTTTGTTTCGGCCTGGCGACTGAAGAAGTGCGGAGTATTACTTACCTGCATGCAGCATCAACCCTGGTCACGGAGGCGTGGTATCACCTGGTGGCCACCTATGACGGAACAGGTAATCAGCGATTGTATGTCGACGGCAAGCCCAGTGCGCACAGTGAAACCCAACGCGGGTCAGTGCTGCAACCCGATCAGCTGTTCTATACCATTGGCGCCTATCGCGATGAGAACGATTACCATCCGTTCAGTGGCAAGCTTGCCGGAATTTCTGTCTGGCACCGGGAATTAAAGCCGGAGGAAATTGCCGCACGGTTTGCAGCGAGGAAGGAGCAGTTTCCCGGGATAGAACCTCCGGCCCCGGTGAGACCGGGCAATGATGAGGAGTGGGCAACCTGGATGAGTGACAACCTGCGCAGCGGCAGGGCACCCGGAAGTGTCAACCTGCATCCCTCGGGCAGGCCACTCTGGGTCTATTATCCCGCCAAGCGCCCGGCCCCGGCGTGGCCGGAGACCGCTCAAAGTGACCACTGGCGTCGTCGCGCCGGCCCGGAGACACCGAAGGTGACCTTTGATTGGGTGCACGATGTGGTGGTGTCGGGCGGACGATTGTTCTTTGGGTCATCGGCGGATGATGGCGTGCGTTGTCTTGATGCGAAAACCGGCCGCTTGCTGTGGACGTTTTCTGCGGGTGGTCCGGTGCGACTGGCACCGACGGTGAGCGATGGCCGGGTATTCTTTGGCTGTGATGACGGTGCACTCTATTGCCTGGAGGCAAGCGATGGCGCGTTGCGCTGGAAGGCCCGACCGTCATCAGTGCCGGACAGGCGCCTGCCCGGCAATGGCCGAATCATGAGCGTGTGGCCGGTTCGCACCGGTGTGCTGGTCAATGGCGCCACCGGTTATTTTGGTGCCGGGTTGTTTCCCGGAGAAGGAGCCTACTACTGCTCCGTTGATTTGCGTGATGGACGCATCATTGATGAAAAGCCGGTGGACTTCAGTCCGCAGGGTTACATTTTTGAAAATGGTGGAGAACTCTTCGCCCAGGCGGGACGCACCTCGACCAACGGGGTTTTCTCAAGAGTGGCCAACGGTCGCAAAAATTACGCTTCCTCTGAGAGTCGTGTTTCCAAGGCAGTGCGCGCGAGGTTTCCCTATGCCCTCGTTGAGACGCCGGAACTGGTCTTGGCCGGAGGCAAAGAGAGCGTCGCAGCTTTCAAGCCCGGCAGTGAGGAGCCGGCCTGGCAGGCGCAGGTTGACGGCCCGGCTCGTGGCCTTGCGATCGCAGGTGGGCGGTTATTTGTCAGCACGACCAAGGGGACCATTTACGCGTTCGGAGCCAAAATCGGCCTGCAGACGCACCGGGAAAGCAAGACGGTGAAGCCGGGAAAGGGTATCGACGCTCTCAGCAACGGGTCAGTGGAGCGTTTGATCAAGCAATTGCCGAGGCAGCGCGGTTACGCACTGGTGGTCGGGGTGGGCAACGGTGCCCTGATCCGCGCGCTTGCGGAACGAACCCAACTCCATGTCGTTGGCATCGACACCGATAGGAAACGCATTGCCCGTCTGCGGCATGAGTTTTTTGCCCTTGGTCTATACGGTGCCTGGAAAAGTGAGGCAGGCAAGCGCGGCAGCGTGGCATTGCAGGAAGTGGCGAACTTTGGGGAATTGCCTTTTGTGGACGGGATTTTCAACCTGGTGACCAATGGGGTTGCAGATGTGCGGGTGCCTCCCGGGGAACTGCAGCGTTTGCTTCGTCCCTGGGACGGGATCGCGGTATTTGGTGATCAAACATTGAAGGGTAAAGCTCCCGAAGGTTCCGGGAGCTGGACGCATGCCTATGGGGATACCGGCAACAGCGCATCCAGCGGTGATTCGCGTGTTGATGGCAAGATGCGCCTGCGCTGGTTCGGCCGTCCCGGCCCCGAGCATATTGTCGATCGGCATTTGCGGGCCCCGCCGCCACTTGCGGCGGGCGGCTATCTCTTTGTCCCGGGCAGGGATTTCCTCTTTGGCCTTGATGCCCATAACGGCACGGTGCTGTGGAAGCGCGAAGTTCCCTCTTTCATGCGTGCATCGATGTTGCGCGATTGCGGCAACCTCGCGATTGGAACGAAATTTAAGCGTGTGTTCGCGGCAAGCGGGCCGGATTGCCTGGTGATTAATGCGGCCACCGGCGCTACTGAGCGCAAGCTCTCGGTGAAATCCGCCGATGAGGAGTGGGGATACCTGGCGATTGCTGATGATGTGCTGATTGGATCCGCAGTCGACAAAGGGGCGGTGCGCAGGGAATTGAGCTATACCGCGATCTGGGAGGGAGGGTATGGGGACAATAAGCGCGTTGTATGCAGCCGCAGGCTGTTTGCCGTTGACTTTAAATCGGGACGGGAACTATGGAATTATCGCCCTCTGGGAGCCATTGCCAACCCGTCAATCTGTATCAAGGAAGGAACGTTGTTTTTTCTTGAGAGCGGCAATGAGGATACCATGCGAGGTGCTGCCGTCGGCAGCAAAGATTCCCCGGGATCATCGCAGGCAGGGCGGTGGGGTTATGATGAATTGGTTGGCAAGCAGGGCGCGAGCCTGGTGGCACTTGACCTTGGCAATGGTAAGGAATTGTGGCGCCGGCCGCTTGAGCTCCCCCTTTCCGGGATCCAGACCTTTTACCTGTCTGCCAGTGCAGGGTTTTTAGTCGCGGTCCACTCACTCAATACTGTGACCGCACCACCACCACCTGTTGATGACAAGTCCCCGCAGGGGGAGAATGCGCAACCGGTCCCCGCCAAAAAACCGACACTGCATTACGCGGTTGAGGTAATGGATGCCGGCAATGGCAAGACCACCTGGGAGCACGGGTTTGATACCGGTAGGCGGACTAACCTGACCCACGGGGAACAGGATTTGCACCCGGTGATCGCAGGCGGTCGCCTGATCGTTGAACCAAAGGTCTTCAATCTCGCTGACGGCAAGATCCTGTTCAGCTTTGCGCGGCTGGGCGGCGGCGGATGCGGGGCGATCAGCGCTTCCTCCAACAAGCTCTACTACCGGGCAGGGAACCCCGCGGAGTTTAATCTCGATAGCAAGAAACAGGAGTGGATCACCAAGTCCACCCGGCCCGGGTGCTGGATCAACATGATTCCCGCCAATGGCCTGCTGCTTGTGCCCGAGGGAAGCTCCGGCTGTATCTGCAGCTTTCCGGTCCAGGCCAGCATGGCATACGCTACTGAGGCAGCCTCCCCTGTCCGGGCACCGGACAGCGATGCAGAATAGAGGACCGGTGGGCGCTCTGTTTATTTGATAACGAGATGGGTGTCGCCGTCGCGTTGCCCGGTGCGACCGACGATGGCTGCGTGCTCAAGCCCGGACTGGTGGAGCTGGTCAAGGGCATCGGTGGCCTGTTCCTCCGGCAGGGCAACGAGAAGGCCGCCGCTGGTCTGGGGATCAAAGAGGATTTCCTGCCTGTCCACGGCGGCGGATTGCTTAAGGCGCAGATGCGGCATGGTTTTCTCGCGGTTGTGCCTGTTGACGCCGGTCGTGATACCGGCACTGTACATTTCCAGTGCCTGCGCCATGACCGGCAGGGCATCAAGCTCGATGGTTAAGGCAGCCTCGGAGCCCTGCGCCATTTCAAGGGCATGTCCTGCAAAGCCGAAACCGGTGATGTCGGTGGCGGCATGCACCTCGAATTGCGCGAAGATTTCGGCGGCGGTGTGGTTGAGGGCAGTGACGCTTTCAATACAGGAATTGAAGGCATCAGGGTCGTTGAGTTTTCCCTTCAATTCGGCATTGAACAGCACGCCACTGCCGATTGGCTTGGTCAAAATCAGCGCGTCCCCGTGGCGGGCACCAATGTTGCGCCAGATTTTCTCCGGGTGGACAACACCGGTAACCGACAGCCCGAACTTGGGTTCACTGTCTTCCACCGAGTGGCCGCCGGCGAGCACCGCCCCGGACTCGGTGATTTTGTCCAGGGCACCTGCGACAATGCGGTGCAGCTGTTCAGGCGGAAGTTTCCCCGAGGGGAAGCTGACAAGGTTCAGGCAGGTGATTGGGCGAGCGCCCATGGCATAAATGTCACTGATGGAGTTTGCCGCCGCGATTTGGCCGTAGGTGAATGGATCGTTGACCGGGGGCGTGATGTAGTCGGCGGTGGTGACGATGGCGATCTCCTCGGTAAGCTTGTAGACACCGGCATCATCGCTGGTGTCAAAACCAACGAGCAGGTTGGGATCCTTGTTCGTTGGAAGGCTTTCCAGGAGTTTACCGAGCCCGACCGGGTCGATTTTTGCGGCTCATCCGCAGGTCTTGGAAAGGCTTTGCAGGGTCGCTTTATTGAATATTGCCATGTTCACTGAGAGTTAAAGGGCAATTGCGGGCATATCAAGTCACAGAGCAGGAAGCACAGGGCCTCTGTTTTCCCCCTGTTTCCCGGGCTGTCCGGGTTGCAGTCCTTCCCTCCAGGAGTGAGGTTGTGCGATGAGCTACCCGCTTGGCGCCTTGCTGCTGATTTCGCTTTGCAGTGGCGCGTTTGGGCAAAACGTGCGCCGGCCGGGCAATGATGATGAGCTGCGCTATTGGCTGGAGAACATGGTTTGGCACCATGGTTTCAGTCTCGCTGAGGTGAGTGCTGCCACGGGCCTTGATGAGGGTGCCGTGAAAGTGGCACTGAATCGTTTTGAGATATCAGGAGGCACGAGGCCAGCCCTCCGGGAGGATGAACCGATGCTGATACTGCCTTATCCCGGGGGACGGCATCCGCGCATTGGTTTCCTTGAGGGAGCCATTGACCCGCAGCGTGAGACCAAGGCCAGTGTGTTTACGCCGTGGGATCCTGCCAGTTACGTGGTGATTGATGTGCCCGAGGCGATCTGGTCAAACCTGGGCCTGACCTACCTTGCACATACCCACATCGACACGATCTGGACTGAGCGGGGAGTTTCTCTGCCGCCGCTGGAATGGCAACAACATCCCGGTGGACGGTTGAGCCTTGAGCGCAAATTGCCCAATGGTATCGGTTTCGGCACCAGGCTTGACCCGCTTGGTAACTCCCTTGCCATGGAGATGTGGATTCACAACGGCACCGAGAAGATGCTTACCGACCTGCGGGCGCAGGTCTGCCTGATGCTCAAGGGGGGCCGGGGGTTTACCCGGCAGGACAATGCCAATAAGCGTTTTCACGGTGACTATGCGCTTTGTCATGACGGGACCGGGAAGCGGTGGATCATCACTGCCTGGAAGCCCTGCCACCGGGCCTGGCAGAATGCCCCGGTTCCCTGTCTGCACTCAGATCCCGGGTTTGCCGATTGTGCTCCCGGTAAAACGGTCAGGGCACATGGGCGCCTGTGGTTTTTTGAGGGTGAGGATATTGAGGCTGAACTGGCCCGTCTTGAGGCCTCGGGCTGGAAGGAACACCCGGTTGCCGATATTGGTGAGGTTGCACCCGACCTTGAGATTCCGCCTCTGGTTTCCAGCAAGCCTGAACGGGGAAAGAGGGTCAGGGTCAGCGATCCAGTGGATCAAACCCCGGGAGTATACCATGTCCTGTATTTACCGGAAGACTGGCAGCCGGGGAAAAGGTACCCGGTGATTGTCGAGTATGCCGGCAACGGCCCTTACCGTAACCGATTTGGTGATGTCAGCACCGGCCTTGTCGAGGGCAGCCGGCTGGGATATGGCCTGAGTGGCGGGAGCGGGTACATCTGGCTCTGCCTGCCTTATCTCAACGGCAAGGGCGATGGCAACGTGTCCCAATGGTGGGGCAATGCGCCGGGACATGACCCGGGCCCGACCATTGCCTACTGCAAAAAAATCGTGCCGCGGGTATGCCGGGAATATGGAGGTGACCCCAAGCGGGTGATCCTGTGCGGGTTTTCCCGTGGTGCCATTGCCTGCAATTTCATCGGCCTGCACGATAAGGAGATTGCCGGGCTATGGAGTGCCTTCATGCCCTTCAGCCACTATGACGGGGTGCGCAAGTGGCGTTACCCGGGCAGTGACCGGAAGTCTGCGCTGCGCCGGCTTGAGTATCTTGCCGGGCGACCACAACTGATCCTCAATGAGCGTGGCTGGGATGGTTCCTCGTTTCTTGCCCCCACCAGGGCTTACCTTGACGAACACGGTGCCGGGCATGGGAAATTCACCTTCATGGACAGCGGCTTCCGCAACCATGATGGCTCCTGGATATTACGCCCCTCCGCGGCACGATTTGCTGCCCGGGCATGGCTGCGTTCCGTAACCATCCAGCCTTAAGTGATTGCCAGCTGTTTTATTTTTCTTCGGCTTTTTGTTCCACGAATTGCTTGGATTGTTTCCTGAGTTGCTCAAGGAACGTTGGATTTAATTCGCTGCCTTCTGCATACAATGTTTCCTCGTTCCATTTTCTTTGGTTTATTAACGACATCGATTTGTGCCGGAGATAAAATTTTCCATTCTTTTCCCCGATATACTCATAGATGTGCATCGGGGAAACGCCCAATCTGTGATACTCTTGGAATGCTGCACCGGAAACCTGTTTTGGCTCACTACTGCAACCCACCAGCACCACGGCTGCGATTGTTATGATTAGAAGAGTTTTCATTGGTTTTTTGCTCCGGGCATTTGCTCCGGCTTGATGTCAACTTTCCTGATCAGATCTTCCAGCAGCCGGCCGGTGTCGGCGATAGCTTCTTGATAGCCCGGCTTGCCGGACAGGTTGTGCATTTCAAAGGGATCTTTCTTCAAGTCGTAGAACTCGCAATCCGCAGTGCCCGGAAAGCGGATGAGCTTGTGCTGGCGGGTGCGCACTCCCCAGTGGAAATGCCCGGTGGCCCAGTAGGCATACCAGATGCCTTCCCGCCACTTGGACGGTTTTTTGCCCTGCAAGAGCGGTCGCAGGCTGACTCCCTGCATGGCTTTTGGAATGGTGACCCCTGCAATGTCGAGCAGTGTCGGGGCAAAATCGACATTGCTGCACAGCGCCTCATTGACTGAACCCGCTTTAATTTCCCTGGGGTAGCGCACGATGAAGGGCATCTTGAGGGATTCCTCAAGGATCAGCCGCTTGTCATAGAGGCCGTGCTGACCCAGCCAGTAGCCCTGGTCACTGGTGTAGATGATCAGGGTATTATCCTTGATGCCTTGCGCTTCAAGGTAATCAATGACGCGCTTGATATTGTCATCCACCGCACCCACCGCGCGC
>JAPYUT010000068.1 GCA_029940475.1 Verrucomicrobiales bacterium | reverse complement strand
CGTCGCCTTCTGCCTCGTTGATTCTTTGTGTGGCGTAGCCTTCCGCTTCCAGGATCATCTTATCCGCTTTGCCCTGGGCGGCCTTGAGTGTACTGAGTTTTTCTCCCGTGGCCCGGTTCTTGGCCTGCTCGAGTTCCTGCTTTGCCGATTCCACTTCATTGAACGAGGCCTGTACCTCGCGCGGCGCGTTGACGCTCTTGAGCTGGATTAAGTCAATAGCCAGCCCCATTTTATACTTGTCGACAAGCGCCTGCAGTTTTGTCTGGGCATCGGTCTCGATTTCCTGTCGTCCAAAGGTGATGACCTCATCGACGGTCCGGTCCCCGACCACCTCACGCATGATGGACTCGGAGGCGTCACGCAGGGTCTCATCCGGGTTGCGCACCTTGAAGAGGAACTCCATTGCGTCCTTGATGTGGTATTGCACCACCCACTCGACAAGGGCCACGTTGCTGTCGCCGGTGACCATTGATTTTTCTGATTCCTGGATCTGTCCCCTTGAGGATTGATAACCGTTTGTCGCGCCCGCGGTGCCGAAGCCGAACTCCTGCTTGAGTTGTCGCCTGACCGGAACCTCCTCGACCTGGTCAATAAAGAACGGCAGCTTCATCCTCAGCCCGGGGTCGGCCGTCGATGAGTATTTCCCGAAGCGCATCACGACGCCGACGGACTCGGCGGGGATGGTGTAGACGGAGGTAAGGCCGCCGACAATCACCACCAGGGTCAGGAAGATGATTTGAAACATGCCCCAGTTTAACTTGGGGAGCTGTGGCAGGGCCTCCTTGAGGCGCTGGAATTCTTCGCTGTCCATTAAAATTAAATCCGAACTGAGTGGATCTTAGCACCTCATTGGCGCTACTGCGATCAGAATTTAATGCCTGATTTTTGAAGCACTTCAATCAGGGCAGGCGGGTTGTCGGTGATGATGCCATCAACCCCGATGCCTATTAGCCTTGCCATGTCCTCCTTTGCGTTGCAGGTCCAGGGCACGACTTTCAGCCTGCCGGCGTGCGCTTTTTTTACCAGCGTGGCATTGAGATCAGGATATTCAGGAGACCAGTAATCGGCCTGGACGGCCATGGCCTCTTCAAGGGACTGGGTAAGTGCGGATGTCCTGATGAGTTTTGAGAGGTGCTTGACCCTGGTGATGGATGTCATCTTGAAGGACTGGATGATCACCCTTTCCTCTAGCCCATGGCTTTTGATCAGGGCCACGAGCTGTTCCTCGTAGCCCTCCTCCTTGGTCTCGATGTTCAGCTGGATTTTCCGCGCGTTTTGCCTTGCGCCTGCTGGGGTTGCCGCTTCACCGGGGTAGGTTTTCAGGAACAGGAAAAATTCCTCAAGGGTGGGGACAGTTGCTGTTTTCCCATCCCCGGTGCGGATGACATATTGCTTGATCTCGCTCAGGGCGTGTTCCCTGATCCGGTAACCGTGGGTTTGTGGCGGTTTCTTCACTGCTTTTTCCAGGACGCCCGGGTCATGGATAATGATGATTTTCCCGTCCCTGGTGATGTGGGTGTCGAGTTCCAGGGTCGTGACTTCAAGGTCCAGGGCTTTCCTGAAGGCGGGCAGGATGTTGCCCGGCGGGCAGAGGGACTTCCCTCCCCGGTGGGCCTGCAGGTCAAAGGTCGACCCTGCTGCCCCGGCGAAGGGGGCCGTGCAGGCGATGAGTGCGAGGATGGGCAGGATTGGTTTCATTTCTGCTCGGCCTACTTCTTCTTTTTCTTGTCACTGGCGGCCTTGCGCAGTGTTTCAAACACGTCAGCGTAGCTGCCGCCGCCGATTGAGTTGCCGCCGGTAAAGAATTCGCCATAAGGACGCTGGGGAAATTTCCCCAGTTCCCGAATCAGCAGGTCCTGCATGTGCTTGAGCGTCCTGGCATGGCGGCGCTGGGAGGCGAGGTTTTTCTGTGTGTCAGGATCGTCCTTGAGGTCATAGAGCTGGTCACCGCTGTAGGCATGGGGGTGAGTGGTGATGGAGCGTGAGACCCCGCCGCTCAGGCCGGTCATTGACTTCAGGTGGCGCCGGTTGTTGTCGCGCACACCGGCTACCTGGTCCCCTGTGTAGCGCAGGGCAATGTAGCTGTGGTCCCTGGTCTTGATGGAACGCGCCGCACCTATTTCCTGATAGACATATTCACGAACCGGAGAACCCGGTTTGCGGAAAAGCGGCTTCAGGCTCACGCCGTCGACCTTGTAGCCGGCGGGAATGGCGGTTTGCGCCAGTTCAAGCCAGGTCGGCACAAAGTCAGTGTTCTGGATGAGTTGGTCACTGCGCACCCCCGCCATCATGCCCTTCGGCCAGCGCATGATGCACGGCACCTCGGTGCCTTTGGCCTTGTAGAGTGAGCCCTTGTTGCCTGACCCATGGTCGGCGATGAACAACACCACGGTGTTGTCACTGAGTTTGAGCTCGTCCAGCTTGTCGAGCAGCACCCCGAGGGAATCGTCCATCCACAGGTAACCGGCCTCATTGGAGCTGAGCCCGGCCTTCTCGATACGCTCCATCACCGATGAGCGCGCAGGCATCGCCTTCAGGGTCTCCTTGATGATTCCCTCGCCGGTGACCTTCGGCTGTCCGAGCGACTTGTGCCACGCGCCATTGGGACCGTGCAGCAGGGTGGTGCAGTAGTGCAGGTAAAACGGCCGGCTCTTATGTTCCTCGATGAATTCCACAGCCGCCGCCGTGGTCCATTCCGGATTGTGGCTCTGGAAGGGGGCCTTGGTGTTGTCCCAGTAGATATTCTTGGCCCAGGTGAAGCCGTAATCCCTGACTGCCCGGCGAAATTGTTTCTCGTTTTCAAACTGCTGCCGGTTGAGCTTTTCGGTGAAAGGCGTGTTTTTTTGCACATCATGCAACCCGTATTTGCTGCGAAAGGCCGGGTCACTGAGCGATGGCCCGACATGGAATTTGCCGACAAAGCCGGTCGCGTAACCGTTTTTTGCCAACACCGCCCCGATGTTCATGTTATCCTCCTCCAGGCCGACATTGAACGCCGGCAGCGCCTGTTGACCCGGCGGGAACAACGCAAGGTATTCTGGATAGTAGGAGGAACCGGCGTATCGACCGGTTAAAAAAGTGTAGCGCGAGGGCGTGCACACCGTGCTGGTCACGTGCGCGTTGTTGAAGGTGATGCCCTCTCTTGCCAGACGCTCAAGGTTGGGGGTGAGCACCTTGCCGCCATACACGCTGGTTTCATGCTTGTCGTAGTCATCGACCAGGAAGACGATAATGTTCGGCCGCTTGGCCGCGCAAAGGTTTGCGGTCAAGGCCAGCATCACGGCTATGCCGGGCAGGAGGAGTCTCATCTGGTTTGATATCCTGGTGTGAGCCTCAGGCCTGGATCTCACTGATTGTCCCGGTGCTGTCTGCATACTTTTCACGTTTAATGCCAAGGGCATGGAGCTGGGTAAGCCAGAGGTTGGCCAGTGGGGTGCCTCTCTTGCAGTGGATGTGGCTGCCCAGTTTCAGTGTGCCACCACCACCACCGGCGATGACCAACGGCAGATCGTTGTATTGATGCGTGGTGCCATCACCCATTCCGGCCCCGAGGGTGAAGATGGTGTTGTCCAGCAGCGTGGTTCCGCGGGCTTCCTCAATCTGGTCCATGCGCTCGAGCAGCCGGGCAAAGGCCGAGACATGGAAGCGGTCCAGCTTGAGGAGGTGCTCCATGTGGTTACCTATGGCGTGGGTCATGGCGTGATGACTGAAGGGCTTGTCTAGGATGCCTTCCCAGTTGGTGGGGGTTGTCCAGCGCTCGGGGCCCAACATCAGGGTGCCGACGTTGGTCAGGCCGTTCTGCAATGCCATCACCAGGAGGTCACCCATCAGGTGAATGTATTCGTTGCGCGGCAAGTGCTCGGCCGGCCGCTTGACCTTTGCGGCAGCCAGCTCTGACTTCATTTGGTCAATGCGGTCCATGCGTGTCTCGATCGTCCGGATGGATTCCAGGTACTCTCCGAATTTTTGCCGGTCTTCGCTGCCCAGGCGTTTTTGCAGCTGACGGGCATTACCGAGGGCGAGGTCAGTGATGTTGCGCAGGCGTGCATGGGCCTGCGTGCCGAAGAGCCGGTCATAGACCTTGCGTGGGTTTCGCATGGAGGGCGCGACATGGCCGGTGCCGTACCAGGACATGTTGTCGAAGTAGATCGACTCGATGTTGTTCTTGTGGTCATTGCAGCTGAGCTCCAGCGTTGAATAGGGAGTCGACTGCCCGATGCTGTCGGCTGCGATGTGATCCAGTGTGCGGGTCAGCGGATAGGCGGAGTTCTTGACCTCATAGGGCGCAACACTGGTGAGGAAACAGGACGCGCATTGGGCATGGGAATCAGTACCGTGCTGGAAGGTGCGATCCATACCGGTGATCAGCGAGACTTTTTTCCGCATCTTGTGCAGTGGTGCCAATGTCGGCGTGAGTGTAATGGGGTGACTGCCGGGCGGGACGCTCTTGCCTGCAAAGCGCCAGACGTTGTTTTGGCCTGCGAACTTCGGCAGCGCCCGGTCGCCCTCTCCGGGAAAGAAGCCGCGGCGCGTGATGCCGTTTGGCAGGTAGAAGAAGGCCAGCCGTTGAGCCGCAATCGTTTCTTTGCCCTTCCCCGTGTTGGCAAAGCTCTCAAGCCACGGCAGGCTGAGGGTCGCCCCGCCGGCACACGTTATGAACCTTCGGCGTGATACAGGGCGAATGCTCTCGGTATTGGTCATGTGGAAGATGTCCTTTCTTTATTGTAGCGGAAATTGCGGGGCTTACGATGCGAAAATGCGCATTTTCCTTGCGTGTTATTTTAGCTCATGGGAATGCTTGTTCGCGGCAACTGGAGCGATGGTATTCTTGTGCAGGAACGGCTGGCTCATTGCGATGTTCTTGAGCACGGCACGCATCTGGTCTTCTCCTGCGAGTGCCCGGCTTGTCATGTCATTGAGTGCGGGCGAATCGGCGGGTCCAAGTTCCCGGCTTAGGGCGTAGGAGAGCAGGTGCTCGATGAAGCCACGAATGAACCGGTGTTTCTCCTTGAGGATCATTTGCTTGAATTCTGAGAAGTCCTTGAACTCATGACGGTTGAAGAGCACGCCGCTGACATCCACCTGGCGCCCGTTCTCATATTTTTCACGCCAGACACCTGTTGGCCCGTAGTTCTCCAGGGCAAATCCGAGGGGGTCAATCTGCTTGTGGCAACCGGCACAGTCTTCGCGCTTGCGGTGAGCAGCCAGGCGCTCGCGGATGGTAAGCTTGGCAAGTTCTTCCTTGCTGGCCTCGGGCAGGGGCGGGACATCGGCCGGGGGCGGATCGGGCGGATCGTTGAAGATCACCGCGTTTACCCAGGCGCCCCGGGTGATCGGCTGGGTACGGGTTGGGGTGGCTGTCATTGTCATGATGGCGGCATTTGTAATGATGCCGCCGCGGCGCGGGTCGGTCAGCGGCACGCGCTTGAAGAGCTGGGTCACCACATCGTGGCCTGCCTTTGAGTGGCCGGCGTAGTTTGCCCGCAGCATGCCGTTTTCCCAGGTGAATTTCGGGTCGAGCAATTCCATGATGGAGCGGTCCTCGATGTAGATGGTCTCAAAGAGCAGCAGGGGCTCAGCCATCATGTGCATGCTGGTGCGATAGCCGTCGACAAGATAGAAGTATGCAAATTTCTCCGGGTCCGGGACCGAGGTAATCAGGCGTTCAAGCTGCAACCACTGTGCGGGGAAGTTGTCGCAGAACCGACCGGAGCGCCGGTCATTGAGCATGCGATCAATCTGTGCGCCCAGTGTTTCCTTTTCACCCAGCTTTCCCTGCCCGGCAAGGTCGAGCAGGGTGTCATCGGGAATGCTGCTCCAGAAAAACAGGGCCAACCGTGAGGCCAGCTCAAAGTCACTGATCGGTTCCCGGCCCGGGCCTTCACCCTCCGGGTTTTGCTTATTGGGAGTTTCATAGAAATAGAGAAAGTCCGGCATACCGATGACTGCCCCCACCACGGCACGCAGGGTCGTCTCGAGCGAAGCACCGTCGGCGAGCTGTTGTTCTGAGAACTTTACGAACCGGTTCAGGATTTCCGGATCAACCGGCCGTCGAAATGCTCGTCGCAGGAGCTTCTTGATCCTGGGCTCAATGGCTTCTGCCACTTTATCGGGGCCGCCATCCTTTTGATCCGGGGCTGTAAACAGCCAGTTCCAGCTGCGGCATTCCTTTGAATTGAGGTCGGGACTATCCGCGATCGTCTGGCTGAGATTGAGAAAGGACTCCATCAGCAGGGGTGAGAGCGTCAAGTGGTCAGCCCGGTTGTCGAAACCGTGCTCGGCACGCTTGTCCTGGGGAAAAGATGCCACTCCCCTGAAACCTTCGGGGCGTTGGTTGTCGATGTCCTTACTCAGCGGCCGGCTGGAGACACGCACCTGTGCCGGCATCTTTTTGCTTTCCGGATGGAAATAATTATCGCGCCGCCGCATGAGCCGCTCATTGAGGCGGAAAATCGGGCGATCAAGCTCGAGCAGATCCACGACGGCGTTGTTGTATTGGAAGCGGTTCATGCGCCGGATCGGTGTGGCCACGAATGGCTGGGTTTTGAGGGATTTCTGCAGCATGGTATCCAGTTGCATGAGCATGTGCTTCTGCTTGGCTTCAGGCAGTGGCGGCTCATCCTCGGGCGGCATTTCGTGCTCCCTCAATATGGCAACCAGGTTCTCGAGCAATTCCGGCCGAGCCAGCAGGTCAGCGTCGGATTTCAGCTCCAGCAGGTTGACCTTGCCCTTCACCTTGTCGTCCTTGCCGTGGCATTTAATGCAATGCGACTTGAATGCCATCTGCAGGGCCGGAAAGGAATCTTCTGCCTGCGAGGACGAAGTGCCGGAAAATAATACCGGGAGGGCAAATAGGCTTATCGCAGAACTTTTGATAAAGCTTGTCATTTTTTTACCGGTTTCCCGGTTGGTTTGCGGACATTGTTTGCCAGTTGCGGGCCGTTGTCCGGTGGCAGGGATTGATGCCAGGCAATGCAGGCCCTGGTGAACTTGGCGACCAGTTCGGCATTTTGCCCGGCAATGTTGCTGGTTTCGCCGCGATCCTTTACCAAGTCGAAGAGTTCCGGTTCAGTTCCGTCATATTCACAGAGGAATTTCCATTTGCCATCCCGGACTGCCAAATCCGGCAGGTCGTTATCTCCATAGTACGCATCCCGGTCAGGCGGGCGGCGGAAATAAATCGGGGCCTTGCGTGAGGCATCCGATTTACCCAGGAGTGTGCCGGGCAATGACTCGCCATCGTAGTTAGCTCCCTTTGGGTGGGGTGAGCCGGTGATGTCCAGGAGGGTGGGCACCAGGTCAACGGCCGAGAAGATGGAGTCCCGGTTCACATGGTTCTGTCTGGTCAGCAGGCCGGGTCCCCAGGCAATGAGTGAAGAGCGCACGCCACCCTCATAAAGATGTGTCTTGAAGCCACGGAAAGGCCCGGCGGAACCGGCACCTTTTTCCGGGCCGTTGTCTGAGCAGATGAGAACCAGGGTGTTGTCGCGCAGCTTGGGATCGCCGCTGATCAATTTGAAGAGCTTGCCGAGCTGGTGATCCATTGCCTGCAGCACGGAGTGATAGAGGCCGCGTTTGCCGTCCGCCCATTTATCTACCGGTGGCCAGAAGGGGCTGTGCACATCATCAGGCCAGAGGTTGATATAGAATGGCTTGTCGGCCTTGAGCGCTTTCCTGATGAATGGCATTGCCTCATCGATAAACCCGCCGGTGATTTGTGAGCGCTGCATCCAGCGCACACCTTTGCCCAGCCGTGCTGCATCCCCCCAGATACGACCGGGTTTTTGCGGGTCTTGCCCGGGCTTCAGGGTCAGGGGAAGCAGTTTCGGGCCCATTCCCTCGAAGTTCGTCAGGGACTCTTCAAAGCCGTAACTGGTGATTGCCGGGGCATCGTCCACGTTGCGTTGACCGCCCATGTGCCACTTGCCGAAGTGCCCGGTAGAGTAACCGGCCTGCTTGAGCGAGCGTGCCAGCATCGGCGCCTTTGGGTCGAGCCATTGAGCCATGCCCCGTTTCTCGTTGTGGTCGCGGTTACTCAGGTAGGAGGTGATCTTCCAGCGCTGTGGATAGTGCCCGGTGGAAATTGCCGTTCGCGAAGGCGAGCAGATGGGCGAGTTGACGTAAAACTGCTCGAAGCGAATGCCTTCCTTTGCCATCCGGTCAATATTCGGCGTGCCGGTCAGCTTGTTACCGAAGCAGGAGAAGTCACCCCATCCCATGTCATCAATAAAGATGAGCACGATGTTCGGCTGCTTGGCTCCGGTCGCATCACGTGTCAGTCCCGGCGAGAGCAAGGCCATGGCGCACAGTGTGGTGAGTAGTTTCATTTGAGCTGAAGCATTTCGCAGACGGGCTTCCAGGTCAATGCTTATGGGTGGCAAAGGTTAAGCACATTGCCGATAGAGCGGCCAAGGACCGGGACCGCGCAAATCCGGTATCCTTAGGCAACTCTCGGGGATCCACCTTTAATTTCAATTTAATGAAGCGCACGAAACTCTTTCATTTCCTTTAGTAAACGCGCAATGATTTCCGGATGATCGGCGGCGATGTTGTTTTGCTCTTCGATATCAGTCGATAAATCATAAAGCAAAGGCGGATCGTGTTTTGCAACAGATTCAGGTTGAACCGGGCGAAAGTGTAAGCATTCTCTTTATAGATATAATACAATGATCAGAGCAGCGTCAGTTCAATTCAATCATGTGCCGGGAGACAAGGAGTCTAATCTGGAAACGATTCGCAATTTCTGTAAGGAGGCCGCTGACAGCAGAGTGGAGATCATCGCGTTCCCGGAAATGTGCATCACTGGTTACTGGCATGTCCGAAAACTGGACCGGGAATCTATTGAGGGATTGTCCGAGAAAGTTCCGTCCGGCCCATCAGTGCAGGCATTATGTGAACTGGCGGAGAAACACCAAATGATTATCGGGGCCGGTCTCATTGAGTGTTCGGAGGATGGGAACCTCTTTAACTCCTATGCCGTCGCTCATCCGAATGGACAGGTGAACTGTCATCGGAAACTGCACTGCTTCATCAGTGAACACATGTCCAGTGGGGATGACTACACGGTTTTTGATTCTCACCTGGGACACAGGATAGGAATATTGACTTGCTATGATAACAATCTTATCGAGAACGTGCGGATGACCACGCTCAAGGGGGTGGACATTCTGCTCGCACCCCACCAGACCGGGGGCTGTGCGTCCGGGAGTCCGCACGGAATGAAGGTCATTGACCTGAAACTCTGGGAGAACCGGTTCAAGGATCCGGAACAAATTGAAAAGGAATTTCGTGGGCCCAACGGGCGGGGATGGCTGATGCGCTGGCTTCCTTCGCGAGCGCATGACAACGGGATCTTTATTGTCTTCAGTAACGGGGTCGGCCTCGATGATGATGAGGTCAGGACCGGGAACGCCATGATTATTGATCCTTACGGAAGGATCCTTGAGGAGACCTGGAGGGCGGGCGATGCCATGGTCGTTGCGGACCTGGACATGGATCTTTTGGCTACAAGCTCGGGGCGGCGCTGGATGCGAGGGAGGAGGCCCGAGCTTTACAGGAAAATCGCCATTCCTTCCGGGGATGAAATTTCAGTCAGGGAGGCCCGTTTCTCATAGGGAGGTTAAATTGCCGGTTTTCGGGCCGGGTTGAAACGGATCGTTTTTTTGTAATAGGCAAGGTGATTGAATTCATGTTGGATAGCCATTTATTGAAGCGCACGAAACTCTTTCATTTCCTTTAGTAAACGCGCAATGATTTCCGGATGATCGGCGGCGATGTTGTTTTGCTCTTCGATATCAGTCGATAAATCATAAAGCAAAGGCGGATCGTGTTTTGCAACAGGCTCACGTGCCCGCGTGTCAGGGTTGGAGGAACGATCCTTGGTTCCTAAATGAATTTTATATTTACCCGATCGAAAGGCCAATGCACCTCCGTGGGAATAGAACCATTTCTGACGAGGGCTCTTTGCTTCCTTCAACAAAACGCTCGACATATCCTTGGAAATATAACCTTTCATTCCTTCAGGCTCTCGCCCACCAGTCATCGCAGCAAAAGTAGAATATAAATCCAGATTGGCCGCCATCCCATTCACGGTTCCAGGTTTGATTTTACCCGGCCAACGGAAGATTCCCGGCACCCGGTAACCCCCTTCCCAGGAGGTGCCCTTTTCTCCGCGCAGAGGTTTTGCCGTCCCCCCATGGGGTCCAAACATCGACCATGGTCCATTGTCGCTGGTGAAAACAATCAATGTCTTTTCATCCACCTTTGCATCCTTGATTGCCTTCATTACCTGCCCCACTGACCAGTCAATCTCCTCAATGGTATCGCCATAACGACCACCCTTGCTTTTACCCTGGAAATCCCTTGAGGCAAACACCGGTGCGTGCGGCATATTGTGGGCCAGATAGAGAAAAAACGGTTTGGCCTTATTGGAGTCAATCCACTTTACCGCTTCCTGCGTATAGCGCTTGGTGAGCAGCTCCTGGTCCGTTGGAGACTCAATCAGTTTCCGCCCGCGGATAAGCGGCACCTTGAAGGTAAACTTGTCACACGCATCAAAGAGACTGCGCGTCTGGCGCTTGCCCGGAGGTGCCGGCACATCATTGCTTCCCGGTGTGCCAAGGTGATAATCAAACCCGCACTCCAGGGGATGCATTGGGCTCTTGGTGAAATCCTGCGGGTAGCCGGCCAGGTGCCATTTACCCAGGATCGCCGTCGCATATCCCTGTTTCTTGAGCATGGCAGCCATCAGTTCGTCCCGGACCTTGGCCAGGTTATTTTTCCCGGCGGCAAACAGGGCCGGATGCCGGCCGGTCATCAGTCCTGTTCGACTGGGGACACACACTGCTCCTGAGGAATAGAAGCTTGTCCAGCGCTGACCTTCGGCAGCCAACCGGTCGATATTTGGTGTCTTGTTATTTTTGTTGCCATAGCAACCCAGATCGCCGTAACCCATGTCATCGATAAAGATGAGTACGATGTTGGGCTGCAAGACGGCAGCGGGAAGTGAGGTGCCCAGTGTGAACAAGGCAAAGGCAAAGAGAATAAGGATATTTTTCTTCATTTCGAAAACCTGCCACTGACTGCCTGTAGCCAGTCGCGCGCTATTAATTCGTGTCCCTGCGGCAGCGGATGAACGCCATCCCAGATCCATTGCTCAGGGTTCACTGCCTTTGCCGCCGCATCAAAGACTTCCTGGGTCTTGACGTGAATGGCATCATAGTCATTGGCCAACTGCGCAACGATAGCCCCGTATTTATCGACCTTTGTCCGCCATTTTTCCCATGCTTCCGGGATTTTCAGTCTACCTGAGCGCAAAACGAATGGGTCCAGTAACACCAGTGGTAAATCTGCCTTGGCCTTTCGGCTGGCATCCAGAATAAACCGGTAGTCCGCTTCCCATTGTTTCACGGTGCCACCCCGACTCACGTCATTGACTCCAATAAGGATGCTGAGCAGGTCCGGCTTCATGTCAATGGCATCCTTTTGCCACCGCGCCTTGAGGTCAGAAACCTTGTTGCCGCTGATGCCCCGATTAAAGAATTCCAGTCGCGCCTGCGGCATATCCACCCCAAGGCGCGAGGCGATCAGGTAAACGTAACTGTGCCCCAGGTAGTGGTTGCGGTCCTTCTCGTTGCGTCCCCATTTCATGTCGGTGATGGAGTCGCCGATGAACAGCAGCCGGGTCCCTTCCTTGAAGCCGGGCAACCGGTACTGGTAACCGGTGACACCTGAAGGGTTACTCTTTGCGCCATGGGCTGAGCCGGTCGAGGCGGCTGCCCCGCCGCAGAGGGCGCCGGCCTGGAGGAAATTTCTTCGCTTCATGATCGGTATTCTCTTTTTGGATTGGGAGGCGTTGTTTTCTTATGAAGCCATCAAGCGGGGAAAGTCTAGCTGATTAAAGCCATCATCCAACCGGCAAGCAGCGGATTTTTCCGCGTCGCCTTGTTGATTGGTCCCGGGGACTAGCTTTTGCGCAGGCTTGAAAATACCTTGCCTGTCGGCTTGGCGGGCAGCGTGTCCTGCCATTGGTTGAGCAGACGCAGCAGTTCCTTCACCACTTCCCGGTGTTGTGCCTTGAGGTCGGTTTTCTCGAGGGGATCGGCGAGAAGGTCATACAATTCGACGTAACCGGCATCCCGGTTGGCCAGCAGTTTCCAGTTTTGGCTTGCCACGACATAGGAGACCCAATGTTCGGGCTTGTCCTTGCGGGCCGGCCACGGCGCGAGGCTCTTCCAGAAGAGTGGTTTTTCACGCAGTGGGGTGCCCCTGCCCCTGAGGGTCGCCATCTGGCTGATCCCATCCGGCCTGTAATCGTCAGGCAGTTTAACGCCGGCGACTTCACAAAACGTCGGCAGCAGGTCCACGGCTGAGAAAATGGAAGTCTTGTCCACCCTGTCGGCGGGAATTTTTCCCGGCCAGCGGGCGATGAAGGGAACGCCGATGCCACCCTCGAAGAGTGCCGCCTTGTAGCCTTTGCGTCCGCCGGTGATCCCCCGGGCCGCGGCGATGTTGAACCCCTTGCCGGTGGCGGAGTCGTACATGGACTCGAGCTTCGTTGCCTTGCCTGCACGGGCCGGTCCGTTGTCGGAACTAAAGATGACCAGCGTGTTTTCCACCAGCTTCAGGCGGTCGAGGGTCTTGAGAACTTCGCCCACGCGCTCATCAGCATGAGAGAGGACGGAGGCGTAGATATTGTCACGTTCCTTGAGATCGGGGAAACGTTTACGGTATTGCGGCAGAGTGTGAAACGGAGTGTGCGGCTCGTGCAACCAGAGGTTGATAAAGAAGGGCCTGTCATCGCGATTGGTTTTCTCGATGAAGGCTATGGCATTCTTCGCGTCATCGTGGACGGGCATCTGTTTGCCCGCGCAATTAAAGGCGCCATAGGTATCGAAGCCATATTGGCCGGGAAGGGGTGAGTCGGGGATCATGTTGTTGGCAAGGTGCCATTTGCCGAAGTGCGCCGTGGCATAGCCGCCGGCCTGAAGGAAGCGCGGCAGCAGCGGTGCCGAGGGGTCCAGCCAGTCGGGCATGTTACGTTTCGCATTGCTGGGCACCCAGGCGAAGTGGCCGTCGATATTGTAACGTGCCGGGAAATGCCCCGTCATCACGGCCGTGCGACTCGGTGAGCAAACCCCGCTGGCCACGGTGAAGCGGTAAAAGTCGGTTCCCTCCCTGGCCAAGCGGTCGATGTTCGGTGTCTTGACATAGGGATGGCCATGGCAACTGAGGTCTCCCCACCCCCAGTCATCGGCGAAGATGAAGAGGATGTTGGGTCGCTTGGGCTTGCCGGCAACAGCAGCACAAAGGGTGATTCCCAGGGTGTAGAGGAGCAGGAGCGTCCGCGTCATTTCTTCTTCAGGGACTCGATTTCGTCACCGATACCGTTGCCGTTTTTGTCGGTGACATCCGAGAGCGGGTTGTTGATGACGGCCTGCCAGGCAATCTTGCGGAAGATGGCATCCAGTTCGGCATTGACGTGCTTTTGCCCGGGCCTTTCCTTGATCAGTTCGGGCGATTTCTTATAGAGGGTGGCATAGAAGACGTAGCCCTCAAGCCAGGCCATGCCATCACCGAGGTGCCCGCCGTCACTCCAGATCGATGGGCTCCTGCCCTCGGTCTTCCTGTTGAGCGCCTTGATACCGGGGAGTTTGCCCGCGAAGTAAAGTTCCAGTGCCGCCAGCATGGCCTCATTGGTAGGCATGATGTGGACCTTGCCGGGATAGCGTTTATCCAGGCCGGCAATCTGCTTGGTGAGGGTCTTGTCGGTTTTTTTTGCACGGGCCCGGTAGTTTTCAATCCCTGGTTTCCGGTCCCCGGTGCCAAAACCATCAGCCCACTGCGGCCAGCCATTGAAGACATAGAACTCCATCTTCGGGTTGAATTTCAGGCAGAAGTCGATCCAGCCGAAGTAATATTCGGGCCGGTCGTTGGTGTAGCTGCCCCACATCATGGCATCCCACTCACCGGTCGTGATGGCGCTCATGCATACCGGGTTCGGCTTGCCCCCGGAGGAGAGGATGCCGTTTTCCAGTTCCCACATCATGCGTGCCGCACCACGTTCTCCGCCCCGGTAGTTGACCCGCAGGCGCTGCTCAATCCCGGCAGCCTTGGCGATTTCCGGCAAGGTGCCAAATCCAGGCCGCATCCAGCTGTGACCGGTGGCTACAATGCGCAGGCCGCTGCCTTTCGGATAACTCAGTTTGCTGGTGTCTCCCCCACCCTTAATGGGCATTGCACGGATCTTCGCGGGGGCTTGCAGGTAAGTGGCGTTGCGTATTTCCGGGTGATCGTCATGTCCGTGGCCGAGCCATGGATCAGGCACTGGTTTGCTGCTTCGGTGCGCGGCCTGCGGACGCTTGAAGTTAGCCTGTTGGGCGGCTGAGAAGGCCGGGACAAGCAGCAGGGCACAGAGGAAGAAAGCGTGTGTTTTCAGGGCTGTATCTTGGGTTCGGGTTTAGCGCTTTGAGTGTTGAGGCGTTTTTTCAGCAAGGCGAAGCGGTCGCGGATTTCGTTGATTGATCCAATGGTCAGGAATACCTCGTAATCGATCTTTATGCCTTTTTGAAGGGAGAATCTTCTTAAAGGGGCGACGTAGGAGCATGCCGAGCCGCCCGGTCCCTTCCCGCCATTGCCCTTAAAGCGGTAACAGGTGAATATTTCCGTGCCGGGCGTGAAGATGCCAATTCCCCAGTCCTTCTCATCGAGATAGGCCAGCCAGTTTTCCGGAGCCCTGCCGCGCTCGTTCGGCCAGCCGGGAACCCGGCGTTTAAGCTTGCCGTTTTCCGCATAGACCAGATTGGCAAGCGCGGCGTCCACGAACACCGCCGGCATTTCCTGGTCCCTGACTGATGACTGGTCTTTACCGGTGTAGTGCATACGGAAACCGATCCGTGCCATGGCGCCCTCAAGGGCCACCTTGATGCCCATGACGGCTTCCGGGCAGGCGATACCACTGGCCCAGCTCAGAGGCTCAACCCGCGCCGAGAGCGTCTTGTGTTTTTCGTTCCTGTTAAATTCCAGCAGCCGGGATTTTTTCCCCTTCCAGTGTCCACCCTGGACCGGGTTGTAGACCCAGGGTTTGCCGTTCCACCTCGAGCCGTCAGGGGCCCCGTAGTAGGACTGCTGGATAAAGCGTCCCTCATCGCGGTTGTTGAGCAGGTTGCGACCGCTCGCACTCCTTGCGAAATACCCGATACAGGCTCCGCGGGACTTGTCGATGCCGATGCGCACCGTGCCGTTATCGAGGTATTCCCATTGGCCGGCAAAACCAGCCTGCGTGATAAATGACAGGACGGCAAAGCTGAGGATTACCCTGCCCAAGGGAAGGGCTTTGCCTTTGCTTCGCTTTCCCGGCATGATTGCTAGTTTGTGACCTCGATTCGGCTCCAGTAAGCAGCTTCGTGGGACCATCCCGTGGCCCGGTTCTCCAGCTCGATGTTCACGGTCGTGCCGGCGTATTTGCTAAGATCGATCTGAAGCTGCTGCCACTTGGTTTCCTCGATATCCTTGCTAAGGGCCTCCTTGCCGTTGACCCTTACCACCAGCTTCCAGTTGCCTTTGGGGTGGTTGGTCACCTCCAGGTCAAGGGTGGTTTTCTTTCCCTGTGGCACTGCGACCTTCCGGGAAAGCACACAGGGGGCGGTTTTGCTGAGTGGGTGCGTCAGCAGCACCTTCTTGCGTCCATCCCATTGTTTGCGCAACCCGGGCTTCATGGTCGGACCCCCCCAGTCGCGGACCCCCCACCCCGGGGCGAAGGTTGCGACGTCGGCCGGCAGGTTCGTGCCCACGGCCGATGGCGTTTTCGGTTTACTCGAGGCGATTGTCTTCACCTGCGGCATTTTCGCATCCGACCACAAGTCGGTGGAGGGATCGTAATTTGGATTCGGCTTCATCATCTGAGCTCCCACTTGCTTGCGCCAGCGGTGTAGCTTTTGAGTGAGTTCCTTGACCTTCTCAACTTCGACTTTGGCCAGGTCTTTGTGCTCACCGATGTCCTTCGCCAAGTTAAATAGTTGAACCGTTCCGTTCTCAAAATATTCCAGTAGTTTATAATCCCCGTCGCGAATGG
>JAPYUT010000014.1:43094-70454 GCA_029940475.1 Verrucomicrobiales bacterium | reverse complement strand
TCATAGAGTTCCTGACCTCCGTCGCGATACCGGATGTAGCGCCAGCGTTCGGTTTGTACGGCATGATTGTTCAATCCGTAGGTGATTACTACCGGTCGATCCCATTTCCTTTCTGGATTCTCCAAAAGAGACTTGAGGCTTTGACCATCCAAACCTCTCCGCTTTGGCAGACCGCAAAGGTCGATGAGCGTAGGGTAAATATCGATCAGGCTGACCGGAGGATGGCAGAGTTTATCTTTCGCCACGCCCCGTGGCGCTGAAAAGATAAGGGGCGTCCGTGTGGAAACGTCCCACAAGGCATGCTTACGCCAATGGTCCTTCTCGCCCAAATGCCAACCGTGATCTCCCCACAAGACGACAATGGTATTGTCGGCATGCCCGCTGCGATCCAGTGCGTCGAGCACCCGGCCTATCTGGGCATCGGCAAAGCTGATTGTGGCGAGATAGGCCTGAACCGCTTTGAGCCATTGGTTGTTCGCGATTACGTTTGCATGATCCCCATTTGGCTTCACCGCGAAATCTCTCTCTCCGGAAGGGTCGTAGACTTCCCGTGCCAATTTTTTTCCAAAGGCAGGAAGATCGTCCAAATCTCCTTTTTTCGTTGGAGGCAGTTTAATTCCCTCGAGGGGATGCAGGTCGAAATATTTCTGAGGAACGCTCCATGTCAAATGTGGCTTTGTTAGTCCGTATGCCAGAAAAAAAGGTTTTTCCTGAGGCTTCTTCAGCTCAGTAATTATCCATTTGGCATTTATGCCGTCCAACATCTCATCATCACTGCACGCAAGAGCACCCCAAGGAACCCACGCAGACTTTGGCAAACTGCTATCGCGTTTGACGCGGTGTTTTTTCGAGCCAGAAGATTTAAAAAAGATATCCCAAGAGTCCATGTCATAAGCAGAAGTTCCGTGAAAGATCTTCCCGGCGCCTCGAACCGAATATCCTGATGCCCGAAAGTGCTGCATCAGGGTAACGGCATCCGGGAGCTTCTGCCGCAGCTTCTCCCCATTACCGTAAACGCCCGACTTGGACGGGGCAACGCCGGTCAGCAGGCTGATGCGGGAGGGATTGCAGAGTGGGGCCGAGCAATACGCCCGCGTAAAGGAAACCCCACGCTTGGCGAGGCGATCGATGTTGGGCGTTTTCGCATTCGGGTGACCACTCAAATGCCCGACCCAGTCGCGCAAGTCGTCAACCCCGATGAACAGCACGTTGGGACGAGCCCACAGGTTGCCCGCCAAGAAGAAAAGTAATAGCAGACACTTCAAAATGTTCAGGGTTTCGGATCGACTTGCCAGTTCTTGTTACGCCGGGCTCCGTAATAAGGATAGTAGTCCCAGGGGGCGTCGAGTCCGAGGGCCCGGGGATCCTTGGTAAGCGTCAAGCGTTGCTTGAGCTGAGCGCTGAGCTTTTTCTGGATCTTGGCGTATTCCGGCTTGCCGGCGAGGTTGACGACCTGTCCGGGATCCTTGGCGACGTCGTAGAGCTCCTCGCCCGGCCGCTTGGCGAAGGCGCGGTCGTAGAAGCGCTTAAAACCGGCCTTGTCCTTGTTATCCATCAGCAAGGTTTTGGTCGGGGAAGAATCGACCTCGCCGAATGGAATATAACGAGCGCAAAACTCGCGATCCGGGTTGCCCGCAGGCCACCGGGTAGGCTCAATATTTCTGATATAAAGATATTGCCCCGTGCGAATCGCACGGCAAGGGTAACCCTTGCCGCCCTTGCGGCACCCGTCGTGGCGCTCCATGGCGATAAAGGCGGCAGACTTGTCTAGATAAGCTCTTTGGTTCGGCGTCCCCGAGTTGCTGAACACGTTCATCAGGCTTCCTGCAGTCATCATGTCCGGCGCCTGCAAGCCGGCCGACTCCAGGAAGGTTGGGGCAAGGCTGCTGAGGTTCATGCAGGCATCTACCGTGCGACCGGAATCCTTGATGCCCTTGGGCCAACGGATGGCCAAGGGAACGCGTGAGCCGTCATCATGAAGGCTTGCTTTGGCCCGGGGGAAAGGCATGCCGTGGTCGCTGGTCACGACCACGATGGTATTGGCCAGCTGACCCGTTTTTTCCAGAGATTGTAAAGCCCGGGCAACCATTTGATCGAAATGCTCGACCTCGACGTAGTAGTCGAGAATATCACTGCGCACCACGGGGTGATCTGGAAAGATTGGCGGAATGATCACCTTGGCTGGATCCTTGCCCGTTCGCTTACCCGCCCCCAACTCAAATCCACGATGAGGCTCGCTTGTTCCCAGCCAGAAGCAAAACGGTTGATCCTCCTTCACTTGTGCCAGGAAGTCCTCGAAATTTGCCGCATAATCGGTATTTCTCATGCCCCGGAAGGGGGGTTTTAACTTTCGCTTGCTGAATTCCCTGCCCGCTGGATTGGAATCACGGCCTCCCGCCGAGAGTCGTCCCGGGCTCCAGCCTTTACCCGTAAAGCCAACGCTATAACCGGCTTTCTGCAGGACCTCGGTATAGGTGACAAACTTTTTCGGCAGGGTGCTGTGGATGTTGCCAGCCTCTTCCAGTCTCCAGATGTGCTGGCCGGTGAGTATGGCACTGCGGGAAGGCCCACAGGTCGGGGCATCACAAAAGGCATGGGTAAAACGAATTCCCTCACGGGCGACGCGATCAAAGGCCGGCGTTTGCACCACAGGATCACCATTGGCCCCGGTGTGGGCATAACCCTGATCATCAGAGATACAGAAGAGGATATTGGGCGGCTTGGCGTTACCTGTCGATCCGGCAATTATCGCTAGGTTCAGAATGCAGCCGGCAAGGTTCTTGTATATCACGGTTTTATCTTTGGCTTCGCCCCCCTGGATTGCAAGGCATCAAGGGCGGCCTTGTGGGCTTTGTATTCCGGCCAGGTCAGTTTACCGTCCTTGTTCCTGTCTGCTTGCGGATGCATAGAGAAGTACTTGTCCTTCCAGGCCCCGGCATCCCCTTTGGCGGCAGGTTGTTTAGCTGCTACCGTCTTTAGCTTGAATGCCGGTTGTGGCGGCACCTTGCTTTGCGATGAAGGAATGCGTTTGCTTAACTGCCGGCGAAATTTCTGCAGTGTTGCCGTGTGGTCGGGATGATCGGCAAGGTTCGTCCATTCGTGCGGGTCTTCCCGGGTGGAGTAAAGCTCTTCCTTGCCGTTCTCGTAGCGTATATAGCGCCAGTTGTCGGTGCGCAATGAGTAGTTCTCCTGTGACGGATTGTATTTCATGCGCCATTTGTAGAGTGTGGTTAAAGCCGAATCAGGGCCGGACCATTTGCCCTGCACCGGGTTTTCAAGCAGGGGCTTCAGGCTGTGGCCGTCGAGGGGATGCCCTTTTTTGTTCTTCGTGGTCCTGCCGTCCAGTCCGCAGAGATCAATCAGCGTCGGGTAGATATCGATCAGGGAAACCGGTTGCGTGGCAACACCCGCGGCCTTGCCAATGCCCGGGGCACGAAGGATCAGCGGCACACGGGTGCTTTCCTGCCACAGGGAGTTCTTGTAGAGATAATCCTTCTCGCCCATGCCCCAGCCGTGATCACTGGTGAGGACAATGATGGTGTTCTCCTTGAGTGAGGAGTTATCAATGACATCGAGAATCCTGCCGATTTGCTCGTCCACCGACGCGATACTGGCCAGGTAGGCCTGAATAAAGTGACGCAGCGCATCATCCCGCGATTTGTAGGATTTAACCAGCGTGTTGAATAAATGAGTCCCCATGTCCTCGGTGCGGGATGCGTTGGGCTCGGCGCCGCCGGGGATGGCCCGCACTGAACGGGCATGCGTATCATCTACGTCTCCCTTGCGGATATCCGGCAGTTTTATGGTATCAAGGGGAAACATTTCGAAGAATCGCTTTGGCACGATCAGGGGCGTGTGCGGGCGGATAAAACCCACGCCCATGAAGAAGGGATCGCTTCCTTTTTTGTTCGCCTGGGCCTGCAATTGATCCACCGCCCATTGCCCGTTGAGCTCGTCGGCCGTCAGGTCACGGTCGTCTTGTGTATTGACCCGCAACTCACGCTGCTTTGCCCAGCCACCGGTTTGCCAGATGAGGGTTTTTCCGCCGGGCGATTTCCTGCCTGCAAGGTTTACCAGTGGCCCGAATGATCCGTCAACGGCACCGATTTCACGGTAAGGTGCGGGCACGCCGGGATGCGCCAGCTTTTGTTCTCCGTCGTGGGCAAAGGGTCCATAGTCTGAGGGCTTGCCGAAAACCTCCCATTCCTGCCGGACCATGTGGTGCATCAGCTTGCCCGTACCCAGTGTCCGGTAACCGTTGGCGCGGAAGTGATCCATGAGGGTGCGTGAGTTTTTCAGGATCTCATAGCCATTCCACTTGGTAAACCCGAAGCAGCCTGAGTTGTGGGGATAGATACCGGTAAAGAGGCTCGCGCGAGAGGGTCCGCAAATGGGAATATTGCAATGGGCCTGGGTAAAGGAAACGCCGCTGCGCGCCAGACGTGCCATGTTCGGGGTTTGTGCCTGCGGGTGCCCTCCGAACCCCTCGATGTAGTCGTTGAGGTCATCACAGATGATAAGCAGCACATTCGGCCTGTCAGCTGACCGGGCTGAAAGTGGCATTGCGACCAGCGAGGCAGCCAGGACACACAAGGCTGGTGAGCTTTTGATTGCTCTTTTGGCGGCTTTGGTAATCTTCATCAGGGATATCCTAGCAAAACAATGGACACGGTGGTAGTTGGAAACCCTTGGCGGGCGAACTTGCCGCCTATCCATAAGCCCTGCCGGAATTCTGCCAGGTCAATGGCCGTAATGAGAAAACTGCTTTCCCTGATTTTCATCCTCCCGGGAGTTGTTGCCGGTGCAACCACCATGGAGTGGCATGCAATGGAGACCGGATTGCCGCCAAACTCAATTTCCGGGACTGCCGTTGAAATCAACTTTGAGAACCGGGCCGGGCGGGATGTGCAACTCTACTGGGTGAAATACAACGGCACCCTGCAACCTTATGGCGGCTTAAAGGCTGGAGAGAGCAGGGCACAGAAGACCTATTCCAATGCCAGTTGGCTGGTAAGTGACATGGGGGGCAGGCCGCTGGGCTATTTCAGGGTTCCCTCCGGAGGCGGCTTGGCCATGATCCCGCCAAGAACCGGGGAGCCGCTACTGCGAAGCATGAAATACAGCCCAAGAACCGGGGAGCAGGCCCTTGCCTGGCAGAAGCAGCTTAAGTCATCCTTGCTAAGGTTGCTTAAGCTCGATGCCCTCGTTGGCGCAAGTCCCGGGATTGCCCTCCAGGCTAGGACTCTCTCGACACGCGAGGAGGGCAGCTATTTTTTCCACGAGATCGAGTTCAACAGCACTGCAAAAGTCAGGATCAGGGCAGTCCTTACTGTTCCAAAGGTGATCAAGCCCCCCTGCCCCGCAGTGGTTGTTATTGCGGGGCATAGCGGAACCAGGCATTCCTGCTACGAGGATAACGGGTTTGCCACCGTCCTTGCGGAAAAGGGCTACGTGACGGTTTCAACCAAGATCAGCCAGCACAGCCTCAGGGAAGAGGGCAGGACAATGATGGGGGAACGTCTGTGGGACCTGATGCGTTGTGTGGACCTTTTAGTTTCGTGCAAAGAAGTCGACCCCGCCCGCATCGGTTGTGCCGGAAACTCCCTCGGAGGGGAAATGGCAATGTGGCTGGGAGCAATGGATAAACGTATTGCCGCCACGCTGAGTGCAGGGTTCTTGACCAGGATGGATCAACTGGAGCAGAACCATTGCCGCTGCTGGAAATTTCCGGGCTTGAGGAAGGTTGTCGATTTTCCGGAGATCTACTCCCTGAACGCACCCCGTCCCCTCATGTGCCAGAACGGCCTGAAGGAACGTCCGACATGGTTTACAGTGCCGCTCGCGCGCGCGGCACTAAAGGAAATCAAGTTGATCTACAATGATCTGGGAGTCCCACAAAACCTGGAGTTCGTGGCGCACAAGGGGGGGCACGTCATTGAGATTGAGGCCCTGTTGAGATTCTTTGCGGCCCGCCTCAGGGCATAGTATTGGAGCGCAGCGCAAGGGGTGCTTCAGGCCAGGATCTGCTTTACCGGATAGGCATCCTCCACGCCTGTGAGGCGTTGTTGCAAGCCCTGGAAGGGAAAGCCGAAGCGGTGGTTGTCGATGCCCATGCAGTGCAGGATGGTGGCGTTCATCTCGTTGAGGTGAACGGGGTTTTCCGTGACGTTGTAGCTGAAGTCATCAGTTGCCCCGTGGGACATGCCGGCCTTGATGCCGCCGCCGGCCATCCACATGCAGAAGTTGCGGGGGTGGTGGTCGCGTCCGTAGTTCTCCTTGGTCAGCTTACCCTGGCAATAGGCAGTGCGCCCGAACTCACCGCCGAAAACAACCAGCGTGTCCTTTAGCAGGCCCCTTTGCTTGAGGTCCCTTACAAGGGCGGCGGTTGGCTGGTCGACGTCAAGGCACTGGTTCTTGATCTCCTTGGGCAGGTTGCCGTGCTGGTCCCAGCCGCGGTGGAGGATCTGTACTACGCGCACCCCGCGCTCAATGAGACGGCGGGTGAGGATTGCCGAATGGGCAAAACTGCCGGGCTTCTGGACATTCGGGCCATACATCTCCAGGGTGGCCTTGCTCTCCTTGCCAAGGTCCGTGAGTTCAGGGACGCTGGCCTGCATGCGGAAGGCCATCTCGTATTGGGAGATGCGGGTCTGTGTCTCGGGGTCACCGAAGCGCTCGAAGCTTTTCTGGTTCAACTGACCCAGGGCATCAAGCATGGTGCGCCGGTCGGCGGGAATCACACCTGGGGGATTTTTCACATATAATACCGGGTCACCCGCACTACGCAGTTTCACGCCATCATACTTGGAGGGAAGAAATCCGCTGGTCCACATGCGGGTGAAGAGCGCCTGGCTGGGGTTCTTTACAGTCGGGGTGAAAACCACGAAGGCCGGCAAATTCTGGCTTTCACTGCCAAGGCCATAGCTGAGCCAGGAACCGAGGCTGGGTTTGCCCGGAACCTCACTGCCGGTCATCACGAAGGTGCAGGCGGGATCGTGGTTAATGGCCTCGGTGTGGACCGACTTGATCATGGTGATGTCATCGGCAATTCCCTTCATGTGCGGAACCAGCTCACTCATCAGGATACCGGACTTCCCACAACGCTCGAAGGCGAACCTGCTGGGAGCCACGGGGAAACGCTTTTGCCCGCTGGTCATGGTGGTGATGCGCTGCCCGTTGCGGATTGAGTCCGGCAATTCCTTGTCGAAGAACTTCTCCATCTGCGGCTTGTGGTCAAAGAGGTCGTGTTGCGCAGGCGCGCCGTTCATGTGCAGGTAGATGAGGTTCTTTGCCTTGGGCGCAAAGTGAGGCAGCCCGGTCAGGGCCGGATGTACATCGCCTGCCACGGGAGGTTTTGCGGCCAGTGCCTTCCGGCCAAGGAGTTGGGCGAGGGCAATGCTCCCCACCTTGAGGCCGGCACCCTGGAAGAACCGGCGGCGGGATTGCAGTTGATGATATTCAAGGACGGGATCCATGGCAGGGTCAGTTTTTGTTTACCACTTCATCAAGATTGAGGAGCAGGTTGGCCACCAGTGTCCACGCGGCGAGATCACCGGGCTTAAGCCCGGTATCGGCTTTACTTTCGCCAAAGGCGATGAGTTTTCCGGCAGCTCCGGTGTCGGCGTTGAAACGGGCACGGTGGCCGTTGAGTACTGCCAGCACAATTTTGGTTTCTTGCGGATCCGGATGACGGGCGGTAACAATCCGCCAGGCCCACTGGACACGTTCCCCGGCACTTGCACCACCTTCCTTGATGATACGCTGGGCGAGGTTGCGTGCCGCCTCGACATGTTGCACATCGTTCATCAGCTGCAGAGCCTGCATGGGGGTGTTGCTGCGGCCGCGCAGTGCGCAGCTTTGTTCACGGCTCGGTGCATCAAAGCTGGTCATGAATGGTGGCGGGGCGGTACGTTTGAGAAAAGTGTAGAGGCTGCGACGATAGAGGTCATCCCCTTTGCCCTGCTTGTAGTTACGGGTGTTGCTGGAGGCAAAACCGACCGGCTCCCAGATATTGGGCGGTTGATAGGGACTCACTCCCCTGCCCCCGACCCTGTGCACGAGGAGACCACTGAGTTGCAGGGCCTGGTCACGGAGGATCTCTGCATCCAGGCGGTAACGCGGACCCCGGGCAAGCAGCCGGTTATTGGGATCTTTTTCCAGCAGGGAAGGTGACATTCTTGAGCTTTGCCGGTAGGCATGGCTGGTGAGGATGCGCTTTACGAAGCGCCTGATGTCCCAGTTATCCGCGATGAACTGGCATGCCAGCCAATCCAGAAGTTCCGGGTGGCTGGGAAGTTCCCCCTGGGTGCCAAAATCCGCGCTGGTCCTGACCAGGCCGACACCGAAGAACTGTTGCCAGAAACGGTTTACAGCAACCCGGGCGGTCAACGGGTGATCCTTGCTGACCAGCCAGTTGGCGAGGTCCAAACGATTATAATCCCGTTCCTTGGGCTTGGGGGGAAGAGGGGGCAGGAATGCGGGGACTCCGCGTGACACCTTTTCCCCGGGTTTGTCATATTGCCCGCGCAGCATGACAAAGCTTTGCCTGGGTTTTGGCATATCGGCCATGATAAAGGTGATGGCCGTATCCTTGGCCGCATCCGCTTTCTGCTTCTCGAGCCCGGCTTTCTCGGCAGTCAGCGGCTCGAGCTCCTTGCGTGCACCGAGATATACCCTGCCAAGCCAGTGGCCGCGCAATTGCTTCTCCTCTGCCGTTGTCCATTTTTCAGGGGCTTTTCCCTTGAAGAGTTTTTGCTGCTTGGCCGTTAAATCCTTGTTGCGAGTGCCTGCCGGCTGCGCCTTCCAGGCTTGCCATGAGTAAGCAGGATCGCTGGAGGGATTGGCCGTCGAGGAAATGCCAAAGTGATCCCAACCCATGGTCCCGGAAAACTGCGTCAGGGCGTAGCCGGTGACCGTGGTGCCGGGCTTCAGGCCCACCTTGTCCGCGGCGAACTCAAGGCGCACCCATTTGCCTTTTTCCGGAAGTGATCCCATGTTCACGCGCTGGTGGGTATTCACCTTGCCCCAGCCAATTTTTTCATGAGCTCCCCAGACGGCACGGTGATTCCAGCCTCCCACATGGAACTGCACCATGACGGCCTCGGGCGGGTCCTTGGGATCAAGGTAACAATGGACGAAGAACGTGCCATCCCTTGGCACAGTGAATTTTCCCTGCGAGTAGACATCCTGGCCGGTTGCGTTTTTTGCCGTGCGCCTGATGGCCAGCTTGCCGCTGAAGACCGGGCCCTCTTCCCTGGTAACTAACTGCAGCGGCGGACCGGTGGCTACAATTTCACCTTTCGGAAAACCATCCCCGAACCAGATGTCTTCCTTGATTTCAGGCTCAGGAGGCGGCTTGAGGGAGGCGGGATCGATGTACTTGATCCTGCTTACCGCGACAGCAATGCGCTTATCGACTGCGGCAATCTGTGTATCCAGTTCGGCTTGGCGCTTTAGCATTCCCTGCTTTGGGACATGCAGAATGGGCGGGGTGTTTATCTTGTTGCCATCCAGTGCCGGATCAGCGGCACTGTGGAAAAAGGAATACAGGGAGTAATATTCCTTTGTCGATAAAGGGTCGAACTTGTGATCGTGGCAGACTGCGCAGCCTGCAGTGAGTCCCATCCAGACTTCAACCGCGGTGGAGGTGCGGTCCACCGCGTTGCGATAGATCCATTCTGCATTAATGCTGCCGCCTTCTCCTGTCGTCACGTTGCAGCGGTTAAACCCGGAGGCGATACGCTGGTCCAGGGTTGGATCAGGGATGAGGTCCCCGGCCAGTTGCCAGCGGGTGAAATCGTCGAATGGCAGGTTGGTGTTGAAGGCACGCACGACCCAGTCCCGGTAGGGCCACATGGAGCGCTCGTTGTCGAGGTGCAGGCCGTGGGTGTCGGCATAACGTGCCAAGTCCAGCCAGTAGCGTGCCATGTGTTCGCCGTAGGTTTGGCGGCTCATGAGGCGATCAATGAGCTTTTCCCATGCCTGTGGTGATTGATCTGCAAGGAAGGCATCAACTTCATTCGGTGTTGGAGGCAGTCCGGTCAGGTCGAGGAACAGTCGCCGGACCAGGGTTTCCGGCTTTGCGGAGCTTTGCGGTGTAAGTCCCTCTTGGCCCAGCCGGTTCTGAATGAAAGCGTCGATGGGGTTGGCCACATCACCAATCCCGGCGGCTGCCTGCTTTTGCGGTTTCAGAAAAGACCAATGAGCCTGGTATTGCGCACCCTGCTCAATCCAGAGCTTGAGGATATTCTTCTCAGCAGGGCTGAGTTCCTTGTGGGAATCCGGCGGTGGCATCACCTCATCCGGATCACTTGTATTAATTCGCATCCAAAGTTCGCTCTCCTTCAAGTTACCCGGGACAATGGCTTGAACGCCATCGCGCTTTACAAGAGCCCCGGCGCGTTGATCGAGGCGCAACTTGGCTTTACGTTTTTTCGCATCCTGGCCATGACAGGCAAAACAGTTTTCCGAGAGGATGGGTCGTATGTCGCGATTGAACCGGATGTTTTCGCTTGCGGTCAGTTGCCACGGCAATGCAAGCAGGAAAAGGAGCATCCTGAGCTTCATGCGAATAAATAAAAGAGGCACAATCAAAGCGTGGCTGTTATTCAGGGGGAATCTGAATGATATAAACCACTTTGCCTACCATAAATTTATCCATCTGCTTTTCAGGAAGCGTTCATTGCTTTGCGCACGGGAGAACTGATGGCCGGTGATTAAGCAACTGAGTCGCTTTTCCCCTGTATTGGCGTGTGTCAGCTCATTGCTTTTTCTCCTGAATAATAGCCATTCTTGCCGCGGCGAGTTGTTTCAGCCTCGGCTCCACATCGAGCAGGTAATTGTTGATTGCGGTATTGGTTTCAGCAATGGCTTTTTTGCGCAATGAAAATTTCTTGTCTTTCTTGAGGCTGGCGACATAAGCATTCCTTTTCCCGACAAGGGCATCGACATTGCGAAATGCTTCGGGAAAAGCCCTGTGTAAATCCGCCTGCAGGGCAGCGGTAATTTTCTCCAGTGCCGCCAACCGGGAGTCGTTGCCCATGGATTTGCGGAGCTTTTCAAAGGCGGCGTAATACAGGTGTTTTGGGAGATCTTCCAGTTTCGCGCGTCTTGAGTGGATGTATTCCTTTTCTTTTTTCTGGGCTTGATTGACAGCACTTTCCATTTGCTTGAAACGGGGGTCCTTCCCCTTGATCTCTATTCGTTGCTTGGCAATGCCCTTGGAGAGTTCCTTGTGTGTCAGGAATGCCCTTGGGTAAGCTGTCTTAAGAGTTGCTTTAAGCTCCTCATGGTGGCTGACGAGGTTCTGGTATTTGGCATCGTTGCGGCTGAGCCGATCCTTCAGCTTGAGCATGATGAGATCGTATTGCTCCCGTGCGTCGCGCTTGAAGGCCGGTGGTCGGGCTGCCTGGGAAGAGCTCAACTCGACCCTCCTTGCCGGCCAGTTATCTTTCAGCGTCGATTTGCAGACGGAAAAATTATCAAAGGCGGCACTGGTGCCGCTGACCTGAAAGGCCAGGTAGGTGCGTTCGGTATTGATAATGGGGTGGCGGCCTACCACAAAGTGGTCTTTGTCAACATGGGCAATGACTTCCTCACCGTGGAACTCCACCGTCATGGCATACCATTTCCCCTCCTTGAAATCGAAGGCGCACTCTCCCTGCATGGATGGTGCGAATTCGTTGTTTCGTTTTGCGGTATTAACCTGGAAATGACCCGGAGATATCTGGGTCACGGTGTTATAACCACCACCGCCGCCGGTCATCAAGCGGATTTCCGTCGCGCCTTCAAAGCGAAAGTCGAAGCGGAAGATCACATTATGAAAGGCGGCGTCCTTAAGAAAGGTGCGCGCTGTTTCCTCCGGTTCATGGCCGGTTCGCTTGAGGATTCCATCGTCAATTTTGTAGTATGCGCGAATGCCCCAGCGCTCGCTGACTGAGCCCTGCGTGAAGGTTTCGCTAAAGATGGCCTTGCCGGGTGAACACATGAGGAAATCTTCCGCAGTAGGCGGCGTGGCAGCGACCTCATGCCGGGAGGTGGCAAAGAGGATACAGCACGCACAGAGGCGCAGAGACACGGGGAATTTGTTGAGAAGATGCATTCTATATTTGGGTTTCATATTTCATACAGCGGCGTTTTTCAATCTGCTTTTTGTTGTCCGGCAGCCTTGAGAATAGTTTTCAGGTTCTGTTGAATCCGTCCGGTGTTCTCAGCGGCAATCTTTTTTGCTTCGGTTAGCGGCTTGCCCTTTCTCATCGGCCGCTTGTGCCCGATTTCCGTCAACCACGCGTCGCGCATTACCCGCATGCGTTCACGCAGGAACATCATCATCCTTCCATAGGCATTCGGGCTCGGATCCTTGAGGGGAGCCTTGATCGCGAAGTAATCAATGATTTGCCGGGCAATGAATTCGTGTCCTTCGCCTCCCGGGTGGACCCCGTCGCGGGAATACTTGAACTTCGGGTCCTTCTCCCGCTTTTTTGTGAGTTCTTTTTTCATGACGGTGTGCAGATCGATCACCCGCCAGCCATCCTTTTGTCTGGAGACCAGCCATTTTGAATAGGCTGACATGACCTCGTCGTAATCAAAATCCGGGCCGGGTTTGTCATAGACCGGTGGTGTCATGAAGATGATCTTCACCCCATGGGACTCCGCCTTTTTCTTCAGCAACCGGATGCCTTCCTGGTATTTGGTGAAACGCCCCTCATCAAGGGGTTGATAGATGCCGCAGTTGATACCGTAGCAGGCAATGACCAGGTCAGGCTTGAGGGCTTTCAGGGCGCGCTCCAGCCGCTCGTGCAGGTCGGGACGGGGAAAGCCGTGCCGGAGGTGGCCCGGCTCCGAGAGTCCGGAGATGGTTTCACTGGGTATCCCCTGGTTGAGCACCTGCGGGTTCAGCTCAGGATGATTGACGGCCAGCCATCTCTCGAAAAACACCACATATTCACCCCCATAGGTAATGCTGTCACCGAGGAAGACAATCTTCCTGGCGTTCTTGAGGATCCCGAAGTTTTCATTTGCCTGAATATTGGTCGATATCAGGGTCGGCACGATCAGCAGCAGCAAGCCCCGCATGGCATGGTTCATTATTCTTTTCAGGAGATGGAACATTCCCGGGAAGTGATTTGATTTTATCAGTTGCTGAACAACGCGTCCTCCGGGTTGCCGGAGGCAAGCAGGTAGGCGAGAAGATCGAGGATGTCGTCCTGTTTCATTGTTGCCAGCAACCCGGGAGGCATCATTGAGACCGGGGAGGGCTCAATGGACTCGATGAGCTTCACGTCAACCTTGCTGATGGTGCTCGGTGTCATCATGTCGGTGTTAATCCAGTAAGAATTCTCCTTCAGGTTCATGATTCGACCGACCAAACTGCTGCCATCCTTCAGCTTGAAGATGCTTGCACCATACTGGTCGCTGATTTCCCTGCCGGGGTCGACGATCGATTCCAGCAGGTCGTGCGGGGTAAACCTGCCTGCTACCGAGGTGAGATCCGGGCCCACTGCACCACCCTCATTGTTGAAGCGATGGCAAACAAAACAAGCACCCGCGCCGAACATTTTGCGGCCGTTTTTATAATCACGTCCGCCTTCAAGTCCCGCACCGAGCAATCCCGCCAGGTCTGTCATGGTCCACATCTTGACAAACCCGCGGGGCTTGCCGGTGAATTGCGGGGCGTTGTCTTTAGGCACGGTGTTAATGATTCGAGTGAGGGCGGGGGTCTTCTGTGTTTCCGGAATGGAAGCCGCCGCGTCCTTCTTGATGTCGTCCAGATAGTTGCGGAAGCGCGCCCCTCCCTGGTAGCTCCCAGCACGAATAAACCACTGAAAATACTGTTTTCGCAGTGCAGGGGTCCAGCCGTCTTTAAGGAAGCGCAGGTTGATGGCGTAGGCGATTTGCTCCTCCTGCCCGGTGGCATTGCGCAGGAGGGCCATTGTTTTCCGGACCGTGGAGGGTGCCTCAAGGAAAGCCGTGATGCTTGAGAGGTCACGATTTTCTTCCGGGGTCTGTGCCGGATAAATGGCATCGAGCCAGGTGATAAGCCTTGTTCTGGGTTGCTGCGCGGGCATTCCACCGCGGGTCAGGGCGAGGGTTAGTGCCCTGAGCAAATCGAGGCGTTGCTGGCGATCCTTGAGATTGCCGTAGTCGAAGCCAATGGCCTTATCAATAACAGAGGAAGAGGATTTTTCCCCGTCTGCACGGGCCAGCGCGATGAGGGCAGCCCCGGCAATCACCGGGTTCTTTTCAGGCTTTAATCGCTCTTTCCAGTTTTCGACCGGCTGTTTCTCAAGGGCGGCGCGGGCGGCATGCCGGATTCCCCGGTCGGGTGATCCCAGTGATCGCCAGATATGGTCGAGCTCTTTGCCGGCAGCCCGGGCAGCGTCCTTTTGGAGATGGGACTCAAGGGCGTGGCGGCGTAGCCGCAACTCTTTGCCCTCGACGGCTCTTTGCGCAGGGACCGGAGCGGTAGATTCCTTGCCCGTGTAGGTGACGCGGTAGAGGCCGGACTGGACACGGCGACCGCCGACGGTGAAATACATCGCCCCGTCTTCAGGGTTGATCAGGATGTCGGTGAGAGGAAGCGGCTGTGCGCTGGCAAACTCTTCAAAACGGCCACTGTAGGTCGATCCCTTTGCCTTCAGGTGGACGGCATAGAGCTTGCCGTAGGACCAGTCACAGGCGAAAAGCGCATTCTGGTAGTTAGCGGGGAATTTAGCACCGTAGCCAAAGCTTACCCCGGTCGGGGAGCCCGGGCCAATGTCGACTACTGCGCCAAAAGTATCGCTGCAGTGGGCGGGAAACTTTCCCGAGCCGGTTCGCCAGCCGTAGTCGGCCCCGGCGATGACATGGTTGACACGGGTCGGCCGGTACCAGGGTGTGTTCAGGTCCCATTCCATGTCGGCGTCGTAGGTGAAGAGCTCGCCTTCACGGTTGCAGGCCGCGTCATACTGGTTGCGGAATCCCGTGGCGATGATTTCCCAGGTTTTGCCCTCGGGATCAATTTGCGCGATGTGTCCGCGCGGAGCCACCACGCCCTTCATGAAATGCTGCAGGGAGGGGAGGAGCTGGTCCTCGGCCCAAAGCTCTGGCGGGCGGCTATGGCTGTAGTCTGCCGGCAACTGGGTTTGGTTTCCCATGACTACGTAGAGGTGTTTCCCGTCCGGGGAGGGCAGGATGGCATGTGGGCCGTGCTCACCGCCGGTGGCTTCCAGTTTCTTGATGGTGACCACTTTGTCAAAGTGGTCGTCGCCATTGGTGTCGAGCAGGCGAAAGACTCCTGAACCGGTGGCACTGCTACGCGAATTGACCACCACATAAAGGCTCCCGAAAGCGTAGCATAGTCCCTGGGCATGCCCGATCTGGGGCAGCGTGCTGTTTATTGGTTTCGTCTTCTTGGGAATAACGGCTGCTTGTTTTTTACCTCTCTTTTTCGCCGGCGCATCAGCGGCATAGGTAATCGGCTCAATGGTTTCCGGGTTGAGCGGCTTCCCCGGGCCGGGAACAGGGAACCGGTACAGGCCACCATATTGGTCGCTGACGATGAACCTGTTCTTGTCGTCCCGGCACATGGCCACCCATGAACCCTGCTCATCGCGTGGAACCGAGTAAAGTAACTCAATTTTAAATCCATCGGGTAAACGGATCTTGTCGGGTGCGGTGGCATTGCGCTGGGCGAAAGCCGGAGTGGCCACCGCAAACAGGGCGGCCAAGATCCTCAAATAGTGCATCGGGGTATCCATTATTTCTTTATAAGGCGTGGTGAGGCTTTTTCAACCCAGCCGGCTTTACGCTGTCCCTTGCCCGGGCGGTTCACATCGCCAAGGTCTTCGCGGGCGGACTCGGCATGGGCAAGGAGTCGCTTGACGATTTCCGGGTTTTCAGCGGCCACATTACGGTCTTCGTGGATATCTTTGGCAAGGTTGAAAAGGGTTAGTGTTTTTTTACCCTCGGGTTTGCCCCAGTTACGTTTCTTTTGATCCATAGCCACAAAGAGCTTCCAGTCACCCGAGCGCACTGCCTGCAGTTGATCCATCTGGTAGTAGAAGAAGGCATCGCGTGGGTGCGACTTGGATTTGCCGTTGAGGATTGGCCAGATGTTCTTGCCATCGATAATCCGGTCAGCGGGTGTTTTGCCGCCGGAGATCGCGGCGAGCGTGGGCAGCAAGTCCATGGTGCTGGTGAGGGCTCCACTGCTGCTTGCGGCAGGAATCTTGCCCGGCCAGCGCACGACGCAGGGCACGCGCATGCCTCCCTCATCAGTGCGCCCTTTGCGACCCCGCAGCGGCAGGTTGCTGCCCTGTTTTTCCCTGGCTGAGCCGTTGTCCGAGGTGAACAGAACCAGCGTATCCTCATCAATACCCTCGGCCTTGATTGCCTTGAAGAGCTCCCCCATTGACCAGTCGATTTCCTGCACCCAGTCGCCATAGGCTCCGTCCTTGCTGGCGCCCTTGAATTTTTTGCCCGGCACCAGCGGCAGGTGCACGGCGGTGTGTGGCAGGTAGAGGAAGAAGGGGTTTTTACTGTTGGCCTTGATGAATTTGACTGCCTCGGTGGTATATTGCGCAGTGATCGTGGTATTCTTCTGCACGCTGTCCTCGATTACTGTCAGGTCACGCACCAGGGGCAGTGGCACCTGCTTGCGGTTCATGTCGTTGCTGTAGGGGATGCCAAAGTAATGATCGAAGCCATGGTTGGTGGGCATAAAGTCAGGGTGATCCCCCAGGTGCCATTTACCAATGCACATGGTGGCGTAGTCCTGCTCCTTCAATACCTCGGCAATGGTGATCTCTTCAGGATTGAGGCCCTTGCGCGCCGCGGGAAAGAGCACGCAGAGGTTTTTTTCATCGACGTGCATATTGACCCGGCGCGGGTAACAACCGGTCATGAGACTCGAGCGCGATGGAGTGCATACCGGGCAGGTGGAATAAAAGTCGGTAAGCCGTATGCCTTCGTTGGCCATTTGATCGAGCACCGGAGTGGCATGAGTCTTTGAGCCGAATGGCCCGATGTCCGCGTAGCCAAGGTCGTCACAAAAGACAACAATGATGTTTGGTTTCCGCTCAGCAGCCCGCACAAAGGGCAAGGCAAGCAGAAGAGAGAGCAGGCAGGGCAGGATTGGTCTTGTCATTTGCAATTAAGGTCTGGGTGATTCGCTGTCGCGGAAGCTGGTGTGATTATAGGCATTGGGAGGCTTAGCGCGAAAACAAATTCAATGGCTTATTGCGCCGGTAAAGGCCGCGGCGGGGACGATCCATGATCATGCGAGTTTTATTTCCGCTTATTCAACGGGCTTGGCGGAGGGTGGGGTTGAGATGGGATGCCATGCCTGGATTGCCTTCCTTAAGCGCTTGACGATCTCCGGGTGCATTGCGGACAGCTCGTTTTTCTCATGGGGATCACGTTTCAGGTTGTAGAGCCTCACAGGTTGCTTATCCCAGATGTGCAGTTGCCTGTAGCGCGTGGTATCAAGCCCCTTGTAGCGAAGCAGGAGTTTCCAGTCATCCTCGACGCACCAGAGGTATTGCAGGGTGCCGTCGGGATTGCCGGGAGTCATGTTATAGACGGAATGGCAAACGCCAAAGACGCGCCTGCGCTTTGTCCTTGCCTGTTGATCGAGCAGGTTGATGCCGGGCAGCTTGCCGGTAACCTGAAGCCCGGCAGCTGCGGCAATGGTGGGGAAAAGGTCAATGGCATGAGCCAGGTCCTGAACACGTTCCTTTTGAACACGTCCGGGCCAGGACAACATGATTGGCGTGCGGACACCCTTCTCAAAAGGTGAGCTCTTGGAGCGTTGAGCGTAGCCTTTCCAGAGCTTTTGCGCCGGGTCATTCCTGTTGGTGCTGGTTGCCGCCCAACCGTTATCGCAGATGTAGATGACCAGTGTATTCTTCCGGATCTTTTTTTCATCCAGGTAGCCGAGGAGCTCGCCACAGGTTGTATCAAACCATTCACACATCGCATAATATTTCGCCACATCTGCTGCGCGCCCTGGCACGGTGTATTTCTTCAGCAGTGCTGCCGGGGGATTGTGGGGGGTGTGCGGCAGGAATGGGGCATACCAGGTAAGGAATGGTTTTTTTCTGCCAATGGCCATTTCAATGAACTCCTTGATCGGCTGCATGGATTTGCGGCCGATCGCAAGGCCCTCATCCCCATGGCGTCCCCCCCGGCCCGGATCTCCGTGTGTCATGCCGTGGGTGAAGGCGCCGTCCTGCCATGAACCTTCCCACCATTTCCCGGACTGGTGAGCCAGGTAACCGTTTTTTGTCAGCATCCTGACAAAGCTCTGGTGGCTGTGGAATTGCTCACGCAGCGGCAAATCCAGTTCAGCCCGCCGGTTATTTCCATCGACATCGTTTCCCGTGATGCCGTGCTGGAAGGGGTAGAGCCCGGTAAGCATCGAGGCCAAGGAGGGGCGGCACAGTGGAGCGGCCACATAACCGCGCTCGAACACCAGGCTTTGATCGGCCAATGCATCAAGGTTAGGTGTCTGGATTTCCGGATGTCCCATGAAGCCATAATCCGTCCAGGCCTGGTCATCGCTCAAGATGAAGACGATGTTCGGCTTTGCTGCGGGGTGAGCATTTCCTGCCAGCCCCGGCGTCAGCCAGGCTGCAAAAAAGAACACCCATAGAATCGGCACTTTCATGATTTCCCCGACTTCCCGACCCCGGTTTTTCTGCCATCCTTCTGCGCGCGATAGATAAAGGAATCAGAACTGAGCAGGGAAATGACCAGGGCCTCCATGCTGCCGTCGTTGTCGACATAGGCCTTATGCGCCTGCTGCAGGGTCCTGGCATCGCCAAGGGTTTCATTGCGACCGAGGAAGAAACGGAAGACGTAGCGCACGAAGACCTGCTCGCAATGGGTGGAGTTGGCGAGACGCTCGATCAGCTCGAAGGGACCATTCACCTCACCGTCCACCCCGGGCACGCCGGTGTTGACGATCCTGCTGGTGACATCGACCGGCTTGTCCAGCTCGTTGAAGCGAAAGCGCCCGTAGTGGTCGTAGAGCTCGAAGGGTAATCCAAGAGGATTCATTTTGCTGTGGCACTTGTAGCATTGCTCCGCCCGGGTGACGTGAATCCTTTTCCTCAGAGTCCAGGTGGCTTCGTCAGGCAACTTGGCGTCCACGTTGATCGGTATGTCGGGGATGTTGCCACCAAGCAGCTTGTAGCGTATCCAGTGGCCACGCCGAATAGGATCATTATCAAAGTTTCCAGAGTGAGCCACCAACCACGCCGGGTGGGTTAGTACTCCCATCCGTTGATTCTTGGGAAAACGCACCGGCTCGGGAGTGGGCTTCCAGTCCGGTGGTAAATTGTAGACCAGGGGATTGCCATGGTCCCGGTGGCTGTTGACGTAGACCAGGTACTCGGGCGTGGTGAGCAAGGTCTTGAGGACTTGCTTGTCCTTTTTCAATATGTGCGTGACCAGCGCATCGAGGTCATAGACCAAGGCCGGGGCCCAGTGCTTGTGCCCCTTGACCTGGTCCTTGAAGACGTCCTCAGCCTTCTGGTAATCGAAATACTCCTGGAAAAACTGCAGCAGGCGATTTCTCGCCACCGGCCGCTCCTCGTCATCGAGCATGCGGCGTGTCTCCGCCCGCAGGATTTCTCGCGATGTTAATTCCTCGTTCCCGAACGCCCGCAGGAGGTTTGTGTCCGGTGGCAGGTCGGTCAGGGCGAAAGCAAGCGAGGTGGGCAGTTCCCGGCGGGACAGGGCTACCAGGCCCGAGTCGTTGGATTTCCCCGTGCCCTCGAAGCGGAATAAGGTTTCCGGCTGCAGGATGATGGCGGCGTAGACGGCCTGCAGTCCGCGCGGAATTCCCAACTCGGCGTCCACTTTCTTGAGCAGGGACATCAGCGTATCCATCTCTTTGCCGGTCGGCGTCCGCCGCAACACATGGTGATAATGACGCTTGATTGCCTCCTTATTTGCCTCGTCGATCGACATGCCCTTTTCCCGCAACACGACGATCATCCTGCGGGCGTTCTGGGCCTCCTTCTGGGAATGGGCCAGGGCCAACTCGGTGACTTGCTCGGCCATCAGTGAGTTGAAGGCATACTTTCCCTTGAAGTCGCGGAAGTTGCCGTGCGGCTTGTCGAGGGCAAAGGGGTTGGACACCAATCGTGCTCCACGCACTGTATTGGCAAGGGCCTTGGGGCTGATGCGCCAGAGGCGGGCAGCCACGTCGACCACCCGCTTGCTTTCGGCGGGGGAAAAAAGCAGTTCGTGGGAGACCAGGTTGCCGTAGCCTTCCTTGTCTCTCTTCTCCTCCACTTCCAGCCCGGCCTCATCGAGGGTTCTGGCAATCCAGCCCTGGACGAAGCGGGCCTCCGCCTTGGTGGGGAACTTCTCCGCCTTGTCCGAGGGCATTTCACCGAACTCGATCGCCTCCAGCATGCGGGACCAGAGCTCAGCTTCCTTGCGCTCGCCCATGCTCGCGGTGAGGTGATCCACCCGGATCTTTCCTTTCTGCTTCTCGGGACCGTGGCAGGAAGTGCAATAGGTCGTGAGGAAGGGCTGAACCCGTTCCTTGAAATCGTCGCCGAACGCGCCCAGCACACCCGCCGACAAGGCGATGAGGAGGGTGGCATGGCGCACAAGAAACGTCATTTTTTCTTTTGGTTTTGCCTGGCCTTTTTCTCGGCATCCAGCTTGGCCTGCAGGGCCTTGGAAATTTCCGTTCGCGTTCGCGTGAGCCCTTCCCCTTGTCGCAACACGAGCCGCAGGCCGACGTGCGGGGTCTGGGCACCGGTAAAGGCGTTGCGAAATGCGACGTGCAAATATTCAGGCGGACTGCACCATGCCCCGCCGCGCGATACCCGGTGTCGCGAACCTCTCGGGTTGGGCAGCGATTGGTCATTGGGATTGGAGCCTCCGATTAAGTGATCGGTGTAATAGGTCGAGCACAACTCGGCCAGGTTGCCCAGCATGTCGTGGATGCCCCAGGCATTGGGAAGGTATTGGCCGATGGGGGCGAAGACCCGGCCATAGCCGTCATTGGCTTCACGATTGGCATAGACATAGTGCACCATCTCACGATCCTCGTAGAGGGTGAGGTCGGCGAAATTGCCGTATTTTCCGAGATCCTTGATGGCGCAGGGATAACCTGCCCGCGTGCCTGCACGGGCTGCATACTCCCACTCAGCCTCGGTCGGATAGTCGTAGGTCCAGTCCTTGTAAGTGAGGTCTTTGCCGGCTCCATAGACCTGCCATTTCGCAATCTCGGGAGATACCTTGTCGACGCTGCCGATGCCCGGCGGCAGGAACTTCGCGTATTTGTTGCCGAGCTTTTGTCCACCTGCGTTGAAGAGATTTGCCTCGTCGCCTAGAGTCTCGTACTTGCCGATCCAGAAACCCTTCGAGAGGGTGACCTTCACCGGTTGGGAATCCTCAAAGGCCTTGTCGCCCATCATAAAGGTGGCCGCGGGACACCAGACAAAACAGAAACCGTTTTGATCGACCCACTGGTCGCCCGCGAAACGCCCCTCCTGCAAAACCTCGGGGGGAGCGCACACTCTGGCCGCCTCGTGCTTCAAGGCGAAGATGATCTCTCGCGGCGTGACGGTATAGCCAAGTTTATCAATGCGCGGTGGGAGCGAGCCATTCGTTTTCAGGGACTGGATCAATACATCCGCCATCAATGGGCCGAACTTAGGAGCCTCCAAACTGGGATGAAAGGCTCCTTTGCCCGGGTAGAAACTGGAAAACAATTCACCCCGAAATTGACCCGATGCTTGGGCGAACATGTCCACCCTCTCCATTTTTGACTGGGCCTTGTCTTCGATGCCGAGGCAATCGATCACCACCATGTTTGCCCGGGCGGTATTCTTGCTTAGCTTCTGGGATAACCGCTCCAAACTGAGCCAGGGCTTGTCCTCCGCTTGGGCTCGTCCCAAATCCGGGTCGCGTGCGGGCGGGATTTCCCGGTAGCCTCCGATTTTCATGGAGTAGCAGATCCGCTTGCCGTCGGGGCTCTTCTCGGTTTCCAAACGGCCCAGATAATAAAACACACTTACCCCCATGGTAGGTATGCTTCGGACCCATTTCTCGTAAGTGACCCCGTCTGTCTTGGGTGCATCGCCCAGCATGGTGACGACAAAGCCTTTGGTGTGCAGCGCTTTTTCGAGCGCCTTGATGGTCTGCGCATGTGCCTTGTCGTTACTGGCGTTGATGAGCAGCGCGCGCCGATGCTCCGTCCACTTGGAATCCGCCGCCGCCTCAAGCCAAAGGCCAAGGCTAAAAAGAAAAATAGAAAACAGGCGCTTCATAATGAGCCTGCTTCAGGTCATCAATTGTGCGAGTGGACCGGTTTGCATGGTTTTCTCGTCCAGCTCCGGATCAAGGCGGCCGAAGGTTTGCTGCCGTTGACCAACGCTATTGAGGAATGTCGTGTACAACGCACCCACCGTGTGGTGACCCGGTTTTCCGTATCCGGGAAAATTAATGTAGCGGCCACCCAGATTCATTTTGCCCTTGAGGTTTCCAACAATCGCCAGCGGCCACTCGTAAGCTGTCGAGTGATGGGTGTCAGGCGCATCACTCATGTAAACGATAATGGTGTTATCCAGCATGTTGCCATCGCCCTCGGGGGTTTTTTCAAGCCGCTGGGCGAGCTTGGCAATGAGGCTGAAAAGCCATCCACGTGTCTTTTCGTAATAGGGAATGCCTTTTGCATCGCGTTTATTGCCGCCCATATGGCCGAAGCCGTGGTTGCTGAGGTCCACGCCAATGCCCAGGTAGGGCTGGGCGTTAATCTCGGTCGCGGCACAGGTGAGGGTCGCCACGTTGCTCAGTCCGCCAATGAGTGCTGAGCCCGCGAGCTCAAACTGAGCCTCCAGTCTCTTGGTAGCCACTTCAGAGGTAAACCGGTCATCGAGCTTGGGCGCGGATTTTCTGAGCACCTCTTTATTGTCCAGCAGTTGATACTGCCTTGCCGCCAATTGATCGTAGGCACTCAAGTAAGCATCCAGCTCTTCGCCGGCCAGTGAACCCAGTGCCTTGCGCGTTTTTTTCACGTCGCCCACCATGTAATCGAGCAGGTTGCGCTTCAGGTGGAAATTCTTTTCCCGGTCACCACCGGCGGCCACGCTGAAGAACGAGTTATAGGCTTTTTCCGGGTTGAGGATGATCGGCATGGTTTTATGTGCCGCGCGCGCAGTGATATTCATCAGGGCATCACGCGCACCCGAGGCCATTCCCACGCCGATCCAAGGCAGTATACCGGGTATGGCCTGTCCAAGCTGGTAATCAATGGTGATACTTTGCGGCGAAAGATTGGCGCCGGATATCCGGTACTGGCCGAGGGAGCCACCCCAGGTGGAATGTCCGCCGCCGGTGCAGCGACCGGAGAGACCCTGCAGGATCGTGGTCTTGCCCTTTAAAGGTTCAAGTGGCGCCAGACCCTTGGGCAGCTTGTGCTTGGTCAGGTCAATTGACTCGAACTTCTCGCGGTCCGCGTAATTTTGAAAAGGGATGCTCTCCGGACATGCCTGCACGGCATCAAAGCCGTTGCTTTGCAGGACAAACACGAAGCGTGGCGGACGCTCCTGACCCTCGGCATTGGCCATCACCCGCTCTACCATCGGTGAGAGCAATGTGGATCCGGCTCCCAGTGAGAGCCCCTTGAGGATTCGGCGGCGGTTCGTCTGCATTGCTTCAACCAACTACTCCATGAGACATTTTCCCACAGCTTCAAATAATGACGGCAAGTCTTAGATAATCACTAATATAACACAGAAAATGCACCATTGCCCGATAGAGGCTTTATACCTTTACCTTGGCGAGGGCAGGCTATTGCCTGATTTCCACCCGGTAATACATGAGGTCTGCGCTTTCCGCGGGAATCACAAACGCAAGCTCGGTATCATCGCCAATAAGCGGCGGCGCGGCAGGGTTCCAGTCGTGGAGGTTGGTCGATTTCATCAACCGGTAATGCCTGCCGACGGTTGAGCGCAGGCGGATCGCGACCGGATCAATGTCGATCTCGATTCCCGGCAGCGGTACCTGTTGTAGGCGCACGTCTTCCGTGGGCCAGGAGGCAATGGTTCCGGACTCAATAATCCCGTCCAGGGTGGCGCGCATCTGCAGCGCATAAGAGGTTCCCGACAGTGGACGCTTGTTGAAGATGACCGTGTAATTAATGCCGTCACCCCTTTGGCGCGCCAGGCAGTCAGTTCCCCGGAGAGAGCCGGTATGGCTCCACTTCCAGTTGCCGGGTGCCGGGCGTGGTCCCCCGATATTACCGCCGGAGATCTGGTGGGCGGAAAGATAGGCGAGGATTGCGAGGGGATCGGCGACGACGGCCCCCTGCCCGATCCGCGCCTGGTGGTTCCAGCTGCCATAAGGGCGCTCGACAAAAGGGTCGTCACTCGAAGCAGGGAAAAATACATTGGCAGCAGTGCTGCCGCCGGCGTCGTAATGGGGTTCGCGTGCATCCTGATCAACTTTGAAGCTGCGACCGTAGAAGATTTGGCTTGGAGTGATGCCAATGGGGGCCAATACATTGTCGTGGAGATAATCAAAGAGGTTTTCCCCGGAGGTTTCCTCCACGATGAGCCCGAGGAGAAGGAAGCCGATATTGGCATAGGCGGTATCGGTTCCCGGGTCAAACTGCAGGGGTTGGCCCATGATCCAGCGTACGATGTTGACCCGTGACGGCGGGCTTGCGATTCCCATCTCATCGGCGATCTGCAGTTCCTGATAGGTGTGATCGGGTATTCCCGGCGCATCGCGGTCCCATCCGCCCCGATGCTGCAGCAGGTGATTGACGGTGATGTCCGTGAGCCTGATATCCCGGGTACCGAAAGCATTGTAGTCAAGGATACCGCTCTCGGAGTTGCGGCCACTGAAGACCTGGCTGTCGAGGGAAATGGCACTGCTTGATACCAGGTGGCGAATTGCCGCGGCGGTAAAGGGTTTGGTGACGCTGGCAACGCGCATCACGGAATCGGGTCGCAAGGGAATGTTGCGTTCCTCGTCCTGCCAGCCGAAGGCACGGCGGTAAAGCACTGTATCATCCTTCATGACGGCGAGGACGCCTGCGCCGATGTCATTGGCCTGCATGATGTCCTGCATTGCAGTGTCAAGGATTGTCAGCTGGGGAACCGGAATACCGGAGACCGGCCGCACCTGGGCGGCCGCATCAAACACGCAGAAGCCGATCAACTGCAGTAAAAGAAAGGCAGGCAGCTTTGGATTCATTGCCTTGCCTGGCGCTGGTAGGCGCCGGTGGACTGGTGCGGGGTCATCGGCCAGTCATCCGAGCGGAACGGATAGGCGGGAAGTTCACGGGCGTTCATCAGGCCGCCCATCGGCAGGTTCGAGAAGGCGTAACGCACGGCCACAGGCTCGCTGACCTCATCGCACCAGAGCTCGACCTGCTGTCTTTTATCCGTCTTGCTCTGGCTGATACGCGCGCGCGCGTGATGAAATACCCGGTCTTTGCCGGCGAGGACGAAGCCGACATCGACGTCCTGGTCGAGTCGCAGGCCACGATCAGTGCCACCTTGAAAAGTGACGAAAGCCTTGTTGTTCACGAAAGTGGCGGCCTCGAAGAGCGGTCCGCGCCACTCAAGGGGCTCGTCGGATCCGGCCTGCTTTGCGCTGTATACTTCGGCGAGTGCCCAGCGGGCGGCACGCTCGCCGACCGGCAGCTTGCGGCCGGGATGGATGCTGCCGTTGGAATTGGTGTCGTAGGTGACAATGAGCCCGGTGTTTTGGATGTCCCGCCAGGTATCAGCCTGGATCTCGCGGACAATGTTGCAGTGGTGGTTCATGTCGTATGCCATCGAGCGGCGGTTACTCCAGCCTGCAATCTGGATAATCCCGAAGGGCAGGTTGGGTTCATTGAACGCCTCGCGCCAGTCGGCGATGACTGCGGGAAAAGTGCGGTGAAAGGGTTTCCAAGCGGTGCTAAAGGAGTTGTTCTCCCCCTGGTAGAAGAGTGCTCCGCGGATGGTTGTCTTTGCTACCGGTATCAGTGAACCGTTAAACATGCCGCCGGGTTGCCCGCTATTGGCTGGATCACGGTAACTGTTGGCGTTCGGCCTGCGCGGTTCACGCTCGCCCTTTGCCTTTGCCTGTACGCGCTGTTTTTCCCATTCCGCAGTGGCTTGCGCCAGTCGTTTTTCAGCACCCTTTTCGCCGCCACCGTCAATCCAGGCCTTGTGGGAAGAGGTGAATTTCTCTAGGTCAGGAGCCATTTCCGGGATGGTTGCCAGGGTTTTCTTGCTGCACCAGTTCTGGGCGCGGGTGCCACCCCATGAGTTGTCAATAATACCCACGGGCACCTTGAGTTGGCGGTGCAGGCGCCTGGCAAAGTAATAACCGACGGCGGTAAAGTTCTCGACATTTCCGCCGACCGCAATGCGCCAGTTGCCGACCGGGTTTACCGGGTTCTCGACCGGGAAGTCGTCCTGTGGACTGATACGAGCGATTTTTGGCAGGCGGATAAAGCGGATGGCGGGGAAATCTGCGGCGGTCAGTTCCAGGTCGGCATCGCGCGAACCGCGCAGGGTCCACTCCATGTTGCTCTGTCCCCCGCAGACCCAGACCTCCCCGATCAGGATGTCACCTATATTCAGAGTTTCCTCCCCGGAGGATACTCTGAGCGAGCGGGGTTGTGCGGCAGCGTGCATCGGGTCAAGCTTAAGGGACCAGGTGCCGTCCTTGGCTGTGGTGGCGGATTTGTTCTGGCCCGCAAACTTGACATTTACCTTAGCACCTGGAGTTGCCCAGCCCCAGACGGCCACCGGTTTGTCACGCTGGAGAACCATGCCTTCCCCGAAGATATTGGGCAGGCGCAGCTCGCCGGCGGATACCTGCGGGAGGATGGCATGGACAAGGAAGGTGAAGAGCAGAACCGGGCGCATCATTTGCTGGATAATATCACTTTTCTCAAAGCGGTGACAAAAAAATTCATTTTCCCGCCGACAGCAGGCGCGGGCAATGCCGGCTAAAGACCCCAGGGTGGATCTGGTGTCCGGGTAATTACTAGAATAACTCGATTGGGATCGGGACGATCTTGGCCCCGCCACCGCCAAGCGGGTTGCCTTCCGTTTCCTCGATGCTTTCCACGACCTCGTTTTTGAAAGTTACGGCGAGCTTGCCACTCTCCACCTTAATATAGTATTTCTGCCTGATCAGGTTGCCATATGCATCGCGTCGGGTCTGGTATTGCGGCACCCTTTCGTAGGTCACGTAATCGTAGACATCACTTCGTCCGCCCTTGTCGAGCCTTGAATGCTTGCGTCCCGGCTTACCCATCGAGGCAACAACCTCATCGGTTGTCATCCCGAGCGCGATCTGGTGATTCTTGATCAGGTCTTCAACAATCTTCTGTCGTTCATAGAGTGC
>JAPYUT010000014.1:40069-43084 GCA_029940475.1 Verrucomicrobiales bacterium | reverse complement strand
GCGACGAAATCCTTGTCAAGGGAGGCCAGCGAGGAGGGAAATACCCAGCCCTTCACCTGTCCATGAAGGGCCATGCCGCGGATTAAATATTGCTTTTCGGTCATCGCCAGGACAATGACTTTCCTGGCTTTCTTGAGCATCCCCAGGGCCCGCTTGCGCTGGGCAGTGGCATAGATTGGATCTTGCCTGATAGCCAGCAGTTCCACCCTTTTTTCGGTAAAATCCTCAAAGTAAATGGCACCAGGTTCACGGCTGAGAGAGCTTTTCCCGCGGCCGGTTGCGGCTTCAGTGCGGGGCGCGAATGAGGTCAAGCCCACCATGCCGGCAATAAACGCGGTGATGATCCGGGATGGCTTGATTTTCATGACTTTATAGAGTTTACCGGAATTTGGCTTGAAATGCAACGTGCCTGAACATTTGCCCCGGGCTTGCGTATGTACAAGGGCAGGACGACCTTGATATTAAGTTTATGCCCGGAAATTCCCTGTCCTCCAAGCTTTACCAGAGTGCCTGCGAGATTATACCCGGGGGTGTGAATTCGCCGGTGCGCGCTTTTCGCAATGTCGATGGTGAACCGTTTTTCGTGCGCGCGGCCAAGGGGTGCCGCTTGTGGGATGTCGACGGCAATGAATTAATTGACTATGTGGGTACCTGGGGGCCGGCGATTCTCGGGCACGCACCGATCCCTATTATAGAGGCAGTTTCCGAGGCGGCGAAGCGTGGCGTTAGCTTTGGCACGCCAAATCCATTTGAGATTGAGATGGCCAGGTTGATTGTTGACTGGGTTCCTTCCGTTGAAAAGGTTCGCATGGTTAACAGTGGCACTGAGGCAACCATGTCCGCGATCCGGTTGGCGCGTGGATTTACCGGCCGCGACAAGGTAATCAAGTTTGCAGGCTGCTACCACGGGCATGTTGACTCGCTGCTGGTTGCCGCCGGCAGCGGTGCGCTGACCCATGGTGAACCTGACAGTGCCGGGGTGCCGGCTGCCTTTGCCGCCGAGACGATCGCCCTGCCCTTTAACGATACCGAAAGCGTTGAGCAGGCTTTTGCCGCCGGCAAGGAGGATATAGCGGCGGTTATCCTTGAGCCGATTCCCGCCAATGCCGGGTTGTTTTTCCCGCGTGATGGTTACCTGGAATTCCTGCGCGAGATTACCAAAAAGCATGGCGCGCTGCTGATTTTTGATGAGGTGATGACAGGGTTCCGGGTTGCCAGGGGAGGCGCCCAGCAACTCTATGGGGTTATGCCTGACCTTACTGCGCTGGGTAAGGTGATTGGCGGCGGTTTGCCGGTGGGAGCCTTCGGCGGCCGTGCCGATATCATGGATCAACTTGCGCCTGACGGGCCGGTCTACCAGGCCGGGACCCTTTCCGGTAATCCGCTTGCCATGGCGGCAGGCCTGGCACAACTGCGGGAAATGGAAAAGCACAGGGGCTGGCAGCGCCTTGAGGAAATTGGCGCGACTTTTGAGAGCGGGATAAGGCGGGTGATGGCACAGGCGGGGCGCGATTACACCTTCCACCGGGTGGGCTCGATGTTCTGCCTGTTTTTTACGGGCGATGCCGTGTTCGACCTTGATTCCGCCAAGGCTGCCGCACAGGGGGATGCCTTCAAGAGCTTCTTCCATGCCTGCCTTGAACGGGGCATATTCTTTGCTCCATCCCCTTATGAGACAGGCTTTCTCTGCATGGCGCATGCCGAGGAGGATATTGCCCGCACGGTGGAGGTCATCGGTGAAGTTTTTGCCGAAGGCCGGGTTTAGGGTTTGCTCTTCCCCCGGCCGCGGGACGGGGTTATCCTGCAGCGCTGAAATGAAACAATTTATTGTTCTACTGCCCGTCCTGTTTTTTTCCCTCATATCCTGCAGTAAGAGGGGGGACAAGGCGCTTCCCGTGGAAGCCGGGGAGAAGGGCACAGTACTTTTCGATGGCAAGTCAATGGCGGGCTGGGAGGCGTGCAACTATGCCGGCACCGGGGAGATCGCCGTTGACGGGCAAACCGGGGCGCTGCGCATTGGGCGCGGTGAAATTCTCAGTGGTGTAAAGCGTCCAGGCTATGACAAGGAGAAGCTGCCCAAGTTAAATTATGAGGTGGAGATGGAGGCGCGCCGGGTCGAGGGGGATGATTTCTTCTGTTGCTTGACCTTTCCTTACAGGGACACACACGCGACTTTTGTGCTCGGCGGGTGGGGTGGTTCGGTATGCGGTATTTCAAGCATTGACTTCATGGATGCCATGGACAACTCGACCATGACGGCAAGGGAGTTTGTTGAGGGGCAATGGTATAAGGTCCGGCTGGTCATCAGTGATCACCGCTTTCAGGGATTTGTCGATGGTGACCGCATTGTTAATATTGGCATAAAGGGACGCAAGATAGGCATGCGCTTTGGTGAGATTGAGGAGTCGGTTCCGTTTGCGATCTCAACTTTCCGAACCACAGGTGAATACCGCAATATCCGTATTCGTAACCTCGATGAAGCGGAAATCGCGGCTGCAGGGAAACTTGATGATGAAGATGAGTTTTAGCAGGGGCCTGAGTGTCGCGGTTCTTGCGGCCGGGATTTTTTCTTCCTGCGAGACACCCGAACCGCGTGATCCACGGGATTCCATCCCGGGGAACCGGGAGTATTACAACGAGGCGCTCAAGTTCAGCATCAGCTACCCGAGCCTGTTGAACCTTAAGGTGGAGGACAGGGAGGGGGCCGACATGCCGGGGATTGTCCTCAAGTTGCAATATCCGGGCAATGACTTCACCGTGTTCGAGTTAATGACCCGGGACCCGGGCTGGCGGGTCCGTTTACAAAAGGGCATGATTACCGGCAGTGAGCTTAAAGAGGATGTCGGCGGGGTGGAGGCTGATTACTTTGATGCCAATTTACCTGACACGGAGGGCGTCAGCAAACGAGTCATCCTCGAGCATCTTGACCGGCTTTATGTCTTTACCGGAAAGGGCGAGACTTTCGATGAAGTCCTGGGATCCTTTGATTTTATTGACCCTGACCCTGACCCTGAC
>JAPYUT010000014.1:0-39969 GCA_029940475.1 Verrucomicrobiales bacterium | reverse complement strand
CTGACGCTGACGCTGACCCCAAGCCGGCAAATGATGCCGGCGAGGGTTCCAGCCGGTAAGATCGGCCTTGCCGGGAACTTTCAAGCTTCCGCAACGAAGCTGTTTTTACAGCTCCCTTAAGCGGAAGAACATCTTGGAGCCTGCAACAAAGGGCACCGCAATAGTGGTGCGATCACTACCGGTTGCGCCTTCAATGCCGTCATCAATTTCAAGAAAAGTCTCGAGGTCATTGCTCTGCTCAATGGCGTAGAACTTTCCCGGCTTGCTGAGGAAATCAATCAGCAGCTTGTCGTCGTCCCCCTCATCGATGCGGGCACCGATGATGCCGAATTTGTATGGTTCCTCCTTGGCCGCGGCGTAGTTGTCAAAGGTTGCGTCGATTGGTGAAGTCCCGGCTTGGCTGAAGTCAAAGACCAGGACTCCTGATATTCCTTCAGTGAAGGAGTTATCAGTACCTGAAGATTCCGCTAGAATAACATCGGGATCTGAGATGCTGTAGGCACGTCCGGTCAGGGTGTTGCCGGTACCGGTGAAAACCAGGCGCAGTCCTTCGCCGGGTTGCGGCTGTGATGAAAGCACCGGGTCTTCACCAATAGACTCATCCGGCTGTTCACCGACGATACGGGTAATCTGGATGTCGTTCTCCTGCGGCTGATAACTCAGCAGGTAGCCATGTGCATTTCCGAGGGAGGGATTCGGCTGGATTCTTGCCAGGACGCCGATAGCTTGACGCTGCGAGGGATCCCAATTGACTATATCTACGCTGACCCAGAAGTCCGAGTAGATATTTGGCCGGAAACCTGCGCCGCGTGATGGTCCCAGTTGGGGGTTGAGAGTCTGGCCGGCGGCTTTGATATTGTAGGCCTTTGAAGAGGCGTCGAATGTCACCCAGTTAAAGCCGGCAACTGACCCTATCGGGTCGTGGTGGGCCCAGCCGTTGTCGTCGCCGTCATCAAAGTTATCGAACTGGGCGTTTGCTGTTGCCAAGTGCAATGCATAGCCAAGAATCGTCAGGGAGAAGAATTTGCACAATTTCATATGTTAATGATAGCCAGTCAGGTAGAGTCCTGGCTAGTTTTTTTTTGAAAAAGCAAACTGCCGTTTGTCAATTACCGAACATCTGGGTCCATTTTTTACCGTGAACACCCATGCCGACCCGGCGACTTCCGGGATTTAGCATATTGCGGTGATGACCGGGGCTGTACCACCAGGACTTGTTAGCGGCCTTGCCGTTCTTGTTTCCGGAGTAGATATTCTCGGCATGCGCGGTGGTGCCCTGCAGTTTAGCGCGAATCCATGGGCTCTTCTTGCCCGGTACCGGCGAAGTGTGGGAGAAAAAATCCTTTTGCACCATGTCTTTTGAATGATCCCGCGCTGCTTTGCAGAGCTTGGGATCGATCCCGCAGGGTGACAGCCCGATCAGCATGCGGTAGCGGTTCATGTCGCGGATTGCCTCGGCTTCCTCGACCGGAATAATTGCCCTGAGCCTGACGTTATAGCGCAGTATGGCGAGATGCTCTCCCGGGAGACCAAGAGCACTTCTGGAAGTGTTCTCTTCAAAGGCCCTGATGTTATCGATCCCAAAGGGCATAGCCTCAAACTCAAGCAGCAGCAGTTGCTCAATACACAGGGTTCGCTGTTTTCCAATCTCGAGAATTTCAGTACGCCTGTCCGTCAACCCGGGATCGGTACTGAAGATTTCCCCGGTCGTGAGGAATTTCAGTTCCTCAAGCCGTTTCAGCGCGGGGTCACCGGTTTGCTGAATATTATCTTTACTGAGCCGGTCTCCCAGTGTTCGCAGTGCGCGAACCTGCCTTTCAAGCTTCAAGACTTCCTGCCTTGCAGAGCCGGTGGATTTTGCCGCCGCTGCTTTCCTGGAGGCAGCGGCAAATGATGTGCTGTAATTTATCCAAAGCGGTTTCAATTGACGATCGAGTATATCAAACATTTTCTGTGCGCTGGCACGGCCAATGCCGGCGATTTTCCTGATAATCTCAGTGCGCTTAACGTGATCGTCCGGATGGGATTTAAGTAGCTGAAAGAGTTCCGAGGCCCGCTTGCGCTGGGATTCGCTTAACTTGTCGGGGTCAATGGGTTTCAGGCCGGGCCTGATGGTGGCACTTACCGGTAATGCCAGGGTGATAACCAGGGAAGTAAGGAGAAAGCCGCGGAACATTTTTCGGGATGCCAATTATACTGCGGGAATGTGGCGGAAGCATCTAAAATCCCATTGGTTTGGGTGGTTGACCTCGCGCAGTGCTTTGTAAATGTAGCGCGGTACGGGTGTTTTTACACGCAGCTGGGGCAATGCGGGATTCCGGCGAATAACGTAGAAGACACTCGATGGCGCGCTAGCGACATTGAGTGCTCTGACTGGTCATGATTGCTTTTCCCATATCTCATAATTGTCGAAATCGACAGGTCCGCCAAAAATATAGAAGTGATCTCTGTAATCATCGGATATGATGAATTGGAAGTTTTCCATTTTAACTTCAGGTCCGAATTTATAACGTATGGAGTTTAGTTTGATGTGATTATCTTCAGTAAGTTCCCATGTTATGGGGTAGACCTTTGATTGAAATAACTGTGTCCCATTCCTATTTTCATTTAAGGTTATGTTAATCTCTGTTCGGTAAGTCCACGATCCAAGCAAGTCAGGTTCCGACACCTTCTTATCTGTCTTGACCGGATGCCCCATGTTACAACCAAAAGCAGACAGGCATACAAGGTATAGAAGCAGATCGGGCATGTTGATTTTTCGCTTCATAACCAGCGATGATAAGCTCAGGAGGGGTAAGTGAAAGGCAGAACTAATCTTGAGAGCGGGCAGAGCCGGGGGCAGGCGAGTGATTCATTTGGTGATGATTCCGTAGCGCACTGCACTTGAGATATCCAGGGAGTGGCCGGAGGGGAGATGTGCGACCGGGTTTCTCGTCGCATCCGGGCTTACCCGGCTGCCGGGGCCACCCCAATTGAGTTTTTCCTTGCCATGGGCCGTGAGGATAATTTCCCGAATGCCTTTAGTGTCCAGGTCGATGAAGCCGTGCCATTTGAGATCGACAAGATGAGTCCATTTACGGCCGGTATCGGTGATTATCCCCTCCCGGTTTTTGGAGCTTACCCGTGAGCTTCCCGAGATGACCAATTGCCCGTCATCATGTTTTTGTGCCCAGAGCTGGATGGATTCCTCGAGGAGCTCTGCCCGCACCCGGTCACCGCCGAGCGGGTTCACGTCGAGCATTCCAAGGTAGGCGTTGCCTACGAACTCCCGCGCCAGTGCCTGCGGAATTAGGAAACGACCAATAGCCTTACCCGAAGCTGTGAGCAGCTGTTCCTGCATGCTCCTTGTAATCTCGATAATGTCCTCGACGTAGTTGTCCTGGCTCCGTATCTCCGAGAGTGGCTGGCCGTCCTTGCCGAAAGCTCGGCCAACGATTTTTCCTGCGAGTGAATCCCTCGAAATGCGCAGGTCACCCGGGCAGTGATCACCGGGGCGGTGTTTCTTGGGAATTTGCAATACTATCCCGTTGTCGGGGGAATCCGGACGTTTAAGGCTCGGGAATCGCCTGTAGCGTTCTGCAGCCAAGCCGGAACCGGGATTATCAGCAAAGCGTTTCTTTGCATGTGCCAGGAATTTAAGCACGCTTTCATTGTCATCAAAAGACAGCACCCAGGCAATGACCTTGCCGGCAGAGTTCATCGTGCAGATGCCTTGCGGGGCAGGCTGGGTCCGCAGAAGCTCGCGGTAGATTTCCCCCTCGCTTCCCGCAGGAGGTTTCTGGACGGCGGCGGCCTTAAGCGCAACGGGAATGAAATCCTTATTGATGCGGGCTACGACCTCGGGCCTGGAAAATACCGCCTCACGGGCGGCGCCGGCAAATACTCAACATCGCTTGTCATCGACTGGGAGGTCGATGAAGATCCACAGGATCATTGGCTTGTTCTGCTTGCGTGAGGCCCGTATGCCATCGAGCAGGCAGGTTTTCCAGTTGATCTTGCGCCACGCCACGTCTTGCACGCGCATGGCTTTAATTTCTTCCTTCAAGGCCTTGGCGTCAATGGCATTTGCCTGTTGGTGCCCGGGGAGATTATCCGGTTGCTGCGCAGGGATAAAACCTGTGACAAAAAGCAGCGCAGATATCGCGATAGTTCCCAATTTCATTCTTTGTGTCCCGGCAGCTTCTGTATCGAGCCTTTGCGCTCCGTGTGATTACCGGATTTCAATCAATGATTGTAATTTTGGTTTTAACTGACCTTGCAAGAAAGCATTCAAGATGTGCCTTGTGATGTAGATCCTTGAGCATGTCGTTATCGACCATGGTGTCGTTGCTGAAAGTGACTATCGGCCGTAGTTCCACGCGTGCCAGCCACGGTTTGCCGTCTTCTGCCTTCTCAAGGAAGCCGACAGCCTGGTCGGTGTAGCTCTCGACCGTTATTCCCTGCAGGGAGCAGATTGCAAGGAAGGTCAATGCATGACAACTGGCAAGCGAGGCGACATAGGCCTGCTCGGGATCGGTTAATTCCCTGTCGCCCAGGAAATCAGGTGCTGCCGAGGCATCCATGACCTGGCCGTTGCCAAAGTCCCACTGATGCGCCCGCGGGAAAGCCTTGTAGGTGAATTCCCTGCCATTGCGTTGCCAGGTAAGTGTTGCCCGGTGTTCAGACATGGGGCAAATGATCGATCAGGATGAAGGTAAAGAACAGGATTTTTTCCCGGGGTAATATCGCTGTTTTCAGGGATTGGAAAGGTATGAGGTTGACCTCTGAGTGCTTGCCCTCTAAAGAGATATCCCGGCAGGAGTTGGGCAGTCAATATTCGGGATTTCATGTGGATTAATGGCATTGTGGTTAGTGGTCACGGTGTGGCATCCGGTGCCGCCGCCGACCCCCGGTTTCCCGCCGGCACGCTTGCCCTTCAGTTGCCGGTATTTGCCCGGCTTGGCCTTGACCTGGATGGCCTTTACCACGGTACGCTTAATGTTTCGGTAGCACCGCTTGTGCCGCGCCCGCAGCAGGCCCTGTCTACATTCCGGGATGTAAAGTGGCACCCGGGTTGCCCCGCAGAGGATTTTTCATTCTTTGACATAAGGATTGCGGCCGTTGAAGGGGAACCGGTGCAGGCTTATATTTACTGGCCGCACCCGGAAACCAAGCCTGAGCATTTTCAGGATCCGCATGTTGTTGAAATCCTGGCACCGCGCCTTGATGATATCGCTGAGGGTTTACCGGTGCGCTTCTGGGTTGACCCGGGGCGCATGAAATTTCAAGATGAGTAAAGATTGCCAAGCGGTCATCCGGGTTGAGAACCTCACTAAATCCTATGGTGGGTTCCGGGCATTGCGCGGCATTGGTTTTGAGGTACAGCGCGGGGAAATCTTCGGGTTTCTTGGTCCCAATGGTGCCGGGAAAACGACAGCCATCCGCTGCATGCTGGACTTAATCCGGCCATCCTCGGGATTACTGCGGGTAGTGGGACGCAATCCGCAGCAGCAGCCGGTTGCTGTGCGTGAGCGTTGCGGATACCTGCCGGGGGAACTTCGCTTCGACGAGAATATCACGGTCAATACAGCACTGGGGTTTTTCCGGCAACTTCGCGGAGGCGGTTCAGCTTGCCGCCGGCGGGCAGATCAATTGTCCGAGCGCCTGGAATTAAATCCGGTGGCAAAGATCAAGAATCTCTCCAAGGGCAACAAGCAGAAGATTGGCATCGTCGCTGCCTTCATGCATGAACCGGAATTGTTGTTGCTTGATGAGCCCACAAGCGGCCTTGATCCCCTGGTTCAACAGACGGTGATGGATTTGGTGCGCGAGGCGCAGCATGGCGGGGCCACGGTTTTTTTCTCCTCACACGTGCTCACGGAGGTGCAATCCGTCGCCGGGCGGGTGGCGATTATCCGCAACGGCAGGATTGTCGAGGTGGCTGCCACCTCGGAGTTGTCGGCGCGGGGCACGATTCAGGTGCGGGTGGTGCTTGCGCATCCGGTCAACATTGACGTGGCGCAGTTTGCTGCCCTGCCCGGCGTGGAGCTGATCAATTGTGAAGATGGCGAGCGGGTGCTGGAACTGGCGGTCAACGGCACGATGGACACGCTGGTGAAATTGTTGGCGCAATACCCGGTAGAATATCTGGAGACGCGGCGATGCGGCCTTGAGGAGGCATTTCATGCGCATTATGAGAGGCAACGGGGAAAGGCGGGACAGCGTTAAGTGGTAATGGCTTCGTTCTGGACGATTTTCAGGTTCTCAGCGTGGCGTCTACGCTGGACAGTTCTCGGCTGGGGCATTCCACTGTTGTTGCTGGGGCTGATTACTGCCCCTTTTTATGATCTTGTCGCTGAGAATGAGCGTCAACTCCGGCCGGTTATCGAGGGGCTTAAACCGCTGGTAAAAAGCTTTATCGGGGGTGAGGACGCTGAGGATATTTTTACTCCCGAGGGGTTCATAGCTTTGCGTTATTTTGCTTTCCTGCCGATTATCCTGGGCATTTTTGGTGCCGTGGCCGGCAGTGGAATGCTGGCATCTGATGAGGAGCGCGGCATCCTTGATTTCCTGCTTGCCCACCCGGCAGGGCGGGCATCATTTTTCTTTGGAAGATTAGTGGCGCTGGGTTGCGCACTGGTTGGCATTGTGGGCCTGGGGTGGATCGGGTTGTGGTGCGGGGTTTTACGTGCCGGGTCCCTTGATTTTCCACCCGGCCAGATCCTGCTCCCCTATACCTCGGTGCTGGCAGTGAGTTTATTTTTTACGACTTTGGCACTGGCCTTGAGCATGGTGATGCCCTCCAGGGTGACTGCCGCGATGACTACCGGGTTTGTTGTCTTGGCCGGAGAGATCATCACCAACCTGGCCAAGGCAATTGTGCAACTGGAGACAGCGGCCAGGTTTTCTCCGCTTACCTATTTTCAGGCCAATGCCATGCGTGGCCTGCACATTGAACCTGTCCTTGGCCTGCTGGCATTTGCGTTGTTGTTTTCCATGTGTGCGTGGGCTGGCTTCCAGGGGCGTGATATCCGCGTGGCAGGTGACGGTGGCTGGAAATTCCCGTTTCCGCGGCTCAGGAAGTGAGGGGGGTATTGCTTCTGCAATGGAGGCTGTAAAAAAGATGCAATCAGCACAATCCGGCGAATTTGTGCCACCACAGGCATTTGCCACGCGGATATTACAAAAAAAATAAACCAGGAGTAATGCAAATGATTGAGCGTTATTAACAGAATGAGATCCAGGGGATGAATGCCGGAAAGACTAAAAATACAGGTATCAAAGCATTTTTTTTCTTATTAACCTCTTGAAATCAAGGCAATTGCGAGCCCCAGGCTGCCTGATGGGCATAATCAACCTTTTCTGCTTTTCTGTTGTCCAGAATACTTGAAATAAGGTATACTTCCAACCATGAAGCAGCGATGCATCCTCAACATAGTGGCGATTGTTTTTGTTTTTTCCAGTGTCGGCAGTGTTCGTGCCCAGCTGGGTCTCCGCCCTGGTGCAGTATTGCCGAACCAGTCGAAGGAATTCCAACAGGCAGCGGCCAGGAAGGTCGATAAACTCGTTGGGGCTGAATTCAGGAGGAAGCAAGTCCGTCCCCTTCCGAAATCCACGGATGCTGAATTCCTGCGCCGCAGTTACCTTACGGCAATCGGCCGAATCCCGAGCTATGAGGAAGCTGTTGCATTTCTCGACAGCGAAGAACCTGGCAAGCGCGTGGACCTGGTTGACACGCTGCTTGGTTCCTACGGCTACAATATGCACATGTTCAACTGGTGGGCTGACCTGCTGCGCGCCACTGATACTTTTCAGAACACCTCAGGCGCGCCCTATATCAAGTGGATCAAGGACGCAATTGCTGAAGACAAGCCCTACAACAAGATAGTTCACGAGTTGGTAGCCGCTGCCGGCGGAGGCTATCAGAACGGTGCGGTGGGTTACTACATGCGTGACAAGGGGATGCTGAAGGACAACATGGCGAACACCACCCGTATTTTCCTTGGCACCCGCATTGAGTGTGCGCAGTGCCATAATCACCCATTCGATTCGTGGAAGCAGATGGAATTCTACGAGATGGCCGCTTTCACATCGGGGATGAAAATAGGGACAAGGTCCTCGTTTTCAAGTTACCTCTCAGACAAGGAGGATGAGAAGGACATGGATCGCGGGTTGCGTGATGTTTCCCGCCTGATCCGTTACGCGGTCTTTGATTTCTCTGTGGCGGATGCGGGTGATGGCAGCATTCATTTGCCGAAGGACTACAAATATCGTGATGGTAAGCCGGGGGAGCGTGTTGGTGCAAAGTCACTGGCAGGTTTCGGCAAATCGGTTCGGGTAAGCCTCAAGTCAAAGTCCAAGGATGCGGGTGAAGCCCGGCAGGAATTTGCTGACTGGGTAGTAAGCCCGCAGAACCCGCGCTTTACCAAGGTCATCGCCAACCGCATGTGGAAGCGCGTGATGGGAACCGGCTTGTTTGAGCCGCTGGACAATTTCAGTGCCGGTGCCACCCCGTCAAACCCGGCACTTATGGCTTACCTTGAGGAATTACTGGTTGATCTCAATTATGACCTGAAAGCGTTCCAGAAGGTTCTTTTTTACACCTATACATTCCAGCTCGCGCCCAGTCCGGTGCAGCATCCGGCGCGCTCGCCTTATAATTTCAACGGTCGCCAGCTCAAGCGGTTCAGTGCCGAGCAGATCTGGGATTCACTGCTTACTTTGAAAGTTGATAAGCCTGATGTCCGTAAGGGCAATGGTTATGACGGTGGCGCGATCATGTTCCGTAACCGGCCGGTATTGGTGGGCAAGAAGTCAATGCAGAATCTTTATAATGACGTGATGGCAATCGAGAGTCCCGCAGCTGTTTGGAAATACGCCGAGAACCTTTACAAGCAAATCAAGAATGACAAAGGCGGCGGCGGTGGCGGCGGGGAGAAGATGAAGATGATGATGATGGCCCAGAATGCTTCAAAGAAGTATGGCCAGGAGATGCGGGCCTCCGAGCTCAGCTCGCCGATGGCAAATGGGCATTTCCTGCGTCAGTTTGGACAATCGGATCGCGAGGTGATTGAAAATTCCAGCACTGACTCGGATGTGACCCAGGTATTGTCTATTCTCAACGGCCATGTTGAGAAGAACATTACCAGTAACAGTGGCGCGAAGTTGTTCAAGGTTGTCAATGCCGGTAAAACGGACGGGGAGAAAATTGACCGGATTTTCCTGAGTGTCCTCTCGCGCATGCCGTCGGAAGACGAAAAGGAGTTGTTCCTCAATGAGTTTAAGATGGATCGTGGCTCGGCAGCCCGCAATGCGGTGTCGGCATTGATTTCCACCGCTGAATTCATGTTTGTCCAGTAAGGCCTGAATCAAGTTACTTCCTGTCCAGTTTCCAGCTACTTCAACAATACAATAAAATACCCAAACCCATTAAACAGATGTCAGAGAACAGCTTATTCAGTAAAGGCGACGAAGTGAGCCGCCGACAATTCATGATTGGTGCTGCACACAGTTATCTCGGTGTCAGTGTCCTGCCGATGCTTGGTGCTACTGTGGCGACCAGTGACACTTTCGGTGCCGCGCCGCCAATGCGCCCGCGTGCTGCCAAGAGCGTGATTTTCCTGAATATGTCAGGAGGAATGAGTCATCTTGATACTTTTGATCCCAAGCCCGAGAACAAGGATGTGCAGGGTCCCACACCGGTGATTGATACCAGTGCGGAAGGCGTGCAGATTTCCGGTTTCCTGCCGAAGACTGCCGCAATGATGAGGCATATCACGCTATTCCGCGGCATGCGCAGCAATCAGGGTGCTCATGAGCAGGGACAATATCTCCTTCACCGCAGTTATGCACCGCGCGGGACGATTGTCCACCCGGCACTTGGCGCGTGGGTAATGCGCCTTTCGGGTCGCCGCAACACGACCATTCCCGGCTTTGTCGCCATTGGTGGCTCATCGGAAAACGCCACCGGGGGCTTCATGGGAGCCAGGTATGGCGGGGTTCCCCTTGGCAATGCCAATTCGGGCTTGAAGGATTCAAAGCGCGCCCACTCTGTCAGCAAGGAGGAGTTCGATCGTCGGCTTTCACTGGCTGACAAGATGAATTTAAGTTTCCACGGGCGCTTCAAGCAGAAGCAGGTCAAGACCTACCACGGCCTCTACGATGAGGCGATCAACCTAATGACCAGTGAGGACCTGAAAGCCTTTGATATCAAGCACGAGGACAACAATGTGCGTGACCTGTATGGGCAGAATGGTTTTGGGCAGGGTTGCCTGCTTGCCCGTCGCCTTGTTGAGCATCAGGTGCGCTTTGTCGAGGTCAATCTCGGCGGCTGGGATACCCATAACGATAACTTTGTCTCTGTTGAGGCTCGCTGCCAGATCCTGGACCAGGCGCTTGCCGGCCTGATTTCCGACCTTGAGCGTCGCGGTTTACTTGACAGCACCCTGGTTGCGCTGGGCACCGAGTTCGGTCGCACGCCGGATATTAACGAGAATACCGGCCGTGACCATTTCCCGCGGGCTTTCAGTTCCCTGATGGCAGGCGGCGGTGTAAAAGGTGGCTTTGTATACGGCGAAACCGACCGCAAAGCGCATACCGTTACGGAGGGGATCGTGACCCCTGGAATGTTCAATGCCACTATCGGGCATGCCCTTGGGCTGCCCACCGAGCGGGTCGTGACATCACCTTCAGGGCGGCCCTTTACAATTGGTGACGAGGCCAAGCCCGTTAAAGAGGTTTTCGCATAAACTTGATTATAACGGAGGGGCACGTTATGTCGTGCCCCTCTTTTTTGTACATACACATGTCTCTGATGAGTTTCAGGTTTTTTTGTCCGGTTATGGTATTCCTTGCGGTGTCCGCCGTATCAGGCCAGAGCGTTGACTACAAGAAGCAGATAGCACCGATCCTGTCGTCGAAATGCAATGAGTGTCACACTGCGAAAAAGAGGGAGAGTGACAAGAAGCCCAAGGCCGGGCTGGCGCTTGACACGGCCGGGGGGATTCGTTCAGGAGGAGTGATTGATCCCGGGGATGCCTCTGGCAGTGACCTGTTTATTCGCGTTTCACTGCCAAAGACCGATGATGAGCTGATGCCCCCGGCTGATGATGGCGGTCCTCTGTCAGCCAAGGAAATTGCGCTGATCAAGAAGTGGATTGATGATGGCGCCAGGTTCGGTTCAGGGAGCGGAGGAGGAGTTGGCAAGATTGCGGCCGATCTGGATGTTGCCAAGGTGATGGCGATGCCCCTAAGGGAACCCAATGCCGATGGAGTTGCTCACCTTGAGGGGCTCGGTGCAACGATCAGCCAGCTTGCGGTGAATCTTCCGCAGCACCTTGTGGTAGAGTGGATTTCCACTTATCACAAGACAACTGACAAGGAGATTGAGCAGATTCTGCACATTGCCCCGAATGTGGTTGAGGTAGACCTCAGTCGCACCAAGGTGACTGACGAGGGGCTCAAGCACATCGGCAAGCTTGCCCGGTTGACCCACCTGAACCTGAGCCGCACGCAGATTACGGACAAGGGCATTGCACACCTTTCCGGCTTGCGTTCACTGGAGTATCTCAATTTATACGGCACAGGGGTCAGCGATGCAGTGCTTCCCATGCTGGCTAAACACCGCAGGCTCAAGTCCCTGTATACATGGAAAACCAAGATTACCTCGGAGGGACTGAGCAAATTGCGCAAGGCGCTGCCTGATGCCAAGCTTGTTCTTGAGACGGATGCCAAGGCAAATCGCTATGACAACCTTGATAATCCCGACGACAAGTATGATTTTTAAGCAACGCGGTGATTTTGGATACCGCAGGGTGCCAGGGGCAGTGACTACCGCGCGGGGCGCATAAGCGTAGTGGCTAAAGGGGTTTTTCTTCCGAAGCAGCGCCTTAACTTTACAGGCTTTGCTGCGCATGTTACAGCGGACGTGTTTGTTGCCGGGCGGCTTGCTGCTGTGAGCCGGAATGCATCTGTCGGGTAATGTCGATGAGGTTGTGGGGTGCAATCGCAGCCTGCCGCAGCGCTTTTGCCGAAAACAGGGGGGTGCAATACAGAAATTCAATAGCTGTTTTGCCGCTTATCAGAGGGCCCGCAAATTCGTAATTCGTACCAGTATCCGGATTAGGGATTCAGAAGATCTCAAAATTATACATTTTAGCCCCAGAATTATTTATTAAATCAGAATTGCTATAATTCTCAAAATAAAAATTTGCAAATGATAGAAAGAATGCCATTTTTAACGAATTTAAATCTGGATGCCAAGGCAAAAAAATGCAATTTCCTCTGTGCAACTGACGGTGTCAGTGACGGAGACGGTGCGGGAGCATCTCGAGCGTATGACCGAAACAGGGATGTTTGGGAAAAATGCGGCCGAGACGGCTAACCATCTGCTTATTGATGCCATCAGGGGATACGTCGAGAAAGGTTCGCCTTTCCTGCAACAACCTGCGCCACCCGGCGAAGAAAAAGAAAATTAGCCATCATCACTTAAACCACACACCTGCATAAACCACACAATGCCCAATTTCCGTTACGATTTACCAGATGAAGAATATAAAATCGAGGCGTTTAAGATATTGAGCGACGAGAATCTTGCTCCTGAGGATGATCCTGCAGAGTGGATTTATCCGGAGGACGCCCCTGAAGATGAAAAATTGCGCCGGCTTGCCGAGGAGATTGCGGCACATGACAAAGTCCTGGCGCGTATCCTCGTGGGCACTGCCAGTGGAGAAAAGAGGACCGGAGAAATTTTGCGCATGATCTGCGCCTGGCAGGCGCTCATGGGTGGCGGGCACAAAAAGGCGAAGGGAGCAGTGGCCTCCGAGCCCTGGTTGGCGTGAACCATTGAATTGTCTTCCGTGCCTGATTGGCATGCACCTGCATTGAGCCTCGACCCTATGGCTGTATGCGCTAGCCTTTCAATCGATGTGGTATCCAATGATCATGGTTGCCCTGCTTACCGCGGCAACCGCTTGCGGGGAGCTTGATGATATTCCCCAACTGGGATTGCGCATTGCCCCGGGCTTTGAGATTTCGCTTTTTGCAGATCAGGCGCTGGCGCCGGATGTGTATTCGATGACGATTGCTCCTTCCGGGGAGGTGATTATTTCCTCGCGCGGATACATCAAGCGCCTGACTGATAAAAATGGCGACGGGCGTGCGGATGGCGATGTCATGATTGCGGAGTCAAGGGCAGGTGCGATGGGCATGTTGTTTGTCGGCCGGACAACCCTGTTGACCAGCGAAGGCGGAAGTTTTAATCGCTATCGTGATCTAGATGGGGATGGGATATTTGATCCAAAGCCGGAACGCATTGCTCAATTTCGCGGCGGGGAACACGGTCTGCACGCGATTCGCAAGGATGCGCAGGGAAGGGTTTACCTGATCGGCGGCAATGATGCGAATTTTCGGGGCCACGCGGATATTGCCGGTGGACGATCCGGATGGATTGAAGGTGGTGCGCTGGTGCGCTATTCCGCGGAATTGAAAGATCCGGTGATTCTTTGTCACGGTTTCCGGAATCCCTATGATTTTGATTTCGACAGCAACGGGGAGATTTACACCTATGACAGCGATTGCGAACGGGAGTTCCTGTTGCCTTGGTATGCGCCGACGCGCTTATACCGTGTGCAGGCGGGGGCGCACCATGGTTGGCGGTTACCGGGCTGGAAGCGTGGCTGGAAACGCCCTGATTATTATCTTGATAGCGTGAAACCCCTGGTCAATGTCGGGCGCGGATCGCCAACGGGCGTTGCTGTTTACAGGCATACTGCTTTTCCGCCTGAGTATAGAGATGCTGTGTTTTACTGTGACTGGACCTTTGGCAGGGTTTACTTTACGCGTCCTGATGCGGGCCTTGAGGAATTAAGCGTTCCCGCCGCGGAAATCTTCATCGAGGCCACCGGAACCACCGGGTTCGCTCCCACAGACATTGAATTAGCCCCGGACGGATCCATCTTTATCTCGGTTGGCGGTCGTGGCACAACCGGGTCAGTATATCATGTCCGGGCGAAGAATCCGCTTCCAGGATCGCGACCGATCCCGGTTGGCGAAATGGTTCATGACGGCCTTAAGGAGGCACTTCCGGTGCCACGCGGTGCACTTGGTATCCTGCAGGATCACGGTGTCATTGTTGATGGGTTTAATGCTGAGGCTGTGCAGTTCGTTGCCGGGGAACTGGACAGGATGGTCCTCAAAGAGCCGCTCGAGCAGCGCATGACATTCCTGCGCCTACTGATGCGGGCCCTCGGTGATTGGAACCTCAGCAAGCCAAGCAGGGAGGCCTTTGCCGGTTATGAATTGTCGAGCAGTGAAATTTTCGGGCTGGAGCATGCTGAGTTGCTGGGGCTTTGCCGCAACTCACCGCGTGCTCTTCTACATGCGCTTGACCCGGACGAAAGGCGCGAGGCAGCCCGGCTCTCGTCGATGTTGCGCGATCCCCACCCTATTACTGCAGGCCGTATGCTTAATGCCATTACCGGAGACACGCCACCGCAGGATGACTTCCATTACCTTTGTTGCCTGGCGTGCATCGAGTCACCGCTGAACGATGAAGAAATTGTGCGTGTTGCGGATGCTATCCTGGCACTCGACAGGAAAACCGGAGGCATGCAGATGCGCTCGAAGCAGACCTACATCGACAGGCTGAATGAGGTGATTGCCCGCATTGCGGAGCGGGCTCCGATCTACGAGGTATTGTGTCGCCGGGCAGAGTTGGCCCGGCCGAATCATGCGGGGATTGCCGCGGCCTTCCCTGAGCCTTTCCTGAGCCGCGCCGCCGGGATATTTTTTACCGCAGTCAAATCAATGCCTGAAGCGGGCTGGTTGCAGGATGTAATCGGCTTGTTTGCCGATATGGACGCGCGTGATTCTGCCCCTGTCCTGCGGCGCCTTGCCGGGCAACCAGGGTTACGTGATGAGTGCGTAAGATTATTGGCTCGTGCTCCCCAGGAGATTGACCGGCACCTGCTGTTAAGTGCGAGCACTTCACCGCGTGCTGAGGTGAGCACGATTGCCCTGCAAGGCCTGGGGAAATTGGCCCCAAAAGCCGATGCCGAGCACCTGATTGCCCTGTTCGGGTCTGCCGTGAAAGATGTCAGCCTGCCGCTGATTGGTCGTGTTGCAGGGCAGGAATTTACCGACCGTGCGGCGGCTGAGCGATGGTTGACAGCGGAGCATCCTGAGGTTGTCCTTGCCGTTGGCATTGGCAAGGGGCGGCAACAAACTGATTGGCCGGCAGTTTTCCGGAAAGTGGATTGGTCTGCCGGAGATCCTGCACGCGGCAGGGAGCTTTTCGCTTTGCGTGCCTGTGCCGCATGTCACCAGTCAGCAAACGCCCTTGGTCCGGATCTTTCCGGCGTCGCCAAACGCTTTTCCCCGCTTGACCTGTTCATGGCGATAGCCATGCCGGATGCGGATGTGCCACCCGCGTATCGTGTGAGCGTATTTACCATGAAGGATGGCAGCAGACACATCGGGCGAATTGCCTTTACCTCGGCTGACGGGGTGATTATCCGCACCGGGACAGCTACTACAGTGAGGCTTGATGAAAGAGATATTGCCACACAAGATGACTGGGCGGGATCACTGATGCCCAAAGGCCTGCTAACAGGCCTTGATCTCCTGCAACTTGCCGATCTTTATACCTACCTGAAAACGCTCTGAGGTTTCAGGGATTTTCACTGGCAGAATTCTCCTCAAGCCTGCCTCCACAGTGCCAGCAGTGCCTGGCATTATCACGATGCCCATCACGTCCGCATTCCGGGCAGGCCCTGCCACTTGCCGGAGGGTTGGCCGCGGGGCTGTCTCTCATGGTGCTGATTACGATTCCTGTCGGCACAGCAATAATGGCGTAACCGATCAGCATCATCATGCTGGTGATGATTTTTCCCAGTGGTGTAATGGGAGTAATATCGCCAAAGCCGACAGTGGTGATGGTGATGATTGCCCAGTAGACACTGGTGGGAATACTGCTGAAGTTTTGGTTTTGGGTGCCCTCAATGATATACATCAGTGAGCCGAGAATGGTCACCAGGGTGACTATAAAGAACATGAAGACGAGGATTTTTGGCAGGCTTTTTCGCAGTGCTTCCATCAGGCGATCCCCTGCACCGATCAGCGGCATCATTTTAAAGATCCTGAAAGCACGCAGCATTCTCAGTATCCTGACAACAGTCAGGTAGTGTGCCGCATCGTGGTCTATAAGCAGGGTTAGCCACAGAGGGATCCATGCAAGAAGATCAATGATACCGAAGGGACTCAGGGCATATTTCAGTGGGGATTTTGAACAGTATAACCTGGCACTGTATTCAAGCATGAACAGGACGGTGAATATCCATTCCGCTGTGCGTAATGCTTCCCCGTGCTTGCGACTTACAGGCTCGACACTTTCCAGCATGGTCGCCACTACGGCGAGGCCGATCAGGATCAGCAGAATGATATCGAAGGCCTTTGAGCGCCGGGTACTGTGTTCGAATATAATATGACGCAGGCCTTGGCGCGTTGATGTCCTTTTACTGCTGCCCATGAAGAAACAGTTAGCGCAGACCTGTCCACAGTGCAAAACACACTGTCAGTCCTGGTTTTCCGGTGGCAGTGCGCGCAGTCGCAGGGACTTAAATTCAGCTGTCGTGGCAAAACTGGCTATGCCCAGCGGCTGGCACTGTTCTATTGCTCCCGGGCGCATGGAGATAATTTGATCTGCGATCAGGGTGTTAACAACGATACGCTCATCCACCCAGCAGCGAATTCGTCCGCGCCTGATCTCAATGCGCAGGTCATACCATTTACCAGCCTCATAATGCAGTACGCTGCGCGTCGTGTTTCGGTTGGCATCGAGATTGCCGACATTTGAGAGACCGGTGACTTCCCCGCCCCAACCGCCGGCGATAAAGGTGCAGCAGGCGGATTTCTCCGGTACCGGGAAAGTAAGTGCACAGAAAAAATCGCGGCCATCTATCTTGCGCGCCCGTACGATGATTTCATATTCCCCGGCCGGTGGCGTGAAGGTGCTGTCGGCAATAACCATTGCGGTTAACGGATCACCGCGGGTGAAAAGGAGCTTCCCTTCACTTACTTCTATCCGGCCTCCGGAGTCATCGAATTTGAGCCTGTGCCATCCTGCCAGTGATTTGCCGTCGAAGAGCTCAAGCCATTCTGTTGACTGCACATTACCGCTTGCCGCGGGCTGGCGCTTCCCGGAGCACGCTATAGCTGTCACCAGCGTTGTACATATTGTGCAGAACAAGCTAAATCGGGGCATGATGATATCAAAAATTCAGGGATGCGCAGGCGCAATCCTCGGGATAGTGTTATCGCTGAAAGATGAAAGTTCACTATATTCCGGTTTTTCTGGGTTTGTTTGTGACGGCACTGGGCCTTGTTTCCTCCCGGCTTTCCGGGGAGGAGGGCAATGCGGCCTCCGGCGGAGAGCAGGCCCTCAAGGCACCTGAGCCGAAAGATCTTGACCAGGCAAAGCGCATGGCCGTTAAAACCTACGCGCAGATTGTCGAGGCTACCTACATGAGCGCGCTTGTCGGTGCGATTGAGTTGCGCAAGAAAATCAAGATTCTGGTTGCCGAGCCAACAGCGGATAATCATGTCGCCGCGAAGCTGAGCTGGATTCAGGCCCGGCTGCCCTACCTGCAAACTGAACCGCTGTTTTCCTATGGCAGCCAGGCAGCAGTAATGGACAGCTGGCCGATCAGGCCGGGCTATATCGATTATGTTGATGGCAACCCGGAGTCTGGAATTATTTGTGATCCTGATGAGTTCCCCGACCTGAGCCCGGATTCCCTTGTTGGATTCAACGGCAGGGGTGGTAATCGTAATATTGCTACAGGCTACTATGTGATTGAGTTTCTCCTTTGGGGGGAGATTACTGGGAGCATTACCCGCGGTAAGCGTGCGCACATTGACTACGATATAGACAAGACAAAATATGCCGACCGGAGGGGGGCCTTTCTGGTCAGTTGCGGCGACGTTTTAATTCGTCAGCTTGCTGAGCAGCTCGCTGAATGGAAAGCGGATATTCCGGAGAATTACAGGACTCGTTTTGAGAAATTGCCGACCGATGTTGCCCTTGGAAAAATTTTCACCGGCATTGCTCTGTTTGCCGGAAGACATCCTGATCTCCGCAAACCGGAAGGCGCCAAGGTAGCGGAGGGAGAACCTGATAGACAGGCAACCTTCAGTGGTCTCGGCTATATTGACCTGGCACACAATGTTGCGGGGATTGCCAATATTGCCGCCGGTGCATATGTAGGACTTAACGGTAAGGTGAAAGTGCTTGGCGTCGGGTTGATAGGTCTTGCTGAACAGGTGTCGCCGGTTCGTTCGGAGAGGTTGCGCGCATATATGAATGCCTCAACAAGGTCAGCACGCGGGATCAACAATTCTTTCGGCCGGGATATGGTGAAAGATGGGGATTTACCGGGAAGAAAGAATTCCAAAATACTTACCAATGCACTGGGTTACCTCCTGAAAGAAGTCAACAAACTTGCTTTTGACCTGGAGATTTAGGGGAATTGTGGATTAACCCGATATTGCAAGGCGGTAAAATTTTCGTGTTGCAGGCGAGAACGGTGTCGCAGAACGGTAGCGGACGGTCGTGCTGCCATCGTTGTTTTCAGTTGTGGACAGGTAGACGAAGTTTGCCGTTGCGTCTTGCCAGGCGCTGAGTTCAGCGGCGGATTCAATCGAGTAATTAATACCAATCGCGGCGGGATTTTGCCGGAACTCGAAAACGATATAGTCATCGGACACACCTCCGATGCTTAACAGTTCCACGGTTGCACCTGGAGATGACCGGGACGTTGCGTCATTATCATCGGTGCCCAGCCCGTATTCCAGGAAGGCGCTCTGGCCGTCATGATCCTCGTCGTCATCGGGATTGCCTGTAAAGGGTTGACCATCGCTGCCACTGCCTCCCGGCGTGCCCCCGATCTTTACGCTGGCGCGCCAGTTAAGCGGGTCATTGTGGTCCGGGTTGTCGGCGGGGTTCACCAACACAAGTGAAAAGCCGTCACCATCAGCGGTTATCGGCCACGGGTTGACATCGTTATAGGTGAAATCCTTGATGACATTACCGGAGGCATTGACCAGGATGAGCTGTTCGCCATCATTGCTCAAGGATCCGCTATAGGCGCCGGCCACGATTGCGCCGGATGTGTTGTGGCGGAAGGCGAAGGCATCGGTATTGTCAACGATCACGATATGGCCTCCAGGTGGCAGGACGAGTGCCTGAGGAGGGAGTGAATTATCAAAGGTAAAGGTGATGCCGTTGGTAAACTGTGATCCCTCAAGTGTTACCGAGCGCGTGGGGTCAATATTAAGCAGTTCTATATACTCGAACTTGCTGCGATCTGGGTAACCGGCGTTGATCTCGGCGGTAGAGGGTTGGGCAGGGTGGTAGTCAAATTCGGAGACAACAATATTTGATGATGAGGCGGGTATTGCATTGATTATGAACAGTCCCTGACTCACCGGGCTCCATTTGGAACCATCGAAGACACGGGCCTTGATTTCGACCGAGGTGTTGAGAGTCAATGGACCGGAGTAGATTTGTGCAGCCGGGGATGGGCCGTTGCTGGCACCGGCAGAACCGACCAGCACGCAGCGCCACAGCGCGTCACTACTGCTGGAGCCGCTGTTAAGCCCGTGGATGGCCAGCATGTTGCTGCCTTCCTGCAGCTTGCCGGCATGCGCGGTAATGTCAAAGTCCATGAAGGTAAGTGCCTCGGTGTCATTGTGGGTTGAGTTTGCACCTGAGTTCCAGGCTGGCACTGCAGGTGTTCGTGCTGCATCCCGTGCCACTTCAGTGCCGTTGAGGTAGGCGACAAAGCTGTCGTCATACTTCATGCGCAGGGTTAGTTGCGTGATGCCGGCAAGGTCAGCAGCGGCAGCGGTGAAGGGAATACGGATATATGCCGACTGGTTGATGCCATACATATCCGACTCAAGGTCAGTTCCGATTTCCGGACCGTAAGTGTTATTACCGCTGCGTTCGTAACCAATGCCCTGCACGCCGGTGGTCCAGTTTGCTGCATTTGGCGTCGCGGCGGGATTGGTCCATTGTGCGATGCTCAGCGTGCTGCCGCCGTTGACAAGGGATGGCACTAGTGCCTCACAGGCAGTATTTTCGTTAAAGAAGGTGGTCACGGAGCCTTGATTATTGCCGGCAACACGCGGGTCGCTGCCGTTGGTCGTGAAATAGATATTTGCTCCACCCCAGCCGTTCGGGTCAGACATGGTGAGATTAAAGTTGGCCGGGAGAGTGCCGCCATATTCGTTCCATGACGGCGGCCTGGCGACTGTCCCTGCGTTGGTGCCGCGCGACTGTGTCTCGATCCAGGTCATTCGCTGGGTCAGCCAGTTTTTCATCCAGTTGACTTCCGCTTGGTGGGTGGTGCGCGACCGGTATCCGCCGGCGTTGGGCCAGACGTAGCTACCGAGGATATTCCACTCGTTGAAGTTGCGGGTTACCGCCGATTCACCGGAAGCGTTGGGTTGGTCGAGTTCAGCGTCCCAGGCGTCGATCTTCGCCATCAGGTTCGGGGTTGTAAATGCATCCCGGCGCAGTTGCCAAAACCGGTCCCAGTAGGCGAGCCGGAATTCGGTGCTCTGGAACAGGCGCTGGTACCAGTAATAACTGGTGCCGGTGAGCTGGGTATAATACCAGCCCTGAGGAACCTCCCCCTGCAGGTAGTCTGCGTTGCCGAGGGAGAGATTATAATCCCAAACCGGCAGGGCGCGAATCTTGCCATAGCGCGGCTTGGCGAAATAGGCACTGATCCGGTAACCGTCGATTTCCTTGAAGGTTTCGACGAAGAGGTGGTTGTCGATAAAGGAGAGGACATCAATGAATGCCGGATATCCGGTTTCCGGATTTTCAAAGTCGGCACTGTGCAGGGCAGCCTCAAACTGGTTGACGTGTCCCCTGAGGTAGCTGAACTGGGTGCTGTTAACCGACTGCGGGTGATGCATGTCGAGGGGGATTCCCTCCGTCGCTGTGGACCACGGCTGGCTGCTTGGCGACTTGTCCTTCTTGAAGATGTAGCCACCCTTGATCAGTTCCGGGTCGGTGACGCTGTTATTGATGCGCTCGACGTCGACCCGGTCCTTGCCACCCTTGATCTTCTCCATGAGCACGTAGACACCGAGATAATCGGACATTGAGACGGTGCCGCCGTTCTGGTTGAAGAACAGTTCGACAAAACGCGTGCGTACACCGCCGTTGTTGCCCCACAGCTGGCGGGCACAGTCATAGACAATGACATTGCGCATCAGGGTCTTGTCGGAATAGGGGGCATGTATGATCCAGTCTGACTCGCTGGGCATGCCGAGGATGGAGACGTTCTTGTCCTGGTTTGCGTTGTCCCAGGTTTCCCAGGCATATTGCTTTTTCGGGAAGCCTGCCGAGCTCTGGCCGCGGATGTGCATGCCGCCACGCCCGGTGAAGTCCGTCGTGCCCGTCATGCGTGCGAAGCCGTCGCCGGGATCCTTGTCGATCACCACGGTGTAGGTGAAGTGAAAGGAGCGGCTGCCACTGTCGACGTTGGTTCCGGCTGAATCGGCGATGATGATCGGCAGTGCCGAGCTGAAGTTCTGCACGTTGCTGTGGAGTTCGATCAGGGTGCGACTCTTGATTTCCCCGGGGAGGCGACCCGGGTCGAAGACGCGGGCGCGGATTGTTGTCGTGTTGGTGATGTTAAACGGCGTGCCGTTATAAACGGCAGAGTTTTCGTTCGGAACGGTATTGTTGGTCGTGTAGCGGACGACTGCGCTCGGAGAGAGCGTTGGCAGGATTGTCAGGGTTGTGGAATTACTGAACAGCCCCCCGGTTTTGTCGAACCGGGCGTCCTCCGCAGGCCCCTCAGGCGACTGAGAACCACCGTTCTTCCAGCCCGGTGTCGGTGCTTCAAGATAACCGCGGCTACGGGCACTGCCGAGTTCACCATAGGAGATGTCCTCGGACTGGTCAGCGTAAGTATATTCACTGAGTATGGTGTTGCCGTCCGGGTCGACGAGGGCCAGGTATCCGCCGTCCTTCTCCAGGGAGAAGCTGGTGTGCAGCAACCCTCCCGGGTTGTCGCGGTCCTTGCCCGAGGCGAAGATTAACAGGTAGCCGTAACCGTCGACGGTGACTGCGGGGATCCGCCACTTGGCCAAGTCCAGCGGGTCGTCTGTTAAATAATATCCTGACAGGTCCTGACTGCTGTTTTGGCCGTTGTAGATCTCGATCCAGTCGGGGCTGTTGAGATCCTCATCCTCGATGGTATCACCATTATCGGCGCAGAATTCGCTGATAATCGGCCCGCCGGTTTCGATCGGCGTCACGGTTACGGTGCTGACGACGAGGTTGTCGATCAGCAGGGTTTCGTTGGCTCCGCCGACCCGGGCCGAGAGACAGAAGTGATAGGCGTCGTTGCCGGCGAAGCTGACCGGGACGTTGCCGAAGTTCGCGTTGGTGAGCAGGCCGGTGGTGGTGAAGGAGGCACCGTTTACGGGATCGAAGGCAATGGTGACCGTGCCGCTGACCGAGCTTCCGTCATTAAGGATACGTCCATTGGTGAAGGCGACATCGTTGGTCGTGCCATTCACTTTTTCCGCGATGTTCACCCCCTGCTCGGCATCACTGTTTCTCCATGTGTCGATTTCAAAGGAGATGTTATCGCTTACCGTCCCGACCCCCGCCATGCCCTCCTCGGCAGAGCCGAGTTCGCCAAGGGAAAAGTTACCGTAGTTAAAGGACATGCCGTCGGCGGGGTCGTTGGTCCCGGAGCTGTCGGTAATCGTCAGGTTAAAAGTGGCCGTCCAGCCACCGGAGGAGCCGCTCATCGCCGGGAAGGAGAAACTGGCCAAGCCGCCGGCTACACCGTCTCTGGTAAGTTCAAGTGCGCCATTCTGGATATTTGCGGTACCGGCCATCACCGAGCCGTCGCCGAGGCTGGTGGTGCCGTTGGCGAAGCCGTTGAAGTCCTGGCTGTAGGTGTCCGCCTTTGCGTTGAAATCGCAGCAGGCAAGGAGCATCGTAGCGACAATGGTGGCGGGGGAAAATTGGCGCAACATAGGGGATTAAGTGGGGGATTGAGTGGGCGTGAATGAGGAAGAAGGCATCGCCTTCATGACTTTATTTTACTCTATCTTTGGGTCGGCGACAAGTGAACGAACCGTTCATTTAATGGAGGCTTCTTGCCTATTCAGGTTGTTCATTCAGCAATATGATTGATTACTGGACTGACTTGGCGGGTGAGGAAGCTCTGTAGCGGGAGAAGCGGGACCAGAATTCGGGGCACGATATTTCAAGAATTTCCGGGGATATAAATGACATATGCCCGGGGTGGGCTGACCCGGGCATATCGCAAATATACGGACACTTCTGCTGCCTCTCTAAAGGAACAGCTCAGCTAGGTATATTTAAGTTAAAAGCGGCCCAGATCTGTTACCCGCCACCACATCTTTTTGGTGCCGACTGCCAGCGTGTCGCGGTATTCACCGCCGGGCACACCGTCATCCAGTTCCTGCCAACCGCCAGGTGTTCCCTCCGCGGTCATTGTCGTTGAACTCTCCACTTTATACAGATGATTGGGCTGTGCCTCCCAGGTCAAGACCACGCTGATTGGGTCATTGCTGTCATCAACCTGGACGTCAGTGATCGCGAAGGGTAATGCAGATGCACTGCCGCTGCTGATAACGAGGTTATCGATTGTCTTGGTCTCATTGGCGCCACCGACACGCCCGGAGATGATGAATGTATAGTTATCATTCCCGGTAAGGTCGGTCGCCACCTCTTCAAAGTTGGCGTTGGTGAGCAGGCCGGTGGTGGTGAAGGAGGCGCCGGTGACCGGGTCCCAGCTGATTCCAACCTGACCACTGACCGTGGTTCCATCGTTGAGGATGCGCCCGTTGGTGAAGACCAGGTTCTGCTCCGCTCCGTTGATAATTTCAGAGATGTTGACTCCCTGCTCGGCATCACCGTTCTGCCATGTGTCGATCTCAAAGGAGATGTTGTTTGCAACACCACGCCCGCTCATCCCTTCCTCTGCTCCACCCTGCTCACCGAGAGAGGCACTGCCATAGTTGAAGGACATGCCGTCAGCGGGCTCGTTGGCACCGACACTATCGGAGATCGTCAGGTTAAAAGCAGCTGTCCATCCTAGAGCGGAATTGCGCAATTGCGGGATGGAGAAACTGGCTCGGCCCCCGGCGATACCGTCCTGGGTGAGTTGCAGAGCCCCGTTGACAACCTTGGCAGTACCAAACATCACCGTGCCGTCACCAAGGTCGGTGGTGCCGTCGGCAAAGTTGTCGAAGTCCTGCACGTATTCAGAAGGTGCCGGGGGCCGGGTGTCGGTGGTCGGGTCGGTTCCGGCTGTGATCTCGTCACCATCACTGAGGGTGTCGTCATCGCTGTCAGGGTTGTTGGGATCGGTGCCCGGTTGGGTTGCGGCGTTTGCCGGGTCCCATGCGAGAAGAGGGTTTTCAACCCCGTCATTGAGGCCATCACCATCGCTGTCGGCGAGCCATGGGTTAGTACCGGTGTCGGCAGCCGAAACAAAGGTGCCGGTATTTGTCTCCACCCCGTCACTGAGACCGTCGTCATCGGTATCTGAATCAATCGGGTTGGTCCTGTTGGCGTATTCATCCCCGTTATTAACCCCGTCCTCGTCCGGGTCCCCATCAGGGCCATTGTCGGGATCCACTGAGCCGTCGTCGTTAGTGGCAAGGCCGTAGCTTTCTTCCCAATTGTCGGGAAGACCGTCATTATCATTATCATTATCTAGGTCCGGGTTGGTGATGATCACGAGGTTATCGATTGTCTTGGTCTCGTTGGCACCACCGACACGCCCGGAGAAGATAAAGGTGAAGGCGTCATCCCCGACCAGGCTGGTAGCCACATTCTCGAAGTCCGCGTTAGTGAGCAGCCCGGTGGTGGTGAATGAGGCGCCGTTAACCGGATCCCAGCTGATTGTAACCTGGCCGCTGACCGTGGTGCCATCATTGAGGATGGGGCCGCCGGTGAAGACCAGATTCTGGTCCCCTCCATTGACAATGTTGGAGATGTTGACTCCCTGCTCGGCGTCGAAGTTTTGCCATGTGTCGATTTCAAAGGAGATATTGTTTGCAACACCGCGCCCGGTCATCCCTTCCTCGGCCGCGCCCGGCTCACCGAGAGGGGCACTGCCCCAGTTCAAGGACATGCCGTCAGCGGGTTGGTTATTCCCGGCGCTATCGAAAATGCTCAGGTCAAAGGTGGCTCTCCAGCCGCTTGATGCCTCGGCAAGTGGCGGTATCGAGAAGCTGGCACCACCCCCGGCGATGCCGTCCTGGGTCAACTGCAGTGCTCCGCCCACAACCTTGGCAGTACCGAACATCACCGTACCGTCTCCCAGATTGGTGGTGCCGTCGGCAAAACCGTCGAAATTTTGACTGTAGGTGACTCCTGCCTTGGCAAGGCCGGCAAAGGCAAGCAGGACCGCGGTGGTAGCGAGGACGGATTGGTGGGAAAATCGGGGATAGGTGATCATGGTCAGGAATGGTCAGGCATTTTACTCCTGTAGGTCAAGGAGTTATCTCAAATTTAGGAAAATTCGGGTGCTGGTGTCAATATTAATTAGAGGGTTGAACAGGGTTGGAACGGGGAACGGGGAACGGGGAACGTGAATCGTCAATAAACGGGACATTTTGCTGGAAGGCAGGAAGATCCACGGGATTAAGAGTTTGTTCACGCGGGATGCCCGTTCAGAAAGAGGCAAGCACTACCGGCACTATTCTCCCGGCTGGCAGTGCCGTTGTTGCAAGCCTGTTGCGGTGAACAACTCTATCCTGTCGCCGCGGTGGTACGCTTTTCTTTAATCCTGCCGCGTAGATGTTTCTTGAAGCGCCGGGAACGGTCGGCGACAAAGCGTGGGCTATAGAGCGTGCCAATAACCTTGAGGAAGCCCTCCTCAAGCTCCGCGACAGACATTGAGTCGGGCTGGAAATTAATATCAAAGAGGGTGCAGCGCTCGGTTGCCTCTTCACTGAGGATACGGCCCTCCTCGCTGAGGCGATCCCAGAGCGGGGTGCCCGGGAAAGGTGTCATGTAGGTGACTTGCACGTCATAAAGCCCGCTGTCGCGCACGAAGCGCATCGCATCCTTGAACTGCTCTGGCCCAGCACCGTCGAGTCCTAACACCAGACAGCCGTTTACGGTGATGCCGTGACGCTGGATTTTCTCCACCGCCGCGACGTATTGATCAACGCGGTTGGCCTTCCAGTTCGAGTTCTGCTCAATGCCGTCGAGGGCGCCGTAACTCGGGCTCTCGAAGCCAATCAGGATTTGTGCGCAACCGGCGTCGCGCATCAGGCCCAGCAACTCGTCGTCCTCCGCGACACCAAGGTCGGTCTCGGTGAACCAGCGCACATCTTCCTTCACCATGGCGCGCATCAGCGCCTTCGAGTGTTTACGGTTCACAAAGGTGTTGTCATCAGCAAACTCGAAAAACGGTCTCCTGAACAGCTCCTTGAGCCGTCGCAGCTCGGCAATGAACTTGTCGACCGGCTTCACCTTGAACTTCGGTGCCAGCCGGATAGAAGCGGCGCAGAACTCGCAGGACAGGGGGCAACCACGCTGTGATTGCACGGTGAAGCGCGGGTAGCGCTCGGGGGAGAGAAGCTCGAAGCGCGGCATCGGCGCATTAGAGAGATCGAAGGGCGGGCCGGATTTCGAGTTGTAGATCTTCTGCAGCCGGCCGCGCTCGAGGTCGGCGACCACCTGCGGCCAGGCGGGTTCGCCTTCACCGATTACCACGGCGTCAGCATATTTCGCCGACAGCTCGGGTTGCAATGTCGGGCCGAGGCCCCCGAGAATTGTCGGGGTACCGATATCACGGAAGCGCTCGCACAGGCGGAAGGCCTCCTTGTTGGTGCCGCTCAGCGAGGAGATCGCCACCGCGTCGAAGTGCTTCGGCAGGTCATCGAGTTCAACGTCGCGCACCTCCAGGTATTCACAGTCGATGTGCGGCGGCGTCATGCCGGCCAGGGTCAGCAGGCCGAGTGATGGCAGAGCCTCGATTTCTTTCACCCTCCCGGCGAGCGCCGGGAATGACATTCCAAGCTCAAGCACTTCCGGTTTGCAGACCCGGAGGCCAGAGACGCCGATGAAGCCGATACGCATTGGATGATTTGTTGGCGGCTGGCTACTGCAGTGTTTTCCGGGGAGGGCAGGTTATGACGGATTCCAGTTCAGCAAAAGCAGGACGATTGCGGTTCCGGAAGTCCCAACCGGAATAAAAAAGAAATGACGGAAAGGGCTTTTTCTCCAGGCAGTGAGGAAACAGCAAAGGGACATGGTTGCCAGCGCTGCAACGAACAGGATGGCGGCTGGCCTTGCCGCCGTTTCAGGAATGGGGTGGGCTTTAATGGTCAGCGCGAAAAGGATGTTCAGCAGACCCATCCCGAAAAACGCTATATGGCCGAGGCGTGTCATGCGTCTCCGAAACGAGCCATAACCTCCCATCCAGTCTTCCCGGTGGAAGAAAATCCCGATAATTGCTCCCGAGGTGACACCCAGGAGCATGCCGACCCAGCCGGCGAGGAGCGCAGTGTCTGTTGCCCATTGCATAAATCATTCTATATCACTGCGACTCGTTGCCAAAATTCATTTTCTGAGGCCAAAGATTAAGCAGATTAATGAACTTCCTGTTTAGATTGCTTCTTCGGCATGCTTATCAGGGGGGATTTCCCGCGGTTCATCAATGTTTGAGAAAAATGAACGCATACAGGTGGTTCCCGTTGGGCTGATGAAAGTGGTGCAGTGCATCGCGCCAATCAGCCCATTGTCGACATCGGTGAAAATGTAGGTACTGCTCTCGCGTTTCCCCGGAGTCAGAAACAGGGCCTCAAAGGCAATAATGGGCATCTCGTTGAGATTTCCTGTTTCTGCAGGCTCGGTCACCTGGACCAGGTGCCAGGGCTCACCGTGTTGAGGCAATCCAGTGCCGCGGGCAACGAGCATTTTCCCGATATGGGCGGCGATTGTCTTGTAGTCAGGCGGATCGGGAATGTCGGAGGGGTCTGGCATTACTTGTGGGATTGTCGCGTATTAGAAAGTGAATCAGCAAAGCAATTCTTGCTTTAAAGGCAGGGTTTGCCCAAGAAGCGGCATTAATGCTTGATTGAAGGAAGTGCACGAAAAAAGCGCCATCCGGTTGCCGGAGGCGCTTTTTTGTGAAGTTTTTTAGTGAAACGCTTGCTTCAATCTAACTGACAGAGACAGCCTCGGCTCCCTTTTCGCCGGTACGGATGCGGACGGCTTCCTCAACCGGCGAGACGAACACCTTGCCGTCACCGATTTTACCGGTATTGGCAGTGGCAACGATTTTATCGACTACTTCGCCGACCTGGGCGTCATCCACCACGATTTCAAGTTTCACCTTTGGCAGGAAATCAACGGTGTATTCACTGCCCCGGTAGATTTCAGTGTGGCCTTTTTGGCGCCCGAAGCCTTTAACCTCGGTCACGGTCATACCCTGGATTCCAATTTCAGAGAGAGCTTCCTTCACGTCTTCAAGCTTGAAAGGTTTGATAATAGCTTCGATTTTTTTCATTTCTATATGGGTAGGAGTTCTTATTTTGGCGGTCTCTCACTTACCCTAAAGAGCTTGAGACTGCGGACCTTATTTTCTTTGAAGTTAACTATACAGCGAATCCTGTGCCAACCCGACAAGAAAATGCGACGGAGTTGCTAACGGAGCCAAGGCAAGTTTTCCGGGGGACTCAAGGGGCAGGGCATGTTTCTTGCCAGATATTCCCTGCCAGCCATTACTGAGGCTTGGTGCAGCCGTGCCTTTATATTATCGATGATATCCCCGCATTGGCAGGCAGTATTTTGCGATATAGAGAATAAAAAATCAACTCTTCTGAACAAAGATTCTTGAACCTTCGCCCGCGCCTCCTTAGAAGAGTAGAGGGGAGAAAATGCTGCCATCGTGGGTGATGGCGCAGTGTCTTTGTCCTTCTATGCCTGATTCCTTCGTTCACCTTCATCTTCACACCGAGTATTCGACGCTTGATGGCGCAGTGCGTCCATCTGCCCTGATGACCAAGGTGAAGCGATGCAAGATGCCTGCGGTGGCCATGACTGATCACGGCAATCTTTACGGGGCGATTGATTTTTACAAGAATGCCGTCAAGGCCGGGGTTAAGCCAATCATCGGCTGCGAGATGTATCTTGCTCCCGGGTCAATGCATGAGAAGAAAAAGGTGCCCGGCTTACCCAATGCTCATCACCTTACACTGCTGGTAAAGGATCAGCGTGGTTACGAGAACCTGGTAAAACTTGTTTCATTAGCCCATCTTGATGGCCAGTATTATAAACCCCGGGTTGATAAAGAGGCCCTTGATAAATACTCCGGGGGAATTGTTTGTCTCAGCGGCTGCATTAACGGAGAGATCAATTACTGGATTCAACAGGGCCAGGTTGACATTGCGCGCGAGAAACTCGGGGAGTTTATCGATATTTACGGCAAGGAGGATTTCTACCTTGAGATGCATGATCACGGCATGGAGCAACAGCAGAAATGCAATCGTCAGTTATTGGAATTCTGCGGCGAGTTTGGCCTGAAGCCGGTTGCCGCAAATGATGTTCATTTTCTCGACAAGGCGGATCATGAGGCACACGATGCGCTGATCTGCATCGGCACGGGCAGCATGGTGCTTGACGAGAACCGCATGCGTTATTCGCCCGAGGTTTATTTCAAGACAGCCAAGGAGATGCGCCAGTTGTTCAGGGAACTTCCTGAGGCCTGTGATAATACCCTGGAAATTGCTGAGAAGGTTGAGTTTGAGTTGCAACTTGATGCCACCAGTTCAGAGCGCTATCCGGAATACGCTTTACCGGAAGAAAAGTCCCGGGAAGAGTATTTCCGCAACCTGTGTGATGAAGGCCTGGTTGAGCGTTACGGGAAACAGCGGGCTTTGAGCGACTCTGAATTGCGCAAGCGCCTTGATTACGAGATCGGGATCATGGAACGTATGGGCTTCGTTTCCTACTTCCTCATTACCTGGGACTTTATCAAGTGGGCGCGGGACAACGGTATTCCTGTTGGTCCGGGGCGCGGTTCGGCTGCCGGGTCTCTGGTTGCCTATTGCCTTGGCATTACTGACTTGGACCCGATCCGCTTTGGATTGATTTTTGAGCGGTTTCTGAATCCTGAACGCGTCAGCCCTCCTGATGTGGACGTCGACTTTTGCCAGACCCGCCGGCCCGAGGTGATCGAGTATGTACGGAAAAAATACGGTGAGCGCCGGGTTTCACATATTATTACCTTTGGCACCCTTGGGGCAAAGAGCGTGGTGCGTGATGTCGGGCGCGTGCTTGGCTGGAGTTATGGGGATGCTGATCGGCTGGCCAAGATGATTCCCGCAGAACTGGGTATTACCCTTGCGGGTGCGCGCCGGAAGAACGCGGACCTTAAGAAAGCCATAGACACTCAGGCCGCGACTGCCCAGCTATGGGAAACCGCTGTCAAGTTGGAGGGACTGACCCGTGGGGTGGGCATTCACGCGGCAGGTATCGTTATTGGAGGTTGTGACCTTGATGATCATATTCCCCTTACACGGGGTAATGATGATGAGGTGGTCACCCAGTATGCGATGAAGCCCCTGACCGAGTTGGGGATGCTGAAGATGGACTTCCTTGGCCTCAAGACGTTGACCGTGATCCAGGATGCGGTAGCCCTCATCCGTCAACACACAGCGGATTTTGATATCACCGGAATTTCCCTGGAGGATGAAATGACGTACAAACTTCTCAATGCCGGTGAGACCTGCGGTGTTTTCCAGTTGGAAAGCGGTGGCATGGTCGCGCTCTGCAAGCAATTTGGCGTTGACCGCATTGAGGACATTATTGCCCTGATCGCTTTGTATCGTCCGGGGCCGATGGATCTCATTCCCGATTTCATCGACGTGAAGAAGGGCAAGAAGAAAGTGGAGTACCTACACCCTCTTCTTGAGGAAGTTTCCAGGGAGACCCATGGAATCCTGATTTACCAGGAACAGGTGCAGAAAGCGGCGAACCTGCTCGCCGGCTACAGCCTCGGGGACGCCGACCTGCTGCGGCGCGCAATGGGTAAGAAGGATCCTGATGAGATGGCCCGTCAGCGGGATGTGTTTGTCAGCGGCTGCGGCAGGGAAAATAAAATTCCCGAGAAACAGGCAAATGGTATTTTTGACCTGCTGGAAAAGTTTGCAGGCTATGGCTTCAACAAGTCACATTCGGCTGCATACGGCCTGATCAGCTACCAGACCGCATACTTGAAAGCCAATTATCCCGTCGAGTTCATGGCGTCTCTGCTTTCTAACGAGATTAATAATACCGACAAAATTTCGGTATTTGTGGAGGAGTGCAAGAACATGAGGATAAAGGTTCTCCCGCCTGACATCAACAAAAGCCAGCTTAAGTTTGCGCCTGATTGGGTTAGCGACCCGGGCTTGAAGGCCATTCGCTTCGGGCTGGCTGCTATCAAGAATGTTGGCAGTGTTGCCATGGAGACGGCAATCGGGGAGCGTGAGGTGAACGGTGAGTTTGCAGGTGCCGAGGATTTCGCCAAGCGGCTTGACTCGAAATCGGTAAACAAGAAAAACCTTGAGTCCCTGATTCGTGCCGGGGTATTTGATTCCTCAGGGGAGGAACGCGCCCGCCTCTTTGCCCGCCTGGAGAACATTATCGCGGCGGCATCCAGCGCCCAGAGGGACCGTGTTTCGGGCCAGGTATCGCTGTTCGGCGAGGACGCTGATTTTGGTTCTGCCCCTGTTCCGTCTCTAAGTGGCGGGGATCTTTCCTTTGTGCCCTGGAGCAAGGATGAAATCCTTGCTGCCGAGCGCGAACTCCTTGGTTTCTATGTGACCGGCCATCCACTTGATGCCTATCGTTCAGTGGTTGCCTCGGGCAAATACCGTCGTTTATCCGAGTTACAGGATCTGAAGGAGTCGCGCAAATATAACTTTGCCGGGCGTATCGCAGTGGTCGAGAAGCGTTTTACCAAGCGCGGTAATCCTTTTGCGATTGTCACTTTTGAGGGGTTTACCCGTCAGGCGGAGGTAATGGTATGGAGCGAGGTCTTTGCGAAATCCACCGATTTGCTGGAAGCCGGCAAGGTGGTGATCCTGACGGCGAAGGTCGAGCTTGATTCCATTTCGGATTCCAAGCGATTGACTGCTGAACGCATCAGGATACTGGAGAAACCTTGTGTAGACGGGGAGCTTACCCAGCAGGCTGATTCCAGCCCGGAGCAGCATCAGTTCAACGGCAGTGCCAACCGCGCCGGTGCCGGTGTCCTGACCCTGAATTTGCGCAGTGGTGAGCATAGCTCCGATGACCTGTGTAAAATCCGGTCAATTGTTGCCGAGCATGGCGGGGATACCCCGTTGCATTTGCGAGTGACCGGCAATGATGGGCAGGGAGTGCACCTTGTGGCCTCTGAGAAGTTCAGGGTGAAGGACAGTGAATTACTCAGGGGGAAGCTTGCATTCTGGCTTGATCATTGATTATAAATTACTTGTGACATAAAATAGAGCTGCCGAAATGAACCCGGCATGTTTATATTTTCCATATCCAGTAATTTAACGGAGCTTAGCTAAAATAAGTTTGTTCAAAATTAATTGAACAAACTGCCTTTGCCACTAGTCTCTCTGCTCATCCAGGATGACTTCCGCAGCCCGATCCGCCGCCCGTGAGCGCGTCAGCATTGATGCTGACGGCCTGGCGGTTTCCAAAGAAACGCAACTGGCGCCTGTACAGGTTGAGGTCATAGAGCTTTTTGTGCATGCGGTCCGGGTGCTGGGCCTGCCGAAATCCGTCGGCGAGATTTACGGCCTGCTCTTTATTTCCCCCGAGGAACTTCCGCTTGATGTGATTGTTGCGCGGCTGGGCATTTCAAAGGGATCGGCGAGCCAGGGTTTGCGTTTTCTCCGCAACCTCGGCGCGGTAAAGCCTTGCAATATTCCCGGGGACCGGCGCGAGCACTTTAATGCCGTTACCGAACTCAAGAAGCTCGCCGCCGGCTTCATTGGCGGTGAATTAACTCCCCACCTTGAGAGCGGGACGCTGCGCCTTGAAAAGCTCAAGCAAATCGCTGTGGCAGATACATCGGAGCATGCGGATTTTTTCCGCGACCGGGTGGTGCGGCTTGGCAACTGGCGTCGCCGGGGAGGCATGCTGCTGAAGATCGTGAGCCGTTTCCTGGGAAGGACAACGAAGAAATGATTGAGGACGAATTGAACATTGCAGCGGATTGGCGGGAAATGCACCTGTGGTATGTGGTGCAGACGCATGCCAAGTCCGAGCATATAGCCGCCGCGGGCCTTGCCCGCAGCGGGGAGATAGAGGTTTACTGCCCGCGCCTTAGATTTCAGCGCCTGACGTCGCGGGGAAAGGTATGGTATACCGAGGGGCTCTTTCCCGGTTACCTGTTCGCGCGTTTTCGGGTTGCGCGACATCTGCGTGCCGTGCGTTATGGCACCGCTGTCACACGGGTCCTGCAGTTTGGAGACCATTATGCCGTTGTGCCGGACGCATCGATCGATCAGATCCGCACGCAGATGGGTGGTGCAGATATCCGCAGCATTGAAACCAGTGCGCAGGTAGGTGATGAGGTGGAGATTGCAGCCGGGCCTTTCCTGGGAATGACCGGAACGGTTACCGGGGTGCTGGGCGGCAATCAGCGGGTTCGGGTGCTCATAGAATTTCTCGGCCGCGGCTGCGAGGCCGAGATGTTGACTCACGATGTGCAGAGCGGGAGGATCCCGCAGCAGAGTTTTGAACTGGGTTGAGGCGGCGTTCAAACAAGAGGGAACCAGTTGATGGAACATTCCCACATGCCAGAAGGTGAATCGGTTTCGTGCCAGAAATGGGGCGAGTGACCGGGGGCGGCAGCGTGCGGTGCCGGGAAGCCAATTGAATTTTCTGTCCTGCGATTTTTTCAACCAGTAAAAATACATATCCAACCCAACATAAAATTATGTCTAAGAAAATACTAATTGCCGGCGGCGGCGGTTTCATCGGCGGCCACCTGGCTAAAGAAATGACAAGTCGCGGTCATGCTGTGCGTGTTGTTGATATCAAGCCACTTGAGCAGTGGTATCAGCAGGTTGCTGAAGCGGAGAATATCGTTGCCAACCTGGAGGAGAAAGAGGCGTGCTTCCGCGCTGCCGAAGGCTGTGATGAGGTATTCAACCTGGCATGCAACATGGGAGGGATGGGATTTATCGAGAATAACCGGGCCCTGTGCATGTTGAGTATCCTTATTAACACCCACCTGCTGATGGCTGCCAGGGAGCATGGGGTAAAGAAATATCTCTATTCTTCGAGCGCCTGCGTCTATGCCGCCGGCAAGCAGACCGATACCGCGGTGACTGCACTCAGGGAAGAGGATGCCTATCCCGCGATGCCCGAGGACGGTTATGGCTGGGAGAAGCTTTTCAGCGAGCGCATGTGCAAGCATTTTGAGGAGGATTTCGGGATGAATGTGCGGATCGTGCGTTTCCACAATGTCTACGGCCCCGAGGGTACCTGGCGTGGCGGCAGGGAAAAGGCCCCTGCCGCCCTGAGCCGCAAGATCATTGAGGCCAAGCGCAATAACGACCTGAAGATCGAGGTCTGGGGGGACGGCGAGCAGACACGCAGTTTCATGTATATTGATGACTGCATTACCGGGCTTGATAAGCTGATGAATTCCGATTTCAGCGACCCGATCAACCTGGGCCGCTCAGAGTTGGTTTCCATCAACCAGATGATTGACATGATCAGTGATATTGCCGGTGTTGGGGTTGAGCGCGTGCACAACCTTGATGCGCCCCAGGGGGTGCGTGGCCGCAACAGTGACAACACGTTAATTCTCGAGAAACTCGGCTGGGAACCTGAAGTTGACCTGCGCACCGGCCTTGCTAAAACCTACGCCTGGATTGAGGAGCAGGTTGAGAAGGATGCGCGGGGGGAATCGGTTATATCCTGATCTTCCGCCTCTGGATCCTTTTTTCGATCCTGTTGGCAACAACCACCACCGGCATTAAGTGGCCTCAATGACCTTGAGTGACGTTAAATACAACCATCCGCTTGAGCAGCGCATCAATGTCCTCGGTGTGGGGATTAGTCCAATTAACCTGGATAGTGCTGAAGCGGGTGTTTACGCCGGGATTGAGGATGGTCGGCAGGGTTACATCGGGGTCAGTGGCGTGCATGGCGTCAGTGAGGCCCAGGCAGACCAAAAGTTTAAGCGGATCCTCAATGCCACTTTCCTCAATACTCCTGATGGCATGCCGATGGTGTGGTATGGGAAATTCAACGGCAACAGGGAGATTTCACGTGTTTACGGACCGGACCTGATGTTGCGTATTTGTGCCGGGTCTGCGCAACGTGGTATCCGGCATTTCTTTTATGGCGGGCGTGACGGCGTGGCCGAGATGCTGCGTGAAAAATTAACCGAACGCTTCCCGGGACTGCAGATCGCCGGTACCTACACCCCGCCTTTCCGGCCATTGACTGAAGATGAGCAGGTTGAGGTCCGGGACCGGATCAACGAGTCCGGCGCGCATTGTGTCTGGGTCGGCCTGAGCACACCAAAGCAGGAGTTGTTCATGAGTGGCTTCCTGAAGAAGTTCGGCGGCGAGCACGGCGGTGACGATAGCCTGGAGGGAGCAAAAATCTTCTTTGGGGTTGGTGCTGCCTTTGATTTTCATGCAGGACTGATCCCGCAGGCACCCTCATTGATGCAGAAATGCGGCCTCGAGTGGTTTTATCGCCTGTATAAGGAACCAAAAAGGTTGTGGAAACGCTACCTGAAGAACAACCCGATCTTCATTATCCGGGCGGTATTGCAACTCACCGGCTTGCGAAAATATAAACTTTCAAAGTAGTTATTGTTCCTGCCGTTTCCAAGATTCATTAAACTTTCCTATGTCCTCCTCATTTACCAAGAAAACAGAAGATAAGACCCTTACTATCGGGGTGATTGGCCTGGGTTATGTCGGCTTACCGCTGGTGTTAAATTATGCCGCAAAAGGCTATAAGGTCATCGGCTTTGATATTGATTTGGCCAAGATCGAGGCACTGAGCGCCGGGCACAGCTACATCAAGCATATCGACTCGGCGCCGATTGCCGAATATGCTGGTGACGGTCGCCTCCAGGTTACCAATGATTTCAAGAGGATCGGGGAGGTGGATGCGGTGATTATCTGCGTGCCTACCCCCCTGAGTGCGCACAGGGAACCTGACCTTTCCTATATTGAGGCCACCCTTGATACGATTGTGCCGCATCTGCGTGAAGGACAGTTGGTTTCACTGGAAAGCACTACTTACCCGGGCACTACTATTGAAGTGGTGCAACCGCGTATTGAGTCCGGCGGACTGGAAGTTGGAGAGTCTATTTTTCTGGTATTCTCGCCGGAACGTGAGGATCCGGGCAACGAGAACTTTGCCGGCCCGGTCATCCCGAAAGTACTTGGAGGCGTGACGAAGGGTTGCCTTGAGCGCGGGCTTGCCCTTTATGGTGCGATTTATGCCAAGATGGTTCCTGTGAGTTCCCCGAGTGTGGCCGAGTTTACCAAGTTGCTTGAGAACATCTATCGGGCGGTGAATATCGGCCTGGTCAATGAGATGAAGATCGTGGCCTCGGCGATGGGGGTTGATATCTGGGAGGTAATCGATGCGGCGAAGACCAAGCCTTTCGGGTTTACTGCCTTTTATCCCGGTCCCGGACTTGGCGGGCATTGTATCCCGATTGATCCGTTTTACCTCACCTGGAAGGCGCGGGAATACGGCCTGCACACTCGTTTCATTGAACTGGCCGGTGAGATCAACCGGTCGATTCCCGAATATGTTATTGAACATGCTGCCGCCGCCTTGAATGCACACAAAAAACCGGTTAATGGCAGCCGGGTTTTGCTCATCGGGTTGGCCTACAAGGCAAACGTTGATGACATGCGCGAATCGCCGACTTTCGAGTTGATGGACCTGCTTAAGGAGCGTGGGGCCCTGGTCAGTTACCACGATCCGCACATCGCCAAGATTATGCCGACCCGCGAGCATGATGCATGGACGGGGCTAGAGTCGGTGAAATGGAACCAGGAGAATATTTCCTCTCACGACTGCGTGATTATCGTCACCAGTCATGATGCATGTGATTTCGGGCAACTGGCGCAGTGGTCACCCTGCATTGTGGATACACGCAACGCGATGGAGGGCATCGAGACCTCAGAGGGACAGGTGGTCAAGGCCTGAGACGTCACAAAAAGTTGCAGGAGCCGGCTTTATGAGAATCGCAGTCATCGGTGCAGGAAACTGGGGGATTAACCTGATGCGCAACCTGCGTGACCTTGGTGTCTTGAGCCATATCGCGGAGACCGTTTCCGATCTTCGCGACCGTGTGCGCTCCGAGGTGCAGGATGTCGAGTTACTGGATGACTATCGGCCTTTACTGGAAGCGGATATTGATGCCGTTGCTATTGCCACCCCGGTTCCTACCCACGCTGCAATTGCGGGAGAGTTCCTGGCTGCCGGTAAGGATGTATTTGTCGAGAAGCCGATGACATTGACCGCAGTCGAGGCGGAAAATCTTGTTGCCCAGGCTGAAGAAGGCAAGCGGATCCTGATGGTTGGCCACCTGCTGCTTTATCAACCGGCCATTGCATGGCTCAAGGACTATCTAGATGCCGGAAAACTGGGTAAGGTGTTTTCCTTTCACCAGGAGCGAATGAAGCTGGGCCGGGCTCGTGCGGCGGAGAATGTGTTGTGGAGTTTGGGCGTGCATGATGTCGCTGTTCTGCTTTACCTCGCCGGGAGTGCCCCGGTTGCCAGCTCATTTTCCGGGCACTGTGGCCTGCAGGATGGAATTGATGATGACACCTACCTGCATATGGAATTTCCCGGAGGAGTAAAAGCTCACTTGCACAATTCCTGGCTCTGGCCCGAGAATCGTCGGCGATTGACTGTGGTCGGGGAAAAGGGGATGCTGGTTTATGATGAACTTGCGCAGAACATTACCCTGCATCACAAGACTATTGATTCAGATCTGCAGAATCAGGATCAGGGGGAGGGAGTTGTCTTTGAGGGCAGTGGGCAACCCTTGAGGCTGGAAATGCAGCATTTTATCGAGTGTATAAAGACACGTGCAACGCCACGCTCAGACGGCAAAAAAGGCTTGGATGTTGTGCGGATTCTTGAATCAGTAACTCCACCTCGCATTTTAGGCGGGCAATAAGATGGAATATTTTGCACACCAGACCGCTATCGTTGATGCGGGCGCCCGGATCGGTGCCGGCACCAAGATCTGGCATTTTTCCCATATTTGCTCCGGTTCAGAGATCGGGGAGAATTGTGTTTTTGGTCAAAACACGATGGTGGCGGACAGCGTAACTATTGGCTCAAATGTAAAGGTTCAGAACAATGTTGCGATTTACGCCGGGGTGCAGATCGAAGATGATGTTTTCCTGGGGCCGTCCTGTGTGCTTACCAACGTCACCAATCCTCGGTCACAGGTTGTTCGCCAGTCACTCTACGAGAAAACCTTAATTCGCCGCGGTGTGACAGTAGGCGCAAACGCCACCATAATCTGCGGCGTTACCTTGGGTCGCTATGCCTTCATTGCTGCCGGTGCTGTGGTTACCAGGGATGTTCCCGACTACGGGTTTGTTATTGGAGTTCCCGGCAAATTAAAGGGTTGGATCAGTCGCCATGGTCATCCACTGGGTTCACCTGACCCGGAGGGTATCATGATTTGCCCGGAAAGCGGTTATCGTTATAAGGAAGTTGAACCAGGTGGGCTGGCTTGCATTGATCTTCCTGAAGAGGATCCGTTACCTGAAAATCTTCGTACCGGTCAAGCATCGTACGAATCTTTCAAGGGCAAGTAAGGGTAATGGTGTTTTGGGTGAAGAAAATAGACGGCAACATTTTCAGTTAACATTTAACCCATGGAATTTATAGACCTTAAATCTCAGCAGGCTCTGATTCGGGAAGACCTTGAACGACGTATCAAGGCGGTGCTTGATCATGGGCGTTATGTGCTTGGACCGGAGGTTGCTGAACTGGAGGAGCGACTGGCCGATTATGTGGGCGTAAAGCATTGTATCGGTGCATCCAGTGGCACGGACACTCTGCTCATTGCCCTGATGGCTCTCGGGGTTGGTCCCGGGGATGAGGTGATCACGGTTCCCTATACTTGGATCTCGACGGCGGAGATGATCGCCCTGATTGGAGCGAAGCCGGTATTTGTCGATATTGATGAGAAGACCTGGAACATGGATGCGCAACTGCTTGAGGCGGCAATCACGGAACGTACCAAGGCCATAATGCCGGTTGGCATCTACGGCCAGACGGCGGACATGGCGGCGATCAACGAGATCGCGGCACGCAACGAAAACCTGCCGGTCATTGAGGATGCTGCCCAGTCCTTCGGCGCGACCCATCATGGCAGGAAGTCGTGCGCTTTGTCGACAATCGGCAGCACATCGTTCTTTCCAAGCAAACCGCTCGGCTGTTACGGGGATGCAGGCGCCTTGTTTACTGATGATGATGAACTGGCGCAGTCAATGCGACAGATCCGAGTGCACGGCCAGGAAAAAAAGCACCATCATCCCGTGCTTGGAATCAATGGCAGGCTTGATTCCATCCAGGCGGCAATCGTGCTGGCCAAGCTGGAACTTTTTGACACCGAGATCACCAAGAGACAGTTAGTCGCTGCCACCTATAATGAGAAACTCGGTGCTGCCGGGATCACCCTGCCGCATATTGCTGTTGATAACACCTCGGTCTATGCCCAATACACGATTCTTTCAGAGGATCGCGACGCATTACACAAAGCACTTGCTGATGCAGGGGTTCCCTCGGTTCCCTATTATGCCGTGCCGCTACACCTTCAGCCCGTGTTCGCAGATCTTGAGCACAAGTCAGGTGATTTTCCCGTGACCGAGAAAGTTGCCTCACAGGGCTTGAGTTTACCGATGAATCCATAT
>JAPYUT010000125.1 GCA_029940475.1 Verrucomicrobiales bacterium | reverse complement strand
TGCCGACACGTGCCTGGAGATCAGGCTGCGGCATGCCTAAAAATGCCAGGGTTCCCAATCCTGAACCCATAAATGAGCGCCTTGTTGAAGAGTGTTTTTGCATCGGGATGCTTATTGCCGGGTGATGGTCTCGTTAAGGTTCAGGATAGTGGAAGCCACCATGGCATAGGCAGCAAGGTCAATGAATCCGGATGCCTGTTGGCCTATCGCCAAAAACTCAGCCGCGGCAACAGGATTCTTGCTGAACCGCATTTTCTCACGGACAAACGCATCCTTGAGTATCTTCAGCTCGGCAGCGCTGATGTTGCGCGATGTAGCCAGTCGGAAAGCGTAACTGATGCGCTCTTTCACCGTTGCCCCGCCCTCCTTGATCATGCGGGCGGCAAGGGCCCTTGAGGCCTTGATGTATTGCGGGTCATTAAGAAGCACCAGCGCCTGCAGGGGCGTATTGGTATTCAGTCGACGAACCGTGCAGGTCTCGCGGGTGGGCGCATCAAAAATCGCCATACCCGGAGGCGGAGCTGTGCGCTTCCAGAAAGTATACATGCTGCGCCGGTGAGCACGCCCGCCAATATCACCGAAGTATGCCTGGGCGGTAAATGCACCATAGCCAAAGTGGCTGACCTGGCGCCAGAGCCCATCTGGCTGTGAGGGATAGACACTTGGCCCGCCGATCTTGTTATCGAGGAGGCCGCTGATGGCCAGCGCATTGTCCCTGACCAACTCGGCCTGCAGGCGATAGCGCGGGGCGCGGGCAAGCAGGCGGTTGTAGTGATCGGATTCCAGGGTGCCCCCGGGGATGTCCGAACGCTGCTGGTAGGTTTTAGACATCACGATTTCCTTGAGGAGCCCTTTCAGGTTCCAGTCACCCCGGCGGAACGCGATTGCCATGGCATCGAGCAGTTGCGGATGAGACGGCCATTCGCCCTGGGAGCCGAAATCCTCAGTGGTGCGCACGATACCTGTCCCGAAAATCATCTGCCAATAGCGATTAACCGCGACACGGGCCGTCAGCGGGTGCTCATCCTCCACCAACCACTTTGCAAGTGCCAGTCGATTCACGGGAGCATCCCCCGCAAGTTGCGTGAACAATTCGGGAACACCGGCAACAACCTCCTTGCCCGGGTTGTTATACTCCCCGCGCATCAGGATGCGTGTCTTGCGCTTCCCCGGTGCGTCCATGATCATGACACTGGTCTGCCCCTTATCCTTGATTTGCTTCTCGACAATCCCCTGCTCAATGCTGAGCGCCTTGTCCATGCGCCGGGTTAGCTGGGATGACTGCTTCTTGAACTCATCGTTGAGCAGTTGTTTATCGACATCGGAACGCTCACTTTTGGCCTTGCTTAAAATCCCTGAAAGCGTGGCGCTATCCGTAACCTGCTTACCCCCGGGATTGGGCAGACGTTTCCATGGCCCCACCCCATGCCGGCCAAGGGACACCGGCGGCAACCATCCTTTATCTAATATAAAGGCTTCGGCGATCTTTCCGGGCGGAGGCTTCTTCCACAACCATCCGGTATCGGTGAGCACATGCTGTGTGTCGCCATTCCTGTAGCTGAGCTGCACCCAGGCAATGAACCCGGCGACACCTCCCGCATTCCTGGCATCCGCCGCGATGATGTTCTCGCCCTGCTTCAATGCACCTGAAATATCGACCAGTTTCGGCTCCATCCAGGGATCAACATGTACCATCTTGCGACCATTGACGTAAAGCGAAGCACTGTTGTCACAGGTATAAAACACATATGCCGCGGCAAGTTCACCACTTACCTTTATTCTTTTCCGGATTAAGAGCCTTGGAGTGGCTCCGGATTTCTCCGACCAGATCCACTGCGGCTGCTGACCTGATGAGGGGAACGTGAACCCGGCCTTCTTTCGATCCGGCGGCTGGACATTTTTCTCCACTGGAGGCGGTGATTTTGCCAACACCTCCTCCCTCCACCGGGCAAACTCCCCCGGGTTGGCTTCAGCAAGGTTCTCACGCAGATGCTTGATGCGCTCAAGGCGCACTTTCAGCTCATCGAGGAAAGCGGTTTGCTCACTTAAGGGGGAAGCTACCTTGATAAAGGGCGCGGTATTGCCGTTGGTCGCCCCGTGCCCCCTTTCTGTCGCGGAATCAAAGAACGCGTAGAAGCGGTAGTAGTCCTCCTGGCTGATCGGGTCATACTTGTGGTCGTGACACTGCGCGCACTTCATGGTCATGCCCATGAAGGTCGTGGCTACGGTGTCGACCTTGTCCACGATGTAGGCAACCCGGTATTCCTCAGGGATGGTTCCCCCCTCATGGGTGTTCATTCCGTTGCGCAAAAATCCCGTGGCCATCTTTTGACCGGGCGTGGCACCGGGAAGCAAATCACCGGCCAACTGCTCGAGAATAAATTCACTATAGGGCTTGTTCTCAATAAAGGCCTGAATCAACCAGTCACGCCAGCCCCACATGTCACGATGATCATCAATGGAATACCCGTTGGTATCGGCGTAGCGTGCGGTATCCAGCCAGTCCAAGGCCAACCGTTCCGCGCAGTGTGCTGATGCCAGCATACGGTCGACCAGCGATTCCCACGCCCCGGGGGATTGGTCGTCAAGGAACTCCTTCACCTCCCCGGTTGATGGAGGAAGACCGCGCAGGTCGAGGGAAAGGCGACGGATCAGGACCTCCCGGCTGGCTGGTGGCGACGGCTTGAGCCCCTCCCGCGCCAGTCTCTTGCCGATACCCTTATCAATCATGTCGCGGATGGCGCCTTCTTCTTTTATCGCCGGCGGGGAATACGCCCAGTGTCCCTGATATTTCGCACCATCCTTGATCCACTCCTCAATCAACCCCTTCTGTTTGTCACTCAGCTTGTAATGGGAGTCCGCCGGGGGCATCACCTCATCCGGATCAGTCGAGCGGATCCGGAAAACCACCTCACTTGCCTTCAGCTCACCCGGCACAATCGCACGCACCCCGTCACGATCGGCATAGGCACTGCCGGGCTCATCCAGGCGCAACTTTGCCTTCCTGCCCTCCTCTGAGGGCCCGTGGCAATGAAAACAGTTCTCGGAAAGGATCGGGCGAATATCGCGATTGAAGGAAATCCCATCAC
>JAPYUT010000067.1 GCA_029940475.1 Verrucomicrobiales bacterium | reverse complement strand
GGCTGGGGCAACAACGATTTCCGCTGGAGCCTTGAGTATGGAGACATCCTCGGCAGCAACCCTGAGGGTTCCCCGCGCACGGGCATGTGGCTCTCGCCGACTTTCGCCCTAACGGAAGGTGGGCGCGCGCAGCGCTACACCCAGAACACCAATGCACTTACCGGCGTTCTCACCAACACGGATACAAGCTCAGGTGCCGAGAAGGATGCCTTCGACCAGAACGGCAACACCACGCAGACCGCGGCAATCGGCCAGCCGCTTGAGTTCGGGTTTGGATGGCGAGACAGGAGCTCGGTTACCGGCGGGCCGGTACTGGTTGACAATTTCAACGTCCAGGGACTGCTCGAGTTCGACGAGGCGAATATCGCCCTCGTCAACCCGGGCGGCCTCGACGGTGACGAGCTGCCCGATCCCTGGGAACTTACCTACTTCCCCGACCTCAACCAGACCGAGAACGACGACGCCGAGCCCGACGGCCTCACCAACGGCCAGGAATTCAACCTTGGCACCAACCCCACGCTTGTTGACACCGACGGTGACGAACTCTCCGATGGTGACGAGTTTAACAAGCACGGCACCGACCCGACAATTGCCGACAGTGACGGCGACGGGCTTGACGACGGTGAAGAGATCAACGGTGATCCCGCCACCAACCCGCTTGTCGCTGACAGTGACGGTGACGGACTCAGCGATGGTGATGAGGTGCTCACCCACGACACCAATCCTACCAACAAGGACAGCGATGATGACGGCTACAACGATGGCGTAGAGGTGGCGTCCGGTTCCGACCCAAATGACAGCGAGAGCACCCCCCCCTTCCCGACACTCGATGCCCTGCTGATCAACGAGTTCATGGCCGATAACAGCAGCACCCTCCTTGATTCCGATGGCGACAGCCCGGACTGGATCGAGCTATGGAACCCGGGTTCCCTGCCTGTCAACCTGGCCGGCTATTACCTTACTGATAACCCGGCCACGCCCGACAAGTGGGCACTGCCAGCCCTCACTCTCCAGCCAAACCAGTTCCTGGTAATCTTCGCCTCGGGCAAGGACCGTATCGGACCGGGTGCCGAGTTGCACACCGACTTTCAACTCGACAAATCCGCAGGTTCACACCTTGCCCTGACCCGCGAGAACGGTAACGGGACATTCCTTGCCGTCTCGGCATTCACCCTCTACCCGAAGCAGGTCGAGGACGTCTCCTACGGGGCCTATGGCAATGACTCGCCGCTCTCCGTCGGCTTTTTTACCAATCCCACGCCGGGAGCGGCCAATGACTCCAGCGCTGTCGATGGCTTTGTTGCCGATACCAGCTTCACTGTCGACCGCGGGCTTTACGCCAATCCCTTTACCACCACGATCACCACCCCAACCCCGGGCGCCACGCTGATCTACACCCTTAATGGCACCGCACCCTCAGCAAGTAACGGCACCCGCGTCACCGCCACCGATGATGCCACGCCGCCAAGCGCCGACATCGAGGTCACCACCACCACCACGCTGCGGACCATGGCCATGAAGGCCGGGTTTCAGTCAACCAACATTGATACTCATACCTACATCTTCCCCGCAGACATCCTGCAGCAGTCCAACAACTCTGTCCCGGCCCATGCCAACTGGGGTCACGCCGGAGCGGACTTTGCAATGGACCCGGAAATCGTCAACCACAGCAACCCCGAGGTTCGCCCCACAACGGGGGACTTCCTGCGCGTGCCGTCTATCTCGCTGGTGATGGACTGGAACGTAATGTTTGGCAACAGTGGCATCTACATCCGCGGCGAGGGCGTGGATCGCCCGACCTCCATCGAGTACATCAACCCGGAAGGCGACACCAATGATCCTAATTCCAAGCGCGGTTTCCAGGTTGACGGCACGGTGCGCATCGTCGGCGGCTCGAGCACCAGCCGCTGGAAATCCGACAAGCTGTCCATGCGATTGAAATTCTCGCCCGACCTGCGTTATGAGTTCTTCGGCAAGGAGCGCACCGACCGCTTCGACACCCTGCTCCTGGATCATCGCCTGAACAACGTCTGGCACTACAACAGAAACTCCTCCCAACCCGACCGTGCCCAGTATACCCACGACCAGTTCCCCGCCGACCTGCACAACCTGATGGGTGGCCTCTCCCCCGAGGGTAGATACTGCCTGCTGTATATCAACGGTATATTATGGGGCATCACGGAGTTGCATGAGCGCCCGGACGACAACTTTGCCGCGGAATACCTTGGCGGTGACAATGGCGACTATGACGCGATGAAGCACCGTACCAGCACGGTGATAGCCGGCAGCAACACCAACTACAATGCCATGCTGGCACTCTCCCGCCAGGACATGACCAACCAGGACAACTACCAGGCGGTGGTCGGTGTGCTGCACATCGAGAACTTCATCGCCTACATGATCGCCAACTACTACGTCGGCAACTCTGACTGGGCGCACCAGAACTGGTATGCCACCTACAACAGGGTCTCTGAAAACGGAAAGTGGTATTATCACAGCTGGGATCCCGAGCACTGCATGGAGAACACCAACTATGATGCAACAAGCAAGGACAATACCGGTGGACCGACCGAGGTGTTCCATAACCTGATCGCCAACCCGGAGTTCCGACTTCTCTTTGCCGACCGCGTCCACCAGCACTTCCACAACGACGGGGTGCTCACCCCGCAAAACGCCGCCGCCGCCTACATGCGGCGCGCCGATGCCGTTGATCCCCTGACGCGGATCGAGTCCGCACGCTGGGGTGACAACGCCCGCAGCAACCCCTATACCCGCCTCGACTGGCTGCGCACCCGTAACCAAATGCTCGGCACCGCGAGTGGTGGCAGCCATGTCAACTTTTTCCCAAACCGCACCGGCATTGTATTCAACCAGTTTCGTTCAAGGAACTGGTATCCCTCCACCGACGCCCCGAACTTTTCACGGCACGGCGGAAATGTGCCTGCCAACTTCAGCCTGTCGATAGCCAGCCCCGATGGCGGTACCATCTACTACACCCTCAACGGTAGCGACCCGCGCATCGCAGCGCAGTCGGGAACGGTCACCGAACATGTGCTGATTGCTGAAAACGCCCCAAAGCGGGCGATCATGCCCACTGATTCCTCGCTTGATGCAACGTGGTTCAACAAGGACTTTGATGACTCCTCATGGCCGAGCGGGACCCTTGGCGCCGGTTACGACAACGCCAGCACATATGATCCGCTGATCGATCAGGCATTTGATTTCTCAGGCCAGGTGAACAGTGCCACAACGGAGACGGTGCTCATGCGCATCGGATTCGATGTTGATGATCCCGGCCTCTATGACGCAATGACACTGAAGGTGCGCTATGATGACGGCTTCGTGGCCTACCTCAATGGCATCGAGATCGCCCGCGGCAACGCCGGGGGAAGCCCCGGCACGCCACTGGCATTCGATGCCAGTGCCTCAGCAAGCCACAGTGATAATGATGCCGTGTTATTCCTGCCCTTTCCGGTATCCCGGCACCTGGACCTGCTCCAGGGCGGAAGCAACACCCTGGCAATCCACGGCCTTAATACCAGCGCCGGATCAAGCGACATGCTGATTCATGCCACCCTTGATGCCAGTGAAGGAATCGGGGGAGCCGCGGGCGGGCTATCGCCTGCCGCGACCACCTACTCCGCCCCCGTGTCCCTGCCCAACCCTGAAACAACCGTCAATGCACGCGTGTTCTCAGGCACCCAGTGGTCGCCATTGACCCGTGCCACCTTCCTTGTCGATACCGAGCCCGCCGGCACAGGAAACCTTGTAATCTCCAAGATCCACTACCGCCCCTCGGCGCCAAGTGAGGCAGAACTTGCCGCGGGGCACAACAACCGCAACGACTTCGAATACATCGAATTGATGAATATCGGCGCAAAGGCAATCGACCTGAGCGATGTCAGGTTCTCATCCGGCATCGATTTCGACTTCAACAAGGGCAGCTCCATTGTCCTGGCATCAGGTGCCCGTGCGCTGCTGGTCGAGAACCCCGCTGCATTTGCCTTCCGTTTCGGCAACAGCCGGCCCGTTCTCGGCAAGTTTGAAAACGGCACCAACCTTGCCAACGGCGGTGAAAGGCTGACCCTGCTCGCTGCTGATCTCTCCACGATCCGAAATTTTGAATATGACGATGCCCCGCCATGGCCAAGCGCCCCGGACGGCGGCGGTTTCGCGCTTACCCTCACCGATCCGCTGTCAAACCCCGACCATTCCCTGGTAAACAACTGGCAGGCAAGCGCCACCCCCGGCGGCAATCCGGGTTCCGATGACGGGATCAGCTTTGCCAGCTGGCAGGCTGGGAGTTTCACCACAGAGGAACTGGCAATCCCGGCGATCTCCGCTGCCGGTTCCAACCCCGATGGTGATGCACTGACCAATCTTGAGGAATTCCTCTTTGGCGGCAATCCGAAGGCACACGACGGCGGCACCACCCTGCTTAACGCAAGCATTCAAACCCTTGACCTCGGCAACGGGACCCGGGACTTTGCCTTCCTTGAGGTGCGCCTGAACCGCGCGGCAGGCGACTCGGTCAACTGGCAGCTACTCACTTCCACCGACGGCGAAACCTGGATCGACGCCGCCTCCCTGCTTACCCTGTTTGATGATTCCGAGCTGGGTGAAGGCAGGGAACTGCGCCGCTACCGCGTTACTGCCGGCATACCGGATACCGCCGCCGGGACACGCCTGTTCAAAATCGAGAGCAGCCTCCAGGATTAAGCCCCGGGGAGATATCTCAGGCCACCACCTCCCAAGCACCGGTTCACCACTTGAGATCATTAAGGGACGGACTGCGTGTCGTAAATGTGCGCCTTGGGATCAATCCAAGGCCATTAGCCAACACGCGTCCACTTATCCTGTTCCTTACCGGCGCAAGGCTAACCAAGATATTCCTGAATGCCGTTGAGGATCATCTGGATGGAAATGAGGATAAGAAGCATGCCCATTAATTTCACCGCCGCCCGCAAGCCACGTTGCCCGATGATTCGCATAATCCCCTTGGAAGCGAGGATAAAAGCAGCGGTAACCGCCCAGGCTACGCCAAGGGCGGCCATCCATGTTCCCATGCGTCCCGGTTCACGACTGGCCATGAGTATTAATGCGGCAATCGCCGAGGGCCCGGCAATAAAGGGGATGGCCAACGGCACGATAAAGGGATCCTCCCTCTCGGTATTCGAGCGCAGGCCATGCTGCGGAAACACCATGTTGATGGCAATCAGGAACAGGACAACCCCACCACCGATGCTGATTGCAGGCTTCTGCAGGCCAAGGACAGAAAGAATATGATTGCCCAGGAAAAGAAACGTCGTGAGTATTCCCAGCGCAATAAACAGCTCACGCACCATCACCCGCCGCCGGCTTTCCTCCGGGATCCCCGCAAGGACGGAGTGGAACAGGGGAATATTGCCGAGCGGATCCATGATGATGATGAGCATCAATACAGCTGACCAGAAATCCATTGCCTGTATTGTGAAGCAAATTGCACCGAAGACAAGCATCGCGTATGCCATAGTCCCGCCTTGCCGGCAGCCATGACCACGAGCCAACAATCCGCCTGGGAAAGGCTTTTCCCTGATCGCGACTTCAGTTTCAGCTTCGGCACCCGTCCCGCTGACGCACGTGCTTTCTTTGCGGAAGGCGAAGAGCATGATGCCTTGCTCAAGCAACGGCAAGCGGCCCTGGATGAGGCTCCCTGCTGTCACCTCTTTGAGTCGCCTGAGGCAGCTGCCGCAGTTACCGAATCCATACGGTGGGCCGGCCTGGAAAGCGGGGATTGCCGTCAACTGGCACTGCACTGGGAGCCTGACTTCCTGATTCTCCTTCCCGGCCCCGGGGAACAGTTCCTGTTCAAGGCGGGCGCGGTGTGTTTCCCCTCTTCCTGGCGACCGGAAGAAAAAATCGGCCTGCCCCTGCATGCAATCCACACGCCTGTACCGACGCTCAATGAAAATCTTGGTACGCACATTGATAAATTCCTCAGCAACCTCAAGCCCGGAACATCCTGGCAACGATTCAACTGGGGATTGAGCGGTTCACCTGACCTTAACCAGCACCCCAGGCTCAATAAGCGCCAGCTCACGGCACCGCTTACACCCGAGAAAACCTGGATACGCATTGAAGATCAGATTCTCCTCCGCCTTCCCGATACCGGTGCCGTCCTGTTCGGCATTCGATTGGTGAACATCAGCCTCGTCGACATCAAAAAGCAGCCTCAAGCCTGCAGCGGGCTGCACCGGGCCATCAAAACCATGCCCGGTAACATTGCCGAATATAAAAGCATCACCCCGGTGCACGATGACCTGCTGCAATTTTTAAGGGCCTGACCCGGAATTCACAGCGGCTTAAGCCGACGATTCACCCAATGTCATCGGCACTTCGCACCATCTTCCGATGCGGAATTTCCGCCTCAAGGAATTCATCCCCTTCTTGCCGGTAGCCAAACCGAAGATAAAAATCCGCCGCCGAACTTTGTGAATGCAGGTAGGTGCGGGACATTCCCGATAGCTGCGCCTGCCTGAGAAGCTCATTCATAATTGCGGTGCCTACCCCATGGCCACGCCATTCTTCAAGCACCGCGATCCTGCCCGCTTTTCCCTCCCCGGAAATTCGCCCCGCTCCAATCGGCAGGCCATCTGGGCTCTCGGCAATGGCATGCAGGCAATCACCGTCCCTGCCATCCCTTTCCACGGAGACATCGACCCCCTGTTCAATGACGAACACCGTTGTACGCACCGAAAGCAACCCTTGCCGATCAGGTAGCCAGTGTGCTTCCCGCACGCTCCAGGATTCCTCTTCCACCAGCAGACCATGCCAGCATCCCCCGCCTTTCTCAAGGATCCTTGTACCAATCCGGACTTCCCTTCCCCGTCAAGATCAGCTAGGATTAAAGGCTCCGGATCTCACCGTCGCCATGTCACTGCGCCCCATCGTCCATGTCAGCCTCTGCATGCTGGGATTCATCCAGCCTGCAGGTGCCGCAAAGATGCTGTTTACCGACCGCGGGGCCAGGATTGTCCGGATTGCCAACCTTGACGGTTCCGGTTTGCAAACCCTCATCCCTTCGGCGGGTTCAAATATCCGCGGCATTGCTATCGACATTGCCGGTAATGACCTGTTCTATGCCGATAACGGTGCCGATATCATTTATCGGGCCCGCCTGGACGGTTCCGGGCGAGAGGCAATCGTAACTACCGGCCTCGGCTTCCCGGCCGACATTGCACTCGACCGGGTTGCCGGGAAACTTTACTGGTGCGATCGCAACAACAACCGCATCGAACGTGCCGGCTATGACGGCAGTAATCGTGAAACACTGGTCGTCACCACACAGCCCTATTACCTTGACCTGGATCCGGTAAATCAAAAGATCTACTGGGGTGACTTCTCGGGAGGCAACATCTTTCGTGCAGATCTTCCCGGTGCGACAAATATCCAGACCGTCGTCAGCGGCCTTGTCCAGACGCGCGGCGTCAAGGTGGACCCGGTCGGGGGCTACCTCTACTGGTGTGACCGCAATGCGCACAAGATACAACGCCGGCACATCAACAACGGCGCGATCGAGGACCTTTACACCGGCCTGGATACGCCGCACGGCATGACCCTGGATATCCCTGCAGGCAAGGTTTACTGGGTGGACACCGGCACCAATAACGTGGCCGGCAGCAGGGGCGCAATGGCCGTAAACCGCGGCGACATGAACGGCACGGGGCCGCACGAGGTCATAGCCGGAGTCAACCAGCCATGGGACATCACCCTTGACACCCGCGTTACCACCTACCCTGAGTGGATCCACCGCCACTTCCAGAAGAATGCCCCCGGCTCCATATCTGATCCCGCCTCCGATCCCGACGGCGACCTCCGCAAAAACCTGATTGAGTATTTCACCGGGCTTAATCCATTTGCCGCCGACAACCTGCCGCTGGCAAGCCACACATGGACCAACGGCAACCTGCTCTTCACCCACCGCCAGACCCTGTCCCCAATCACCGATATACTCGCCACCGTCGAAATCTCATCAGACCTGAAAACCTGGGACTCCGGTGCCGCGTTCACCGAAATACTTGAAACCAACCCCGGCACTGATGCCCTGAGTATTGTCCATGGGGCAAAACAGGAAGTAATCGAGGCGCAACGGAATTTCTTTATGCGCCTGAATGTTGAACTTGTTGCGCCATGAATCTGCGCCCTGCAACAAATCACGATTCCGTGGCACTCATTACACTCATTGATGCAGTCTACCGGGAATACGGTGAGGTGATGCACACCGCCGGTGCAGACAGCGACCTGCTGAAAATTGAAGAGCGTTATGCCGGCAGGGGTGGTGACTTTGTGGTTCTCGAGGACGGGCAAAACAATATTGTCGGCTGCCATGCCGCCCTCCCGGTTGATCCCGGGAACGGCTTGCTGACCTTCCGCAGACTTTACCTGAAAAAATCCCTGCGCGGTGGCGGGCACGGGATGCGCCTGATGGACTGGGCCGCAAAATGGGCGCGTGATCAGGGTTACCACCGGATCGAATTCTGGTCGGACACGCGTTTCGAAATGGCGCACAAATTTTTTGAGCGCTATGGTTTTGAGCGCACGGGTGAAGTCCGTGACATGAATGATGGCGCGCTGCCCTATTCTGAATACTTTTTCCGGATGGATCTCTCAGGCACCAATCATGCCCCTGGCCAATAAATCCGCTGTATACCTGTAAACCATGAGACCGATCCGCCTTTTGCTGTGCTCTCTTTCTCTTGCCGGCATGTCGCAGGTCTGTGCGCAATTACGTGTCTCAAACCTCTTTGGTGACAACATGGTCCTGCAACAAAACACCAGTAATGCCGTCTGGGGATTTGCGACGCCCCGTGAAAAAATCTCAGTAAAGGCAAGCTGGGGATCAAAGGCAAGCACGACTGCCGATGATCAGGGAAATTGGAAGATTATGCTGGCTACCCCGGGAGCGGACACCGGGCACCATCTCCTCCTTACTGGACCCAATACGATCAGGATCAGTAATGTCGCCATTGGAGAGGTATGGCTGTGCATGGGGCAATCCAATATGGGTTGGGCCCTGGGAAATACCTTCGGCGCCGAGGATGAAGCAGCGAAAGCAAGCTTCCCTAATTTACGCATTTTCAAGTCCTCCCGCGAACATTGGCATGAACCACTAAAACAATCGCGCGACCTGCTTGCTAAATGGTCTCCCTGCAATCCCGCCGTCGCCACGGCAACCTCGGCCGTATCGTATTATTTCGGCAGGAAACTTCATGGGGAACTTGGTGTCCCGGTGGGAATCATTGTCCAGGCCTATGCGGGAACACCCATTGAGGGATGGATGCCGAAGGAAATTCAAGCGGATGATCCCCGTACCAGGACCGTGATGGAGAATTACAAGAAACTCTCCCGCAGGTTCAGCAAAGAAGAGGCCCTGAAAAACTTCGGCAGGGAACTCAGGGAATACAGGGCGAAAATTGCTGCCGGGCAAACAATGAAGAATAAATTCAAGCTCCTGGCTCCCCCAACCATCACCAAACCCGCTATCCTCGGCCACCAGTACCCCTCGCATATCTTTAACGCCATGGTTCATCCGGTCCGCCCGTATGGCATCCGGGGTGCCATCTGGTATCAGGGGGAAAGGAATTCCAAGGATGTCCCGCAGGCCCTCAATTACCGCAAACAACTGGCACAACTCATCAGCTTCTACCGCTCCTCCTGGCACAAGCTCTCGGAAGGCAATGTGGCGGCGGATTTTCCCTTCTATTTCACCCAGCTTCCCAGCTGGAACCCCCCGCAGGAAAAACCTGTCGAAGGCATCGAGTCACCATGGACGGTAAACCGTGAAATGATGCGCCTGGTTGCAAACGAGATACCGAACACCGCAATGGCGGTCGCAATCGACACGGGCGACGCGATTGCCCTGCACCCGAAAAACAAGAAACCTATCGGTATCCGGCATGCTTACCTGGCGCTGAAAGACACTTACGGGAAAAATATCGTCGCCTCGGGCCCGCGCTTCATGAAACAGTCCCTGCAGGGCAACCGGATCGTTCTGGAATTCGATTCAACCGGCAGCGGGATGATGACCGCCAGGCCCGGGCAACCGGGTGCCTTCGCGATCGCCGGAAAGGACCGGAAGTGGTACAGGGCCCAGGCTGAAATCAAAGGGAATACTGTAATACTGACCGCAGCAAAAGTGCCAAACCCCTTGGCTGCCCGTTACGCATGGGCAATGAATCCTTCACAACGCAACCTGCTCTATAACAGGGAAGGCCTCCCTGCCTCACCTTTCAGGACCGACAAGTGGCCGCTTTTTGATCCGCAAAATGATGAACCGCTTACAGTGCATAAGCCGGAAAAACCAGAGAACTACCAATCCAGGGACTGGGCACGCCCGGCCATGACGCAGTGAACGCGGTGATTATTGCCTATACAAGCCCCTGAAATCCTGTAAGTTGTTTATGCTAAATGATTTTTGCATTGCATTATTGCACGGTTTCCGTCAAATTAAGTTGCCATTAGATGACGCCAAGTCCTGGTTGCGTGGTGTTCCTTGCCTCGCAAAAAACGGAATGTCAGCGATTTAAATAAGGATATATTGACCCATTGCGCCCATGCACCTGCCATTGAGCTTAAACCAGATGTTACCCGTCGCCCTCCGGCTTGCGGTAACGATACTCTTGCTTGCCCTCGCTGCGCCATTGGCAAATGCCGCAAAGACCACGGGAAATATCAGGGTGCTGGGCATCCGCATTGACTTCTCTGATGCCCATAATGCCCCCAGCCTGGAGGCCATTGGCAGAAAACTTCAGACAGCGAAAAGCAACTTTGAAAGATTCTCCTTCGACCGGATAAACCTTATTTATCACACGGTAGAGGTCAAGCTCGGCAAGCGCTCCAGCTACTCGGCCTCGGCAATGGCAACCCAGGCCGACCTGAGGGCGAACAGGGCAGGCCGCAATCCCAACAGCTATAACATTGTCGGCTATTACTTCGGTGGCGGTTCAGTAGGATCGCATGCCACTGTCGGTGGCAAACGGTTCTGGTCCAAGAGCAGCGGCGGATCAACCGTTCATGAGATGGGCCACAACTTTAATTTTGGACACCAGAGGCGATGGGTTCCAAACGGTAACAACCCGATCGCACTGCAGGGGGAGCTTTTAAACGACCCCTGGCAATTCATGAAAAGCGGGGGCATCGACCCGGACCCCTATGAAAAGTGGCGCTGCAACTGGATTACCGGCCGTCACGATATCTCTTCCAACGGCAGCTATACCAGGCGGCTTTACAATTTTGACCAGAAGGACATCGCCAAGGCAAACAGCAGACGCGCCCTGCGCGTCAAGCGAACCACCTCAATCAACAAGTATTTCTGGATTGGTTACCGCTCCAGGCTCCTGAATAAACTCAGTGCCCCTAATCAAAAGAACTATCATATGCGCCAGGGCCTGGTGTTCTACTGGGACCGGGGAGCTGCCGGGAAAAGTGTCGTCCTGCTTGACCTGCACCAGGGCACCGGCGGCACAGACGATCAAGCCCTGCAGCCGGGCGAAACCTTTGCCGATAACGCGGGTAAGGTCTGCATCACCAATCTCGGGCGCGGCGGGAGCGCGCCAAACGAGTATATCGACGTGAGGATCAACCGCGGCACCTTCAACGGCAACCGGGCACCGCAGCCGACCTGGGATGCGCCAGCAACATGGCCAGCCGGGGAACCTTTCACCGTCACCGTGACAGGGAACGATCCCGACGGCGACGAGGTGGCCTGCATGTGGCGCAGCGGTGGAGGCGCACACAACACCAGCGCCACCAGCCTGACCTTGACCAAGAACAAGCCCGGCAAGTTCACTTTGAGGGCAATGGTCTCTGACATGAAGGGCAAGACAGCAGAACTGCGCAGGTCCATTACCATCATCGAAGGGTTACCCACCACCGAATGGACCGGAAACACCAACACCTTCTGGCACGAGAACACGAACTGGGCCTCAAATACCCAGCCCAACGCCCCGGACGCCGTTGCAGTCTGGAATGACTCCTTTACCGGGGACAACCAGCCGGGCTTCGGCAACCCCGTGATCAAGCAGTTGCGCCAGATCCGCCTGGAGCAAAGCCTGGGCAAGGACGTTAACCTTGAAATCAAGGATCCCAACGGCACGCTTGAGATCTTCGAGGGGGGCATTGACATGGCCGAAAGCGTGCAGGACCTCACTGTCCATGGCAACGGCCAGTTAAGGTTGCAGACCGACCAGAGCTGGGTGACTTCCCCTGAAGCCAAGCTGAGCGTGGACACCGCCATCAACCTCAACGGCAAGACCCTCACCGTGGCAGCGCAGAACAAGGTCATAATTTCCGGGAACATCAACGGTGCGGGGGGACTCAAGGTAAGGGATAGCGGAACACTCACCCTGAATGACGGGGCATACTCCGGGAGCACTGTCGTGGAAAACGGCAGTCTAGAAATCACCGGGACACTTACCCGCAGCGAGATCCTGGTGGACAAAGGAGGCACCCTGGGAGGAACCGGTTACATCGGGGGGCATACCGTCATCGCAACCAATGCAAAGCTGTCCCCGGGACCTGAATCTGCCCTCGGCACCCTCACCTTCATCGCCAGCCTGACACTAAACGGCGACCTGCAGGTAGCAGTCGATCCTGATCATTTGCCGAACTGTGATCAGGTGCACGTCAACGGAGCACTGGAAGTAAAGGTACTGGGCATAGAAGGAGACAATACCGGCACCGTGATGGTCGCCAACATTGGCGGTCCATATGCACCGGGACAGGTTTTCCAAATCTTTAACAAGCCATTGAGCAACGGGCAATCAAAGGCCATTGACCCGCCATTACCCGCTCCCGGACTGCTCTGGGACAACCGTCTCGCGACAGACGGCAGCATTGCCGTGATCACCGACCTCTCTACCATCACTTTCGATCAGTGGGCGCAGGACATATCCGGCCTGTCCGGCACGGATGCCGCCTTCGATGCCGACCCGAACAAAGACGGGGCGGCTAACGGGCTGGCATTTGCCCTTGGCGCACCCAATGCCCTTTATGACGCAGGGGACTTGCTGCCGGAGTGGAGTTATATTCCCGCCCACATCGAAGACGGCAACGAGTATCCCGGTGAAATCGTCATCTCCTACCCGCGCTCACAACAGGCAGCTATCTCCGTCTCCTCTGCACTTGAATACTCAACGGATCTGGTCAACTGGGCCGCGGCGACGGAAGACGACACACACATCACGATAGACATCGAGGAGGATTTCTACGGGGAGGGAATCGACCGGGTCGAGGTTCGTCTTCTTGATGCCCTCGCCCCAGAGGGCAAATTCATTCTCCGCCTCAGGGCATCTCCCTGAGGCAAAGTCGGCGGTAATATTCAATAGCCGGGGCATCCGACCTGCTGATCAAGCTTGCCATACCCTGTTTCCTCATAAACTGTAACTGATATTTTCAGCTGCAGTCCTCCTGATGATGATCAGTTGGCTTTGATCAGAAATATATCCATGCCGCCACTCAATCGAAGAAATTTTCTGCGCGGCATCGGGGTTTCCATTGCTCTTCCGGCACTCGAGTCACTGGGAGCCGCTCCGGCTAAATCCGGGGCGGCAAAACGCTTTGTTTGTGTTTCGCCCAATTACGGGATGAATCCCGGGGGGTTTTTCCCTGAGCAGATCGGTGCAAACTATGCCTTGCCCACCCTCCTCAAGCCTCTCGGGAAGCACAAGCAAGACCTCACCGTATTCACCAACCTGGATCATCCCAAGGTCGGCGGCGGACACGGATGCTCCAATACCCTGCTCAACGGGATGGAGCTCAAGGATACCAAAGATAACCCTCAACGGTTATTGTCCCTGGATCAGTTCCTTGCCGAGAAGATTGGGCAACAAACGCGCTTCCCCACGTTAAGGATGGGCTCTGGAGGTATTTCCTGGTCGCGAGCGGGCGTGACCCTGCCCAGTACGGGTAACCCCACACAAATTTTTGCCCGGTTGTTTCTAGATGATAATCCGAAGATCAAGGCCCAAACCCGGGAGCATCTTCGTGAGGATGCCAGTATCCTGGATGTAGTGCGGGAGGACACCCGGCGCCTTAACCCGCGCCTTTCTAAAACCGACCAGTCCAAGCTGGACGAATACCTTACCGCCATTCGCGAAGTAGAACGTAAATTGCAGCGGAGAGAGAATTGGATTGATGTGCCCAAACCCAAGGCCAGCGACAAAGTCATCAAGGGGGATGATGAGATGGTGGTGGATTTGGCTTACCCCTACAACACGTCGGTGATGTATGATCTGATGATTTTGGCTTTGCAGGCCAACCTGACCAATATCATTACCTTTGGTCATCCGGGCGGAAACCGTTTATTCCCCTTCGATGGGATTACCCTAGGGTATCACTCCCTGAGTCATCATGGAAAGCGCCCGGACCTGCTCAGGCAACTAACCATCATTGAGCTGTATTATGCACAGCAGTTCTCGCGGTTCCTGGATCGGCTCAAGGCTGCCAAGGATGCCGAAGGTCGATCGCTCCTTGACTCCACGGTGGTGATGTTTGGCAGCGGGATGGGTAACGCCAGTTCCCACTCCAGTCGCAACCTGCCCATTATGGTTGCCGGCGGTGGATTCAAGAATGGCCAGCATCACCGTTTTGAGCGGCATGGTCGGGACGGGCATCCACTCTGTGATCTATACGTCACGATTCTTCAACAGCTCGGGGTAGAAACTGACCGCTTTTCCACCAGCAACGCCAACCTGAATCACCTTCTTACATGAGGACAACGGCATTGCTTGCCTTGTTATTCCTGTGCACCCCGGACGCGGAGGCTGTCGACAACCCGGGCCTGCTGCAACCTTTCCTCAAGACCTACTGCATCCAGTGCCATGGTCCGGAAAAACAAAAAGGCGATCGTCGCTTCGACAAGCTTACCGGGGACTTCACCCAGTTAAAGGAGGCTGAAACATTTCAGGAGATCCTCGACCAGATCAACCTCGCGGAAATGCCGCCGGAGAAAAAGAAGCAGCCTTCGGTGACGGAAGTAAAGCAGGTGGTGGAGCACCTGACAGAGGCCTTATCCCAAGCCCGTGAAACAGCGCGTCAGGACAGCGGTAAGGTGGTTCTGCGCCGGTTAAACCGGGTGGAGTATCTAAACACGGTCCGGGATCTGTTCATGCTGAAGATGGTCGACTTTGATCCCACTACCACATTCCCTCCGGATGATCCTTTGGATGGTTTTGACAATGTGGGGGAAGGCCTGATTGCCTCTGATCATCTGCTTCAGAATTATCTCGAAGCGGCCCGTAAAGTGGCGGACAAGGCAATTCGCCCCGGGCCCCGGCCGGAGATGATCAAGTATCAATCGGGGGTTAAGGTGAAAACGGACATCGACAAGGTTATTCTTAATGGGGTGGGAATAGACAAGGTGGCGCGAAGAGAGGCAGGGCGTTTATTTATCAAGTTCCGTCAACCGTTGGGATTGCCTCTGCTCGATAAGAAACGCGGGGTGCCGGCTGATGGCGAGTATGTCATCCGTTTTTCTGCTCAGGCTGTTCGGAGAAAGTCCCGCTACAAGGATGAAGATCTGCGTTATAATTCCAAGGAGCCGATGCGGCTTTCGATTTCCATTGATTCCCGCGCACTGGGAGCAACCGCCCATCGGATCATCGGTGAATACGAAATCCCCGATGATAAGGTGATTGAAATTGAACACCGGGTTTGGCTGGAAAAAGGATTCACCTTTCACGTGCATTGGGCCAATGGACCCAATGGATCCTTCAAGCGTATCCTGCGCAAGGTTTTGCCCAAGTATAACAAGGATGCGCTCTATCCCATGCGTAACCCACCTGAGATGTACGTGGGTTCAGGGCCTGAACTCCACATTCACACGCTCGGCATTGAGGGTCCTTTTTATGAAGAGTGGCCCTTGCCAGGCTTTGTCCGGTTCTTTTCAGACTCGCCCGTGGTGCCCGGCCCGGAATATCTGCGCAGCTGCCTAACCCGGCTTGCCAACACTGCCTTTCGGCGGCCGGTAACCGTTGCAGAGATCAAGCCTTACCTTGATCTCGCCGAGCGTTACTTGGAGGAGAACAAGGATTTCTGGGCGGCGGCCCGTTATGGAGTTCGGGCGATACTGACTTCCCCGCGTTTCTTGTACCTTGCTGAAGCGGCTCCAAAACAGGGTGCGGGTAAACTCGATAGTTATGAGTTGGCCTCAAGGTTGTCCTATTTCCTTTGGAGTTCGATGCCTGATGATTCTCTGCGCGAAGCGGCAGCTTCAGGTAAACTCAATACCCCGAAAGAATTACGATCGCAGGTGGAGCGCATGCTTAAAGACCCCAGGGCGAGCGCCTTGACCGAGAATTTTGTCGGGCAATGGTTGCACCTGCGCAAATTGGGTGAAATGCCGCCTGACCCGGAGAAGAGCAAGGCCTATTACGCGGATAATCTTGAGCAGGCCATGCGACAGGAAACCCGGCGGTATTTTCAGTATGTCCTCTCCAATAATCGCAGCATCCTGGATTTTATTGATTCAGATTACACCTTTCTCAATCCGGCTTTGGCACGCCATTACAAGATTCCCGGCGTTACGGTGGAGGGTTTCCAAAAGGTTTCACTCAAGCCTGAGCATCATCGCGGCGGGCTGCTCGGCCACGGCAGCATTCTTACAGCAACCTCAAACGGGGTGGAAACCCAACCGGTAGTGCGTGGGGTTTGGATTCTGGAAAATCTACTGGGCACACCACCCAATCCTCCACCTCCGGATATCGATCCCATTGAGCCGGACACCCGGGGTGTCACTACGATTCGTGCGCTAATGGAAAAACACCGCAACAATCCGACTTGTTTCGAATGTCACCGCAAGATTGATCCGCTTGGGTTATCGATGGAGCATTATGACTACATAGGAGTCTGGCGTGACCGTTATAACAAGAAGTTGCCCATTGATGGTTCCGGGAAAATGCCTGATGGCACCGCCATTAACGGGCCCACGGGTATAAAGCAGTATCTCTCTACTCGTCCGGAGCAATTCACCCGCTGCCTGACCGAGAAACTTTTTATCTACGCGATGGGTCGCCGGATCAGTTTTATTGATCGCGATGACATCGACCGGATTGTTGCCGCCATGCCCAGGCACAAATACGGCCTGCGTGAACTCATCCAGCAGGTGGTAGCCAGTAAGCCATTCCAATCGAAATGAAGAAGCTACTTCTACTTCTTTTGTTTGCTGGAGCGCTTGGCGCGGCCCAAAAGCCCAATATCATCTTCATCATGGTCGATGACATGGGACGCGACTGGGTGAGTTGCTATGGAGCCAAGCACCAGACTCCGAATATAGACCGGCTGGCCAAGGAAGGGGTGCGCTACCAGACGGCTTGGTGCACCCCCATCTGCACACCCACCCGGGTGACCTTGCTTACCGGCCAATACCCCTGTCATCACGGCTGGGTTCAGCATTACGATGTGCCGCGCTGGGGTGGGGCAGGGCTGCGTGCCGATCGCTTCACAACGTTTGCCCGGTTATTGCGTGAAGGCGGCTATGCCACGGTGATCGGCGGCAAGTGGCAGATCAATCATCTGGGCAGGGAACCTGATGCACTGAAAAAGCATGGCTTTGATGAGCACTGTGTTTGGCCGGGAGTCGAGGAAGGCAAACCTGAAACCCAGGAACGTTTCTGGAATGGGTTGGTGGTTACCAATGGCAAACGCAGCAAGGCTCCCTACGGGCCGGACACGATCAACGACTTCCTGATTGATTATATCAAGCGCCACAAGGATGACCCTTTCCTGGTTTATTACCCGATGCTCCTGACTCATGGACCGCATACCTCTACACCAATGAATAAAGCCAATGCACCGGAAGGAAAACCGGCCTTATACGCAGGCAATGTGACCTACATGGATCATCTGGTGGGTAAACTGGTTGCTGCAGTGGATGAGCTGGGCTTGAAGGAGCATACCTTAATTGTGTTCACCGGGGATAATGGTTCGGCTTCATCGGGCACTCTCAATGGAGAACCTTACCCTAAAGGCAAGGGCCGTCAGGCAGACTGGGGGGTACATGTGCCTTTTATTGTCCGGGCACCATTTTTAAACAAAGGCGGGGTTGTGTCGCGTGACCTGATTGATTTCACTGACCTCTACCCGACCTTTCTTGATCTGGCTGGAGTAACTCCACCCAAAACGCTCAAGCTGGATGGTAAATCCTTTGTGCCCAGTTTGCGTGGGGATGAGGATCCCTTTAAAAAGCGCAGCTGGATATATTCCCAGATTGGCGACTTTCGCATGATCCGGGACTGGTATCATATCGTCGATAACAAGGGCGCCTTTCATAACCTGCTCAAGGATCCGCGCCAGGAACAGAAAGTGAGTCCTCAGGATAAAATTGCCCCGGGGCGCCGTCAGCGCTTACAGATGATTCTGGATCGTTTCCCAAAAAATGCTCCGGCACCTTTTCCGGAGTTCAAGGCCAAGCATCCTGGGCTCAACTAAACC
>JAPYUT010000013.1 GCA_029940475.1 Verrucomicrobiales bacterium | reverse complement strand
TCGACGCTGGTGACATAATCAAAGTAGATGGCATCCCGCCCGAGCCCCTTGGCCAGCATCGGGTAGAACTTGTTACTGTTGTGGTGCTCGCTCTCGTGTCCGAGGAACAACACGCGGATCGCGCCCGCTTTGGGCTCGGGTTCGACTTTGGGCACGGCAAAAGCAGCCAGTGCAACAAAGACGACGGCAGTGGCGATCAGGGGGAAGCAAAGGGCTCGGGTTTTCATAGTTTGTTCCATCATCAGGAAATAATTCGGAAAAATTAATCGTTAATCCATCACTCCCGCGGGAAACGAATCTGGACAGACCTTTTTCCGAAAAGTGTCCGAGGTGTTAGTCTCAGCCTTGCGCAGCGGCACGACGATGATCGCATAATGTGCTGAAATGAACGTCTTTATCCAGACCCGCTTCCCCAAATCCGGAAAGTTGAGGGTTATGCCTTGAATCCGCCGAGCGTCCCGCCGCCGCCGCCAATGAGCGAAGACTTGAGGTTCATGGTATCAAGCACCGAGCGGTGCAGGTTGGCAACACCGCCGCCGCCGCGCACGGAACGACCGGTGGTAATGCGTCCGCCGCCCCTGCCGGCGACAATGATCGGGATATTGCCCGAGCTGTGACTCTGGCCATCCCCCATGTTTGAGCCCAGCAACACCATTGAGTTTTCCAGGACATTGCTCGAACCCTCCTCCATGCCCTTCAGCTTACCGAGGAAATAGGCATACTGCTCCACGAAAAAAGTATTAATCAGGCTGAACATCTCCAGCGAACCCTGCTTGTTGCCATGGTGGGATATCGAGTGGTGGTTGCCCTTAACTCCCTCAATAAATGACATGTTCCTGCCGTGTGAACCATCACCGAACATGAGTGTCGACACACGTGTCGAGTTACTCCAGAAAGCCAATGCCATGACATCCATCATGAGCCTGCCATACTCACGGTAACCAATCTGGGGCACCGCACTGATACTGTCCTTGCGGCGGGTTTTCCCGAGTGCCTTGGTCATCTGCCGGCGCGCGGCGTGTATCTCCCTGGACATGTCGGGAGTGATTATACGCTCCTGGTTGGCCTCACGCCTGTTGATAATGCGGTCCTCTACCTCACGCACCGAGCTTAAATACTGGTCAAGCTTCTGCTGGTCGGCCCGGCCGACCTGTTTCATCAGGCTCTTGGCATCCTCAAGGACGATGTCAATCACGCTCTTGTCAGGGGTCGGTGGCTCAATCTTGCCCAGTGCTGAAGCACGGGTGGTCCGGAAGGAACGAAACAGGCGATCAAATGCGCGCTGCGGGTTCAACTCATGGGGCACCGGGGTGTTGGCGTTCTTCCAGCAGATGTGGCTGCCGTAGATCTTGGTGATGCCATCACCGGAACCGCGGCGCGGAGGGCTCATGCCGAGCTCAAGGGAGGGCAGGATCGCGCCACCGCAGGCGGTGCCAATCAACTGGTCAATGCTGCCGTTACCGACATCAACCTCGGCGGCATTCTCCGTCTTCTTTGGCGACCTGCCGGTGAGGAAACTGCTGGTTCCCCGGTCATGGCCACCGGAACTGTTGCGCAGCCCACCGAACACATTGACGTAGCCCTTGACCGGCTCGAGCGGATAAAGGGTTCGTGAAAGTTGATCGATCTTGCCGGGATTCACATCCCAGTCAGCATGGTTAACGCCGTTGGGCATGAAGAAGGCTGCAAACCGGACAGGCTGTCCCTCGGCACCCGCAGCCCCCGCGACACGCTTGGGCTTGTCAAAATCATAGCGCCCGCTGTCATCGGCCGCGCGCGCGCTTGCCGGCATCATCGCCTCGAGAAGGGGCAGCCCCATTGTTGCACCGGCACCGCGAAGCATGTGGCGGCGGGAAATTTGCCAGGGTTTCTTTGACATGGTCTTCTGGATTGGTTCTTTTGGGGGTAAAGGCCAGAACATCAAAGAGATACTGACCTTGTTGCTGCTTACATCCCTAATGTGGCGCATAGCTGTCCCCACGGCAATGAAGAAATGGGAAACTGCCAACAACCTCGCTAAACAGGACATGAGCCTTGAAACTGCCTGCGATCACCTTGTTGGTGATGGCCTTGACCGTCTGGCGGTCATAGGGCGAAAGCTCGCGGCCGAGAGCGTAGGAAAGCGTCTTTTCCACCATATTGCGGGTAAAAAGGTCACGCTTGCCCATCAGGATCTTCTTCAGGCTCTCCGGTGAGGAGAAGCTCGTGCCGTCGGGCAATTCCCCGCTGGTATCGAGCGGGCGGCCATTGTGGCTGGTGCGCCAGCGACCGATCGCGTCGAAATTTTCCAGCCCGAAGCCAATCGGGTCAATGCGCTCATGGCATGCCTTGCAGGCCGGGATGAAACGATGATCGATGAGTTCCTGGCGAAAACTGGCCGCCTTCAGCTGGCGATCATCCTCGGGCAGTTGCGGGACATCCATCGGTGGCGCCGGCGGTGGCGTCCCCAGCAACTCGGTAAGCACATACGCTCCGCGAACCGAGGGACTTGTCCGCAACGGCAGCGAGGTGGCACTGAGGACACTGCCCATGCCGATGACTCCGCCCCGGTTCGGGTCCTTGAGTGCAACCTTGCGGAATCCCGATCCGCTCACCCCCTCAATACCGTAATGCCGACCAAGGCGCGGGTTGAGGTAAGTGTAGTCGGAGTCGATCAGATCAAGGATACTGCGGTTTTCCCTCACCATGTTCTCGAAAAACAGTGACGATTCACGATACAGTGAAACCCGGAGTTCAAAGTCAAAGACAGGGAACTTCTCGCGGTCCGGGTTGGTGCGCGAGCGCAACTCCTCCCACTTGAACCACTGGCCGGCAAAATGCATCGAGAGCGACTTGGCTTTCTCGTCGCTAAGCATGCGCTTAACCTGTGCCTGAAGAACCTCAGGTTCACCAAGGCGTCCCTCCCCGGCCAGCGTGAACAATTCGCTATCCGGCATCGATGACCAGATGAAGTAGGAAAGGCGGCTGGCAAGGTCGAAATCATCCACCCGGTAAATCTCCTTGCCGGGCCTGATGTTCTCCGCACGGTAGAGGAAATTCGGCGAGATCAAAATCGCAAGCAGCGGCAGTTTCATCGCTTCACGGTAGTTCTGCTTCTTTTTCTCAATGCCGATCCTGAAGATCTTCACCAGGCGCTCAACCTCGCCCTGCCCTGCAGGACGCCGGTATGCCTTCGAGGCCCAGCGGCTGAGTACCTGCCGGGCTGCCTCATCCGGCTTCACCTCACCGGCCGGGAAGGTAAACAGATACTTTGTATAGAGGGCCTGGTTGCGGTAGACGGCATGCACGATCACACCTGCTGATTCGACATAGTTCTCCATCAACAGCGGCGGCAGGAACAGCGCGTCGGCGTTATTGTCAAAACCGGCCTCACCGCCGCCGTCCTCGGGAAAGTCATCCGCCGGCCGGATCTGGAATCCAAACAGGTCCCTGACAGTATAATTGTATTCGTTCTTGTTCAGGCGCCTGATGGTGGTGCGACCGGGATCGCGGCCCAGTGCTCCCGCGTCCCAACGTTCTGAAACAGTGTTTATCCAGGCGATGATCTGCTTGCGCTCCCCGGCAGTCGGCTGCCTGCGCTTGTTACGCGGTGGCATCTCCCCCATCTCAAGCAAATCGGCAGCCAGTTCCCACATGTCAGGATCGGAGAGTGCCTCGCGCTCACTACCGAAACGCTCCATGTTTACCCCGCCTTCCTCGCTGACGCCATCGTGACAGTCGATACAGTAACGGTTCAGAAGCGGGTGAATCACCTTGTCGAAATGCGCGACACTCCCCGGGAAAACAGGCTGCTCGGGTTCGGGTTCAGGAAGGTTTTTTACCTCACCGGGCTGCGTATTAATCGGTTTTTCAACCTCAACAACAGCCGAATCCTTCGAGGTGTTCTTTGCCCTGTCATCACCTTCACCGCCGGTAAACAAAAGGACAGAAATCACCAGCAGGACACAGCCACAGACAATGCCAATGGCGACTGCCGGCGACGTGGCCTTTGCCTCACTTGACCTGACCCGCAGGCCCGGGCTGGTTGATGTTGTCTTGAACTTTCCGGTAACGCCGGCATCCTCTGCCTGCTTTGCCTCGGTCGCCGGCAATCCGGCAGTCGTTGCCATCTCCTTGACCGGTGCCTTTGCTGTTGATTGCTTGCCGGTTTTCGGACTCAGTGCCGTGCCCCTCGTTGCTTTAATCGCGGGTTTGACCACGGGGTTACGCCGCATTTTACCGCCGGAAATCACACCGCGTTCAAGGAGCTCAACCTCCTCCCCGGGGCGCAGCGGCACGATGAACTTTGAGTTGCAACTACCGCAGCGGCCCTTCTCGCCAATGTTGCCCCAGCTCACCTTGACCATCGTCGAGCAAACCGGGCAGTCGATTGCCTTCATCGGCAGCTTGCCGCGCTCAAGGATCTCGACCTCTTCCCCGGCGTGTTCCGGCACGATGAACTTTGAGTTGCACTTCTCACAGCGGCCCTTCTGGCCGAGATTCACCCCGCTCACCCTGATCAGGGTCGTACACACTGGACAGTCGATCTTTGTCATTGCTCCACCGGCTTGGAGGCATGTTCTGCCCCGGCCGCGTCATGGGTTTCGCCTGCGGGAACCTCACCCCGCTCAAGGATCACAATCTCCCCTCCGGGATCCTCCGGCACGATGAACTTTGAGCTGCACTCCTCACAGCGGCCCTTCTCGCCAATGTTGTGCCAGCTCACCCGGACCACCGTCGAGCACACCGGGCAGTCTATCTTTGACATCGGCAGTTTGCCGCGCTCAAGGATCTCCGCCTCCTCACCGGCGTGTTCCGGCACGATGAACTTTGAGCTGCACCTCTCACAGCGGCCCTTCTTACCGATGTTGTCCCAGCTCACCCGGACCACCGTCGAGCACACCGGGCAGTCTATCTTTGACATCGGCAGTTTGCCGCGCTCAAGGATCTCCGCCTCCTCACCGGCGTATTCCGGCACGATGAACTTTGAGCTGCACCTCTCACAACGCCCCTTCTCACCGCTGTTGACCCCGTCCACCCGGACCACCGTCGAGCACACCGGGCAGTCGATCTTCATGATCGGCGGCTTGTCGGGCGCAATAATCTCAATCTCATCATCGGGATGTGCCGGCACGATGAAGCCTGCCCCGCAACTTGCACACTGCCCCTCATCGCCAATGTGGGCCTCGGCCGCCTCGACCGTGGTCGAGCAAATGGGGCAGTGAATGCGCATACTCAGTTGCACAATTCTAAGGTCACAGGCCCCGGTATTCGAATTTTTTCTTTGCCCGTCAATGCCCTGCTACCGTCAGGAAACCGTGCTGGCCTGCCTCCATGCCGGCGGGTGATTGGCAACGGCAAACCCGGGGAATCCGGCGCGTGCCCCCGGAAATTACTAACGAGCGGAAAAAACGCGGCTATCGCGAGTTCTGGACACGATGCGAAGTAAAGCCACCGCCTGTGTCATCGCATTTTGTTGAGTGTTGGGTTGGGTGCCGCGAATCAATATTCCGATCAGGGAGTTGTTGCTGTATTCAATTACTGAATGTTGTCATACCAGATGGTGCTCCGGAGAGCAACGCCCCGCACCCCCTGCGAGTCGACTGGCGTGATCACGCAAAACACCCGGTTGAAGCCATCGCCTTCATGACCATGAAAGGGCTCGCCAACCGCTTTGTAGTCATCCCGATCCAGCGTCACTGCGGTCGCCCCAACAAAAGGGAAGTGTCTGTCCAAGGGACCAGAGCCACCGTCGGCATCGAGATCGTGATTCCAGTAGTACCACTGGTACAGATGAACTCCGGGTTCACCGGATCCGCCGACAAAATTGATTCGCTCACCCGCCGGCAACGTCCACGCGTTTGTCTCCCGGTCAAAATCCGTGTACACCCCCGAGCCTACGCCGTCGATATATGGAAATGATGGTTTCTGGCCTCGAGGCCAGAGGCCATTGGAATTGTTTTCCAGTGTCGCCAGTTCAGCATCAGTGAACTCGCCTCTCTTGAGTCCGTAGAACCGGAAATGCTGTGCCAGCGGGTGTGAGTTTGTGCCGATGCAAAATTCACGAATGTCGCGAGGCGCCACGAGATGGTCGGAAATGATTTCCTCACCATTCAGGTACACCTTGATGGACAGGTCCGAGGTCTTGTAGCTAAGCCTCAGCATGTAGTCGGTGCCAAACTCGGGCGTGACGGGCGCAGAGGTAAAGGCCTCACCATTTTGCCCATAGAAGACAAAAGTATTATTTCCCATCCACTTCAAACCCAGCACAACCTCCTCCCAAAAAGTTCCGTGCCATAGGCGAAACATATAAACCTGATCGGTATCGCCAGATAAACCGCTCACTTGGCCGGGGTCCGTTTCGTAGGAAATGTGAAGCGTATTATGAATATTCAGGAACTGATCATAATCGCCTTTGTCCCAATAACGGGACTTCACGCCTTCATGGCCGAACCACAAATCCTCCACCACAAAATCAGGAGACACCAAATACAGGTTGCTGAGCTCGGGCATGTCATTGCCAAAGCCCTTGAAAGCCTCGACTGCGGAGCCGTCGGAAACCTGAACGGTCAGCTCGGTATCTTCATACGCATTGGAAGCTGAAAAACCCCAGTCGACGACCGCCTGCATTTGCGCGAAGAGCGCATCCTTGACATCTAATAACTGCGGAGCGGAGCGCCAGGCGCTGATGCGCAGCCAGCGTGTGGCTCCATCGAAGGTAAATTCCCAGCTCAGTTCACCTCCGGTCCCGGCAATGGGCTGCTCGTTGAGGGCAGTCCAGTTGATCAGGTCATCACTGACCATCACGCTGTAGCTAATGCCCTGTCGTGACAGCCAGGCAAGGTTGACACTGTTACCGGAGGTGAATCCCACCTCGTTGCTGGAAACAGTGAGGAAGGAAGTGACATCAGTCGGGTCGGTGTCGGCATGATACTCAGCACTGTCACTGGAACCGTCACTGTCGGCATCCGCCCCGCCGCCGGCAAGGGCAGCCGTGCCGCCGGTGCGCTGGATTTCCCAGGCATCGGGCAGGCCGTCATTGTCACTGTCGGGACCGGAGTCGATGGTCGTGGTGCGCACCCCGTCGAGGTTGATCCACCCGACATTCGCACCCCAGGCGTAACCGCTGAGCGCACCGCTGGAGGTATTGACCCTTGGCTTGCCACGGACCTGCTCAAAGTTAATCCAGCCGATGTTGGCACCGTAGGCGTAGCCGCTGAGGTTGCCCGCGCCGTCATGGTTGACCCCCCAGTCGCCGGAGGAGTTGTTGGCATACTGCCAGCCGTTGCCCGGCCCGCTGCCAAGTGAAATCCAGCCGACATTGGCCGCATAAAGGAACCCGGAGCAGTAGAAGCGGCCGATCACGGCACCATTGCTGTTGTCCCCGGTCGCGTTGATCCAGCCAATGTTGGCGCCGTAGGCATACTGGCTGGCCGGGTCAATGGTGGTATCGGCAAGGGCGGAGGCCATGATAGAATATCCTGACAGGAACATCATGCCCAGGAGACGTGTGGTTGGCTTCATGGTTTTGGACAGTATAGAACTCTGAAAAGGTTTTACGGCAATGATCGGCACCTTGGCAATGGATTAACAACAAGTTGATGTTTTTTTTGCTGCCAGCCTCAGCGCCCTCCCCGGAACGGCGCCTTGAAAGCGAATTTCAGGTCGTCGTTGGTGCCGTCATAATACGAGATGGCAGGGTTGCCTGAGGTCAAAGCTTAAGGAGGTGAAATAGCCGACATTCCCAACGTGATCGATTGTTTGCGTGCTCCAGTCCTGCCCGTCAAACGACGCGTATTTCAGGTCTTTGTTGGTGTCGTCAAAATACGAGATGGCAGGGTTCCCTGATGGGTCAAAACTTAAGGAGGTGTAATAGCCGACATTCCCAACGTGATCGATGGTGGTGGTTTGCCAGGGCAGGTCGAGGTCAAGGGAGGCAAGCAGTTGCTGAATGGTGGTATTCTGGTCCTGTGTCGCGGTAAGTGCTTCCCTCAACTTCACGTTCTCCGCCAGCAAGGCGGCGATTGTGGCTTCCGTGGCGTCCCGGTGCTCAGTGAGCATCGATTCAACGGCACTCCGCGCGCCAATGATATCTGCGCGAATTGCCTGATACTGGGATGTGCTGGCAAGGGCAACCTGGTCTTCCAGTTCATTAAATCTCAATTTATGCCGGTTTTGCAGGACACTGATCCTCTCCCAGATCTCCTGCAGCGACTTCATGGTCGGCGCAGGAGCGCCGGCAGGAGGGGCAAGCTCACCCTAGGCAAATGACCCGCTGCAGGTGATGATGATGACGAAGGTGACCGTAAAGGCTGTGAGGCAAAGATGCGCTTTCATGGATTCTTTATAAGGAAATCCTGCCCCTCCTGTCCATCAGCAATCTCCCTGTTGCCATCAGGTTCCGGGAAAAAAAGGATCCTGCTGGAAGTGCGCCGGATTATGGCGGATGGTATCAGCCGCCATGGGTAAGGATCTCAGCAGGCTGCCGGCCATTGAAAAGCTTTTGCAGGCCCTCGAAGCACACGAGAGCCTGCCGAGGCCCGTGGTGGTTGCCGCCGTACGCGGGGAAATCGAGCGCTTGAGGAGCGGCGAGGAGGAAATCCCCGACTTCGGCGAGGTGGTGAAGCTCATTGACGCAAATCTGGCAGGCCTTGCCCGCACCCGCCTGGTGGCCGTCATCAACGGCACCGGCGTTCTCATCCACACCAACCTCGGCCGCTCGCCGCTGCCTGAGAGGACAGCGGAAAAACTCACCGCGATTGCCACCAGCTACAACAACCTCGAGCTCGACCTCAACACCGGCGAGCGCGGCAAGAGAGCCGGCTTCCTCGAGGAGTGCCTGGCCCACCTGTGCCAAGCGGAGGCGGCGACCTCCGTCAACAACTGCGCCTCTGCCCTGGTCATCATCCTGCGTCACCTGGTGCGTGAAGGACGCCACCGGGTGATCATCTCGCGCAGCCAGCTGGTCGAGATCGGCGGCGGCTTCCGCATCCCCGACATCCTGCTCGCCAGCGGTGCCACACTGCACGAGGTCGGCACCACCAACAAGACCACCCTCGCCGACTATCGTGGCGCCATCTCGGAGGAGACCGCGATGATTCTCAAGGTCCACCAGAGCAACTTCTTCATGGGCGGCTTTGTCGAGAATGCCCAGACCAGTGAACTGGCGGAACTGGCAAAAAAACATAACGTCCCCTTCTGCGAGGACCTTGGAAGCGGTGCCGTGGTCAACACCGAGGACTTCGGCCCGGTGGAGCATGAGCCGACCCCCGCGGAAATCATCGCCCAGGGCGTCGACTTGGTCTGCTTCAGCGGTGACAAGTTGCTCGGAGGTCCGCAGGCGGGAATCATTGCCGGTCGTGCCAACCTTATTGCCGGCATCAAGAAGGAACCCTTCTACCGGGCACTGCGCTGCGACAAGCTGATCCTCTCCATGCTTGAGGAGATGACCACCGGCTACCTTGAGGACAATACGGATGTTCCCCTGCTCAGCATGCTCTCCATCCCGGTTGAAACACTGCGTGAACGGGCCGAAAAAATACTCGCCGGCCTTGATGGCCTGCCCGCGAAGATAACGATCGGGGAAAGTGAGTCACGCATCGGTGGCGGCACCATGCCGCGCTCAGCGATTGCCTCGGTCACCCTTGACATTGAACCGGAAAAAATGTCGCTCACCGCCCTTGCCCGGCGCCTGCGCCTGGGAGAAGTGCCGGTCATGGGCTACGTCGCTGATAAGCTCTACCGTATCGACCTGCGCACGGTCTTTGCCCGCCAGGACGAGTCCCTTGCCGGGGCAATCCGCTCGGCCTTAAGCTAGATTTGCTGGATTGCAGGGCAGCAAGGCGCGGTGTTCAGCCCTCCGCCGGCAGGGTCGTGTGCAGCAGCGTCACCTCGGTGCCCGCCTCCAGGCTCACCCCGCCCGCCGCCGGCACCAGGAAGAAGTCACCCGGGAAAAATTCCCTTTCCCCGCAACGCAGTGTTCCCGCGACCACCGCCACCAGCGCAAAACGCCCGTCACCACCCGCGACACGCGCCGCGCCCGCCGGCAAACTCCACCGCTCAACCTTGAACTGCGGGCAATCCACTAAAACATCACCTTTTGGAATTCCAATCCCGGGCTCACTGTCGGTAAAATCAATGCAACGCAGCGACTCCCCGACGTGCAGCGCGCGCGGTTTACCGTCAAGCCCGGCACGCTCCCAGTCGTAAACCCGGTATGTGGTGTCGCTGTTCTCCTGGATCTCAAAGATCACCAGCCCGGCACCGATGGCATGCAACCGGCCACTGGGAATGAAGATAAAGTCACCCGTCTTGACCGCGATGCGGTGCACCTGGCTTGCGGTAGTACCCTCACCGACACCGCGCTCAAAGTCCTCCCTTGTGACCCCGGCACAAAGCCCGGCATAAATCTCCGTCCCCGCCTCGGCGTGGACGACATACCACATCTCGGTTTTCGGCTCACCGCCAAGCTTGTGCGTCACATCCGCCGGCGGGTGCACCTGCACCGAGAGCCGCTCCCTGGCATCAAGGATCTTCAAGAGCAGCGGAAACCGCCCCGACTCCGGCAACCCCGCCCCGAAGACCTGCTCACGGTGATGACACCACAACTCATGCAGGCTCTTTCCCGCAAACTCACCGCCTTCCACTACACTCTGCTCCGCCTCCCGGTCAACGATCTCCCAGGACTCCCCAAACGGGGCGGAGTCATCCGGCAACCCACGCCCGTAGATGCTCTCCAGCTTCCGCCCTCCCCATACCCGCTCCATGTAGAGCGGCCTGAATTTGATTACCTCGGACATGTTTAAAGGGTCTATAACGGCAAGTTGACCGTGTATCTACCACCTGCAATTGATTGTATTCACCACTCAAAGGCAAGAACGAATGCTCCAATGACAAAGGCCCCGACTGCCTCCATAGTGGCGCAGCTTGATTGAAATCTCACAAATCCGCCTGCCTGTTGACCACGATGATGAGGCGCTGCAAAGAGCCCTGCTGCGTAAGCTGCGCGTCGGTCCCGACCAGCTTCGTGACTGGAAAATCCACCGGCGCGCCATTGATGCCCGCAAAAAGGAGGATGGTGGAATCCGCCTGATCTATACCATTCATGCTGAGGTCGTGGATGAGGAGGAGAAAATCCTTGCCGCGGCAAGGAGCCCTGACGTGCGGCCCGCGACGCAGGTCATCTTCGCTGTTCCGCAAGTCCCTGCAAAGGACACGCAAAGGCCGGTGATCATAGGTGCCGGTCCCTGCGGCTATTTTGCCGCACTGAGCCTTGCCCGCGCGGGACTGCGGCCGATTATCCTGGAGCGCGGCAAGTCGGCGGGACCCAGGGCAAGGGATGTCACCCGGTCCTGGCGCGGTGAGAGTGATGTCGACCCCGAGTCCAACGTGCAGTTTGGCGAGGGCGGAGCCGGAACCTTTTCTGACGGCAAGCTCTATACCGGTATCAAGGACCGCGATGGAGCGGTACGCTTCGTGCTTGAGGAACTCGCCGCACATGGCGCACCTGCGGATATCCTGGTCAAGGGCAGGCCACACATCGGAACGGATCGCCTGATCAGCGTGCTGCGTTCCCTGCGCAGTAAAATCCTAGAACTTGGCGGGGAAATACGTTTCGAAACCCGCCTCGATGATATCCTGCTGGAGAATGGTTCCCTGCGCGGGTTGCGCACCGCGGGAGGCGATGAAATCGAGGTGAGTAAAGTGATTCTCGCCGTTGGCCACAGCGCGCGGGAGACTTTCGAAATGCTCCACGACCACGGCATTGCGATGGAAGCCAAGTCATTCTCCGTCGGCGCGCGCATCGAGCACCCGCAGTCAATGATCGACCGCTCTCTCTACGGGCCCAACAGGGACCACCCCAGGCTCGGCGCCGCGCCCTATAAATTTGTGCGTCGCGGCCGCGGCAGGAAGGCACGCAGCTGCTATTCCTTCTGCATGTGCCCGGGCGGGCTGGTGGTCGCCTCTGCCTCCGCCCCCGGCCTCATCGTCACCAACGGCATGAGCAGTTACGCGCGCGATGACGCCAACGCCAACGCCGGCTTCATGGTCGAGGTATTTCCCGGGGACTTTGGCGACGATGGCAATCCCCTGGCCGGCATCAACTTCCAGCGTGAGCTGGAGCAGCGCGCCTTCCGGCTCGGCGGCGCGGACGGCAAGGCACCCGCGCAATTGCTGGGTGACTTCCTGAAAGGGGTCAGTTCCACGGAACTGGGCAAGGTCAAGCCCTCCTATCGGCCGGGTGTAATACTCACCGACCTGCGTGAATGCCTGCCGGATTACGTGGTACGAACCATGCAGCAGGCGGCAGCCGGGGTCGCCAAGCAGATCAAGGGCTTCAGCCGTGGAGATGCCGTCCTGACAGCGACAGAAACACGCTCATCATCGCCACTGCGGATTATTCGTGACGACACCATGCAGAGTCCCTCCGCCCGCGGACTGTTTCCCGCCGGTGAGGGCGCCGGTTATGCCGGCGGCATTCTCTCGGCGGCAGCTGACGGCCTGCGGGTTGCCCGTATCCTCGCCACCGCTTAAAGGGCCTTATTTCTGCAAGGCACTTCTCTTCAAGGGCAGCGCGTAAACCTCCTTGCCGTCAATGGTGATGCAGCGAAAAGTCATCACCGGATCCTCAGCATTGAGGTCAAAGCTCAAGGAGCCGAAGTAATTGCCCTTGTTGTAGGAAAACAGCGCCTCTTTCTTGGTGCCGTGGGTGTGCTCATTGGTAAGCTTTGATGTCTCGAACTCATAGAGGGTGTAGCCATCCGGACGATGGATCCGGTAGACATCCGTGCGGTGACGGTCAGCGGAGAGCAGGATCACCCCGCCGATGTTCTCACGGTCAATGAGCGAGAGTATCTCCTCGCGCTCCTTCCTCACCCCCCACCATGAATCCGCACCACCCTTGTCGGCGTGCTCAGTCCACAGGGTTCCCGAGGCAATCACCCGGAAAGTGGCCGTGGAAGCCTTCAGCGAGTCCAGCAACCAGCGCTTCTGGAATTCTCCCAGCATGGTCTTCGCCTTCTTGAAGTCACGGTAATAACGACCGTCAGTCATGAAGAAATCCACGTCCCCGATATTGAATGAATACCAGCAACCCGGATGCTTCTCACCGCCGCCATATGCAGGGTTTACCCAGTTTTCCCTGAACACCCGCCACACAGGAATTTTCCAGTCGGGCTTGTCGACGGCAATGCCGCCGGAAACATCATTGGCCCCGAAATCATGGTCGTCCCAGATCGAGTATTGTGCAGAGCGTGCCACCAAACGCCGGAACTCAGGGCGCAACTGGCGCCGGTAGTAATACGTGCGCTGCCGCGTCCGGCTCTTCGGGTCATCAATGTAGAGGTTGTCCCCCAGCCAAAGGAAGGCCGCCGGATTCCTTGCCGCTATGGTATTCCAGATGCGTTCCTTGGCATGGTTATAGCGCGCGCCGCCGCCAAAGCAGACCTCAAAGGCGGCCTTTGCTCCACGCGATGGGAAAGTCCTGAACCGTGGGCGCTTCTTTTCCCCACCGAACACCCGTTCCCCGTCCACGGTAATGTCATAGGCGTAAGCGGTCTGCGGCAGCAGGCCCTCAAGGCGCAGCGTTGTTGCCAGGTCACCCGCCTTCGTGGTTCGCCCCGATGCCTTCACCTCATCACCGATAAGCACCTCTACTTTTGCCGGTGCCGCCGTGCGCAGCCAGACGCTGCCGCCAACATCACTCAGGTCACCGAGCATCGGGCCGCCGAAGAGCTTTAAGCTGTGCTTGCTGACCAGGTTCTTGAAATCATCCCGCTCGAATATGTCCTTGATCCCGGCATCCTTGCCCAGCGGCTCACCCTCCAGCAGCTGCTTGAGCAGGTAGGGGTCCCACTCACCGAGCACCGGCGCATCCGCAGGCGTTGGTATCGGCGGCTTGGCACACAACACCGTACCAAGAAAAATAAAAATGCCTGTAAACAACAAGTAACACCTGAGCATCGCACAACCTAGCTCAGTGAATACCAGCGGCAAAGCCATTCATGGTAAAGATCGTCTTTTTCGCTACCGCTTGTGCCCTCTCCATAGGATAATAACTGCCGATGAAGCCCAATGCTGACCTTTCCCAGTTCCGTCAAAGCGGAGAAACCGACTTCAAAATCACCGGCCTGCCGACAATAGCCACGCCACTCTACGCCAACAAGAAGGACTACCGGGCACAGCTCGGGAAACTGCGCAGGAAAATCGATACCCTGCAGAACATGATGTATGCCCACAACCAGTACGGATTGCTCTGCATTTTCCAGGCGATGGATGCCGCAGGTAAGGACGGCACCATCAGGCGGGTGATGAGCGGCGTGAACCCGCACGGGGTCGAGATCCACAGCTTTAAGAACCCAAGTGAAGAGGAACTCGACCACGACTTCATGTGGCGCACCACGCAGCGCTTCCCTCCACGCGGTCGCATCGGGATCTTCAACCGCTCCTATTACGAGGAAGTCCTTATAGCCCGCGTCCACCCCGAAATCATCACACAGTATCAGCGCATACCTGCCGAGCACACGGTGGACATTGACGCACTGTGGCAACAGCGCTTTGAGGATATCCGATCCCTTGAGCGTTACGCACACCGCAACGGCATCCATATCCTGAAGTTTTTCCTCAACATCTCGATAAAGGAACAGGAACGGCGGCTCCTGGGCCGGCTCGAGGAACCCTCAAAGAACTGGAAGTTCTCGGAAAGCGACCTGGAGGAGCGTAAATTCTGGGATCAATACCAGGAAGCCTACCAGGAAATGATCAACGAAACCTCAACGCCGCAAAGCCCCTGGTTCGTGGTCCCCGCCGATGACAAGCGCAACATGCGCCTGATTGTCGCATCCCTCATCCTGGAGAAGTTGCGCGCACTGGATATGTGCTATCCAGAGATCGACGCAGCGCGACAACAGGAGCTGGAAGTTTTCAAAGGCATGCTGCAACGCGGGCAGGTTTAGCGCGTAATCCTCCGCTATAATCAATCCTCCATGTCTATTACCCGCTACCTGCTCTTCTTCTGCGGCCAGGTCGGCATGATGGGCCTGGCGCGATTTCTCTATCAGCAGATCCTCTTTTATGGAGACTGGGACATCGAGGGAACAAGGATGTTCCCGCCAATCGCGCTCGGCCTTGTGTTTTTATCCTTCCGGATCTTTGACGGGATTACGGACCCCATCGCCGGCAAACTGAGCGATACCTGGGTTCGAAGGGGGCATCAGCGAAGGACCCTGCTCTGGTTCTCCTTCTCGCTGGCCCCAATCGGTCTGGGCTTAACCTTCGTGTCAAACCACGCCATGCCGCAAGCCCTCGCATGGTTTCTGCTAACACTCGGGCTGCTGGTCTTCTTTGTCGGCTACACCTTCTACGCCATCCCCTACTGGAGCCTGGTTGACGATTACTCCGGGGGGAACATGCAAACAAGGGCAAGGCTTTCCAACTTACTCGGACTGGGCATCGTCGTGGCCTCAGCAATTGGATTTGTGATAAGCGGGTTGCTCATTGAGAAAATAGGCTACGCCATGGCCGCGACCAGCTTTAGTGGAGTGGCGATCCTGCTGATGGCCCTGCCCTTCTTTGCCTGCCCTGACAAAAAGGGCATTGCAAAGCAACCCGCCCATAATGACCAAGCCGGCGCCATCTCCCTGTGGTCCGGTATAACCAAGGCACTGCGCCACCGAAAATTCCTCGCACTCATTGCCCTCTTCGGGGGTTCACAGATGTCCTTCACCATAATGACTGCGGCGGCTCCATTCATCGCAACAAGCCTGCTTGGCGGCTCCATCAGTGACGTTGCCCTGCTCCTTGGGCCATTGCTCGGTGTCGCCATCCCATGCTTCCTCTTTGTGCCTCGGATTCAACGACGCCTCGGCTGGCTGCGCAGCATGCTCTACGCCTCCCTTGCCCTTGCTCTCGTTTACGCCTGCTGCGGTTTACTGGGCCAGGACTTGATCGGCTCTCCTCTCCTCACGGCGGCGCTCGTGTTTGGCGCGGGGGGACCCATGATAGCGATCCTTCTGGGCCTTGAAGCCGAGGGGGTCGTCGACTGCGCCAGGGAAAGGGAAGCCGAAAACATGCTTGGAGTTTACTGGGGAGCGTTCAACTTCGTGGTTAAAATCCTCAACGGCATCGCGATCCTCCTCGCCTCCATCCTCATTTCCTTCAAGGAAAGCTGGGGGGACATGGCGATACGCTCGATGGGCTTTCTCGCAGGAGGATGCCTGCTGGCCGGCGTGGGATTTCACTTCCTGATCCGTCCCCCTGCCGAAAAGGCAGGATCGGGTGCGGGCGATTGATTGCCTGCCTCCCGGTTAAGCAGTCAGCTCATTGTACATGTTTTTACCGGAATTACGGGTAATTCTGCAGCCCCCTTTAAACAGCCCCATATGCCAACATTGCATCGGCGACCTTGACGAAACCGCCGATGTTAGCGCCTTTGACATAATTCACCGTGCCATCCTTTTCGGTTCCATAGAGCACACACTGCTGGTGAATCTCGCGCATGATGGTTCGCAGGCGGGTGTCCACCTCCCCGCGCTTCCAGCTGATTCGCAGGGAATTCTGGCTCTGCTCCAGCCCGGAAACGGCAACCCCGCCGGCATTGGCCGCTTTGCCCGGGGCGTAGAGAACCTTATTCTCCATAAACACCCCGACACCCTCGGTGTCCGTAGGCATGTTTGCCCCCTCCGCCACCCCGATCACCCCGTTAGCCACCAGTTGCGCCGCATCGGCACCATTCAACTCATTCTGGGTTGCACACGGGAATGCCAATTCACAGGGCACCGCCCAGGGCCGCTTACCCTCGTGATATTCACAGCCAAACTTCTCGGCATACTCGCTTATGCGTCCACGGCGCTGCTCCTTGAGTTCCTTGAGGAATTCAAAGCGCTCATCAATGATGCCCCCGGGATCATAGACAAAACCTCCGGAATCAGAAGCCGTCACCGGCTTTGCTCCAAGATGCCCGAGTTTCTCAATGCAATACAGCGCGACATTACCGCTGCCGGAAACCACGCATACCTTGTCTTTAAAACCCTCCCCCCGATTCTCCAGCATATCCTCCATGAAATAGACCGCACCGTAACCTGTCGCCTCGGTACGAATCAGACTGCCACCAAAGGAAAGTCCCTTGCCCGTGAGGATGCCGGTAAAACGGTTCTCCATGCGTTTATACTGCCCGAACATGTAGGATATCTCGCGTGCGCCTACCCCGATATCTCCCGCCGGGACGTCGGTGTCCTCGCCGATGTGCCGGTGCAACTCAACCATCAACGACTGGCAGAAGCGCATCACCTCGTGATCAGATTTCCCCTTCGGGTTGAAGTTGGCCCCACCTTTGGCTCCCCCCATCGGCAGGCCTGTCAGTGAGTTCTTGAAAGTCTGCTCAAAGCCCAGGAACTTCAGGATACTGAGGTTCACACTCGGATGAAAACGCATGCCCCCCTTGTAGGGGCCAATTGAATTGTTGAACTGCACACGAAACGCACGGTTGGCACGGATCTTCCCCCGGTCGTCCTCCCAGGTAACACGAAAGATAATGATCCGGTCGGGTTCAGTCATCCGTTCCAGGATCTGGGCTTCCCGGTATTGCTGATGATCCTGGATAAAGGGAACCAGCGATTCCGCTACCTCAAGGACTGCCTGATGAAATTCCTTCTCACCCGGATTGCGCCGGATCAGGCCGGTCATGAATTTGTCGAGTTCCATCTGGATCACTTTGCTTGGTTTCGTCATGGCACCTGCTACATTTAACTGTCACTTAATTCGCCTCGCCTCATGGTGTCAACCTGACTAAAATACCGTGGCATTCCCAATACACCCTTAAATCGCCGTTGGAGGATATTCACGGTGTTTTGCTGAACAGGTGACAGGGAAGCGGCAACAAGTGATCCTGTCCGTTGCCATGAACAAGCCCCAAAAAACACATTGGCTGAAATGGTTGATGATTACCGCATGCGTAGGTATCACAATCTGGGCACTTGGCATTCCGGGCATCAGTCACCACCTGCAACGTTTCATTGATGGCATGGAATCACTCGGGCATTGGGGGACCCTGCTGTTCATACTTGTCTATGTCGGTGCCACCGTGATCCTGATCCCCGGCTCAATCCTAACGCTCGGTGCCGGTGCCGCCTTCGGTCTCTGGAAAGGGTTTTTCCTGGTATCATTTGCCTCCACACTTGCGGCCGCAGCGGCGTTCCTCGTCGGCCGTTACCTGGCACGCGACTGGATCAGGAGAAAAATCGGGAGCGACTCCCGTATACTTGCAATAGATTGCGCCATTGGCCGGGAGCAATGGAAGATCGTCGGGCTTACCAGGCTCAGCCCACTGATCCCATTCACGCTGCTCAACTATGCCTTGAGCCTTACGCAAGTAAGCTTCCCTCGCTATGTGCTTGCTTCATGGATCGGAATGATCCCTGGGACATTCACCTATGTTTACCTGGGATCACTGGGGAGGATCGGCTCACAACAGGAAAAATCCGCAGGCGAGTTGATACTGCTTGCCCTTGGACTGCTGGCTACCCTGGCAGTGACAGTATTGATCAGCCGTGCCGCAAAAAAAGTCATGGCAGGACAACTCAAGGAGAATCAGCCCACCTCTTCGCCAACTCCTCATCATCGTGATGAGTAAATCGGACAGCAAAAATTCAACATGAAGTAGGTTCCCCGGCACACAATTTCACCGCGTGTGCAATCGCCCCCTCAACAAATCCCAGGCACTCCACTGCCCCCTGGGGTTTGCCGGGAAGGGTAATGACCAGGGAATTCCCGACAACCGCAGCTATACCGCGTGAGAGTACCGCATTGGGCGTAAGCTCTACACTGCGCATGCGCATCAGTTCACCAAACCCGGGAATTTCCACCCTCATGATTTCCCGCACTGCCTCCGGGGTCACATCACGCTGCGCAATCCCGGTGCCACCGGTAGTCAGGATCAGGCCACAGCCCTGAGCGGAAAACGCATGAATTGCCTCCTGGATCCTGGCTTTATCATCAGGAACCAGTGCATCAGCCACCACCGTCCACCCGCGGCGAGTTGCCTCGCTGCCCAGTGCCGGCCCGCCGTGATCCTCATATTCTCCGGCTGCCGCCCGGTCAGATACTGTAATAATCCCAACGTTCACTGTTCTTCTGTTTTTTCCTTGGAAACAACGGCTATGTCCTCAATAACCATTGATTTATCCGCGGCCTTGCACATGTCATACAGTGTCAGGGCGGCAACGGATACCGCGGTAAGCGCCTCCATCTCGACACCGGTCTTGCCGGTTGTCCTGGCAATTGCCAGCACCTCAATTCCTTCCTCCCGGAGTTCGCAATCAACCTGCACATGCGAAAGGGGAAGAGGATGGCAAAGCGGAATCAGTCCGGAAGTTTGTTTCGCTGCACTGATCCCGGCAAGCTTCGCAACAGTCAATACATCACCTTTCTTGATGCCGTTCTCACGTACCAGCCGCAATGTTTCCCGGTTCATCCGGACAAACCCGCGTGCGCTTGCCGCGCGCGCCTGCTCAGGCTTCGCCGAGACATCAACCATTGATACACTCCCGTCCGATTTCACGTGTGACAATTCCTGCATGGTTTCTTTATCCCCCGATAGCAATCATCTTCCGCCCGGGCTGGTAATTTTCCCTGAAATCATGCGCCATTGGCTTGCGCCGCACCACGTGCTCTATGAACTCGACAATCTGCTTGTCACTCGCCCCGCCGCGAATCTCCTTCATCAGGTCAAATTCCAGGTGACTTCCCAGGCAGGGCCTCAATTTACCATCACATGTCAGGCGCAGCTTGTTGCATGTTTCACAAAAATGCAGGTTGGTCATCGCACCGATGAAACCCACCAGTTGATCGCGTCCCGGAACGGCAAAATAGCTTGCCGGCCCATTGGTCCTGAAGTCCGCCCTGGGCTGCAGCTTACCGAAAACTTCCTCCAGTGACCGCCTTGCCGTTGCTGTCGGAAAGAAACTCGACTCGCTCAGAACATCCCCGCTGCTCACCGGCATCAACTCAATAAAACGCAAAAGAAGCCCCTTCTCATTGGCAAACTCAACGAGTGGCAGCAATTGCCCCTCACTCCTGCCGCGCATCAGCACAGCATTCAGCTTGATCCTCTCAAAGCCGGCTCCCAGGGCGTCATTGATACCCGACATGACGCGACCAAAATAATCACGCCCGGTAGTTGCGGCATACGCCTCGGAGTCAAGCGTATCGAGTGAAATGTTCACACTACGAACGCCGGCAGCAAGCAGGGCCCCGGCAGTGGTGGCAAACCCGGGGACAGTTTTGGAAAGCAGGGTGCCGTTGGTCGACACACCGACCTCGCTGATACCTGCAATGGAGCATAATCTCCCGAGGAAAGGAATGATGTCGCGCCGCGTCAGTGGCTCTCCACCGGTCACCCGCACTTTTGTAATGCCCATCCCCGCGGCAATGCCCACTACCCGGAGGATCTCCTCGTAGCTAAGCACCCCTTCCCTGGGAAGCCACTCCTGTAACTCTGAGGGCATGCAATAGCCACACCGCTCATTACAGCGATCGGTAATTGAAACCCGGAGGTAGGAAATTTTATGTCCGTGGTTGTCTTGCATCTTGCTGGGTGGTTGTTAACCGCCCTTTCTCAGGTATACTTGAACTGCTTTAGTGATTTTCGCCACCATGAAAATTCCCTTCCCTGTCATCACCCTAACTGCCGTGGTATGCCTGTCGTTGTGTAACTGCACGCAAACCCTGCAGGACAGGATTGAGAAAAACCCCGCAATCTATGCCGCCCTTTCCGGGGCACAGAAAGAAGCAGTCGGCCAAGGCAGACTGCTGGAAGGCATGAATCAGGATGCGGTCTACATCTCATGGGGACAACCCAGCGGTATCAGGGATATAACCGGTGATGGCGTTGCCGTTGAAAAATGGCGCTATACCAGGTACATGCCGGTCATTCGCCAGGACATCCATATCGGCTACAATTACGGCCACCATTACGGCTACTGCGGTCCGTTCTACGAGTTCGGGCCGACAATCGAGCATATTCCCTATACCGCAGCCGTTGTTGAGTTCCGCAACGGGAAAGTTTCTTCCTGGGAAAGGGAGCGCCGCTAACCCGGGAGCAATCATTCAGCCTTGAGGGAAACCGCGCGCAGTTGCATCAGTTGCTCCTCCTGCTCACTTATGTTTACGCCGATAACCACCAGGCGGTAGGTGCCGGCTTCCCTGATCTCGACACTTCCCGCTGATATCTCCTGAAACTTATCGCCGTCCCCGGTCTTCGCCACATTCACGGTGCCGGCCAGTTTCACCTCAAACTCACCACCACCCCCCACGGGCGTTGCCGCATTTACCAGGATCGAATATTTCCCCGGGGTTTCAAATTTAACCGGCCATACGACATGATAACCCGGATTGGTCCAACCAATGACCGCAGCAGCGCTTTGCTCATATTCAAAGTCCCCATCACCGAGCACGATTGCCTGTTTTGCATGCAGTGAAACGTCATCGGTTGCCACCGTCACCAGCCTCCCAAGGTTCTCGGTAATCTTCCCGGAAGCCAGCCTTCCGAGAGCGGCTAGTGAGGCATCCGAACTCAGCGAGTCAGCCAACGCTTTCGCTTCCGGGGCCGCCAGCACCGAAAGGACAGCCACGAGATCCGGCTTCCCCCTCTGGCTGCCTCCCTCAAGGGACAATAACTCACTAATCCGCTCGACCTTCTTCTCATCCGGAAGATCTGATGTGTTGCCGAGCAGGAAAACATAAGTTCGCAAGGCAAGTGCCCGTAAAACTTTATCTTCGTCCTCACTTCTCGCAATTCGGTAAATCGTCTCCGCGGGTTTCCCATCCGGCCACGAGCTCAGACCCTTCAATGCCTCCTTGCGTGCAGACAGGTTGCTTCCTGCGAGGACTTTCTTTAATTCCCCCCACGCCTCATCTCCACCAAGATGTCCAAGTATATACAACAAATTCATACGGAATTCACTCATTGCTGAAGCTCTCTTCAAGGCAGTCCGCACCGCAATACTGCGCTTCTCAAGATCTGCAACCTTCTGGGAAATCCTGATAACTGCATTCACAAGAGCTTTCCCGATATCCTCGGAAGCGGGATCTTCAAGAGCCGTGATCAGCATTGTGACATTATCACGATTTCCCAGCTCACCGAGAGCATAGATGGCAATGTCACTTACCTCCTTATCTTTAGCATTTACATAGTTGAGCAGGGCAGGGACTGCGGATGAATTTCCCCTGATCGCAATGATGCTGATCAGCCCGGAGCGTATCCTTGGCGATACCTTTGCCAGTTGTCCAAGTATTGCCTCATCCACTCCATCACCCTTGAGCCTCTGCAACGTGGTCAATGCAGCACTCACGTTGTTGATACCGAGATCACTGTCCTTGTTCTCCTGCTCCTCGATAAAGGCGATGAACTTGCCGACATCCTCAGCAGTGCCGCTCGGCTCCTCGGCAACATTCAGTTCGGCAATGCGCGCATCGCGCATGTCCTTTATCTCTTGTGCTGCCTTCTTCTGCATGATCACCACCACCAGCGCGATCAGTAGTATCGGGAGGGTAATCATTGCCCACAGCGGAATCGGCAACTTCCGTGAGCCCTTGCTCGCCCCGTCCATCCCGTCATCCTCGCCTGCCAAAGGACCGGTAAGCTGAGCCTTGGGAATTTCTCCGCTGGGCATGCTGCTCAAGGGAGCCGTTTGCGCTCCCCCCACCATGACAGCAGGCCTTGCCGCAACAGGTTGGGAACCGCCAGTCGCCAACACCGGCGTGCCGGGAATCAGGACACCAGACGCCCCGTCTCCGGATTTCCCCTCCTGAAAAATCTCAAGCGCCTGCTGCGCCGTGGCAGGACGATCACCCGGCAACTGGCTTATCAACCGCATTACCCAATCGCTCATCCACGTCGGCAGATCCGGGCGAATCTTCCCCAATGGACTCACACGGTTCTGGAGATGGGCCGCCATTACCTGAGGCGCGCTGTCTCCATCAAAGGGATACTTGCCGCCCAGGCTATAATGATAAAGTGCTCCCATCGAGTAAAGGTCAGTACGCGCATCAAGCGGCGCACGTTCAAACTGCTCCGGCGCCATGAAATAAATAGACCCAAGGATTGCATCCCCCTGGTCAATCGTCTGGGCCGCAGGTTGTTTACTGAACTTTGCCAAGCCGAAATCCAGGATCTTGATCTGGAACTTTCCACTGGGCAGCCAGTTGACCATCAGGTTACTGGGCTTCAAGTCCCGGTGCACGACTCCTGCATGATGGGCAGCAGCCAGTGCCTCCATGGTTTGCAGGACAACATTGCAAAAATCCTTTTCTGTTAATGCTCCACGCTCAACTGTCTTGTCAAACGTCTCCCCCTTGAGAAACTCCATGACGACAAACGCGCCCTTGTCGTCCTTGCCCACATCATAAACAGTGACAATATTCGGGTGTTGAAGAGCCGAAAGCGTGGTGGCTTCATTGAGCAATTGGTCGGCGGCTTCACTGCTGAATTCCTTGGCCTCACTGTCCTCGGGAGGCAACAAACGCTTGAGTGCCACCTCACGCTTCAACTGTGTATCAACTGCGCGATAAACCGCGCCCAGTCCCCCCTGGCCGATTTTCTCCTTAATTTGGTAACGTTCACTCATCGATTTATGACGACAACACAACTTCTGCAAAGCCGGGCAAACCTTAACACCCTGCCGCGCCCCTTGACCACAGAGAATCTTGGCTTAGCCCTTAATTTAGGAATTTTTCCGTTTTCATGAACACCTTTGACGTTATTGCCGTTCTCCTGACCCTGACAGCAGTGTTCGGATACTTCAATTTCCGCTACATAAAGCTGCCCACCACAATCGGCCTGATGCTCCTCGGGTTGATGTTTTCACTGCTCATTATCGTTGCCGGCCAGTTCATCCCGGAAATCACGGAGAGTGCCACCCGATTTGTAGCCGGTATTGAATTCAACCAGGCTCTACTGGGCATCATGCTCAGTTACCTGCTCTTCGCCGGGGCACTTCACGTAAACCTGGGCGATTTGGCAAACCAAAGAAGAATTATTGCCATTCTCGCCACTGTCGGGGTGATCTTCTCGACTTTTGTCACCGGGAGCGGATGTTGGCTGTTGCTCAAGATCCTGGGAATCAATCTTGACTACATTTATTGTCTTCTCTTCGGCGCACTGATTTCACCAACTGACCCGGTTGCCGTTCTCGGCATCCTCAAGAAAGCCGGTGCCCCAAAGTCACTGGAAACAAAAATAACCGGTGAATCACTGTTCAACGACGGGGTTGGGGTGGTGGTCTTTCTGTCACTTCTTGCCATCGCCACCGGCAACATGCAGCCAACATTCGGGAATATTGCAACCCTGTTTGCCCAGGAGATTATAGGAGGGCTCTTACTCGGTTTCGCGCTCGGCTTTATCGGCTTCGCGATGCTAAAGCAAATTGACAATTACCAGGTCGAAATCCTCATTACCCTTGCGCTGGTGACAGGCGGATACTCGCTTGCCAGCCAGTTGCACATATCCGGTCCCCTCGCGATGGTTGTCGCCGGATTGATCATAGGCAACCAGGCCCGCTCATTGGCAATGTCCCGCAAAACCGAGGAACACCTCGACACCTTCTGGGAACTCATTGACGAAATACTCAATGCCATGCTTTTCCTGCTTATCGGGCTTGAGGTCCTGATCCTGGAATTCCAGGCCGACTACCTCTTCTTCGGGCTTCTGGCAATCCCGCTTATCCTCGCAGTCAGGCTGGTAGCTGTCTCACTGCCGGTGTTGATTCTCAAGCGTTCCCGCGAATTTTCACCCGGGGTGATCAAGGCCCTGACCTGGGGTGGATTGCGTGGCGGAATATCCGTCGCCCTGGCACTGTCGCTGCCAAAAGGAGAATTTCGCGACCTCATCCTCACGGCAACCTACCTCGTGGTCATCTTCAGCATTGCGGTACAGGGCACAACCCTCAGGCTTTTCCTGCCAAAACGCGAAGATGCGTGATTACCCGCCTGCGGGAAGCTTCCTGAACTAGTCCGGGAGATCAATCGACAATTGGCCATCCTCCACAATCGGGGGATAAGCTTTAATATCCTCGCATGCCGGTGGCGCCATCGTTCTGCCTGTTCGCAAATCAAACTCTGCGCCATGCCAGGGACAGGCAACACACTTCTCACGCCGGTGCACATACCCGCCTGCCAAGGGCGCATCCGCATGACTACAGCGGTCTTCAAGGGCGAAGAACTCACCGTCAATGTTGAACACCGCAACCCTTACACCCGCAACTATAAAGCTCTCCCCCTTGCCCTCGGCAATTACCTCCGTATTACAGACAACATGCCGCGTGCTGGCCACCGTCCTGCTCCTTTCAGTCAAGTTGTTGGTTCCACTGCGCAATCCGCTCTGCCTGGCTTGCGAAAAGAGCCTCAGTCGGGTCATGGATCTCAATACCGGAAATACTGTCACCTCCCTCTATTGAATTCACCACATCCTGCCCCGCGGTTACGTGCCCAAACACCGTGTGCTTACCATCAAGATGCGGACACGGCACATGGGTGATGAAAAACTGGCTGCCGTTGGTGCCGGGACCGGCATTGGCCATTGACAGTATACCCGGGCGGTCATGCTTCAGGCTGGCAAGGCACTCATCCTCAAACTTGTAGCCGGGACCGCCACTGCCGCTGCCGGCAGGATCACCCCCCTGAACCATGAAATTGGGGATCACCCGGTGAAAGGTGATCCCGTCATAAAAGCCACGGCAGGCAAGGTTGAGGAAACTTGCTGCGCTAACAGGAGTATCCCCGGCATAAACAGTCACGGCAATATCACCTTTTTCGGTCTTGATCGTTATCTTGATGTCTTCGCTCATAGCAAAATATTGGAAACGATGATCCTAGCGACGATCATCGTTTTAGCAAAGGAAAGCTCACCGCCCGGGGTGAAAATAAATATTTGCAAAGGTTGCATCGGCAGTCGCCTTCAGTGCAATGATCCCGGAGGGTGGATCCGCAGCGTCAAGGGCTACACGTCCCTGCTCCATGCCCTCAGCATCCCGTAATATGACCTCCCTGCCGGTAATCTCGATTCTGGTGCGCTGCCATTTACCCGTCGACTGCCAGCGGATACCCGTGCCCTCTACCCCGCGCAGGATCACCCCTACCTCCTCGCCCTTGCCTGCCTTGGTATCAATCACAAGTTCCCCGGCACCAAAATCCTTCTCGCTCCAGAGGCTGCCCCCGCCCTTGCAGCGCAGTTGCCACCCTGCCGCCTGCCATTTGCCTTGAGCCCGCCACCCCTCCAGACTGGTGCCGCTGTAGAGTGTGCTGAAACCCTCCTCCGGCGGGGCACTAAACTCCTCACCTGCATCACCTGCCGGCAGCTCCTTAAGCCGGATATTGCGAAACTCCACCGGGGATCCCTCGGACTCAAGGCCGATGTAGCCCCGGCGCCAGTCACAATCGCTGCCACCGGAAACCTCCTTGCCGTTGACATGCAACCGAAGGGTGCCGCCATTGCACTCAATCCGGTAATGGTTCCACTCCGGCGAGCCCTTGGAGCGCTCCTCGGAGGGGAAACTGCGCATGCCGCGGTGACGGCCAAAGGGCTTCATCCTTGAACCGTGGATCGGAAACACATCGCCATGGGTGGTAAACCAGTCAGACTTGCCGTAGGCATGATCCAGCACCTGCACCTCCACCGCCCGCAGGAAAGGTTGGCCGGGAGCAGCCAGGGATGATGCCCAGATGAAAATGCCGGCGTTGCCACCGGGCTTAAGGTGACGCCACTCAAGCTCCATGATGAAATTCTCGTAACGTTTCAGGGTTCTCAATGCACAAACCGGACGGCCAGTGCAGTGAATCACCCCGTCCTTAACCGACCATGTATCCGGCGCACCGTTGACATTATGCCAGCCTGCCAGGTTGCTGCCGTTGAACAAGTCAATAAATCCGTCCTTGGCGACGGCACTTCCCGGCAGGATTGCAACGCAGGCTAAAAGAAGATGCTTCATCACGGGAAGCATAAAATAGGAAATAGAATATATCAAAAGCCCAGATCACCACGCACATCAGCGGCGCTCTTACCCGACTCACGAATCGCCCGCAGTGTCATGCCCTCCTCACGCTTTGCAAACCGCTTGCCCTCAGCATCCCTGAGCAGGCGGTGATGATGCCACTGCGGCACCGGCAGTTCGAGTAATCCCTGCAGCAGCCGGTGCACGTGGGTCGAGCCGAGAAGATCCTCGCCCCGTGTGACAAGTGTCACGCCCTGCCCGGCATCATCAACGCTGACTGCAAGATGATAGCTGCCCGCAATATCCTTGCGTGCAAGCACGACATCCCCAAGCCTATCCATGCAAACGCGCTGAGTGCCCAACTCCAGGTCTGTCCAGTTCAACTCACCGGCCCTCTCAACGGCTTTCCTGGAATCAAGCCGCCAGGCATGTGCCTCGCCACCAGCCACTCTTTGCCGGCGCAGTGTTTCAGAAAGGTCCCGGCATATCCCGGGGTAAACCACATCCGCTTGATCATGCGGAGCCCCTCCGGCTGCCGCAATTTCCCTCACGATATCCTTGCGGGTACAGAAACACGGATAGAGCAAACCCTGCTCCCGAAGTCTCCCAAGGGCCTCAGCGTAAAGATCGAGGCGTTCTGATTGAATCACGACTTCAGGGGACCATTGAATGCCAAGCCAGGAAAGATCCTCAATAATACCCTCGGTGAACTCCTGCCGGCAGCGCGTGCTGTCAATATCCTCAATCCTCAGCAGGAAAGTGCCTCCCTCCTTTTTTACCGCCGCCTCGGCAAAAAGGGCACTGAAGGCGTGGCCCAAATGCAGCCGGCCGGTGGGGCTGGGGGCAAATCTCGTGACAATCATTTTCCGGTTTCGGATCGCACTCTTCCATAGCATGGTGTCGGCGATGGCTAAACGTAAACGTCACGCTTTCTTCGACAATGCAATCTTCCTGTTCATCATTGTCCTCATCTTCTGGGGCATCTGGGCCATTGATTCCTTAATCGAAGGCTGGAGCGCCAGGGATTACGGAATCCGTCCCGGGCAAAAGCTGGGCTTACTTGGCATTCCCGTGGCGCCATTGCTTCACGCAAGCCGCGACCACCTTATCGGAAACACCATTCCTTTCCTCGTCCTTGGCGGGCTCACCCTCTTCAGCGGACGCAAACCGTTCATCTTTGTCAGCACCGCTGCGACACTGATCTCGGGAATCGCCATCTGGTTCCTTGCAGACACGGGTAAAACCCACCTTGGAGCGAGCAGCCTGATCTTCGGCTACCTCGGCTTCCTCCTGGTGCGTGCCTGCCTAAGCCGTGATCTGCGCTCAGGCGCCATCGCCCTGCTTGCAGGATTTCTCTACGGCGGCATCCTGCTCACCCTTTTGCACAATCAAGACGGCATCTCCTGGCACGGCCACGCCTTTGGCCTTGCCGGCGGTGCCATTGCAGGCTGGTTACTGACCGGCAGCAAGGGGAGCAAGGCCAGAAAAGCCCCTGTCAAGCTCTGACACATGGCACTGCACCACAGCACATCATCACGGACTACTCAAGCCAATACCTGTATCAAAACCCCGTCAAAACCCGGTACTGCATTCACTGAATGCCCTCCGCAAAAAAAGCCGCGTAGTACGGCGTGCATTTATCCAGTCACTCTGTTCAGGCCACTTTACCCTCTCCACGGCGCAGCAGGGCCACCATCACTCCCTGAACAATCAATTCCCGAGCCGGCGTTAAATCCGGGTACATTTCATTCTCGGCCTGAAGGTAAGGCTGGCCCTCCTTGAGGATGAAACGCTTCAGGGTGGTTTCCCCGTCAATCAGTGCGGCGACAATGTCCCCATTGCGCGGCTCCCTGAACTCAAGCACCACACAATCACCGGAAACAATATGCGCATCAATCATGGAATCTCCGCGCACACGCAGTGCAAACGTTTTCGCATTTCGGGGAATTCCCAGTGAGGTGATATCAATTGAAAGGCAGCCCTCCTGTTCCTGCTCAGCTTCAGCTGCCATTCCTGCCGCGATATGGCCATAGATCGGAACATCCATAATTTCTTCACGTTCCAGTTCCTCTGGAAAAACCAGCGCCCGCGCCTTGCCGGCAATGCGCTGGATAACCCCCTTCTTCTCCAACGCCCTGAGGTGACTGACCGCCGCGGTCTGGCTGGCAAACCCGAAGTGGTTCTGGATCTCCCGCGTCGATGGCATCAACCCGGTCTGTGAATGATAATCGCGAAGGTAATCGAGTAATTGTTGCTGGCGGTCTGTAAGCATAAGAACAGTGTTCTAAAGAACAGTCCTTAAAAATGGGCGTTGTGCAAGTTTTTTTTGACTATAGATTTTGCTTAATATTATGGTCACTTTAACTATCAGTGCCCTCTGCGCAGCAACCATCGGAGTTGTCATCGCACAATCGCCCTGCTCTGCACAGCAGAATGAGGGCAGTAAAAACAAGGTGCCGTTGCGGGTCGGTGTCGCACCTTCCTCTGAAATTGGGGCACTACCACCCCTGACAAGTGCCATTGGCAAACGCGCGGCGAGGGCCTTTCTCAAGGGCAACTGGCGGGAAGCACGCGATGCCTACCTGGAGATCCTTAAGGCCGACCCGGACAACGCCCCCACCCTCACCAACCTCGGCGCGACTTTTCTGGAATTAAAACAATACGAGCAAGCGCGCAGTCATCTTGAAAAAGCACTGCAGGTAAACCCCCGTCTTCATCAGGCACGCGTAATCCTTGGTGTCACCTATCTCCGTTCCGGGGACAGCTACCGCGCGATAGCCACCTTAAGCAGGGTCGTGGCCGAGCAACCGAAGAACGCCCACGCCCACAATTACCTCGCTGCCGCAACCCTGGAAAGGGGGTGGGCCGTGGCCGCTGAGCGCGAACTGCAGATAGCGGTGAGTGCTGATCCCGGGTTTGCCGAGGCGCATTACAATCTTGCCATTCGCTACATGGAAAAAAAACCTCCCGCCGTTGAACTCGCCCGCCGCCACTATCAGCGGGCAATTGATCTCGGGGCAACTCCCAGTTCCAGTCTCGCATTGAAAATTAATTCCGCAAAAACCAGCCGGTGAATCGACAATTCTCTCCATTCCATTTCCCTGCCAAGAGCAATAGTTGTCGCTGGCTTGCCGGTGTGTTGCTGGCCGGCATCCTCGGTGCGGCAACACTGCCGTGGCCTGCACAGGCTGAACCAAACCGCCAGGCAAACCGCCTGATAAGCACGCTCACCCGGACCCCGGAACGGGTGAGCACACCTTACCGGCCGAGGAATCCCGCCCCTGCTGTGGCCGGCAAGTCCGTCATCGTCCTTGACCCGCACAACGGTGACATCCTCTATGCCAAGGCTCCTGACGCGCGGCGCCCGGTCGCCAGTATCCAGAAATTGCTGACCGCCCTGGTTGTCCTTGACCGGGGAAGCCTGCACGCCCGCGTCAAGGTCGCCGGGAGCGATACCCGGGTCGAGCCCTCGAAAATCAACATCCGGGCAAACCAGAGCTACAAGAAGTCGGACCTGCTGGCCGTGATGCTGGTGCGCAGCGGCAACGATGTCGCCCACTGCCTGGCCCGGGACCACTCCGGCAGCCAGGAAGCCTTCGCCCGCGCCATGAATGCAAAGGCAAAGAGCCTGGGTATGCATCATTCAAATTTCAAGAACCCGCACGGGCTGACCCGTTCCGGGCAGTATTCAACCGCGCGCGACGTGGCCATCCTGGCAATAGCAGCCTATCGCCACAACACGATCCGCTCCATGACCTCAATCAGGAAACTGCTCTTCCGCTTCGCTGACGGAAAACGCACCACCTTCAGCAATACCAACAAGGTGCTGCACCGCTCAGCTTACTGCAACGGTTTGAAAACCGGCTACACACGGGCCAGCGGAAAATGCCTGGTGAGCTCCGGAAAAAAAGGCAGCCGGGAAATCATCGTCGTGATACTCGGCAGCACGACCAGCAAGATCTGGACCGACTCACAGAAGCTCCTTGAATGGGGACTCGGATCCTGATGGCAAAATTGTAGCCAGACCGAAGTGGAGATCCGTTGACGATACAAGAGCCTTACCTGGGGGGAGTTTGCTTGCGCAAAGGATCGCTTTTTCCGGGTGCTTAAACACCGGTCAGGGAAGTCACAAAATGTTATTTTTTCCCGATGCAATAGAGGTGTTTGTCACCGCGTATATAGAAATTTCCGTCGTAAATCGCCGGTGAGGCGTTGCATTGCTCACCGAGATCATTGCGTGCCACAAGGTTAAAGTCTTTTCCGGGGCGGACGACGCTCATGATACCCTGGTCGGAGAGGAAATAGGCCAGTCCATTGGCGGCAATTGCGGAGGCGCTGTGACGGCGCGGAAGGCGCTCGTTCCACAGTCTTTCGCCACTCTCGGCAATAAAGCAGCTTGCCACCCCGCTATCGGAGACAACCAGGAAATGCTCTCCAATGGAAACCGGGGATGGCACATAGGAAGCACTCCTTGTAGTGCGCCAGACGACGTGAGTATCGGTGACATTGCCCTTGCCGTCCGGCCTGATTGCCATCATGTGGCGTTCGGGGAATCCGCAGGTCATGAATAATAAATCCCCGTTATAGACCAGGGAGGCAACAAACTGGTCGGTTGGGCCATCAATGATCCAGTGTTGCTTACCGGTGTCAGGATCGAAACTGGCTACTGATTTACTCCCCGAGAGGATCATCTGTGTGCGATTGTCGATCCGGCGGACAATTGGCGTGCAGTAACTGCGTGTCTTGTTGGGGCGCGATGTTTTCCAGATAATCTTGCCGTCAATGTGGTCAATGGCCACCAGGTAGGCGTTACCGTCATGGTCACCATTGATGATCAGTTTCTCTTTCCAGAGGATGGGGCTTGAGCAATAGCCGTGGATGCTGGAGAAGATGCCCGGGCGCTGTTGCCAGATTTTTTTTCCTGAAAAGTCATAAGCGGCAATGAACATCTCCTTGCGATCAAGGAAGCTTACATAGATATACTTTCCGTTGGTGACCGGGGTGCTTGATGCAAGGCTGTTGAGCTTGTGGATTCTCTCGGGTGGTGATTTTAAAACAGTCCTTTGCCAGAGTGTTTTACCACTTGTCCGATCAATACAGATTAAAACCCTGTCCCCGGTATCAATCAGTGCGGAGACAATGAACAGATGGTTCTCCCAGATAATGGGTGATGCGTGTCCTTTTCCAGGCAGCTCTGTTTTCCAGAGGACATTATCAGCCACATTCCACTTAACCGGGAGACGCGGATCGTTTGCGGCACTGCCGTCACCCCGGGGACCACGCCAACCGGGCCAGTTTTCTGTGGCTCCCGACATTTCCCCCTGTGCGAGGAAAATAATCAGGCTGAGGAGAATAATATGATGCAATCTGATCATGGAGAGATAGTTCCTTAACGGAGGGGTCGACTGCTTGGATTATATGATGCTGCGGAGGTTGCCAATAACAATTTTCTATATGGACTATCTGTAAACAGGAGTGGAGACCCGTGGCGGCTACCCTGCTGGCACCGGTCTACTGCACCGAACGCTTAACAAGGGCACAAAACCCGCGCAAAGGAGCAACTTCCGCAACAGCTTGAAACAGTAACCTGTACCGGGGACACTTGCATCCTCCCTGAAAAGGCTCATCCACGTTTTTTCACTGTTTGACAGCACCTTAAATATCAATAGCCTTTAAACATCTACAGGGCGTTAGAGTTTACCTTACGGCAACATGGATTCCCCAGGCGCAGACACGCTCAATTTCAACTGCCCCGCATGTGATACCAGCCTGAGGGTTCCGCTCTCCCTGGCCGGCGTCAAGGGTCCCTGCCCCCATTGCCGGGTCGAGATCACCTCTCCGCAGCCAGTGGCTTTGCAACACGACCCGGCAGCAGTCCCCACCCCTGCCCACACGCCACTGCCGATGCCGCAACTCTCACCCCGGGCAGCGCAGGGGGAGAGTGGCCCGACCAGTGCCCTGCAACTCCAAAGCCCGGATGCGCCCCCGCGTTTCCCGCAACCACAGCCCGCGGATTCAATCATCCGCTCTCCCGCCTCCAGGGGCGCCGGTCCGACCAGTTCATCCCGCGCGGCTGTCGACAGCGAAACAATCACCAATGGCGTCCCGCTTCCTGGCCGGCGGGACCTCCCTGAAGGCCCGGAAAAACAAAATTCGTTGCCGGACACCTCATCCACAGCACCCGCAAAACGACGGGTGAGCCTGCACCCCTTGTCCTTTGTCCTGGTCGTGTTGCTCTCCGCCGGCAGTGGCGTGGTGGCGATGCTGTTGATGAATCCCCTCCCCGCCCCGCCTGATCCTCTTCCCGGAATTCCCCCCTTGAGTGTCCCCGCAAACCCACAAAATGCCGGGAATCTCACCTCCTCCAGCCAGCCCGCTGCTGCGCGACCACAACAGACCCCTCCCGCACAAGTTCATTCTGCTTCCTCCCCCACCCTCACTCCCGCACCCCCGCAGGCAACTCCCCCGGTAACTGCACCGCAGCCGGTGGCGCAGGCCTCGCCTGTTCTTGCCCCGCAGCCGCAGGTGGTTGCTCCGGCCACGGGAGTGGATGCCGCACGTGATGCGCTGGACGCGTTTCTTGCAGCAGCCAGCATCGATGAGAGAATCAAGCACGTCCAGACCCCGGACTTTGTGGCCCCGAAGATGGAGCTCTATTACAGCAAGCACCCGATCAGGCTCGACGTCACCGGCATTGAACACGAGCTGAGCAGCCCGGTGCCTCAAAGCAACCGGCAATTCCACATCTTCCAGCTCACAACCGTGCAACATCCCGCCGGCTTCCCGGTTTCCGTCGAGGAAACCCAGCACGGCTGCCTGGTCGACTGGACATCATTCATCCAGTTCCATGACAATCTCCTCGGCAAGTTCATCAGGGTCTACCAGCCGCAGCCCGAGACCTTCCATGCCATCCTCGAGCGGGCACACTATTTCCGCTCCGATGTTCCGCAACTCGGCTCGAAGTTCTGCTTCCGGATCAAGTCGCCCATTGCCGGTTACGAGGGGTATGCCTTCATCAATCACGGCTTGCCCCTGGCAGACCTCGTCGAGCAGAAATTCAAGTGGGACCACATTTATTTCCCCGTTGTCGGGCTGCAATGGACCAGGACCCCGGGTGGTGCCCAGTATATCGAGATCAAGGAGATTGTTCAGGACAACTGGCGGGCCATCCAGTAAATATTGGCCTCAGTGACCTTGCCCTGCCCCCGCTTTGGCGGCATTGTCGCTCTACATGAGATTTTACGCTGCCTGCCTTGCCCTGTTTGCCGGATTTCTTGGAGCCCAAGTTGCCCACGGCGCTGACAGGTCACCGAACATTGTCTTTATAATGGCCGACGACCAGGGATATGGTGATGTCGCCTGCTACGGCTCAAGGCATCTGCTGACACCGAATATCGACCAGCTCGCAAGGGAGGGCATGCGCTTTTCCCATTGTTATTCAGGCTCGGCAGTCTGTGCCCCAACACGCTGTGTCCTGATGACCGGATTGCACCCCGGTCACTGCACCCGCCGCGACAACACCGCCACCGGTGCACTCGATTCATTTGCCGGGAGACCTCTGGTGCCTTTAGCCGCCACGGACACCACAATCGCCTCCATCCTTAAACAGCGGGGCTATGCAACCGGGGGATTCGGCAAGTGGGGGCTCGGCAACCCGGGAACAACCGGCACTCCCGACAAGCACGGCTTTGACCTGTTCTTCGGCTACCTCGACCAGGTCCATGCCCATGACTATTACACCGATCACCTGGTAAAGAACGGCGGCGAGAAAATCCCCCTGGAAAAGGGAACCTACTCGCACATCCCGATCTTTGATGCCGCGCTGCAGTTCATCCGCGACAGCGGGGACAAGCCGTTCTTCTGTTATCTGCCGGTCTGCCTGCCTCACGGAAAATACGTGACCCCAAGTGATGAGGCCTATTCCGACAAGCCCTGGTCGCAAACGGTAAAGAACTATGCCGCCATGATCACCCATCTCGACAGTGACCTTGGGCGGTTAATGAAACTGCTCAGGAAACTTGATATCGACAAGCAAACCATCGTCTTCTACACCTCGGACAACGGGCCAAATCCGCCCTTCGTCAAGCCCCTTGGCAGTGCCGGGCCATTCCGCGGAGTCAAGCGCCAACTCACCGAGGGCGGCCTGAGGGCGCCGATGATCGTCCGCTGGCCGGGAAAAATCAGCGCCGGCACAGAAAGCGACTTTGTATGGGGGCATGTCGATTTCTTTGCCACTGCCTGTGAACTGGCCGGCATCAACCACGACAACAAAGACAGTATCTCAGTGGTCGCCACCCTGCTCGGGAAGAAACAGCAGCCCCGAGCCCCGCTCTACTGGGAAATTCACCACCCCTTCCAGCAGGCGGTGCGCACCGGCAGGTGGAAAGCCATCAGGCACGGGACCAAGTCCCCGCTGCAGCTCTATGATGTCCTCGCCGACCCCAAAGAATCAGTCAACCTTGCCCCCGGCAATCCTGCAGTGGTGGAAAGCATTGAAACCATAATGGCCAGGGAGCACTCACCCTCCAGATTCTACCCTGCACTCGAAAAACCCAGGGGCAAAAAATCCGGCCGGAAAAACACCAAGAAAAAGCAGGCTTCCTGAAGGATGCTCGCCAAATCAGGGCAGCATCCCTGAATCCCGCAGCACCTTGATCCCGCCTTTCAGCACGAAGACATCGGCAACTCCCACCCGCTCCCGCAGGAGGCCGGCAACCCGCCTGCTCGCCGCACACAGGTCAAATCCGCAATAGACCACAAAGGGACGATCGGAGCGGTTGGCAAGTTCTGCATAGATCGGCAGCAGCAGGGCATTGAAATCATCCTGCTCGTTGAGCAGGAATGCGCCCTCAAGATGCCCCTGTTCATATTTCCTGCGCGGCCGTGCGTCGATCCAGACCACCTCCCCCTCACTCACCCACTTGAGCACCTCCTCAAGTTCCACCTCTCCCTGCGCAACCTGCCGGGGGTCGAAATACAGTGGCGGCCGGTTTGGATGAAAGTAGTAGACTGCAAGCGCCGCCGTCGCCGTCAGCCCCGCAATCAGCGCACACTGCAGGAAAATCCTCACGACCTGCGCTTCCTGGCAATGCTGAAAAATGCCAGCTTGCGCCGGTGCTTTAATATGGCGCAGTCCGTGTCAATCTTGAGCAAACCGAGCAGGGGTGTTGATGTCACCTGCGGTTTGAGCCGGATCTCGTATTGCCGCCCCTTCTCCTTCTCAATCACCCTGAACTCAAATCCATCACGCGAACAGGTGATTTTCCTGATATTGACGGGGTTGGAATGTACAACCTTGAGTGTAAAAACTTTTTCCTCCGGCTTGTCCCCCACCGACCACTGCAGCATTTCAGGCTCAATGGTGATCACGTCCGGGATATTCAAGATCGCCAGCAGGCCGGTGCGCTCATTCTCCCTGGAAGCCACATCACGGCTGACCAGGGTCAGCGCCTTGCGCTGCACCCCGGTGAAGCTGCCGATCGCAAACACCACCTCCAGCTGACCTTTCTCCCCCGCTGCATATGATGGCTTGTCGGTCTTGGCACTCAGGCAGGCGCAGGAGACATTCACGTCCTCAATATTAACGGTATTCTCGCCACCGTTGCTGAAATTGAAGACAAAGCTCACCTTCTCATCGGAGGGGCTGGCATTGCACTCCAGCTCGCGCTCGGGAAAAATCAACTTGCCACTGGCAACCAGTGGCAAGCCGGCAAGACACACTGTCAGTAGAACCCTCCGCATGGCTGGCAACTATGCATTCACAGGAAGCCGCTGACAAGTCCTCTCCTTGACTCTACCCTGCAACGGGCGGAAACCAGCGGTAAAGCATCAGGTAGACCAGCACCCCGGTTACCGACACATAGAGCCAAACGGGATATGTCCAGCGGGCCACCCGCTTATGCCGGTCGAAACGCTGCCGCAGGGCCGGGATCACGGTCAGCAGGACCAGGGGCACTACCAGAACGGCAAGCGGGATGTGGCTAAACAGGATAGTCAGGTATAGGACTTTCGGCCAACCGGGATACGTAAACTTGGTAACCGGATGAGCATAGTGATAGATCAAATAACAGGTAAGAAACGCTGCTGACACAACGATCGCGGTGATCATGCATAAAATATGCGCCCTCTTTTTACCGCGCTTGATAAAGATCAGGCCGCCAATAATAAAGCAGGTGGCCAACGTATTCAGTGTGGCATTAACGGCAGGAAGATCGTCCAGGGTCATGTTTTTCTCAGGAGGATTTATTGGCGGAAGCCACTGCAGCCTGGAGTGCTTTCGCCAGTTCCCTGGCACTTGCCGGGTTAAAGGGATCATACCAGCCGCGGATACGCATCCTGTGATCCACCAGCACCACTCTCGGGTCATGTATGAACAAGTCATTCACATTATTCCTGTCCGCTTCGGGACGTTCCTGTGCCGACAGCCAGAATACCTCCTTCATATAGCGGTTCAATGCCGGGGCATCGCCGGTAACAAACCACCAGTTATCCCGCACAAGGTCATGTTTTTGTGAAAACTCCCTGAGTTGCCGGGGCCGATCGTGAACAGGGTCGAGGCTCACTGAGACAAAGTGCACAGATTCCCCGCCTGCCACCTCCCCGACCACCTCATCAAGGGCAGCACATACTCCTGAACATTGCCCGGGGCAGCGGGTAAAGACGTGACTCACCAGCCATACCTTGCCCTCAAGGTCGCTGAATCGCCGTGCTGTGCCATTGGCATCGACAAGCTCAATGTCACGGTCAACCAGGCGCTTTATCTCCGGGGTATCCCTGCCTGCATGAACCGCCAGGCGGGCAGTGCTGATTTTCCAGAGCACTAAATAAGCCGCGACCAGCAGCAGGGCCATGGCTCCCATGCCGTAAACAATTTTAGTTTCCCTGCTCATCAGTGCTTTTCGTTTTACCCGGCATGTCTTCTTCAAGAAGGTAACGGATGTGACTTTCAGCCATGCCGTCATTGCGCACTTCCCCCTCCGCCCTTCCCTGCCAGTAAATTCCGCGGATAAAGGCCTCCTTCTCCCCCTTGCCTCCGTCAACAAGCGTGATGCGCAACTCACGCGCATAAAGATCAGTTTCGCTGTTGCGCTCCCTGTCCGGCTTTTCATGCCCCGGGTAGCGGAATGTCTTGTTCATGTATTTGCGCATGCGCTCACGGTTGCCCGAGAGAAAAGTCCACTCTTCCCCGGTATAGCCGTGCTTCTGCGCAAAGCTGTTGAGAATCGCCGGGGTGTCAAGGTCGGGAGCCATGGAAACAGCCACCAACCGTACCCTTTGCTGCCCGGCAAAAGGGGCCCGCATCGCCTCCATGCGCCGGCACACGGCAAGTGCCTCAACCTCATCCCCGGCATAAAAATAACCCACGAGGTAAAGCAAGCCGTCACGGTTGAACAACTCCGCCTGCCTGCCCCGGTGATCATCACTGCGCAGGCGCTCCACTGGCCTGATCTCGGGCGGTTTGCCTTCAGTGAACTGACGCTTCAGGGTCTCAAGCCAGCTGAAGGTGATCACGATACCGCCAAACATGACGGCAATGAGCACCCAGACACTCCACGGATTTATTCTCGACCGGACTTTCTCGGACATCGCTTATTCACACACTGACTAATATTGATGTTCGTGGCACCGGAAAATCTACACTTGCCAGCCAAGAAGCAATAACCCAAGGGAAACAGGAAGAAACAACAAAGTATAAAGAAACAGTGTCCGGGCAGCAACCCGGGTGCGGGTAAATCGAAACTTCAAGGCCAACAGAAACATCACCATTCCCGCAAAGCACAGGGCAAGCACCGCCCACCAGCGGACAAACGCAAAAATCAGGGGAGTCACCATTAAAATGATCAATGCTGCACTGAAAACCAAGGCCAGTGCCGAGGTTCGCCCGCCGCTTTCATCGCCATTGGACCACATGACAAAGCCTGCCGACTCATACTGGTCACGATACATCCAGTTGATTGCCAGAAAATGCGGCAGTTGCCACAGAAAAAGCAACGCAAACAAAAACCACATCTCGATGCCAATTGATCCTCCGGCAGCAAACCAGCCGATCAGCGGGGGCAAGGCACCGGCAATCGCGCCAACAAGGGTATTAATACTCGAGATGCGTTTCAGTGGCGTATAGATGAAGACATAAACAGCCAATGTCGCGGCAGCCACAGCGGCAGCCTCGGAATTAACCTTAACCGCCAGGTGAATGATCCCCAGGGCGGCAAGCAGCCAGCCAATGGCAAACGCCGCGGCAGGAGACAGCTTCTTTGCCGGCAAGGGCCGGTTCGCAGTGCGATCCATCCTGGCATCGATATCTATCTCCATTAACTGGTTGAAAACCGATGCGGCAGCTGCAGCCAGCCCGCTGCCAATGACAGTATGCAGCAGGTTGACCCAGTTCACGCCGAGTGCAGATGACCTTGATGCCAGAAAATAGCCCACAATGGTGGTAACAATCACCAACAGGCTCAGCCGTGCCTTGGTCAACGACATGAAGTCCTGCCTCGTGAAAGAGGCTGCGGAGTCCTCCTGAAGTTTTCTGCTGGCTGCTTCGCTCACCGGTCTTGATCAAGGGATGGGATTCAAACAAAACATGGGGACACTCACCCCGGTCAACTTTCAACACATCGCCCGTCCGGAATTTCTCCAGTCATCATTTCATTCATTTCACCCTACGATACAAGTGCTATCACCGCTTCGGGAAAAATCCGCTTGCCATTCAAGGCATTACTCCCGGGCAATTACTCCCGGCCAGGACAATACTCCTCATTCAGGACGCCCCGTCCGCGTCACCTTCCGGCGCTGCCTTGAGCGGATTATCCTCCTTGGCGGAGGGCACGTTATCCTTATACCAGGCATCAAAGTCCTTCTGCGCCATCACCTCCAGGTAGCCCACCATTCCCGAGTGCCCGGCGCCACAAAGTTGTCCGCAGATGGTCTGCCAGCGCCCCGTGGCCACCGGCCTGAACCACATGTCCGCAACTGATCCCGGAATTGCATCCTGTGCCATACGCATCGGGTGCAGGGCCAGGTTGTGTATCACATCCTTGGAGGTAACCGTCACGATGCACTCACGGTCGACCGGGAGAACCAGCTCCGTGTAAACAAAGTCATCTTTTGCATTGATATCCTCCCAGTCAATGCCAAGCGGGTTGGCGCCACTAATGAGGTCACTCTTTGCCAGGCCGAACTTATTGTCAGGGCCGGGATAATGCATCGTCCACTTGAACTGCTCACCCACCGCCCGTACCCGGACAACATCAGGTCCGCTCGGGTAATCCGTGATACGCTGTGCCCAGAGTGGCAACGCAAAGCCAAGCAAGAGGATTGCCTCAATAACAACCACGGCAACCTCAACATGATGGGAGGCGTGCCCCTGGACCCCGTGATAGTCCGCCTTGGGATGCCTTTTCTTGCGGAAACGCACCAGGCAATAAACAAAAAAACCGGTCCACCCGAACAACAGCGCCGCAACCAGCCAATGCACTACCTCCAGCATGTGATCGACCATGCTTCCATGCTCGGAAGCGAGTTCGGGAAGCCCGATCATTTCGTTGATGATACCTAACAATTGCATGGTTCTTAATCTTCGGTGAAAAATTTGGTTCTGTTCAGTCCTGTGATCGCCTGCCCGCGTTCCTCTCACAGCGGCAAAGATAGTGCATGAACCTGAAAATAGCGGCAAAGACTCCGGCAAGGACCACCAGCATGAATAAGATAGCCATGGTCTGCGCCATTTCGGCTTCACTGCTCCCACTCATGCAGGTCGCGCAGGCGAGGGTCGTTAACAGGGCGGGGATCATGACTGATTGGACACAATGGAACCCTCATCAGGATTCCGGATTTTGCTGCGATAAAACCACAAGCCGTAGACGGCAGCAGCAAGACCAAGCACACTGCTGGCAATGCCGGCGAACAGGACCCCATGGGCAGCCTCGGTTGCTGACATAAAGCACCACACCCCGAAACCAATAAAGCACAGGGTGGCGAGGCTGATAAAAAGGATATGGAATTTCTGGAGTGACAATGCGCTGGATTAGTTTACAACCCGGCTTACCGCCGGGTCATACATGGTAAGCAGTGTAAGGAACATCAAGCCAATAAAGAAAAACACGGTATACACCATGATCTTGTAAATCATCGGCTTCTCCGCACTCAGGTGCATGAAGATTGCCGCCACAAGCCCCGCCTTGAAGGTGGCAATCAGCAAGCCAACGGTAATGCTCGGGGTAACCTTGGCCACGACGACGGTCAGCACGGTACAGGCCAGCAGAATGATCCCCACTTTCCAGTAGAGCTTCAGGTGTTTTTGGATCTCTTCGGGCGTATCGGCCATTTGGTGTCAAAAAGAGGTTGATTGCGTGTTACTGCGGAGCTTCACGGCTACATGAGATAGAGGATGGGAAAGAGGAAAATCCAGACCAGGTCCACAAAGTGCCAGAACAGGCCGCCCACCTCAACACGGTTGGCAAAGTGTTCCGGGTTCTTTTCATAGAATTTCCTGCTGCAAAAACCAAAGTAGAAAAGTACTGCGGCACCAATAAACACGTGCAATCCGTGAAGGCCGGTGAGTGTGAAATAGATGGCGTAATATGTGTTCCATTTAGGGGTGAAATTTGAATACAGGCGCACATCCTTCCATGGCACCAGGATCGGCGGCTCGCTGCTAAGGACTTCCCCCTCAGGATTCTCCCATTCCTTGACCGAATGATTGAACAACTCGCTGAAATCAGGCTCCTGCCCCTTCTGCTCCGCCTTTTCCTGCACCTCCTTGAGGGCATCAAAGAAGATCTTCTCAGCCTGTCTTGCCTGCTGTTCACCGCTTATTTGGGGGGCGCTGTGCTTATCATGACCATGATCCGCTCCTGAATGCGGCGGCTCATCACCCAGGTATTTCCAGACCAGCGACTCCTCAGGCGTGTCGGCATCGCAGGCCCGCAGGTCAATTCGGTCAACCGCGTGCAGGAAGAGACCCGGTGTCTTATCTGAAATACTCCCCTTGAGCAGGGACTGGTCCCTGAACTTTGCGCCATCCGGGAATGACTTGCGCAGGCTGCCTTTGGACAGGCTTATCGAGAAAGGTTCACCGGCGACAAGGATAAGCTGCTTCACGCCCATCGCCGGCAGCCAGTCAAGATCGGTTTTCCCTGCCTGCACGGACTTCAGGTGCGCCGCCCGGGCCACATCATTAATCCGTGACTCAATCCTGCCCACAGCAGCCACGCTCAATTCAAAGGGCTCGCCGGAAGGCTTGCCGTCCACCACTTCGCGGAACTGCGGCGGGGAATCCCCCGCCACGGCATTGAGGAACTCGCCGTTGAAGCGCGCTACGTCGATTGTCACCTCGCTGATCCCCTCATAGCGGATCGTGTCATCAATCCCATGGCCCTCAACAATTGAGTTGTCAGACAACTTGATGCCGTAATGATGAAACTTGGCATTGTATTCAAATCCCTTGTTGATAAGGAACACCACGGCACAAAGCACCACCAGCCCCATCCAGATCTGGAATTTCCTGAAATCACCAAGCTTGACCTGCAGCCACGCGACCACCACGAACACCGAGGACAGGATCAATATGATGGTATTTACGAATCCGAACGGAACGCTGAGTGTTCCCTGGGGCCAGAAATAATCCGGCTCTGCTGATGACCCGAGCCGCAGGAATACGTAGCCTGAAAACAGGCCACCGAACAACATGACCTCGGATGCAAGGAACAGCCAGATGCCAAGCTTGGCATTCCAGAGACCGGTATCAGGCCGGGGTTTAACTTCAAAGGGAATCTGCATCCTTTACGGTGACTGGTTAAGGTGGTTGAAATGCATTCTAATGTGCGTTTTTCGCCGCATCGGCAGGTGGATCTTCTTCTCCCAGGATGACGCCGTCATTGCCGCGCTCAAACTGCGGGGTATAATCATCCTTATACCCGGGCACGCTGTACTCGTATGGCCCCCGGTAGGCAATGGGCTCATTCACAAAATTGCCGTGCGGGGGGCAGTTTGGCGCCGACCATTCAAGGGTCGTGGCCCGCCACGGGTTGTCACCGTCCGCCTTGCGTCCCCTGAATATGCTGTGAAAGAAATTAAAGATAAAGGGAAACTGGGCAATGCACAGCACCCACACGAAGAAAGTCATGAAGACATTGAGGTCAATCATCTCGATTGCCCTGCCGTCCTTGAAGAGGTTGGCGAAGAACGAGCCCTCCTCAAAGAGTATCCTGCTGGTGATCTCGTCGTAATTGACACCGCCGTCATACCAGCGGCGGTGGAAACCGGACATCCCCTGGACAAACATCGGCAGGAAGATGCCATTCATGGCAATCAGTGAAGGCCAGAAGTGCAGGTGACCGAGCTTGTTGTTCATCATCCTGCCGGTGGCTTTCGGGAACCAGTAGTAGATTCCCGCAAAAAGACCGAAAATAGTCCCCGGTGCGACAATGTAGTGGAAGTGGGCAATGACGTAATAGGTGTCATGCAGGTGGAGATCGATCAGGTTGAACGCCAGCGGCAGCCCCGTCAGCCCCCCGAACCCGAACATCGGCAGGAAAGCCAGCGCCCAGAGCATCGGCACGGTGAAGCGGATTGATCCACCCCAAAGCGAGATAAACAGGCAGGTCAGGAGTATCACCGAGGGGATGGAAATAATCACGGTGGTGGCCTGGAAAAATGTCGAGACCACGTTGCCCATGCCGGTGAGATACATGTGGTGCGCCCAGACAATGAAGGCCAGGAAGCCGAGCACCATCACCGCATAGACCATCGACTTGTATCCCCAGACCGGCCTGCGGATATTATTGGGGATAATCTCGCCGACGATGGCAATCGCGGGAAGAATGAGAACGTAGACCTCCGGGTGCGCCAGAAACCAGAACAGGTGCTGAAAAAGAAGCGGAGATCCGCCCCCGGCAACATCCAGCAACCCGGCATCCACGCTCCCGGCTCCGGAAAAGTTCAAGCCTGTGGGAATGAAGAAACTCGCGCCGGCAAGGCGGTCCATGAGCTGCATGACCGCGGCAACCTCCAGTGGCGGAAATGCCAGCAGCAGCAGGAAGCCGGTGACCAGCATCGCCCAGACAAAAAACGGCATACGCATCCAGGTCATCCCGCGGCAACGCAGGTTGATGATCGTGCTGATAAAATTAACCGCCCCGAGAAGTGACGAGGAGATCAGGCACACCATGCCGAAGAGCCAGAATGTCTGGCCGGTAAACCACAGGTTGACCTCATCAAGCTGCGCGGTGGTTGCGAGGGGTGAATACATTGTCCAGCCGGCCTCGGCAGCTCCCGAAGGCAGCAGGAAACTGGCCAGCATCAGAATACCACCGAGATAGTAAGCCCAGTAACTCGCCATGTTCAGGCGGGGGAAAGCCATGTCAGGTGCGCCAATCTGCAGCGGCGTCACAAAATTGCCGAAAGCACCGAAGGCCAGGGGGACAATCCCCAGGAACACCATGATGGTGCCGTGCATGGCACCAAACATGTTGTAGAGGTCACCGGTGACAAGCCCCTGGTCTGAAAGCCATGACTTGTTCAAGAAAAATGCCAGGACAGCGGGCAATTCCTTGTCCGGGTGAGCGATGCTCCAGCGCATCACCATCATCAGGTAAAACCCGATAAACAGGAAAATCAGTGCCGTGATACCGTATTGATACCCGATGATCTTGTGGTCAGTGGAGAAGATATACTTCTTCCAGAACGGCAGCTCGTGATGATGATCATCGTGAACGTGCGCCTCTTCGGCTTCTGCTGTGGATACTTCGGCCCCCATGGGTTGCTTGGTTCGTTAAATCTTACTTGGTTTCTTTGCTCTCGGGAGCCTTATCATTAACGGCAGGATCCTTCACGTCACCGGAATTTTTCCCATCAGCGGAAGTTTCTCCCTCTGCTGCATCCGCCTCGGGATTCATCCACGCCGGCTGTTCCCCGGAAAGCATTGCATCCTCGGCCGCCAGTTCACCCGCTGTGTATTGTGCCACCCGGTCACCGTGCCGGTTGCGTGCATCGGCAATCATCTCCTTGGTGACCACCGCGTCGGTTATCCCGCCAAACCTCTCCCGCACATAGGTGATTACCTGCGCAATGCGCTGATCACTAAGCGCACCTTTCTGGGCAGGCATCTCCTGCGCACCGTAAGAGGTCCCGTTCACCGTTATCGGCCCACGAATACCGTTGAGCACGATCTGCGCCATGCGCTCCGTGCCGTTGATCACCCATTCCGAGTCCACCAGCGGGGGAATTTGTCCCTGCCCTCTCCCGTTGAACTGATGACAGCCATTACAGACTGTCTTATAAACCGCTTCGCCGGACTTTAAATATTTATCACGCTCAGAGAGCACCGGGCCTGCCGGGGTGAAATTCGGGGGAGTGCCGGCCTTGTAGCCGCTCACCTGTGTGCTGCCAAAATCAAATCCTGCGCTCTTTGCCCCCAGGTAACCGCCTCCAATCATGAGAACAAAGGCACAAATGCTGAAAAACCAGAGGGAAAGCGGTTCGAACCCGGCTTCGGGATCCTGCTTCTCGCGCCGTGCTGAGGCGTGCTCACGGACACTAGGCTTGTGCTCGTAATCGCGGTTTTCGTTATTCTCGCTCATCATTATTGAATATCCCCTGTTCAACCTTTCTTTACCTTGTCCGCGCCGGCCGGTGCAACCGGGGTCTGCGTCTGTTCCCCTGCGGCGGGAGGCAGGGGTGTATCCTTTTTCAGGGTCATCAGGTAACCAACCAGTGCACGCGCAGCCTCAGTGGGAACCACCTCAAATCCTTTCCCCGGGTCGAGTTGCCCAGCAAGTGCCAGGGCACCCTTTGCGCGCTGCCCGCGCACCTTGCGCCTGGTATAAAGATGCCTGAAGGAGGGCATCACGGAAAAATCCCGCTTCGAGCGCGGATCATACAGGTGCACATGGTGCCAGTCCTCATCGTGCCGGTAGCCGGCATTGCTCAGGTCCGGCCCCACCCGCTGCACGCCAAGGTAGGCAAATCGTTCACCGCTAAAGTCCCCGGGCAGGGTTTCGCGGATGCGCACAGGGTTGTCACGGGTTCCCGCCTTGCCGAAGCCCGGTCGCCAGGACTCGAAACCCAGATAGGTTGGCCGGATCATCTGCGTGTGGCACAATGCGCATCCTTCCCTTGCGTAGATTGCCTGCCCCTGCCTGAAAATATTCGGGGTGCCTGCAGGATAACTCGATTTCGTTCCGAGTTGCTTATCCTCCCAGACCTCAATGTCCTGCGCCTTCATCTTGGCGTGCGGAATCACGATAAGGCACAACCACGGGGCAAAGAACGTGGCCGCGAGAGCCAGGACGAAATTTCGGAAGGATGACATCGGCAGGAACTCGGTCAGGCGGCGGGATGTTGGTGGCCAAGAAGAGTTGGATTCTCATTGCGACGTCCAAGACGCAGGACCATCAGGCTCAGGTGATAGAGGAACATTACATTTGAAACCATGATCGAGGCCCATGCAATCGAGGCACCGATCGCATAGGGTCGACCGGCGCTCACGGCATTTTCAAGCGGGGCATCAAACTGTGAATAAGCGGCCGCTTGCCAGATACCGCCGACAAAGTGGAGAACCACGAGTGACACAATCCCATATGTGGAAAACCAGAAATGCAACCGTATACGTGATCCGCTCGGCCATTCGCATCCAACCAGTCGCGGAACAATGAAATAGATCGCCCCGAAAATGGTCAGTGAGAAAAAACCGTAAACCGCCAGCAACTGAAATGCCATGGTGGTCTGGCTGATCTGGGTAAACTGCCCAAGCGAGAAGAACGCGCTCAGGGCGGAAAGGATACAGAAAACCGTGAACGCCAGCGCGCCGGCTGCCGTAAAACGCATCGTCGGGCTGGTCTCGATGAGGCTGTGGTTGCCCTTTATCGTCATATGGTGATTAATTGCAATTGCGAGGATCGGCACCAGCAGCAGGATCACGGCAACCCCTGAGACCGCAGGCATCCAGGCCGGTAAAGGACCGCCCATGAACTTCTGGACACCGGTCCAGCCGCCAAGAATCGCCAGTCCCCAAAACCCGATCTTGGCCAGCTGTGAGGAGTAAACCGGGCGCCCCAGAATCTTCGGGATAAAGTAATATGCTGAAGCCAGGCCCAGTGGCGCCAGCACCAGGAAGATCATCGAGCTCATGAACCAGGCGTTGGTTGCTGCCTTCGCCACCGCAGCCCCCGGAAGAATATGGATAAACACGTTGGCGGTGATGTAAACCCAGGGAAACCAGAAACTGGCTCCCAGTATATACCACACAGAGATGTAGACCTCGCCCGGCTCACGGCGCTGAAACATGGTGATCAACCACACCACCATCAGGGAATAGGCAACCAGAAGAATCGGCCACACTGCCCTGGGGAAAGCCAGCCATTCCATTGAAGTGCCGTAACCCGCGAAAATGCCGAGCACGCCGATCAGCACACCAAGGTTCCAGAAATGCCCGGCGACAACAAGGGTAAGCGGGTTTTTAACCTCGGCCCGGCACAGGCGGGCCATCAACCATATCGCAACACCGATTCCTGCCTGGATCGCCCAGCCGTAGACAAGGGCTCCCATGAAAGCGGGATTAGAGCGCCCGTAATTTAAAAAGAACAGCCAGGGGGCATCGAGAAACCCAGGGGCATATAACTTAACGGACTGGATAAAGCCAAGAACAACCGAGATCGCCAGCCACACCGCGGCGCTGGTGAAAAAGAACAACACCGGCAGACGCGCGGAGCGGTCAATTGCAGCGCGCCGCAGGACGTCCTCATCAGCTTGTTTATTATCAGTCATCTCGGGTGAAAAGCAGTCTCTAGGTCGGTTTCTTACTTGGTTACCTTAAGGGTTCCAAACATCAGGCGCCAGTGTCCGGGAAAAGTGCAGATATAGGGATAGTCACCAGGCGCATCCGGAACGGAAAACTCAATGACCTCTTTGCCAAACGGATTGACAAGATTGGTCTTGGCAAGGATATCCCCGGACTCGGGAATGTATTGCTTTTTCATGGCCTCCGGGTCAATCAGCATGGCATCAGCAAGGGCCCCGACTTTCTCCTTGGTGCCGGGCTTGAGCAGGATGAAATTATGCTGCAGCACATCGGGATTTGTGAAAGTCAACTCGACCACACTGCCCGCTTTCACGGTAAGCTCTGTCTGCTTGTACTTCATGACCCCGCCGGGAAGGGAATCGATACTCAACTTAACAACCGGGGTCTTTACCGGCTCGGTTGCTCCAGGAGTTGCGGACGCCGCGGCTGCCGCCTGTTGCTTCATCCATTCCTCAAAAGCCTTGGTTCCGGGAGCGGGCTTGCGGGAATCTCGTTGCTCACCGAGAACGCTCACCGCTGCGGCCAGGTCAACCGGAGCCGCCTTTAACTGCTCCTCCTGTGCCTGCTCGGATCCCTCCCTCAACTGCGTGCGCTGCTCAGAGGCAGTTTCATAAGCACTATCGTGATCACCACCTGTCAGCTTGTAGGCACAGAAACCAAAAATGCCGAAGGCAGAAAAGGTGGCAAGTCCCAGCCAGAAAGCGCAAAAACGCTTGAGTGGTGAGCTGTCGACGCTGGTATCCAAGATTAAGTTCAGTGTTAATGGTTAAAGTTCTGCAAATTCACTCAAGCTGAGTCAGTTGATCAGGCGTACCGACTCATGCAGCCGGGGATCGCGTGCCGGATAGATGCTGTACTTGCCCATTGAGCGCAGGTAAAGGAACACCATCGCGGCAGTCACAGTCACAATTGCAATCACATCAAGGAACAATGCGCCCGGGATAGTAAGCAGTTCCCCCTTGGTGATGGAAGGACCGCGCTCCGGCATCACGATCCAGTAAATATCAATCATGTGCACAAAGAGCACCCATACCGCTGCCGCGCAGATCTGACGCACGTCCTTCTTGGCCCGTTGACGAAGTAAAAATGCAAACGGAACCAGAAAATGACCGAACACCAGGAACAGGCTTACAAAATGCCAGCCCTCAGTGTTCCGAAGGATGTAGAATTTCGTCTCCTCGGTGATCTTCGCATACCAGTAGAGAAAAAGCTGGCTGAACGCGATATACGCCCAGAACACCGTGAAGGCGAACATCAGCTTGCCCATGGTGTGGTAATGCTGCATCGAGACAACCTTCCCGAGGTAACCGCGGCTTCGCAGGGCGGTGACAGTCAGGATAATCACCGCCATCGAACTCAGGGCGGACCCGGCGAAGATGTATACCCCCCACATTGTTGAAAACCAGGTGTAGTCAAGGCACATCAACAAATCCACAGCTATAAACGTCACGGAAATGGCAAACACCGGAATGAAGCCGCAGCTGAACCTGCGCGCCAGGAAGGTCGGCCGGACATCCCCTGTCCTGTCCTGTTGCAGGGACCACCTGCGCAAAAGGTATGCAATCCCTGAAAGCGCAAAGGCATAAAACAAGATGCGGACAAAGAAGAATCCCAGCGTCAGGTAAGGAGCCTTTGCCGCCAATAGGGCATCAACCTCACCGATACTCAAAAGGTGCATCCACTCGTAAAGCGCTTCCCTTGGTGTTTTCAGTAAAAGAATCGGCATCAACAGCAGGAACGTAAACGGCAGCATGTTGGCGAGATGCTCCATGATCCTGCGTACAGCAATCCCCCAGCCTGAATTGGATGCATGATGCAGCAGAACCCAGAACAGTCCGCCGGCAGCAATGGTGAAAAAATAAAAACAGGCAAAAAGCCAGGAATAGGAAAACGATTTCCTGACCTGCGAGTCTCCTCCAAAAAGGAAAATTGCAAGACTGACAACGATACCAATCCCGCCGATTATCGCCGCAATGAGGATAATCCTTGAGAATTTTGAAACCTCCACCCTTTCCCCTTCAATGGGGAACTCGGCGAGAGTTGCTCCGTGATCAGCCATGCTGGTATTCTTTAAAGGTTATCAGTGGTTATTCGGTAGTTGCAGGCACCTCAACAGGCACCTTTGCAGTTGCAGTCGCATTGTCCTTGGCAGGGACAGTAGCCTTTTTGGCAGCATCCTGCAGGGCGCGCACATAGGCGATAATCGCCCAGCGGTCGGCAGCCGGGATCACGCTTCCATAGGGACCCATGCGTGCCCTGCCAATGGTTATAATTTCGAAAATCTCCCCATCCGGACGGTATTGCGGATTCGAAGAATCAGAGAATTGCGGCATATGAAGATTGGCTATCGGGCGCATGTTCCCGAAATTTGCCAGAGTCCCCTCGCCATTGCCGGAGGCGCCATGACAGATGGCACAATAGATGCCAAAGCGCTCCCTGCCACGTGCCAGCATTGCCTGGTCAACCGGGATCCCCTTGGGCATCCCGTCGCCATAATGCTCGCCGATGCGCCCGGAGTTGAAATAGCTGCCGGGCAGGCTGAACCCGTCGAGCAGGGCCTCGCCATCCTCGACCGGCCTGGAAGGAATCGAAAAGCCCATGGGCAGAACCCCTGCAACAGGGACACGGGCACCGACACCATCGGCAAAAAACGATGACCTGCTCTGCGCATTGATCCGCTCCTGTCGGTCCATGTCCGGAAACAGTTCCACCGGGGTATCACTGAACTTGTGCCCACGGAAACCGAACATGCCCACCACCAGGCAGGCACCGAGAATCATGGCAAGGAACAGGTAACGCATGGCAGTTCTAAATCTCGTCCTCGATCAGTTCAATGTTCGTGCCGCCCATTTTCTTGAGCAAAGCCTTGGTTTCCTCCTTGGAGAACTGCGGGTCACGCGCCTCAATACAGAGAAAGAAAGCATCATCAGAGAAGCGGGTGAACTGCTCACTGACAAACAGCGGGTGATTCCAGCGTGGCAAGCGGTTGAGAATCATGCTGCCGAACAGGGCGGTAAAGGCGGCAAAGAGGACCGTGAGCTCGAACATCACCGGGAAAAATGCCGGCAGCGTTGTGATACTGGCGGGCTTGTCCTGCACATAGGTCGGGTAAATCACGACCTGGGTAATGAACTGCAGCAGGAAAGCTGTTAACGTTCCCGTGGCACCGCCGATGAAAACAAACCACGACAGTGACGACTTGCTCAGGCCCATGGCACTATCCAGGCCGTGAATCGGGAACGGCGAGTGCACGTCCCAGCGCTTGAAGCCGGCATCACGCACCTTCTCCGCTGCGAGGTAAACATCCCGCGCACTGGCAAATTCGGCGATATAGCCGTGAACTCTCTTCAGGGTATCCAGATTACTTGTCTTTTATGTTTAAAAAGCGGGGAAATTTATTGTTCCCCGTCATTGTCAATTTCCCTGCCCTCGGCATCGTGGGTGAAAGTTCCCGGCGGCAGGTAATGCGGGTCACTCTTGGGCAACACCCCCTTGATCTCGGACATCGCAATCACGGGAAAGAACCTGATGAAAAGCAGGAACAGGCCAAGGAACAGGCCGAAAGTCCCTACAAAGGTCCAGATCTCTACCCAACTCGGGTGATAAAAATCCCATGCCCCGGGCAGGAAATCCTGTGCAATGGAGGTCACAATGATAACAAACCGTTCAAACCACATGCCGGCGTTCACGCACATGCAGACCGCCATCACAATCCACAGGTTATGCCGGCAGTAACGGAACCAGAAAAGCTGGGGTACGATCACATTGCAGGTAAACATGCACACGTATGCCCACGAGTAGTAACCGCCGGTGCGGTTGGCAAAGGCAGCCTGCTCATACTTGTTGCCTCCATACCAGGAAATAAAGAGCTCCATGATATAGGCATATCCCACGATCGTTCCCGTCAGCAGGATGATCTTTGCCATGTTGTCGATATGCTTCGGCGTAATGAGGTCCTGCAACCCGTATATCTTCCGTGCCGGTATCATCAGGGTAAGGACCATCGCAAAGCCGCCAAAGATTGCGCCGGCGACAAAGTAAGGGGGAAAGATCGTAGTATGCCAACCCGGCACAATCGATGTGGCGAAATCGAAGGAAACCACCGAGTGAACCGAGAGCACCAGCGGGGTGGAAAGAGCGGCAAGCAGCAGGTAAGCCATTTCGTAATGACGCCACTGGCGGTTTCCCCCGCGCCAGCCGAGTGCAAAGAAACCGTAGGCCGCCTTCCTGATGCCTCTCTTGGCCCGGTCACGCAGGGTGGCAAGGTCCGGGATCAGCCCGACATACCAGAAAATCACCGACACCGTGAAGTAAGTGGAAACGGCGAATACATCCCAGAGCAGCGGGGACTTGAAGTTTTGCCAGATACCGTTGGCATTTGGAACCGGGGCCAGAAACCACACCATCCAGAAGCGCCCGACATGGATTGCCGGGAAAATACCGGCACAGATGACGGCAAATAGCGTCATCGCCTCCGCCGCACGGTTCACTGAAGTTCGCCACTTCTGCCGGGTCAGGAACAGGATCGCCGAGATCAGGGTTCCCGCATGACCTATCCCGATCCAGAAAACGAAATTGGTGATCGCCCAGCCCCAGCCAACAGGATGATTGTTGCCCCAGACCCCGACGCCGGTCGCCACAAGGTATGCCAGGCAATAGCCGAGCACTCCCATCAGCATCACGCAGGGCACAAACAAGACCCACCAGAGGAATGGTTGCCGATTCTCGACAATGCCACAGATCCGGTTGGTAACCCAACTCATCGGGCGCTCGTTCAACACCAGCGATTCCCGTGCAATCACGGGTCGTGCAGTGTCAGATGTAGAGGCTTCGGCCATGTTTAAGTTGTTAATAAGAATGCCGGTCAAACCGGCCAAAAGTGTTAATGGAAGTTCTTGCTTACCGTGCCGACATGCTCAGCTCCCGGCATGTCCATGTTGGGGTTTTTAATGCGCGCGAGATAAGTAGTGCGTGCGCGCAGGCCAAGGTATTTGAGCATTTCGTAATTCCTTGGCGATGCCTTGGCTTTGTTCACCATCGAGTCCTTGTCGGAAAGATCGCCGAAGGTAATGGCACCGGCTGAGCAGGCTGACTGGCAGGCAACCTTGATCACGCCATCCGGCACCCGGGTATCATCCGAGTCGCGCGCAATGCGTTTCTGGTTGATCTTGGCCTCCTGGATACGCTGCACGCAATAAGTGCATTTTTCCATCACCCCGCGCATGCGCACGGTAACGTTGGGATTCTTCTGCAACTGCAGGCTCGGCGCAACTCCGGTCTTGTCCTTGTCGCTGAACGGCCCCTTGTAGAGTTGGTCAATGGGCCGCTTGTTATAGTCAAAGAAATTGAACCGCCGCGCCTTATACGGGCAGTTGTTTGCACAGTAGCGGGTGCCTATACAGCGGTTATAGGCCATGGCGTTGAGCCCCTCCTCAGTATGCACGGTTGCGTTCACCGGGCAGACCGTCTCACAGGGCGCCGCCTCACACTGTGTGCAGGCCACGGGTTGCGGCATCAGTTGAGGATTATCCAGGTCCTCATCATCACTCTGCCAGTGACCGTGGTCGTCCTGTTTCATGTCCGGGGCAAAATAACGATCCATGCGGATCCAGTGCATTTCACGCCCCACGATGACCTGGTCCTTGCCGACAATCGGGATGTTGTTTTCCGACTGGCAGGCAATCGTGCAGGCATTGCAACCGGTGCACTGGTTCAGGTCAATTGCCATTGCCCACTGCTGGTTGGGATTGACCCCGGGCCTGAGATCCTGCCCCCTGTATATGCTGTGGTTGGGCGGAATATGCGCATCCATGCCGCGCTTCTGGAAAGACGAACCGTGTTCCGGGTGGGCGGGGTCGTAATGAGCAGTCTCCTCCTCGAGTTCCTTGAGCGTGCCGTCGCGGTAAAGGGCGCGCCCCTCCATCATGAAGTGCTCCTGGGTAAGGGCAATCGGGTAGGTTTTGGTGCTGTAGCCCTCCCGTAACTCGACCTCTTCAGTGACCAGTTCAATCTCTACACTTTCGGCAATGAGCGGAGTCGCCGAAGTGCGCAGGGCAAACACATCAAAGCCGGTGACATCACCCGTGTCCTTTCCTGCCGACTGTGGCGTGCCGGCAATCGAGCCGGCATTGAGCTGCCCGTAACCCATGGCAATACTGACGGAATTCCTGGCGTGCCCCGGTGCCGGCAGGATAGGGAAATAACCTATGTTCTCACCTGCCGTGACCTTGAGCAGGTACGCCTTGTCCTCAATCACAAGATCCTTGTTCGACCAGTCCTCGCCTTTATCCTTGGCAAGTTGCTTGATTGTCGCGTGGCTGAGCAGTGCGGCATTGTCCCATACCAGGCTGGTAATGGGATCCGGCAGTTCCTGCAACCAGCCATTGTTGATATAACGCCCGTCCCAAACCTTGTTATCGGTAGTGAACACCACTTCAAATCCACCTGTGCCCGGTTGCAGCCCGGCGACCAATTGCTGCGCTGCGGCCGGGTTCATGGCCCCGGCAACGGACCTGTATGCACTCTCCTTCAGGAAGCCATTACGCAGGACGGTATGCCATCGGCCTTCGCCGGCATCCCCGGCAATCAATGAAAAGGTTTCCCTGACTGCCGCCAGGCCCGCGTCGCCTCCTTCCTCCGGCTCTTTATCAGCAAGCAAGTCGAGTAAAAATGCTGTCTCGGAAACCCCGTTGAACAACGGGGCAATCATCGGCTGGATGACGGAATAGGTTCCGTCCGAGGCACGCACATCACCCCAGCTTTCCAGGTAGTGGGCAGCGGGAATATGCCAGTGGGCAGCATGTGCCGATGCGCAAAGATCACGCACTCCCAGGTGCATGAGCGTTTCCACTTTCTCGAGAAGCTCCGCAAACCCAAGGTCCGCCGGCGCACTGTAAACCGGGTCACTTTCAGCACTGATCACCAGCGTCGACACCTCCCCGGCGGCAATCGCGGTCGCCAATTCACTGATTTCCCCCGATTTCTGTAGGTCGGTAACCACGACATCCACCGGCTTATCCTGACCAAAGTTGGCAAGCGCGACATTCATGGCTATGACCAGTGCATGCACTCCCGCATCGAGACGGGAACCGGCAAGCACCAGCCCCTTGCCGCGGGAGTTAAACAAGTCTTTGGCGACGCCGTCTGTCCACTTTCTCTCGATCGTTGTTTTCTTCGCAAGATCCCCGGCAAGGGCAAGCAGTTCCCTGTCTCCGGTCAGTTCACCAATCCTGGCGGCAATTGCCGCGGTGGCAGCGGGCATATCGCTGACTTTTACCGGCAGGCGATGATCAGCCATGCCACCGGTGTTGGTATACTGGTGTTCAAGAACGTAAAGGCGGTTCATTGAATCGGCCTTCGCATCCCCCTCTACCTTTCGCCCCTTGGAAAAGTCACCCGCCGCATCGTCAGCGATATGGTCAACCCCCAGGAAGTCACAGCCAACGGAAAGAATCCGCTCTGCCTTATCAATCCTGAAAATCAGTTGTTTACGTGAACCATATAGATTCGCTGTAGCCGTTTCCAGCCCATCACGGTCAACTGACTCATACTGGTAGAATTTTGCCTTCGGGAACTTCTCTGAAACCTGCAGGGCCACACGCTGACGGGTTGGTGATGTGCCCGCACCATGAAGAAAGGCAAGGCCTTCTCCGGAGGAAGCTGCAAGTTGCTTCTTCTTGGCGCTGAAAAAGGACCTGAACTCAGTATACCCGATCGCCACGTCATCCTTTTTGTAGAAGCGCGAACGCTCAGGATCGTAAAGGTCCAGGATGGAAGCGATCGCAAAATGATCCGTCCCCCCGTTTGTCCCCGGGTGCAGGGGATTGCCCTGCAGGTGAGTTGGTCGCCCCTCGTGTATCTTTGCCACAATCGGGGTGGCTCCGGCAGCCCTGGGCATTGCCGTGGCATAATAAACAGCCTTTCCAGGAATCATCCACTCCACGCTGCCGGCATAAGGCAATATCTTGCCCACAGGTCTGCGGCAGGCCGCCATTCCCAGTCCAGCAAAGGCCGTCGAGGCTCCCATCAGGCGCATAAAGCGACGCCGCGAAAGGGAATCATCCTCACCGCTGCCCTCAAGCTCAGCTGCCCCCTGGGGAAACTCACGTTCGAGACGTTTTTTAAAACCGGCAGTGCCCTGCAATTCCGCAAGGCTGCGGAACATCCGCTGACCAGCGGAGGAATCTTCAGGATGGGGCCAAACGTGTTTCACGGGAAAATTAGAAGTTTAAGAGAGAAATTTAAGATTGATCTTGCGGGCAGTTTAGCGATGACATCCCGAGCAGTTGTTCGGGGAGGGTGGATGGATGTTCCAGAGTTTCTTGAGAGCAGAGCCGATCTCCTCCTGACTGAGTAACTCATCAGGATTGCCGTTCTTCGGCAGCGGCAAAAGCTCAGCCACCTTGGCTGCATCCGCCTTGCCGGCGAGGTAATCGGTAAAATCCTTACGGGAAAGATCTTCCGGCTGCCACTTCAGGTTAAACACCTCGTCCAGGGGCCTGAGATGCTTCTCCGGCTGCTTGTGACAGTCCAGGCACCAGCTCATGCTTTGCTCCTCGGCATGGTACACGACACGCATCTCGCTGATGTCGCCATGACAACTCACGCAGCTCACTCCCCGGTTCACGTGAGCCGAGTGGTCAAAATACACATAATCAGGCGCCCGGTGCACCCGAACCCACTCCACGGGATTCCCGTCGTAGCCCTCGTAATTTTTATCGGCCGCCTTGCGAATCGGTTCCAGCTTTGGACTGCCTAGCTTGACGTGCTGGTGGCAATTCCAGCAGGTGGATGCCGCAGGCACATTCGCATGTCCTGACTTTTCCACGAAGGAATGGCAGTAACGGCAATCCATCCCGAGTTGCCCGACATGCAACTTGTGGTCATAAGGCACCGGTTGATCCGGCTGATAACCCACCCGGGTGTATTTCGGGGTAAAATAATAGGTGACTGCGGCACTCACGCCGAGACCCATGACCCCAAGGGCTACCACCACCTGCAAAGGCAGGGTATTCGTCCAGCGCGGGAAAAAGTTAGCCATCCGGGATTTACTCAAGATTCCTATACTAGATTGTGAAAAATTTCACAAGCGGAAATTCCAAGAATATTCAGCTTTTCAGCAAAAAACCCGTCAGTTCCACCTGTCAGCTCTGGATTCCTGCAAAAAAACCATATCAGCAGGGCTCTTCTCATCTACCCCCTGCAAGCCTGCCGCATTCATCCGAACAAAATCGACCGGCCTCTTTCTCACAAGAAAAACACAGGAAAATTCTGCAATTACAGGGTTTCCAGGCACAATTAACATAGTGCTCACTGGATTTGCCACATATTCGGCAGGCAGCAACCACAGTGGGGTTTGTGCCGTTCACCGGAACCCCTATCCGGGAATCAAACACATAGCATTGACCCTCGAAATCACGACCCTGCACTTCCGGATCCTGACCGTAACTGACAATCCCGCCATCAAGCTGGGCAACATTCCTGAAGCCCTCCTTTAAAAGAAAGCCGGAAAGCTTCTCACAACGGATCCCCCCCGTGCAATACGTCAGGATCGTCCGGTCCTTGGCATCTGCCAGGTTCTCGCGAATCCATTCCGGAAAATCGCGGAAGTTCTCAACCTCCGGGCAAACCGCACCCTTGAAATGCCCCAGGTCGGATTCATATTTATTTCGCCCGTCAAGCACCAGTGTCCCTTCCTGCTTCATGGCCGCATAAAACTCTGCCGGGGCAAGTCGCCGGCCGGTAACTGCGGCGGGATCAATATCCCCCCCGCCACCAAGCTGCAGCGTGACGATCTCAGGACGGACCTTAACCGAAAGTTTTTTGAAGGAGTGCTCATCGGCAGGATCAACCTTGAACACAATGCCCGCAAGGCGCGGATCTGCGTTCATTGCCTCCATGTATGCCTCTGTTGCAACAACTTCCCCGGAAACCGTACCGTTAATGCCTTCGGCTGCAACGATGATCCTCCCGCGAAGTCCAAGTTTTTCGCACAGCTCCTGTTGCTCCCCGGCAAAACCCTCCGGGTCATCAACTTGAGTATAACGATAATAGAGAAGAATCCGGAAAGGTGCTGACATCGATCATTTTAATCCCATCGGGAATATTCAACTGGCACACTCCATACACAGCGTGCTTGCGGGCAGTGCCTGGAGGCGCTCCATGGCAATTTGTTGCCCGCAGTTCTGACAATTTCCAAAATCCGGTCGCATAATATTAACCAGTGCATTATGCAGGCGGGTAGACTCATCGCGCAGGCGCTCCAGTGCCGCCTCGTTGACGCTCTTGTCCTGTATTGCCTCAAGGCGCGTCAGCCGGCCAAGCCCCTTGTCGGGAGAAATCGGCAGTGTCGCCTCCCGCAGTTGCTCAATACGTATCTCAACTTCAACTGAGCGATCCAGGATACGATCACGCAGCGTGTTTTTCTGTTCATCATTCATGCCGAGTTCACTACAACTGCTAACAATCGACGCCGTCAAGGTCAACGCCCCAGTTTAGCTCCCCCCCTGCCCCGCAGTTCCTCAACTTGCCGTCTGGTCTTTAGGCGGTATTTTAATGAAAGAAAAAACCGTATGTTACCCTGGTTCGCAAAAGGAAAGTTTCCGCTCTATCTGGCGCCCATGGCCGGCGTCACCGACCGGGTGTTCCGCTCTATCTGCAAGGAATTCGGTGCGGATGTCATGGTAACCGAGTTTGTATCATCGGAGGGCATCATCCGCCGGGATGACCGCACACGCAAATACACTGAGTTCGATGACACCCAGCGCCCCATCGGGGTGCAACTCTTCGGCGCTGACGGTAAACGCATGGCGGAGGCAGCGAAAAAAATTATTGATTGGAAGAGACCGGATTTCATAGACTTGAATTTTGGATGCCCGGTAAACAAGGTGGTAGCCAAGAACGGCGGTTCATCACTGCTTCGCAATTGCCCGGCACTGGCGAAGGTTACCTCGGCAGTGGTTGCGGGAGTCGGAGAGCAGGTACCTGTAACCGGCAAGATCCGTGTCGGTTGGGACAACAGCATGATCAATGCCGTCGAGGTCGCGGGCATCCTTGAAGACTGTGGAATGGCTGCAGTCTCCGTCCACGGCCGCACCCGGGCTCAGGGCTACAGCGGTGAGGCTGACTGGAATGTAATTGATGCCTGCGCGCGGGCCGTCACAATACCGATTATAGGCAACGGCGATATCACCTCCGGATGCGACGTCGAGCGCCGCAAAAATCAAACCGCAGTCCGCGGTGTAATGATCGGCCGTGCCGCAATGCAAAATCCATGGGTGTTCCGTGAGGCGAAGCATTATCTCAGAACCGGCGATCACCCGCCGGTGGCGACAATCGGGGAACGCTGGGAGGTCATCACCCGTCATTGCACGGATGCCATCTCCTGGGGACGCTACGGAAATGAATGTAGAACCATGATGGCAATGCGCTCCCGCCTGATGGCCTATACCAAAGGCTTGCCCGGGGGCAAGCGCCTGCGCGCTGCTTTTTGCCGGGTGGAATCTCTCCGTGAACTCAACGAAATCGCCGACGATTACATGAATCTTTATCCAAAAGCTCCAGCCGCCGACGGCACCTGTGCGGTAGCCTGAAGTTCTTACATTATTCCATTTTCCCTGTAATGCCTGAGTACAACCCCTATTTCTGGATCATCCTTGTCGCCGTGATAGGCATCTTCCTGCTCGACCTGGTCTCGGAGTGGTTCAACCTTAAGGCCCTTAAACCCAAGTTGCCCGGGGAGTTCACTGACGTTTTTGACTCTGCAAAATACCTGGAATCACAGAACTACACACGGATTACCACTCGTTTCGGCTTTATTGAATCCATTTACGGCCTTGGCTTGTTCCTGGCATTCTGGCTCATTGGAGGCTTCAGCTGGCTAAACGGCATCATCGACTCATGGGGACACGGACAAGTCATTTCCGGCCTGTTGTTTTTCGGTATTCTCTTTCTGGTCAACGAAATCCTCACCCTTCCCTTTGACATCTACAATACCTTCACGATTGAAGATCAGTTTGGTTTCAACAAAACCACCCTCCGAACATTTCTCACCGACAAGGTCAAAGGCGGAATTCTAGCAATAGTAATCGGGGGGGCAATTCTCGCGCTGCTTCTCTGGTTGTTCTCAACCGATCTCCTCAAGGACAACGCATGGCTTTGGGGATGGGCCGCGCTCTCCGCCTTCTCACTGCTGATGGCCTACCTTGCACCTGCAGTTATACTGCCCTTGTTCAATAAATTTGAACCACTCGATGATGGCGAACTCAAGGATGCAATCAATTCCCTGGCGACAAAGTGTGAATTTCCCCTGACTGAGCTTTCAGTAATGGATGGGTCAAAACGCTCCAGTAAATCAAACGCATTTTTCACCGGGTTCGGGAAGAACAAGAAAATTGCCCTCTATGACACCTTGGTCGAAAATCATACCACTGCTGAACTGGTGGCGGTCCTTGCACATGAAATCGGGCACTTCAAAAAGAAGCATATCATGCAAAGCATGCTACTCGGAATCATGCAGACCGGCATTCTATTCTTCCTGCTGAACCTGTTTATTGAAAATAAGAGCCTGTCAGCAGCATTCGGTGTAACGCCGCCGGTAATTCATTGCTCGTTCCTCTTCTTCGCAATGCTCTTCAAGCCAATCAGCAAGGTCCTTTCCGTAGCAATGAGCATACTCAGCAGGCGTAATGAATTTGAAGCGGATGCCTACGCCGCCAACCTCACGGGGGAATCCTTATCGCTGGTCACCGCATTGAAAAAACTCTCCGCCGACAACCTCAGCAACCTCACCCCGCACCCCTTTTATGTGTTCATGAACTATTCCCACCCACCGGTAATCGAACGCATAGAAGCGCTGCGTAAATTGCCCCTCTAGCACCGGTTTTACAAGGGTTTGCAATTTTCCAGGTGAGATTGGCAGTAAACCTGCTTGAATCGCTTTGGGGATTAAGCCAAAGTTGTCGCAGTGAAACCACGTTTCAATGGCAACTCCCGGACTCCATCAAACGCAAAGACAATCGCTCGATCTGCGGCAAAAGCTCGCTCCGCAGATGCAGCAGAGTCTTGCTATCCTGCAGGCCACTACCCTTGAACTCAATCATTTAGTCAATCAGGAACTTGCAGGCAATCCCGTCCTTGAGGAAGAATCCGGGGACCTTGCCCCGGAGAAGGAAAAGCTCGATCAGGACGATCAGGAAACTGATGAGGAATTCTCTGAGTTATCGCAACTTGATGAGGAATGGCGGGACTATATGCAACAAAGCCGCTCCAATGCCCCGGCACACGAGGACCAAGCCAAGCAACGGCAGCACATGATGGATTCGCTGGTGGAAGCGGAAACACTTTCCGAGCACCTCCTTGGACAACTTGCCACATCTGAAACCCGGGGAGAAATCCGGGACCTCGCCTTTATGCTGATCGGCAACATCAATCAGGACGGGTTGTTGGCACAGGACATTGAGGAGATGGCCCTCGAGAACGCACTGCCGCTAGCCAAACTTCATGAGGCAATGCTGATACTGCAGTCTTTCCACCCCGTCGGGGTGGCAGCACAGGATCTACGCGAGTGCCTCCTGATCCAACTCAGAAAATTGGACAAGTCCCATAGCCTTGAATACCGCATTGTCGACAGGCATCTCGACGAGCTTGCCCGTAAGCACTATCCCCAAATAGCCCGGCGCCTGAGTGTAAGCCCTGAACAGATTACCGCAGCCGCCGGGATGATTGCCACCCTAAATCCAAAGCCGGGAAGTCAGTTTTCACCCGGAAATAACCAGGTCGTCACGCCGGACATCAGTGTTGAACGTGACGGCAGCGATTACCTTATTGTCATTAACAATGACAATGTCCCGCACCTGAGAATAAGTAATACCTACAAGGACATCATGTCCGGCGGCAAGGCCGGCCCGGAGGTAAAGGAATACATCCGCGACAAGATCCGGTCGGGAAAATTCCTGATCAAGTGTATCCACCAGAGACAGGAGACGATTCGGCAAATCGCGGAGGAAATCGTCAAGCGGCAGCGTGATTTCCTGGACAAGGGTATTGCCCACCTTCACCCGATGAACATGGCACAGATCGCCGCTGTTGTTGGCGTCCATGAAACCACGGTCAGCAGGGCAATCGCGGGCAAATATATTGCCACTCCCCGGGGAGTGTTTGAGATAAAGTATTTCTTTAAATCGGGATACGAAACAGAGAGCGGCGCAACAATGAGCAACACCAGTGTCAAGCAGGAGGTCTCCCGGTTGGTGAAGTTCGAAAACTCCCGCACTCCCTTCAGTGACGATAAAATCGTTAAAGAACTCTCGGAAAAAGGGATCAAGATTGCACGACGAACAGTGGCGAAATATCGTGACGAAATGGGGATCCTTCCCAGTCACCTGCGCCGCAGTTATTAGCCCGGGATCAAGTCCAGAAAGAGATTAACAAGCTGCATGAACACTGCCTTGACCTTGCCGGAACCCGCAACCAACATACCCGCTCCATGATCAATGAAACCGCTATTCGCGATATTCTCAGCAGCATTAACTATCCGGGTTTCAGCAGAGATATCGTATCTTTCGGCCTCATTAAATCAATATCCATTGCAGGAATTGACATCACTGTAAAACTTGAACTGGCAACCCGGGACCCGGAAATTGCCCAACAGATACACGCTGATGTTGAAGGCGCGCTCTCAAGCATTGACGGTGTCGGCAAGGTAAGCCTGGACTTTGACATCAAGGATCCACCCGAAGGCAATGATGGCAGCGGCTCGGTAAACAGGTCATCAATACCCGGGATAGCAAAGGTCATCGCGATTGCCTCCGGGAAAGGGGGAGTAGGAAAGTCAACGGTAGCTGCAAACCTCGCCGTGGCACTCTCCAGGCAGGAAGGCTCCCCGCGCGTCGGTCTCTGCGACTGCGACCTCTACGGGCCAAGTATTGCCCTGATGTTCGGCAGGGAAGATGCGCGACCGATGGCCACTGAACAGAACGAGATCATACCAATCGAGGCACACGGCATCAAGTTGATGTCGATGGGCTTCCTGCTTGACGATCAATCGCCGGTCATTGTGCGCGGTCCCCTGGCCACGCGCTACACACAGCAGTTCCTTCGGGGGTGTTCATGGGGCGAATTGGACTACCTGGTAATCGATCTTCCTCCCGGCACCGGCGATATCCAGCTCACTGTAGTTCAAACCGTGGCTGTCGATGGAGTTATTGTGGTGACCACACCCCAGGAAATGGCACTGATTGATGCCCGTAAGGCAGCGTCGATGTTTGCCAAGGTCAATGTTCCAATCCTCGGGGTCATCGAAAACATGAGCAGTTTCCTCTGCCCTTCCGATGGCATACACTATGCAATCTTCGGCGAGGGCGGGGGTCAAAAGGAAGCGCTTCGACTGGGCGTGCCGCTGCTCGGTCAAATTCCAATCGAAATGGACACTCGTAAAGCCGGCGATGCCGGCATACCGGTGGCACTTGGCGACAGTGAAACCGCCAGGGCTTTCCTGCACATCGCCGAAAAACTCGCTGAGCCAATCATTACCCCTTCCGCATAATTACCGCTACCGGGCTCTGTTCACGACACTTGCTGCACGCCGCTTAAAAAAGTTTAAGCGATTAAGCCGTGCGCAACGACAGCTTTTGCCGGCTAACGCCCTGGATTAGGGTTCAGCAAATAATGCTTTGCTATAACCTTATGGTAATGAAACACCCTTATGATAAAATAAAGAAACTTTACACGCTCCGGAAAGCCAATGTTGCCCAGTAATTCCCATAAGAAAACATTGCCTGCCCGGACACACCCCCACCCGAAAGGATCAAGAAAATGAAACGCTTTTTAACTGCCCTTGTTTTACCATTGGTTCCCGCCGCCATCATCTCCGCACAGACACCAAAAGTGCAGTCCGTGCTCGAACGCTACAGTGACTTCCGCCCGCAGGCAGATGAACTCGCAATGTACCAGATCGACTGGGCATCCTCCCTGCAGGAAGCCCAGAAAAGGGCACTACTCGAAAAACGTCCGGTATTTCTGGTCATTATCCACGCGCAATACGGCGACCTCACCTCGGGACACTGCTGAGCCACTGCAACACAGGTCCGTGGGACCTCGCTCATCGATCCGAAGGTAGTTCGCACACTGCGCCCTTTCATTGCCGCCTCCTGGCACGGCCACCGCAATGACCCCGACATACCCGCACCCGTGCGCGAGGTCTGGCGGCAGAAATTCAATGGCAACGGGTTCAATGGCCGCGGATTCCACGGCAAACAGAGCAATGTCGACCTGGCTGTCCTCGACTCGCAAGGCAACCTCGTGCACTGGTTTGACGCCTTTCGCCGCATGGGTCCGCCACGCTTCCCGGGCGGTCAAATACGTGAATCCCTGGGCGACTACACCGTGCGCGAACTGGGCAAGGCCATTCCTGAAATAAATCTGACCGGGACACCGACCAAGGAACATCCGCTGAAGCTGCCGGATCTTGAACAATCCGGTATCCGCGTCTTCGTGCGCCTGCTTGAGCAACGCATGATAGCCTACCGCGCGCCGGTTGTGGAGGCGGTTGCCCTCACCAGGAAAGACTGGAAACCGCTAAATTATCCGCGCAAGAAGAGCACCATAGAGGCTTCCTTGCTGAAAAAATGGCTATCCCAGGTCTATCCGCCGGGAGTCATGGAGCGTACCAGCCAGCAAACCAAGAAAGTCTACCAGATCAGCAAGGTCGAGGGGGACCTGACAATAGAACCCGCAGGTTCAGACGGAAAACTGCGCTACGCCCTGCTCAGCGGAAAAATCCGCCTGACTGACGAGGGTCCGGACAACTTTACCTATGAAGGTGAAATTGAGATCGTGCTCACCTACAACAACTCAAAAGCAAGGCCACTCTCACTGCGGGGAATATTTGACGGTATCTACCCGCGCTACAACCCGGTCCAGAGACAATCCAGGGAGATCCCGCTCCGGGCAGCCTTTGAGTCTCTGCCTGTTGCTGGCGACGACAAAACATAATCAGGTTATCCTGCTGCACCCCGGGCTTTCTTGAGAAAAAAGTTCTTCCTCCCGGGTCAATCACTCAATCGGCTTGGCAAAGGGGGAAATTGGAAGCCAAAAGGCAACAGGCGCTCGATGTCAAAAATATCACCAAGGGTATCCTCCTCACCTGAATCACAAATTACCAAGGTCTGCTGATCGGCAAACTCCCGGATCACCTGGCGACAAAGCCCGCACGGTGAACGCTCACTGAGCCTCTCCTCCAGCGTTGCGGTAGTGGACACGACTAAAAGCCTGATTCTTCGCAGCCCACGACCTGATGCATTGAAAATCGCCGCGCGCTCTGCACAGATCGTGCCGCCGTAGGAACTGTTCTCAACATTGGAACCACAGATGATCGTTTCCCCGGGATCATCCTGCATGACAAGTGCCGCCCCAACCTGAAAGCGCGAAAAGGGCGCATAGGCACTCTCCGCGGCCGTGCGCGCAGCAGCCACAAGCTCAAACACCAGCTGCTCATCAAGCTGGATTGTCCTTTCCCTAAGCGAGCATCCAGGAACACGAAGTTTCCCGCAATCGGTCTCCAGAAGGGTCCCCTCGACTTCAACTGCTGGCAGGGTAATCGTTGTCATCAGGCATCCACGCTACCCCTTCAGCAACAGGATAAAAAGTCATAATAAATCCCACACAATCTGATACCAGTGGCTAAATTAAGCGATGACACGGGCAATTAATAAAATCTTTGGATGGCTGTGCTCAATCATCTTCCCGGACAGTCGGCCGCCATGCCCGCCTGTCACCATTCAAGCCGCCATAGCTCAACCGTCTTCCAAGTCCGCTAAAACCGCCATCTCTGTCTGTAACGCCGCGGTCATTGTCGCCTGCCTGTTGATACCCGGGACTGCCGGCGCAACTCCGGTAAATGTCCTGTTGATCGTTTCCGATGATCAGGGATACAACGACATCGGCATCATCAATCCCGATATCATCACACCAAACCTTGATCGCCTGACAAAGGAGGGAATCCGCCTCACCAGCTTCTACGTGAGTTGGCCGGCATGCACCCCGTCACGCGGCAGCCTGATGACCGGCCGTTACCCGCAACGCAACGGCATCTATGACATGATACGCAATGAAGCTCCTGACTATGGCTACAAATACAAGTCACGCCAGGAATACGAGGTTACCTGGGAATGGATCGGCGGCATGGACCGACGTGAAATCATGATCCCTAAAATACTTGAACCGGCGGGCTTCAAGAGTGCTGTTTACGGTAAATGGGACCTCGGCGCACTGCGGCAATACCTGCCGCCGGCGCGTGGCTTCGGCGACTTCTACGGCTTCGTGAATACCGGCATCGATTACTACACACACGAACGCTACGGGATGCACAGCATGTTCCGCAACAACGTCAGGACCAGGGAGGATCAGGGAAGCTATGCCACCAGCCTGTTCAGGCGTGAAGCCTTGCGTTTCCTTGATGAAACGAAAAACTCCCCGTTCTTTCTTTACCTCCCCTTCAACGCCCCACACGGTTCCTCATCCCTTGATCCCGTGATCAGAGGCAGCGTGCAGGCACCGGAGGAATACAAGAAAATGTATCCTCCGGTTGCTGTCGAGTTGGTAAAGGGAATGCGCTATGGCAAGCAGGCAATGGTGCCCAGTAAGGACGCAAGGCGCAGGGACTATTGTGCTGCGCTCACGTGCATGGACGCGGCGATAGGTGATATACTCGACAGGCTCGATCAGCAGGGAAGCGCAGACAACACTCTCGTGATCTTTCTTTCCGACAACGGTGGCGGAGGGGGAGCTGACAACAGCCCGCTGCGCGGCAGGAAGGGACAAATGTGGGAAGGCGGGGTTCGTGTCCCCTGTATTGTGCGCTGGCCGGCCGTACTGCCCGCCGGGAAGACCTGCGACGAGTTCCTCACCAGCCTGGAGATTCTACCGACCATAGCCGCAGCGACCGGTGCCGCCCTCCCTGACGGGGTCACCCTTGATGGCTTCAATATGCTGCCGGTCCTCAAGGGCGAGTTGCCTTCCCGGCGCACCACCATGTTCTGGAAACGCCGGAACTATAAAGCCGCGCGTGTGGGGAACTGGAAATGGGTTGATATGGGGGATGCCGGTAATGGCCTGTTTGATCTCAGTGCTGATACCGGGGAACGCAGGAATCTTGCCGCCCAACAACCGGAGATTCTCAACAGCGTCCGGAAAAAGTTTACAAAGTGGCTAAAGCAGATGCACGCCAGCGAGCCACGTGGCCCGTTCCGCAACTTCTAGCGCCTTCCGAAGCACTGTCACTCCATCTGGGATTGATTAAAACCGGAGGCTTCAGCGCTTGGAAAAGCATTACCCTCACCACCCCCCGAATCAACTGCTCCCAACCTCCCCGTATTCAGGGCAGCCATCCTGCGGGAATGCTCGTCGTAAGCCGATTCAAAAAGCTCTACTGCATGATCTTTACCGACGATGGCAGCGGAAGTTAAGACCGTGGGAGGATGCCCGGCCTCCGTGAGCAGGCGGGCAACTTCGGCCTTGAGCGCATTAACAACCATGCAGCCGCCAACTGTTGATCCCGGGGATACCGGCGTAGGCAAGCCCTCGATAGTGATCATCGAATCGCCCAGCGGGGCACCTGTATCAAGCAGCTTGTTGGAAAAATCGACCAGTTTCCTCCCGTCAGCCCGCTTACTCTCGCTGCCCTCGCAATGCTTCATGCTGACCAGCCCGGCTACCCAGACACCCCGGCTTTGAAACTCTTCTGCAATCTCAATCGGCACGATGTTACAACCGCTGGAGGAAACCACCAGAGCCGTGTCATCTTCGGAAATGTGGAAATTGCGGAGAATTCGCCCGGCAAGGCCCGGCACGTTCTCAAGGAACATGGCCTGACGCTGGCCGTTGGCCCCGCTCACCTGGTTATGAAAGGTCAACGACAACTCCACAATTGGATTGAACCCCGGAAAGGAACCGTATCGCGGCCACATCTCCTCAACCATTATCCTGGAGTGTCCCGACCCGAACAGGTGTACAACTCGCCCCTTCATGATGGACTCGGCAAAACGTCCGGCAACCTCAAGGATTGACTCTCCCTGCTCAGCGACCCGCTCAACAATTCCCCGGCAATGTTGAATATAATCTTCAGAGGGATTCATCTCTTTTCTCCATTAACCCGGTGCCCGGCTGTTGTAAACTGCTCCATACGCGCCCGCCCAGGAGCCTAGCGTTGCCGGGACAATATCCACCCGCTGCCCGGCCGGTTGCCACTCGCGCTCACCCACCAGGTCCTTGAGAGGGCCGAACAGGTTCTCCCCCGCCTCCGCGATGCCGCCACCGATCACAATGGTCTGCGGATCAAGCATGTTTGCCAGGGACACAATTGCTGCCGCAAGGGCCCTGAGGGAACACAGCCATACCCGTGCTGCCCGCTCATCACCGGCGGCATACGCCGACACCAGCTGGTGAGTATCAGCAAACATCCCCTCACAACGGCTGGCCAGGGTGGCATTGCCAATGGCATCCTCAAGGCTGCCCGGCGTGCCGCAGATATCAGGCCGCCCCTCAAAATCAACGGACATGTGGCCGATATGGCCCGCACGGCCTATCGCGCCTCGCAATAATTTCCCTCCGGAGAGAATCGCTCCTCCAACACCCGTTCCAAGGGTCAGCATGACAGCGTCCTCTGCTCCCCGGCATGCTCCCTGCCAGAGTTCCCCAAGCAATGCCGCATGGGCATCATTGATTACCTTGACCGGCTCTTTGGCATCGAGGGCCAACGCCCAGTCCAATTCCTCCAACCCGTCAAGACGCCCGGGCATATAGGCAATTGCCATGCCGTCCCCTCTTGCCAGTCCCGGGGCTGAAACCCCTATCACCCCGGCGGGTTTGTTGATTTCATCAGTCAACATGGAAACGATTTCTCTCGCCGCGGAGACAAATCCGGGCACTTCACCATCCCACTCACCATCCCGGGTGGGAAGAGTTGCCCGGCTCAGGCATCCACCGCTTTGCAGGTCAATAGCCGCCGCTTTTATCCCGGTTCCCCCGAGATCAATTCCTATCCCGTAATCAGGCATCTTATTAAGTACATGAATAATCCATGCACTGCCGGCAACACATTACACGAAAAACCCTACAGGTTGAGGTTTAGTTTATGGAAAATATTGATCACATTCCTTGCCTGAGGCAGATGATTCCTGCAGGGTGTGAAGACGCACACACTGTCATTTTCTTCTCTGCAATGCCCCGTCTCCCACTGATCGCCTTAGCACTGCTGCCCGGACAACTCGCAGCAGAACCACAGGTCAGCTTCAATCGTGATATAAGGCCAATCCTCTCAAACCGTTGCCTAGAGTGCCACGGGCCGGATGAAAAACAACGCAAGTCCGACCTGCGACTCGATACACGCAAGGGCGCATTGAGCGATCTCGGCGGATACTCAGCCATCGTGCCCGGAAAGCCGCTTGCCAGTGAACTCCTGAAGCGAATAAGCACAAGTGATGCCGAAGAGTTGATGCCGCCGGCAAAATCAAAAAAGCCAAGGCTCTCCGAATCCGAGACTTTGCTTTTCAAAAGATGGATCGCTCAGGGTGCACAATATCAGGGACACTGGGCTTTTGAACCCTTAAGTGATCACCAGCCGCCGGCCAATGAACATCCAATTGATCACTTCATCAGAACAAAGCTTCACGAACAATCCATCTCCGCTGCGCCGCAAGCCGATCGCCATACCCTGATACGCCGGGTCTACCTCGACCTTATCGGCCTGTTGCCATCCCCCGGTGAGATCACCGCTTTCGTGAACGATCACTCAGGACATGCCTATGAGGACCTGGTTGACTCCCTGCTTGCCAATGCGCACTACGGCGAACGCTGGGGAAGACACTGGCTGGATCAGGCGCGCTACGCGGATTCGCACGGATACTCAATTGATAGTGAACGACAGATGTGGCCTTACCGGGACTGGGTCATCAACGCCCTCAATGAGGATATGCCCTTTGATCGGTTCACCATTGAACAGATTGCCGGTGACCTGCTGCCGGGTGCAACCAAGAGCCAAATCGCCGCAACTGCCTTTCATCGAAATACCCTGATCAACCAGGAGGGAGGAAGCGACCCGGAGCAATTTCGTGTCGAGGCAACAATGGATCGCGTCAACACCACCGGCGCGGTCTGGCTTGGCCTGACCATCGGCTGTGCGCAATGCCACACGCACAAGTTCGATCCCATCACGCAGCGTGAATATTATCAAATGTTCGCCTTCTTTAACAATGCAGAAGATCGTAACAACACCGGGCCAACGATAAGCATTGGCAAAGGCGAATTGATTAAAAAAACGCTGGTAATCAACACGAAAATCCCCTCCTCAACAAAAAAACAGGCAGCCAACAAACCTGCCTGGCAAGCCGCGAGCTATCTGCGCCACATCACCAGCTCCGGCGCTCCCCTGCGCAAACTTGAGGATAACTCACTGCTCTCCGGGAACACGGCAGGCCCAAACGACAGCTACCACGTTACCGCCACCACCAACCTTCCTGCATTATCAGCACTGAGGCTGCGGGTCATCCCCCATGAATCGCTGCCACGAAACGGCCCGGGCAGGGCAGCCAACGGAAACTTTGTATTAAGTGACATCAAGCTGATCATCAACGGCAGGGAACAAGCCCTGGCCTATGCCATTGCCGACCACTCCCAGCCCGGCTACCCGGCACAGCACGCCATCGACAGCAACCCGCAAAGCGGTTGGGCCATCAACGTTGGTGGTGGCCAAGGCGGCAAAATGAACGCCCCGCATGAAGCGATATTTATCCTGGACCGGCCAACAGCGGTGAAAGGAAAGCAAATAGAAATTCACCTCTCACACAAGCTCAACCTCAACTACCTGATTGGCCGCTTCGCGCTCGACTTCTCGGCAAGCGCCCCTGCCCCAGGACGACCACAACCGCAGGCCAAAAAAACCAAGCCGGTGAACCTGATGGTCATGCGTGAGTCAAAATCCCCAAGGGAAACCTTTCTTCTCACTCGCGGGGACTTCACCCGTCCTGACAAGGAAAAGGGAAAAATCGCTCCCGGCAGCATTGCCGCAATCTCCCCACCACTCAGCAAAGCCGGAGAAACCGGGAACCGCCTGGACCTGGCGCGCTGGTTGATTAGCCCCGCAAATCCCCTTACTCCCCGCGTCACCGTCAACCGGGTATGGATGCGCTACTTTGGCAGGGGCTTGGTGGCAACCGAGGAGGACTTCGGCACCCGTGGTTCATTGCCAAGTCATCCCGGGTTGCTCGACTATCTCGCAAAACGTTTCATCAGGGACGGTTGGTCAATGAAAAAACTCCATCGTCTTATCGTAACAAGCTCCAGCTACCGTCAATCATCAGCGGTGCGCCAGGATCTTGCCGTTAAGGATCCCCACAACCTCCTGCTTGCCCGGCAATCACGCATCCGGCTTGACGCCGAGATTATTCGCGATGCCGCACTGTCTGCCAGCGGACTGCTGGAAACCAGAATCGGGGGACCTGGAATCAGGCCGCCGCAACCGGCAGGCATCTATTCCTTTACCCAGAGCGGGAAAAGCTGGTCAACCAGCAAGGGCAGTGAGCGCTACCGCCGTGCAATGTACATTGTTTTCTTCCGCAGCGCACCCTACCCGTTGTTTGGCACTTTTGATGCTCCGGACTTCCAGACCACCTGCACCAGCCGGACGCGCTCGAATACCCCGCTGCAGGCCCTGGCAATCGCCAATGATGTGGCTTTCCTGGAATTCGCCCAGGGGCTGGCCCTGCGGATGATAGATGAGGTTCCGGGTAAGGCGGAAATACAACTTGAGGCACGCATCAAAAGGGCGGTTCTCCTGGCTCTTGGACGCCCCGCCGGCGAGGATGAACTGCGTATTTTACGGGCTTATGCACAGTCAATAACTAAAGAATTCAATCAGGATCCGGCCGCGGCAAAATCCCTCACTTCCCCGGCTCTCGCCAAAGCGACAACTTCATTGCCAGAGGCAGCCGCCCTGGTTGCCATCGCCCGCGTGGTCTTTAATACCGACAACTTCATCACCCGCGAATAACAGCCAGGTAAGCAATGCACGACATTCACGATCAGACCCGCAGGCATTTCTTCGGACAATGCGGCGTTGGCGTTGGAACAATTGCCCTCAACGAGTTATTAGCCCGTGATACTTTCGCCAGGCACGTCCCTGCCATCAACCCGGCGCAGCCAATGGCAGCACGAACTGCGCCGCTCCCGGGAAAAGCGAAAAATGTCATCTTTCTCTTCATGGCGGGTGCACCCAGTCAGCTTGAACTCTTCGACTACAAGCCCAAGCTCAACGAACTGAGTGGCAAATCTCCGCCGAAAAGCCTGCTGCAGGGCAAGCGCTTCGCTTTCCTTAAAGGCAATGAAACACTCCTGGGATCCACCCGGAAATTCGGCCGGCATGGCAAATGCGGCATGCACATCAGCGAGATGTTTCCGCACCACCGCAAGATCGCCGACGAGGTAACCTGGTTGCGCGGCATGACAACCGATGTCTTCAACCATGGACCGGCCAAGCTGTTCATGAACACCGGCTTTCAGGCACCGGGACGCCCCAGCATGGGGTCCTGGGTGACTTATGGCCTGGGAAGCGAATCCCAGGATCTCCCCGGTTTTGTCGTCCTGCAAAGCGGCCCGCGCGGTCCACGAGCGGGAAATTCCCTCTGGGCAAGCGGCTTTTTGCCGACCTCCTTCCAGGGTGTGCCTTTCCGCAGCAGCGGTGCCCCGATACTCTACCTGAAAAGCCCGGCAGGTTTTACCCGGCAACGCGAGCGCACCTTTTACGATACCGTTGGCAAACTCAACCGGATCCGCATGCGGGACACCGGAGACCCGGAAATCTTGACCCGCCTGAATGCCTACGAGATGGCTTACAGGATGCAGAGCAGTGCCCCCGAGCTCATGGATACTTCAAAGGAGAGCGACAAAACCCTGGAACTCTATGGTGCCAGGCGCGGTGAACCTTCATTTGCCAACAACTGCCTGTTGGCACGCCGGCTTGTTGAACGGGGCACCCGCTTTGTCCAGCTCTATCACACCAACTGGGACTCACACGGCGGACCCGGGGAAAATCTTAACAAGGACTTCGAGAAGGTCTGTAAGGATGCCGACCAGGCAAGCGCGGCACTGGTCCTTGACCTGAAGGAGCGTGGACTGCTTGACGAAACACTGGTGATCTGGGGCGGCGAGTTCGGCCGCACCCCGATGGGTGAAGTGCGCAAGAGCATTGGCCGCGACCACCACATTGACGCCTTCACCATGTGGGTCGCCGGTGCGGGAGTAAAGAAAGGCTACATCCACGGTGAGACCGATGAGCTGGGCTTTGGGGTAATCGATGGCAAAGTTCACGTTCACGATCTCCATGCGACCATCCTTCATCTTCTGGGTTTTGATCATGAACAGCTCACTTATCGCTTTCAGGGACGGGATTTCCGGCTCACTGATGTTCATGGAAAAATCGTGAAGGAAATCCTTACCTGACTCACCTTGAAGACTACGCCTTGCCCGCCTCTACCGACCCTGAATATATCAAGCCAACCCGGCACATGAGCTTCAAACCACGCATCGCCACAACCATGGGGGATCCCGCAGGAATCGGGCCAGAACTGTGCCTGCGCCTTCTCGCTGAGGAGGAACTGGCAAATGAATGCACCCCCGTTATTTTCGGCAATTCCACAATTCTCAACCAGGTCGCGGAAGTCAGCGGATTAACCCCGCCGCAATGCATCCTTGACGGGGCTGACTGGCAGGAGGAGATGCAGAAACTGGAACGCCCCTGCCTGCTTGACCTGCCTAGCCCGGGAATCTCCGCCGTAAAGCCCGGTGAACACTCAGTAGAGGCAGGACGTGCGGCGTGGCATTACATCAACACTGCCATTGCAGCCGCCCTCGCCGGGCACGTAGACGCAATCACCACAGCGCCCCTCAACAAGAAGGCATTGCATCTGGCCGGGATCCCCCACCCGGGACACACCGAAATCCTTGCCGAGCAGACCGGCAGTGAAAGTTTCTGCATGATGCAATACTCAGAGGAAATTACCGCCACCTTCGTCACCTGCCATGTCGGTCTCAATGAAGTGGCCAAACTCATCACCAGTGAACGAGTCCTTGAGGTAATTAGACTCACTGCGGATGCCCTCGAAAAACTGCCTGAACGCCCTTCACAAAAAATCATCGTGCTGGGTCTCAATCCGCACTCCGGAGAAGACGGGCTCTTCGGAAACGGGGAAGAGGAAACCGCCATTATCCCGGCAATCAATGCCGCCAGAAAACTGGGCATTGAAATCGAGGGCCCGGTCCCGCCGGATACAGCATTTCTTCCCGGGCGGAGGGCAGCAACGGCATGCTTTGTCTGCATGTATCACGACCAGGGACATATTCCCCTCAAGGCACTGGCTTTCGAGCAGGCAGTCAACATCACGCTGGGACTGCCCATTGTGCGCACCTCGGTAGATCACGGCACAGCCTTTGACATTGCCTGGCAGGGAACCGCTGACACCGGCAGCCTGCTCAATGCCGTCCGTCTCGCAACCCGGTTTGCGCTGAATAAAACTGCCCTGCACACAGTCCAACCTTAAGCACGACAACACTGCCTTCCATCCAGCCTTGCATGCCAGCGATATCATTGCTAGCTTGTAAAAATTTTCACAAGCTAGTATCCAAGATACGCAAAACAACCGATGAAAACTGCACTGAAAACAACCATTCTCCTGGGTTCACTGTCCCTCGTCCTCCCCGCCACAGCAGCGGATTTCAAGAAGGATGTGCTGCCCCTGCTGGAAAAAAAATGCATGAGCTGTCACCGTGAGGCCTACAAGACCTCCTCCGGACGAACCAAGAAGCCGAAGGGAAAACTCATTCTCAGCACACCCGCCGGCATCAAGGAAGGCGGCAGCGAAGGGGATACGATCGTCCCGAAAAACTCAGCAAAAAGTCTCGCGTATACCCGGGTCACCCTCGACAAGACCGATGATGACTTCATGCCGCCGGAGGACAAGGGAGACCCGTTGACCGAAGCTGAGCTCAAGGCACTCAAGGAGTGGATTGACGCCGGCGCGGACACCGGCGACTGGAAGGGCACCAAGTTTGACGACGCAGGGAAAAAGATCTCAGGATAAACTTCCTCCTGGTTGCCTTCAAGCCAACTTGAAAACGTCCCCCCTTTAATCGGGCGGGACGTTTTTTTTAGGTGCCAATATCCCCCGGGTTACCTTGCGCATCCACAGTGATCATGCACCCCGGTGCATGGGACATGGTTAAAACCCCAAGCTTCCCCTTAAGGAAATGAAGATCCTTGTGCCGCGTATCTTAAAAGCGCGTCACGCGATAGAACATCTTGCCCGTGCCGCCCAGGTTATTATCCTCGTAAGTCGTGGTATCTGCGGGTGCCGCCGCCGCCGGGTAGGTGTCATCGAGCTCCTCCCAGAACATGAAATCAGCGCTGCGCTCGATGATGAAGTTCTGACCCTCACTTGATGGCCATGAGAACGATGCCTTGTTGTCGCCAGGTGAGTAGGTCATCTCAAGGATCTGGAACCCCCTGGTGTCGATGACAGTGACATTTGCCAGCTTGTATTCGAGCAGGCCCTGGAAGTTGAAATTATCCACCAGCACCGGCCCGTTGATGATTCCTCCCTTGTCGCGCCAACCAAAGCCGATCTCGAGCGGCTGGCCGATGGCGGCACTACGGTCTTCGCGTGTCTTGTCGTAGGCATCCTTCTCGTGAGTCGTGGTGGTATCCGTGTTGCTGAGTTGCCCAACCAGCGCATTGGTGTTCTGGGTGTAGCGCTGCCGTTCGCCGCCGAGCGTATTTGCGAAGGTCGGGGACAGCCATATCGCCGTCCTTGGGTTACCATCGGGGCTACCATCGGGGTTGGTGCCGAGGATGTCTCCATACTCAAGACTCCAGCGGAAATCGTTCCTTCCCCAGCCGGGAAAATCCTCATCGCTCTGGACGTGATCACCGTAGAATATCAGCGGTACTGCCATGCTGTAGGACTTGCCATCGGATCCGCTGCCCAGGATGTCGACACTGACAGGCTCCGGGTTACTTGCGTCACTTGTGCTCAGCGGGGAGGCGTTCCAGTAGATTGCCACGTCCGCGGCGTTGCCGGCGCTGGCGCCGGCTTGCGCGTTAAAGCCACCAACCGCTCCGCCCGGGCTTCCCGCCCCGGAGGAATCACGCACTGAGGCCTGCGGCATCGCGGTTTGCGACCAGGTGATTGTCACCCCGCCCACAGTACTTTGTGCCGGGGCCACTATGGTTCCCGAACCGGTGATGCTGTCAGTCTGCGTGTAGTTGAAGGTGGTAAGGAGTGCCGTCGTGGAAACCTCGACACTCGCCGTCTGATCTGCTTCCCCGGGGGCCGTCACGCTCAGGGTATAGGTGGTCGTCCCCTCCGCCGGAACCACGACGATGCTGCCCATCCCGTCGACAGTCGTCAGCGGGCCGGGATCAGGTGTAATAGACACCCCTGTCACGTCGCCGCGGACGTGCCACGAGAGCGTCACGCTACTACCGTTGCCGATGCTCTCTGAATCAGTGGTAAAGGAGAGGATCCGCGCGACCTCAACCGTCGCCTCGGCCGTTTCCGTCCCTTCCGGCGTGATCACCTCAAGCGTATAGGTTGTCGTCACCCCGGGACTCACCTCCCGACTGCCGATTCCCGTCGCCAGGTCCGTGTCCCCCGCGACGTCACCGATATCGTTGCCGGGATCCTGCGTAAGGACGATGCTGGTCGCCGTGGTGTCCACCAGCCAGGTCAACCCGGTAATTGCCCCCGGGAAAATCACAGACGAGGTTGCGGTGAAGGGAATATTCTGGACGAGGGCAATATTCGCCTCGTCGAACTCAAGCAGTCCCTGGACGTTGAAATTGTCAACCAGTACCGGCCCGCCGGTAACCGAATCCCTGTCACGCCATCCAAACCCGAACTCGAGCGGCTGGCCGATTGCCGCGGTTGCCGCGGTGTTGCCGTTCTGGTCGAAGGCATCCTTCTCGGCACCTGAG
>JAPYUT010000124.1 GCA_029940475.1 Verrucomicrobiales bacterium | reverse complement strand
ATTCCACCCGTGTAATCACCTTCTCTCTCGGCAGCATGAATGCGGTCCCTAACAACATCCCCGGCGTGCGCACCGACTGGCACATGCTCTCCCACCACGGGAAAGAGGAAACCAAGATTGCCGAATTGACCAGAATTGAGGCTGCAGAATTCGAGGTGTTCAGTGAATTCCTGCAAAAGATGAAAGGCATCAAGGAAGCAGGTGGTCATTTACTCGACCACACCGCCATCCTGTTCGGTTCCAACCTCGGTAACGCCTCTTCACACAGCTGGCACAACCTGCCCATCCTGCTTGCCGGCGGCGGCTACAAGCACGGCCACCATGTTGCCCATGACAAGGACAACAACACTCCCTTCGCCAACCTCTTCGTCCCCCTCGCCCAACGCATGGGCTTGGAGATCGAAAATTTCGGCAGCAGCACCAAGTCCGCCATTCGTGGACTGGAAAGCTGAAGAAAGCAAAGCCATGAAGGTTTTTCCCTGGCCGTGGGCTGTCGTGTTCCTCATTGTCTGCGAGCCTTTGTGCGCAGGCGAACAGGAATTCATCTCCTTCTTCAAGGAACAAGGCGCCCGGGTCGAGGACCAGCCTCCCACCCTGACACTGAAAGTCGAGCAGTTAACTGCAGGCACCCGTCACCATTTTTTCGGTTACATCGGCCAGTGCCAGACCATCCCGTGGAACGCCGGCGGCCGTTATATTCTCTGCCTGCAGATTGACCGTATCGACCGCATGCCCCTTCCCGGTGAGGCGGCAACCGTTTGCGTGATCGATACAAAACAGGATAACCGGGTGATTGCACTGGATAAAACCCACGGCTGGAACCCCCAGCAGGGCACCATGTTTTACTGGCACCCCAGGCAGGCTGAATCGCAATTCTTCTTCAATGACCGCGACCCTGAAACCGGCAGGGTCTTTACCGTGCTTTATGACCTCAGAAATAAAAAACGCCTGCGTGAATATCGCTACAGGGACACCCCCATTGGCAATGGCGGCGTCAGTGCTGAGGGCACCTTCTTCATGGGACTTAATTATGGCCGCCTGGCGCGCCTGAGGCTGGTAACCGGTTACCCGGATGCGCTTGACTGGTCCAAGGGGGAAATCGCTCCGGCCAATGACGGGATCTTCAGGGTGGACATCAAGACCGGTGAAAAAAAACTGCTGGTCTCCTATAAGGATCTCCATGAACTGCTCCTGAAGGAAAATCCCAAGTTGAATCACAGCGGCCTGTTCATCAACCACACGCTGCTTAATCGACAAGGCACTCGGCTCTACTTCTTTGTGCGTGGGGGCTGGAGCGGCAAGAAAGGTGACAAGATCAATATCCCCTGCTCCGTCCACACAGACGGTTCCGGTTTAACCCTGCACCAAAGGCATATCGGCGGCCATCCCGAGTGGGACCTGGGAAATATGCTGATCGGCAGAAAAGGCAGGGACCAGGTCCTCTATGATGTGGACAAAAAGAAACTCGTGGGAAAAATCGGCTCACCCGAATTATTCCCCAACCCTGAGGGTGACATCTCGCTCTCACCGGATGGCCGGATGTTCGTCAACGGCTACAAGAGGGGAGATAAAAACCACTACGCGGTTTACCGCAGGACTGACGGTGCCTTTGGCCGCAGCAAGGGGTTGAACAAGGGATCCTACAGCGGCGATATCCGCATTGATCCTGCACCTCGCTGGAATCGCAGCAATGACGCGATCCTGGTGCCGGGCCTCGCTGAGAATAAAACCCGGCAAATCTTCCTGATCCGCGTTGAGGGGACCCCGTAATTTCCCCCGGCCCGGAAAATCTCCGGAAAAAGTTACTGCTCACCTTCCCTCTTCACCCTGAAAAGCTCACCGTTGCCGGCTGAGAGCTTGAGCTTGAAAACAACACGACCATCCCTGCTGTTGATTGCAACGGCCTGCCATTTCCCGGTCTTCTTGTCCATTCGTTCAAGCAGGTTAACGGGAGCCTTCATGCTGAGGGTTGTCTCACGCTCTTTGCCGGCATCACAATTGACCACCATCAGGTAATCACCGTCATCCTCGCCCTTGAAGAATCCCGCCAGCATCTGTTCCCCGGAGAGTTGCAGCCAGTGATCTTGCGGGAATGAAGCCGCACCGGGAGCCTCCGGATGCACGGGCTTTGTATGATACACCGCAGTGGAGCGCAGCTTGATCAATACCGGCCCCAGTGGCTTGATCTCCCTGGCAACCTCCGCCAGCGGCGGCACGTTTACCCTGGGAACAATCTTGCCGTCCTTGAGGACCGGTTTGTCCCCCTCCTTGTTGATACTGAACATCCATGGCGGCCAAAAATGGAAACCCTGGATACCATAGGCAAGGCTGGTGTAGAACGTCTGGCGCAGTTGTGCAACCGACACGTTCCCGCCAACGCACCTCATCACCGGGATACCGTTCTTGATCCCCAACTCGCGGAAGGTGGCCAGGTAAATGTAACGCCTCTCGGGATGGCGGCGACCATCCCAGTGGTAATGGTAAAAGTCCAACAGCTTCGGCTTCACCTGCTCGGTGAAGTCATGAAACTCATTCCAGTTGGCCCGGTTGATGAACATCGTCGGGTGATTGGGATCGACCTTCTCAAATGCGCGGGCAACCTGGGTAAATCCCGGGAACGAGTTCCGGCGCCGCCGATCAGAAATGAAGTAGGCGAACACGGACTTGTCGTCCTTGAGCCCGGCCGCGGTTTTCAGCAGGTTATTGATATCACCATCACCCAATCGCGCGTAGAGACCATTGCGCCGGCACATCTCCAGCTTATCCGCCTCAACCTCGACACTGTTGAAACCCTGCGAGAGGATGAATTGGGCCATCACGTCCTGCTGCTCGGGTTGCTCGGGCCACTCAGCCCAGGTAACCATCATCAGGGCAGGCATCCGGTATTGCATCTTTACCTCGGCACCGAAAGCGGAAACGTTCAGGAACAAAGGCAAGAGTGCGGCGGCAAGAATCAGCTTGGTTGTGGTTGGCATCAGGATAGAATTTCTCATGATAAAAACTGTTGATAAACAGCCTGTAAGGTAAGCTTAATCGAAAAATACACCTGTTTTCAATGAGATTTCATTGCATGAAAAAGATCCTCATAAGCATATTTATCCCGGTCATCATGATCGTGAAATGAACAATAAAAATTTCAGCCCTTTTTTGTTCTTATTACTGGCATGCCATGGGCTCGCCGCTCCCAAAGCGGACCTGGCCGGGCAGGCCGACTTCGAGGAATTCCGTGACCGTTTGCCCTGGATCTGGCAATCACCCCGGCAGGTTGAGCCGCCCCAGGTAAAGGATCCGGCCTGGTCGGCGGATGCGGTTGATCGCTTTGTGCTCCGTAAGCTGGAAGCTGAGAAACTGAAACCCGCTGGACCGGCCAATGACCGGGTGTGGGTACGGCGCGTATACTTTGCCATCACCGGTTTGCCGCCGAAGCCGGAGGATATCCAGGCTTTCCTCGACGACACGTCCAAGAATAGTAAACGTAACCTCGTGCGCGCCCTGCTGGATTCTCCTCACTACGGCGAGCGCTGGGCACGTCATTGGATGG
>JAPYUT010000123.1 GCA_029940475.1 Verrucomicrobiales bacterium | reverse complement strand
TATCTTCACCTTCAGTCACATCGATTACGTAAATTACCACGTCAACAAGCTCCGGAGAGAATGTAGCGGTGAGATTGTCCCCGCCGCTCTCAACCAGGACCAGCTCCAAGTTCACATGTCGGACGTGCAATTCGCGAATCGCTTCCAGATTCATGGAAATATCATCACGAATTGCCGTATGCGGGCAGCCCCCGGTTTCCACTCCAACGATTCGATCAGGGGGTAATGCTCCGCTCTGCTCCAGAGCCATGGCATCCTCGCGCGTATAGATATCGTTGGTAACCACCGCCATGTCGCAATGATCGCGAAAACGTTCACACAAAACACGCGCAAGGGTTGTCTTGCCTGAACCCACCGGGCCGCCGATGCCAACACGAATGAGGGATTTAGTTTGCATAGGAAATAATCAAGAAAGGAAAAGGCGTGCAGGGCAACGTTCATGACGCATTGATGAAGTATCAAGAAGTGGCGCAAATGATCCCAGGTCTTCAAGCGAAACTTTGTCAGCAGTTTGGATCAGTGATTGCAGCGATAGTCCGCATTCCAGGAGCAACTGCTGCACCGTTGTCTGGCCCAGACGCAATAATTTTACCGCCGCACTGAGAACCGCAGCAAAGGCGCCGTGGGCATAGGCCAGCATGGCGTTATTTTTAGGCACGCCAAGCACGTGAGCCTCAACCCCTGCCACCACGGGTGCCTGCTCACAGGGCAAATCGAGAACCGGAACGTTAAAATGCCTGGACCACACCGATCTCAGTATTTCCATTCGCTGGCGTCCAATACGTGATGCCGCTTCACGCAACTCAAAAGGCGCCCGGCAGGCGGACGACAGATAGTCCAGCCTGACAAGTTCACCGTAATCACCATGGCACGCGGCATCCCTTGCATGTGCCAGCAGCGGCAGGTCCACCTGTGCAAGCCCGTGTCCGACCGGCCCCTCAAGGAATCCCAGCAAAGAATCAGGATCACTGACACTGCCGCACTGCACCATGGCTTCCAGCCCGAAGGAATGCGCGAAGACCCCCACAGGATAGGAACTGTCATTGCATTGCAGCAATGATGGCAGCCACTGATCAGGCCCCGGCTCCGTGGCTGATTCCAAAAATGTGGCTGTGCTGGTATTCAAGTCCTGGGACATGTTGATGGGAGGCAAAAGCGGAATGGGCGGGAGGGGTGAAAGTATCCGTTATGATTTTAAACTTGAACCCGCCTTTCTTTAAAATTCGTCGCAAAGCCGGGTCATCAGCAACCAGCAGGAAAGTCTCCCGCACATCAACCGGTTGGTGCAGATTGCCAATCTGCCATGCAAGTTGTGCAATTTTCGAAGAACTGCCGGGCAATTCAATGCGCACAACCTTTTCCCTCAGTTGCCTCAACTCGTAGCAGTGTGTGGCTGTCTTATAGACACAGTTGCCATTCTTCAGGGGACTCCCGAGCGCAAATGCGAAATCCATGCCGTCCTTTGCCTTGCACCTGAAACGGCACTTTTGAAGCTGAAAACGATCAACCTCAATGAAGACCCGCTTAAGTCCAGGGACAGGCTCGATAGCGTTCTCAATTATCGGCATTATTCGCTTAGAATAGAAAATAGCGCTGTGCCATGGGAACCACCTCAAGCGGTTCACAGGTCAGTTCATGACCGTCGGCTTTCACAAGGTAGGTTTCAGGATCGATCTCAATCGAAGGAGTGGCGTCATTAAAAAGCATGTCTTTCTTGCTCACCGAACGACAGTTCGAAACAGGGGAAATCCGCTTGCCCAGTGACACCTCAAGTCCCTGCTCACTGGCAGCACGACTGACAAAGCTCACGCAGGTCGTGTTCAACGCCCTTCCATGAGCACCAAACTGCGGACGGTAATAGGTTGGCTGGGGCGTGGGGATCGAAGCGTTGGGATCCCCCATATTCGCCATCGCAATCATGCCCCCCTTGATCACAATCTCCGGTTTAACCCCGAAGAAAGCCGGCTTGAACATCACAATGTCCGCAAGTTTACCGATTCCCAGTGATCCCACTTCATGGGAAATGCCATGAACAATCGCCGGGTTGATTGTGTATTTCGCCACATAGCGCAATGCACGGAAATTGTCAGCGGGATGACCATCGCTTTCCAGCGTGCCAAATTGCTCTTTCATCTTGTGCGCAGTTTGCCAGGTGCGGCAAATCACTTCACCAACCCGCCCCATCGCCTGGCTGTCACTGGCAATCATCGAAATTGCACCAAGATCATGCAGCATATCCTCAGCGGCAATGGTTTGCGGACGAATACGTGATTCTGCAAAAGCCACGTCCTCGGGAATTTTAGAGTCCAGATGGTGGCATACCATGAGCATGTCAAGATGCTCGTCCAGCGTGTTCACGGTGAACGGACGCGTCGGATTGGTTGAAGACGGCAAAACGTTGGCTTCACCACAAACCTTCATGATATCCGGCGCATGACCACCACCGGCACCCTCGGAGTGATAGGTATGAATGGTTCGTCCGGCTATCGCCTCAAGTGTGCGCTCCACAAAACCTGATTCATTCAATGTGTCTGTATGAATAGCAACCTGAACATCATATTCGTCTGCCACCTTCAGGCATGAATCAATTGCCCCTGGCGTAGTCCCCCAGTCTTCGTGTAACTTCAGGCCAATTGCTCCGCCAAGCACCTGCTTGCGCAGGGGTTCAGCCGTTGAACAGTTTCCCTTGCCCAGGAACCCCAGATTAACCGGATAAGCATCGGCAGCCTCAAGCATCCGGTGAATGTTCCAGACGCCTGGAGTGCATGTTGTTGCATTGGTGCCTGCCGTCGGACCGGTACCGCCGCCCAGCATCGTGGTAATACCGCTGGCGAGCGCCTCGTCAATTTGTTGCGGGCAAATAAAGTGGATATGGGCATCAATTCCCCCGGCGGTGACAATATTGCCTTCCCCGGCGATTGCCTCCGTTTCAGCGCCAACGATCATCGGATGAAACTTGCCCTCCGGGTCAGGCAAGGCTGACCCGATCCCGTCCTGGATGTCCGGATTGCCGGCATGACCGACCCCCACAATCCGTCCGTTGCGAATACCAATATCCGCCTTAATCACCCCGGTTTCAGCGTCAAGAATCAGGGCATTGGTGATCACGACATCGAGAACATCCGCGCCCGTAGCACGTGCTGACTGGCCCATCCCATCGCGGATTGTCTTGCCGCCGCCAAATTTAATTTCATTCCCATAGCCGCCGCCATCAGCAATCAAATCACGCTCCGGTGCAATGAACAACCCGGTGTCAGCAAGCCGCACACGATCTCCTGTGGTGGGACCGTATGTCTCAGCATAGGCCTTGCGTTGAATTGGGTAAGCCATAATCGAAAAGAAATCAGTTCATTGATCCAAGTTTCCCATTCACCATTGTGTTGAGGCCATGCACTTCACGATCTCCAGCAAGGGCAACGAGGTTGACCTCCCGCTCGTCGCCCGGCTCAAAGCGCACTGCCGATCCGGAAGGCACATCAAGCCGGAATCCAAGGGCAGCCTCACGATCGAATTCGAGTGCGGAATTCACCTCGAAAAAATGAAAATGGCTGCCCACCTGAAC
>JAPYUT010000066.1:16901-20286 GCA_029940475.1 Verrucomicrobiales bacterium | reverse complement strand
CTCTGGCTCTGGCTCTGGCTCTGGCTCTGGCTCTGGCTCTGGCTCTGGCTCTGGGGCGGACGTATCCACGCCAGTAGAAGTCGTGTCCTCTAATGTTTCCTTCGGGTCTATATCTTCTGTTTCAGCCATTGGGCAAAATATTTTGTCTGTTGTTGTAATTGTTTTCGGGTTCCGGAATTCCAGATGACATGATCTGCAAGTTCCACTTTATGCTCAACAGGAAGTTGAGCTGCCACCATTCGGGCAGCCAGCAGAGAACTGATTCCGGGGCGCTTCTGCAACCTCTGCAATTGCGTATCCTTGTCACAGGCCACCACAATTACCAGGTCCCGGGAATATTCATGCTCAGATTCAAAGAGTAATGGAATATCCGCAAATAGAATTGATGCAGCATCTCCGACTGCCTCCTGATTGACTTTCAGGTAGCACTTGTAAACCTCCGGATGCAAGATGTCCTCGAGTGTGGCACGCCGCTTGGCGCTATCGAAAACCTGACTGCGGAGGCGGGAGCGGTTGATTTCTCCGTTCCCTTCGAGCACGGCCTTACCGAACTCTGAAGCAAGAGTTTCGCATATTTCTCTTCTTGTCAACAATTCCCGAACACATTCATCCGCATCAAAAAACGCCTCCTGCGGAAAAATTAACCGTAGATTGTCAACAACGGTAGACTTGCCCATGGCAATACCGCCCGTGATTGCTACCGTAATCATTGCATGCTCTTGCGCCAGCTTCATGCTCCTGTCAAAAAAGAAAGCGGGGAAGGCAACGCCTTCCCCGCTCTGAAAACACTTTATCCGCTGCGCTCCTGGATTCTGGGCTAATTACCAAACAAGGAATCCGATGGGCCACCTCCAGCGGCATCAAACACATCTCCACTAGACGCTGTTGCCTCGGCATCAGCACTCCCGAGTTGATTCTGGTTGATCGGCTGTCCCGCAGGATCAATAAGCCTTGCCGTCACAAAGATCATCAAGTTCTTCTTGAAGTGATGCTCAGAAGTGGTGCGGAAGAATCGGCCAATGAGCGGGATATCACCAAAAATCGGCACCTTGTCCTCCACATGCTGCACATCTTCCCTGATGAGCCCGCCAATGGCCACGGTCTGGCCATCCCAGATTGTAACGGCCGTAGTCAGTTTACGGGTTGAGAAAACGGGCTGCGTTATACGGTTCTCGGTCAACACAACCGTGGTCGGATTACCAAGGGCATCCACCGCACCGGTCTGGATGGGGCTGCCATAGTTAATGAAGCCCTCAAACTCAACAACCTCGGGAGCAATATTCAGTTCAATGGTAAACCCATCAGCTCCAACAACCGGGTCAACTTCAAGGGTGACACCCACCGGGCGCATCTCAAAGGCAGTTGGGTTGGCCGGCGTAACGGGGAAGCTGTTCGGCGCCTGGGCCTGACCTCCCGGAATACCTGCAAAACCGCCACCAAAACCGCCGCCACCAAAGTTGTTGCCACCACCGAAATCCTGCGGGATTTCCGGCGGGTCAAACTCAGTCGGGTAGATGAATTCACGAATAATCTCGATTTTCGCCCGCTGACCGGACCGGGTTACAACACTCGGCGCTGTCATCAGGTCAGTTCCCTTACGCTGCTGCAAAGCCCGAATAACCACCTGGAACTGTGGATCTGTCAGCACTCCACCAATCCCGAAGATACCCGGTGAAAGGGTGCTGGTAAGAATTTGCTGATTAAGCAGGCCGTCAATTGCATTGTTCTGCACCGCATCACCTCCGAAACGCAAACCAGTGGTAACAGGAAACTGCCCGGTAGGCACCGGATTTTCGCCCTGCCCGGGCGGAACAAAGGAGTAATCCTGGGCACTAATGGACGGACGCTGATTGCCGAGGGTTCCACCGGACGCGAATGTCCTGTCACTACCTGGGACATTGAATTGTCCCAGCATCCAGTCAAAGCCGAGTTCATCGTAATTCCTCTGGGTGATCTCGACGAATTTCGTCGTGATGTATACCTGGTTCTGAACCTGCTTGAGCAATTCCTGCACCAGCACTTCAATCAACTCCATGTTGTTCTGAGTATTGCGGGCAACAAGCGTGGAAGTTCGGGGATTAAAGAAGGCGCTGGCTCCCTCAGGAAACGTGATGCCATGCGAGCTCAGGATTTCTTTTGCAGACTGGCGCGGCTTGAGAGCCGTGCCACCGCCGTCCCCGCCGGTCGCGAAGGGATCATCCACAACATCGCCGCCGCCGCCAGCACCAACTGCTGATGAAAGGAAATCCGGAGGTACGCGGAAAGTTCTCGTATAAAGGTCATTAGTCCCCTGCCACAACGGCACAACCACAACGGTGTAAGGCTCGATCTTGTACTTCATTCCAGCACCCTCAGCGACATAACGCAGAGCTTCAGACAGGGGAACGTTACTCAAACGAAGGGTAATGGTCTGCTCCTCAGTAGGCGCAACTCCGTCCGGACCTAGCACATTCTGACGACGGACAATATTCACTCCTTTTTCAGCCTCATTAGTTTCAAACGGGTCGTGCTCCCTACTCTTCTGACGCAAATACTCAATCGCCTCGTCCACAGTCGCCTCATCAAAAACAATTGAGGGAAGAATGGTCTCCCGCAACTTACGGGCAATGTATTCACGCCCGGTTGAATCATCACCGCCGCCACCAAGATCACGCCCACCAACACTGAGGAGAGGAACCTGAGTTTCCCATGCCTCATCAACCTGACGCAACAGGCGACTACGGGTATGGTCACGGGAACTCTGGTGATACTGGCGACGGGCATGCTCAATTTCCTGCTGCCCGCGTCGCGCCGCTGTATTATAGCGATCTATGCGCAACACCGCATCGTATTGTTTCTCGGCGTTGTCGAAATCGCCAAGATCATAATAGCCCTTTCCCACTTTGAGCAAACGGCCAACTTCAGCCACATCCTCAACGTGCTCGGGAGTTAATGCATGATTATACCATTCCGGGTCATCCAAGCGCAGCAGGATCCGCTTTGCGTCCTTATGGTCAGAGTCAACCTCATCGGTAAGAACCGCATCGATCAACTGGTGAGCCTGGTCAAAACGTCCCTCAGTTGCACGCTGATGTGCAAGCCTGACACTGACATCAGCAAACAGTCGAGTTGCCCGGGCCCGTGCACCCTTAAAGTTAGGCGCATTCTTTGGGATGTCATCCAGTGCAGATCTGTATTTTTTCAAAGCCTCCTCAAAGTCCTTTTCTTCCTCGAGACGCTTACCATCCGACATTGACAGCTCGGCTTCCTCGACTCCGTTCAAACGTCGAATCTGCTCATTTTCAAAAAGACGTGCAATTTCCTCCTCGGCACTCTCCCCCTCCGGTCTCGGTGCTTCCTCCTGAGGTGCCGCTTCCTCCTGAGGTGCCGCTTCCTCCTGAGGTGC
>JAPYUT010000066.1:0-16801 GCA_029940475.1 Verrucomicrobiales bacterium | reverse complement strand
GCTTCCTCCTGAGGTGCCGCTTCCTCCTGAGGTGCCGCTTCCTCCTGAGGTGCTGCTTCCTCCTGAGGTGCTGCTTCCTCATCCTGCGCGCGCACAGCAAAAGGAGAGAAAACAAGGGCAATAGATGGTAGCCCTACAACTAGGAGCCTGCGAATGCGTGTTAAAGGAATCATGGGTGATTAATATGCGTAATTTTGGGGCTGGTCAGGTTTCTTATTAAAAAGATGTTTTAGTCGATATCTAGGACGTTTGGAAAGACCAAAATCAAGGATTAGGCATTTTTTTGCCCTTCGGGGATTGCTTCGGGGATTGCCTTAGGAGGGTCACCGGGCAATATTGTGATATCCTTGGGAGTTGCGCCGTCAGGGCTCTTTTTACGAATTTTCACACCCTTGCTAGCAATTCCAGTCAGTTCTATTAATTCATAGGTAATCGCCGTATCATTGGGCAGGGTAAAGGTATCGCCAACCTTGAGGGGACCAAGTTTAGCCTCGTTGCCGGACAGCGCATAGTGAAAAACTGCAAAATAAGTCTTAATTGCTCGCGGATCTCTATACTCCAGCACAAATGATTCTCCCGTCACCGCATCCGCAACAGTGAGTTTGTGCGCCGCTTTCGGCAATCCTCCAAGAGTGCCCGTAACTGTCTTTTTCTCAAATCCGCTGATCATATAACGATCCTTGTGCCCGGGGTGCGTTCCAAATTTCGTGTTTAACTTCAGGAAATGAGATTTTCTCTTTGGAGGAACCCGCGGAGGATTCGCCTCATACCGGGTAGCTTCTTCGCGAATTCCGAACTCACCCTCCGGGTTGTCTCCTGTCCGGTAAATGAGCACATAGGAGTCTTCCTTGATCTCAAGAAGGCTTAACTTATTGGTGTCATCAGGGTGACTCTTCGGGTCATTCGGATCGGTTTTGCCACTTTCAAACTCCTCCTCAGTGGTAAACCCGTCCCCATCTTCATCAAGGCCAAGCAAATCGGTGCGCCCCACATCCAGCCTGTGTCTGAATGCCCAGTCGTTGTCCAGCGGAGGACGGATCTTTGGTGAAGAAGGATCAAGCAGATCGATCTCAACCCCACCCTTAACCCATATAGGCACTGAACGGGTAAGCGGGATCGGCTTCTGAGGAATACCCGGCATGGTTGGAGTTTGCCACTTTAACTCCTTTCCCAAATGAGCACTAGCGGCCTTGGCGGAGTCCTGTCCATTGAGTCCATAATCGGCAGTCCCTGAGATCTCCCGACGGATAAACTCCTCGGAAAGACCGAGCGACTTCTTTACAACAAGGACACCCAATCCAAGAAATACGATCCCCATGACAATGGCCAGGATACGGTCGTAATTACGTATTAGAGATTCCATAGGGCTGCTGTAAATTGGTGTGAAGTCAAGGTTGGTATCAGTCGCCGGCTTGTTTATGGAATTGCATTGACGGATACATCCGATTGCGAACCAGGCACTGTAGGAATACTCGATACTGCCGGGGTGGTTTTTTCCGGAATCTCCAAAGCCTTAAACCGCACTATGTCAACCACCAGCATCGCCTGCATCTTCTCATTGCCGAAGATGACCTCCGCATCAACCTCAATATCAACCTCGGGAACATCACCATTTTCGTCGGCTTTTGCACCAGCCTCGGGAACCTTGATTATTCTCGGCAGGTTATTTGGTATGGGGGGACTCACTTTTTGCTCGTTTTCTATCCGCACCCGGCGCAACCACATAAAAAAGCTCTCATCTGCGGCAATTTGATTAATCAATGCAGTCAGTGACTCATAGCTGCCTGTCACTTTCACCATAATCCGATAGGTCTCCATGACTTTGGAGGCAGATGCCATTGGACCTTTCTCTCTCCCGGCAAGAGCCATCTTGCCCATTGGCCTCTTGCCGCGCGGCGGTTTCCTGCCTGCAGGCTTCCTCCCCCTCTCTGACCTCTCACCTTCGGATTTCCAGTCAGGCCTTTCCTGGGGAATCTTATCTCGCGAAAACTCATCCAGTGATTCAATTCCCGATTCCACCGCAATGTGCACGAAGCGTTTAATGGCATCAAACTCCCACTCCAAAACCGATACTGCATGCGGAGGGACTCCTATTCCTTGATTGTATTCATTAAACCCAAGGGCAAAATCTTTGGGAAGTGCCATTTCTTTCTCAGCAGCAAGATCAATAATAGCTTTCGTTTCCTTATTCCTGAGATTACGGAACTGCTGCTCACTGTATCCGACCTTCAAATCACGCTGCAACTTTCCCGACTGCCGTTGAAGCTCATCAACTGCAGCAGCATAGCGGGAGACTCTCGCCTCTTTCTCTGCAAGATTCTCTTTGTTGGGATAAATCTTTTCCGATTTAAGTGTCGTTACATTGCTGTGGATATCCTCATAACTCACCTTAGCTGCACTGTAGTTACTCCAGCCCTTGTACAGCCAAAAGCCGAGACCTAATACACCTACAATCATGATTCCCGCATACCCCGCGAAAAAACGATTCTGTTTGATCCATTCCATAGTTTAATTAACAAGCAAAGATTCTCAAAAGCAGATACATTGTATTAGAATCCGTTTGGTTTATCACGCGCCAAATCAGTGTAGATCGGCTCCTTCAGTTCAAGGTCATAACGAACCTGGCCGGAAAAACCTTCCTCTCCACGAAGTTCAATAACACTTCTGGCCTTCCCCGGCCATTGCTCCACCTTGTCAACCGATCGAGATCTCGAGTTATTATTGATTACATTGCCCTTCCCGGACAGGTTGAAGAAACCGCCGTCATCTTTCTTTAGTTGTTCTTCAAATCCATAAAGAACATCACTGGAGCCGCGGAATTGACCATACAGGCGCAGATGTGTAATGACATTCTGGGGAGGTTTCTTATCCGGTTTCACATCTTGCGGGAATACACTGGCGACATCAAACTTTCCTAAAGGCCCCATGCCCATATTATCAGACATGGGAATCCCGCCGATAAGCGGTTCAATTTGCGTGAACCATATCTTGTCACCCTGCAACTTTGAATTCAGGTAATGGAAGATCTCAAGAAAGCGGGTACGCCCCCTGACTGCCGTCTCAAGCGGGTTGCCCCTGTCGCGCACCTCGATCTTCTCCTTTTCTGCCACCGCAATCCTTGCACTAAAGCCACTCAAAATTCGCTGCTCTGCGGCAAGCGTCTGAAATTCCTCATTAGCAAGACTTGTGGCTCTCTTAAAGTGAAACCCCCAGACAAGAAGGGTCGCGAGCAAACATCCCCCCGCAATGAGCAGGAAGGGTCTACGCTTCTCCACGTCACGGCGCCGCTCCACCACTGCGGGGATTAAATCAATGTTCATGGAACATTGATCGGTTCCACGCAACGCGAGGCCAACAAGTTCGCCGAGGTTATGGGCATCGGAAGAAACCACCTCAGCATCAATCCCCGGTCCAACAGCGACACTTTTCAGTACATTAAAATACTCAACCTCAATACCGACTTTTTCATTAAGGAACTCTCTGAGGTAAGGCAAAGCAGCGCTGCCTCCACAAAGATAAGCTATAACGGGCGAAGTTCCCCCCGCCTGCCTATAGGCACTTGTGGTACGGGCAATCTCGGAATGCAACCGGGTCATTGTGTTGCGGATTACCTTGGACATCGCCGCGATTCCAGGATCTTCATGCTCCGCATATGCCCCTCCCAGGGAGACGAATCCATCCTGCTTCTTGCGTTCCTCGGCATCGGCAAACGGCATATTGAATTCATTGGCAATTGCCGAGGTGGTGGCAGCACCACCAACCGGTATGCTGCGGGTAAACACCCGCTTCCCCTCAATATAAATCAGGTTGGTGGTTCTCGCACCAACATCAATCAGAAGCGCGCAGCCTTCACTATCAGGATAAGCAAACCTGAAGGCATTGCAGAGCGCCATCGGCGCAACATCCACGCCCTTGACCGTCAGCGGAGCTGCCTCAACGGCTTCAGTCAACTCATCAAGTGAATCTTTCTTGATTGCAACAAGTGCATACTCAGCCTCGCCGTCATCTCCCTCAGAGACAATCCTCTGATAATCCCAGGCGACCTCATTAAGCGGAAAGGGAATATTCTGCTGCGCCTCAAAAGCGATGAGCTTCTCAACGTTTTCCTCATCCAGGGCAGGCGTCTTGATGAACCGCGTGAAAGCAGAATGCCCAGACAACGAATAAATGACATTACTCTTTGCCACACCGAGCGAATCGACAAGGGCCCCAATCGCCAGCTTGATCTGCGGAAGCCTTGCAGAATCTGCAGCAGGATCCCCGATGAGTTCATGAAACTCATATTTCAACAGGATAAGTCCTCCGCCCTTCGCTGAATTAAAATGCGCCAGGCTCACGCGCTGGGATCCTATATTCAGGGTGACAATTGATTTCTTATCTGCCATTTGCGAAGAATTGGAGTTCGGTAGCTAATTGAGGTGGGCAATACACGGTAAATTGAAGGCTCTAAACAACCAAAAATTGGACTAGTCACGCGTCTCCGCGTAGCTATCAAACCACAGATTGGCAAACGGGGTCTTGCTCTTCGGCCGCAGCATCGAGGCATCACGCGGTGCGTCAGCCTTTTGCCACCAGCGGGAACTTCTACCATCAGTGACATCGCCCCCGATTAGTTCCCCTGCATGGATCTCCACGGCAACCCAGAGATCACGTGGGTTGGCTTTTTTCCCCTTACCGTAAATTCGCGCAAGAGAGTTGGGAGAAAGGTAAACCGCCGAATGGAGTTCCTCACCTTTTAACACATCCACGTGCTTGACGGTCGCCGTATAGAGCTTCAGGTATTTTTTCTCAGCGGACTTCGGGAGCACAAAGAAACGAATCTCAAGCGCGTCCAGAAAATCGTCCCTGTCACGTGAAGTGACGGTAAAACTAACATCAATCTGCAACCAATCCTTACGCACGCCTTTGGGCTCCTTTAACCCACTGCCAACTGCAAAATCGGGACTCTTGGCGGTACTGACATTAATATCACCAACATCGGCCTTACTTTGCGCCGGCAAAACAGTCGTAGAAATGAGCAACACTACTGCAGGCAATATTCCGATGGTTATCTGGCGAGTCATTCGATCTTGGGGTTTATATATCATTAATGAAAAACATCCCGCTTACCACGGATTTAGTGAGGAGAACATTCAGGGGTAACGGAAACCGGGAATTTGTTACCCGCAGAGCAGGTAATATGCAAGATTAGAGTGTAAAATCTGAGTTTATTCTGCAAATCCGGTAAATGCCCTGAAATACTCGATTGTCTTCCCTATTCCTGTTTCAAAATCGACTAAAGGTTCCCAGTTTAGTAGCTTACGGGCAAGCGCGATGTCTGGCTGCCGAACACGGGGATCATCAATTGGCAAGGGCTTAAACTCAAGCTTGGATGAAGTTTCCATCCTCTTAATAATCGCCTCTCCGAACTCCCTGATACTCATTTCACTGGGATTGCCGATATTCACCGGCTCATGAGTATCGGATGTGGAAAGCCTGAAAATACCTTCCACAAGGTCCGACACATAACAGAAACTCCGCGTCTGCGAGCCGTCTCCGAAAACTGTCAGGGGCTCATTGGCCAGCGCTTGACCTATAAATGCCGGAACCACTCGGCCATCTTCAAGGCGCATCCGCGGGCCATAGGTATTGAAAATCCTCACAATCTTAGTATCCAGCCGATGATAGCGGTGATAAGCCATGGTCATCGCCTCGGCAAACCGTTTGGCTTCATCATAAACTCCCCGTGGCCCGATGGGGTTGACATTCCCCCAATAATTCTCTTTCTGAGGATGAACAAGTGGATCGCCGTAAACCTCTGAAGTTGAAGCAATCAGGTAGGTTGCCCCCTTGGACTTCGCCAGTCCCAGGGTATTGTGCGTGCCAAGAGCGCCTACCTTGAGAGTGGGAATCGGGAACTCAAGATAATCAATGGGGCTGGCAGGTGATGCAAAATGAAAAACGTAGTCAATTTCACCCGGCAGATAGATGAAATTGGTAACGTCATGTTCAATAAATCGGAAATCGGGATTCCCGACAAGATGCTCAATGTTGCGCACATTCCCGGTCAGAAGATTATCAATAGCAATCACCTGATGCCCGGCGGCAAGAAGCCGATCAGAGAGATGCGAACCAAGGAAACCCGCCCCTCCTGTTACAACACTGGTCTTTCTCGATTTTTTCTGGCTTGAGAATACGTTCATTCGGACTGTTTACCCGTTAAAATGTTTATTCCGCCCCCCGCTGGCAGAATACAGCTGGAACAGTAAGTACAAGAACCTTGCAATCAAGCCAGATGGACCAGTTGTCGATGTATTCGAGGTCCAGTGCAACCCATTCATCGAAACTCGTGATGGTATTTCTGCCAGACACCTGCCAGAGGCAGGTCAGGCCCGGCTTCATGCTGAGACGTCGACGCTGCGCTGAATGCTCGATTCTCGCCACTTCCTCAATTGGCAGGGGACGTGGTCCAACCAAGCTCATCTGCCCAAGCAGAACGTTCACCAGCTGCGGTAATTCATCAATGCTCCAACGGCGCAGGAATCCACCAAACCGAAATATGCGCGGATCATTTGTCACCTTGAAAACAGGCCCGCTCATTTCATTTTCACTTTCAAGTTCCGCTTTTTGCTTTTCCGCGTCGATGACCATCGTGCGAAACTTATAAATTGGAAAAGGACGGCCATTTTTTCCTCCCCTTTGCTGCTTGAAGATCGCTGGTCCCGGAGAGAATAACTTTATCCCGACATATGCAAACAACCAGAAAGGTAAAGTCAGTAGAATAATGATCACAGCACCCACGCGATCATACAAATCCTTGATGGAAATTGCCCAGGATACACCCGGCGCACTTCTGAAGACCATCATCATGCTGCCCCCGAGCACATCCAGCGAAGGGCGCGCAATTGAAGTTCGGATAAAATCCGTTGAAAGCCATGCCTCAACTCCTTCCGCCTCACATGCCTTAATTGCTTCTTGAATCTTACCGAACTTAACTTGCCCCGCAGCAATGACAACACGCTCGGGAGAATGCTCGTGTAAAGCGCTAACCAGATCCTTAACATCCTTCTGCTCAAGATTAATGATTGCCACTATGTTTAATGACGAATCGTCCCCGCTCTCAAACTGACTCCTTAATAATTCAATGTCGCTTCCGCCTCCCGCCAGAAGGATGTCTTCACGCCATCCCCAGTTTTCTGTACGTGAACGCAAGCGTTTCCTCATCAGAGCCTCCTTGATCAGCAGCACTCCGCCCCCAATAAAGATCAACATGCCAAGCACAATACGGCTCTGAGCTCCCCATTTGAAAAATACAACGCACCCACCTATGACTACACCTATGACAATGAGTGCCTGCCCCAGTTGCCTCACAGACCTCCATATTGTCTTCTGCAAAGGATGTTCATAATACCCAAACATCTCCAGAATCACAGGCGTGAACGGCACAATAATCGCTATCAACCAAAAAAAATCACCGAACTCAGGAATGTTGATGTCGATAGGGCCAAACCACCCATTAGGATTGTAATATCGCAGGGTATGACAAAGCCAAAACGCAAAGAGTATAAGGCAACTGTCCAGGATCTGATTGATCTGGAGATTAATTTCTTGTTTCCGCCCAAGCATTGATACCGTAATAAAAATCCTCACCCGAGTAACGCCTCTGCGCGACTGTCAGTAATTTTTAAAAACAAACGCTTCCAAAAGCAAATGTCAATCCCGCTAGATAAACCAAACATCGTCGTTCCTGTTACTGATGCCGTAACCTTAAGGAAAGTCACTGGATCTCGGGATGTCCAACCCTGGGATATTGTGGAAATTCGTGTCGACAGAATCCCCGAAATTAACAAATTCCATTCGGAAATCTCCTCAATACCCGCTCCTGTGCTGTTAACATGCCGCCATCCCGATGAGGGTGGCTTCAACGAAATGCATGATCCCCAGAAAAGACACGCAATACTAGCCCCTCTGATCCCTCATGCCGCTGCCATCGACATCGAGATAGCATCCGCCTCACAAATGAGCACGACCATCAGCCTGGCAAAAACCTCAGGGCTAACACTGATACTTTCAGCTCATGATTTTTCAGGAACTCCGGAGAATAAACAACTGCACTCCATTGTCAAAAACGGCATCGAGAATGGTGCTAATACCATCAAGATAGCAACCACCACTGACAACCCGGACGCGCTCTGCCGTTTATTCTCGTTATTTAAAGAATTCCCCCACCAGCCGCTTGCATTGATGGGAATGGGACGACTCGGGATGGCATCCCGTCTATTGGCCGCTCAAAGCGGCTCGATACTTAATTACGCCGCACTGGAGGAGGCTAACGCCCCCGGACAATGGCCGGTTCAGGAATTCCGTAACCTCCTGCACCGCACCGGAATCGTCGACTAACTTATTCGCCAACCACTTCCAGCGGCGCCTCCGGCAAGGCTCTCAGAAAAGCTTTCCCATACCGCTTGGAGAGCACTCGGTTATCGAGGATCACGATAATTCCCCTGTCATTGGCAGATCGGATTAAGCGCCCGACTCCCTGGCGCAACTTTAGAATTGCCTCCGGGACAGAATACTCCAGGAACGGATTACCTCCTGATTGCTCGATAACCTCAAGACGCGATGCTGTCAGGGGATGATCAGGAACCGCAAAGGGAAGCCGGGTAACGATAACATTGGATAACGCTTCCCCGGGGACATCAACCCCGGCCCAGAAACTATCGGTTCCAAAAAGAACACTCGATACATCCTCACGAAATTCACTCAGCATTTTATGACGCGCAATCCTTCGTCCCTGCACAAGCAACTGGTAGTCTCTTTCTGCAAAGAAACCCTCCATCTTCTCCGCAACCGCGTTCATTAACCGGTAACTGGTGAACAGAACAAAGGCCCTGCCCTCTGATTGATCAATGAAATAACCAACCCATTTGGCAAGAGCATCCTCATATTCGACTGATCTCGGGTCAGGCATGCTCCCTGAGAGGAAGATCTTCATCTGCTCACTATAGTCGAAGGGACTTCCAATCTGCAGCGAAGTCACCTCGGATGCACCAACTCTCCGGCGAAAATATCCTAGGGTTTCGCGGTTCTCGCCAACAGAAAGAGTTGCACTTGTAACGACGCAACTCTTGCCCTTATCGAAAAACATTGAGCGCAACCCGGGAGCTACATCGCTCGGCGCACTGTTCAGGGAAAGCCCGGTTGCTACATCCTTGCGCCTTTCCACCCAATAGACATGGCTCTGCTCTGCTTGTTGCAGGAAACAATCAATGGCAACCCGCGATTGACTTATTCGTCTCCCGAGATCGAGCAACTCCGCCCTGGTTAAATCAGCGCTCACTTTATCCGCAGCAACTTTCACCTCCCGCTCCAGGGCCTGGAAGTCCTCAGCCAGCGTATCCTCAATGAAGTTGCTCTTCCGCACCCGGTATTCCCCGCCCCACTGATTAAACTCACAGGCTCCCCTGATATCATCAAAGAACTCCCCCACTGCATCTCCCAGAGCAGTCACACGCCGTGCCCCTTCTGAATGTCTCACCTCCTGAAAGAGGCCGCGCTTCTTCCCGGGGTTATAAAGACGGCGTAAGTTAAACATGATACCCGCCTGTGAGACCCTCATACCTAGTTGCCGAGCTGCTATATTCTCAAGTGTATGCGCCTCATCAATCACAAGGAAATCGCCGGGGAATACAAATCCCTGACCCGCATCCTCCGACTCCTCCATTGCCGACATCAATGTGAAGAGAAGCGTGTGATTCAAAACCACCACATCCGCTCCCGCGACCTCTTTCCTGACTTCCTGATAAAAACACCCATCATCATGCCCGCAACTTTTCGGTGTGCAGATATGACTTTCACTGCAGACCTGGTCCCAAACATGAGGGCTAGGCTCAAACTCAAGATCACTCAAACTCCCATCCCGCGTGTCGTCAGCCCATTCGCTGATTCTCTCAAGTTCATCCATATCTTGCGTATCAAACAAATCGTCCGCCTCCCTCAGCGCCCGGTTCAACCTTCTCGGGCACAAATAATTGCCCCTTCCCTTCATCAACACGGCACTAAACCCAACATCAAGCACCTTGGCGAGAAGTGGCAAATCCTTGTCAATTAACTGTTCCTGCAGGTTAATAGTATGTGTTGAAACAACAGCCTTGCGCTGATTCTCCACCGCAAAAGAAACCGCGGGGGCAAGGTAGGCAAGCGACTTGCCGACGCCAGTGCCGGCCTCCACGACTAGAGGCGAGGACTGCTCAAGCGCGCGCGCCACGGCAACAGCCATTTCCTGCTGTTGCGGCCGATATTCAAAATCCTTTGAAATTGAAAGCGCCCCGTCATTGCCAAAAAAACTCAACATCCGCTCGGAAAGAGCAATGTCAGAATTAAAGCCCCGGGAGGTCATCATGCCGGCAAATAACTCAAGCTCTGGCATTGCACAACCGCCATCATGACATCTCTTTGTCGTCTACATAAAACGGTCGCTTTTGAAGACGCATCGCGTAGCACAAACCAAGCGCAACAAAATAACAAACCCCGGCCGACCAGAGTATATCACTGACAAAATGCCCCCCCTGGGCAATACGGGCCAAGCCAAGCAACAATCCCATTGCAAGAGCGCAGAATACTGCAGGTAATGCCCACCGCTGTCGCAACGCACGTGCCACAAAATAAAGCCCCAGCAAACAAAACCCCATCGATGCATGTCCGCTTGGAAATGATTTTCCGGCACTCCGGGCATCATATTGCCACACTTTCTCAAACTGATGGATGCCGCCAAACTCAACAACGTCATTGGGTCTCGGACGCCCCCAGTGCTCCTTTAATATCGCATTAACAATAATTCCCGGCCCTATAATCAGCACCAAAAGAAAATAACCTGCAATTTTCCTCCATCTCCTCAAAACTCCCGAGAAAAATCCACCAATGATTACAAGCATCGCAATTGCTGCAATGATCAGCGCCGGTTGCACCCCCCACTCATAAAGAAATACAAACAATGGAAAATCCTTCAGGTGCCACGTCCCATCGCCGTCAAAGAAAACCTGGCCCGCCAGAAGATCGACATTCGAAAAGCGAAGATAAACCGTCCCCGCAATCAGTACAAGAGACGGAAAAACAATCGCCGCCCACAGGAATCTAAGTTTTCCCCTTTTAGTATTAGAATCATCGGAATTCATCAGATTCTCATTAACTTAAGCAAAAATAATTATTTTGTAGAGCCTAACCATCAATATTTCACGATATTTTTTACTTGTTTTCCACATAAAAGCTTCCTTCGCGGTGAATAAACGACTTAAAATCGATAATAACCTTATCTTTTACGCGAGAAACTTTCTTCCTATTTGTTGGGCAACGGTTGGTTGTTGGTTTCAAACCTTGTCTCACATTGAGGAGAGTCCACTGGGCTCTCCTCGTTTTTTTTAGCGCGGAAAGCATCGCTAAAAAAAACCGGTCATCCTCAATCACCCGCCCCGGAACCCCGCCGCTGCCGGCAGGCCTTCACCGTATTACTCATCAGCATTGCTATCGTCATCGGTCCAACTCCGCCAGGCACGGGAGTGATCGCCTTGCACCTTTCAGAGACCGCATCAAAGTTCACGTCTCCCACTAAGCGGTAACCTCGCTTTGCTCCCTCATCCTTAACCCGATTGATTCCAACATCAATCACCACTGCTCCCTCTTTAATATGCTCACTACCTATAAATTCCGGACGTCCGACCGCCGCAATCAAAATATCGGCAGAACGACAAACAGCAGGTAAATCAACTGTTCTTGAGTGCGCCACTGTTACCGTCGCATCTCCCAACATCCCCTTGGCCATCATCAGCATTGCCATTGGTTTCCCAACAATCATGCTGCGCCCAACAATAACAACGTGAGCACCCTTTGTATTAATGCCATAATCTCCCAATAACCTCTGACACCCGAGCGGAGTACAGGGGATAAAGCCTCCCGGATCTTCAAGGACAAGCTTGGCGACATTCTCAGGATGAAACCCGTCAACATCCTTTGCCGGGTCAATTGTCCGCACAACAGCCCCTTCATCGATATGCCCGGGTGTTGGCGACTGAACAAGTATACCGTCGATATCCGCATCGACGTTTAGCGAAGCGATTGCTGCGAGTAATTCTTCCTGCGCTGTTTCCACCGGAAGCTCCAGCTTTACCGAGTGAATCCCAAGCTCATTGCAAGCACGTTCCTTGCTCCGGATATATGCCCGTGAAGCAGCATCATCACCCACTAAAACAACAGCCAGCCCAGGCCTGCAGCCCTTATTTACAAGTTCATCCACTTGGCCTTTACACTCTTCGAGCACACGGGCTGATACGGCCTTTCCATCAATTAACTGCATTGGTCTCATGCTAAACCACACGCCAGCCCCGGGATCAAGTACCGGATTCGAGAACATTCTCCAAATGCACCCGCTGTTCTTCAATTGCCTGCTTATCAAGTAAATCTGAAAATCTTTCTAGTCGCTCTAAAACAACATCAACCCGTGAAAACGGCAAAGGTATCCGAAACCTATCCCAGGTTTTCAGGGAAATGGCCCTACTGTAGCGCAACCGTATCGGAAGGACAGGCACGCCCGTTAGTTGGGAAACCTTGATCACCCCGGCTTGCAGTTTATACACGGGACCACGGGGGCCATCCGGTGTAATCACGATATCATTACCGTTGCCCTGACGAAGAAACGCAACCATCTCCCGCAATACCGCCGTTGATCGCTTGTTACTTGAACCACGAATTGCATCGTAGCCAAATTGCCCCACAACAGCGGTAAGGACATCCCCGTCACGACTGGGGCTCGTTAGCACTGTGGCATGACGCTCACGCAGGAACTTATTGTAAAACAAAGTCATTCCAAAAATCTGATTGTGCCAGAATGCAAGAATCAACGAGCCTTCAGCAGGATCTTCAGTCACTCCCGAGCAATCTTTAACCCGCCACCGCAGGGTTAATCCAACCCCCCGCATTATTATGGCTATAAGCCAACCGATAAACTTTGCCTTCACCTTCTACAGTCGTCCGGCAGCATGCAACTCACGAGTCATGTCCGTTTGTTTCTCCAGCAATTCCCTGTAGATCTCCACATTGCCAGCATCGGGCTCACAACGCGTATTCTCATCAAGGGCAACATATCTCGTGCAAAGATCATCATATTTCGAAGATCCCCCAGCACTGCAATGAGCAGCTTGAATTGCCGCTCCAAGCCCGGCGCCCTCTGCAGTAGACAGCATTACCACCGGTGTATTAAATGCATCTGCTGCAATCTGACGCCATTCTCTACTGTTGCTGCCACCTCCGGTTAACCGAATTTCGGAAGGAATTACTCCCATGCCACGAAAGCTTTCCAGCCCATAGGCAAGACCCAGAGTTGCCCCTTCCATTGCTGCACGGAGAAGGTTGGACGGATTGAGGTTATCAGTGCGTATGCCATGGATGACGCCACTGCCTTCCGGTAGATTTGGAGTTCGCTCACCATTTAAATAAGGCAGAAAACAAATACCTCCGGCTCCAGGAACTGAGCTGGCTACCGCCCTCTCAAGCCCGTCTAGATCCAATCCAAACAATCCCCTAACCTGCTCAGTAACTACGGTAACATTCATCGTGCAGACAAGCGGCAACCACTTATCCGTACTGTCACAAAAAGCCGCAACTTCTCCACCCTCATCAATTGCGGGTTCACCTGAAACGCCATAAAGCGTTCCCGAAGTTCCGAAACTCGCGGTAATAACACCCGGCGTAACGTTGCCCGTCCCGATAGCCGCCATCATGTTATCACCACCACCAGCACTAACGATAACATCCTGCGCAAGAGCCCACTCGGTTGCCAGCTCATTGCGGAGTTGCCCGTGCATTTCAAGCGATGATCCCAGCGGTGGCAGCATCTCCGCAACCGATGGATCAACAAAATCAACCAGCTCCTGACACCATCGTCGTGTCCGGACATCCATCATTCCAGTGCCTGATGCGTCCCCGTATTCCATGCGCTTTACGCCGGTTAGCCAGAAATTAATATAGTCATGCGGCAGCAAGACTGTTTTTACACGGGAAAAATTCTCCGGCTCTCTCTGCTTAATCCAAAGTAGTTTTGGAATAGTGTAGCCGGAAAGAATGGCATTCCCGGCAAGTTCAATCAACCCCGACGCCCCACCGAATTCAGCTTCAAATAATTGGCATTGCTCGACAGTTGAGGTGTCACACCAAAGCTTGGCAGGACGAATCACCTGGTCCTTCTCATCCAGTATAACCAAGCCGTGCTGTTGACCGCTCACTCCGATGCCAGAGAGTTCATCACGGCGCCCTTCCAGTTGCTCAAGGCAGCTCAATATCACCTGCCGCGTTGCATCAATCCATTCGGAGGGGTGCTGCTCAAGGTGACCTGCAGGCAAGCCAGCAATCAAGTCATAGCTCTTCTGGGCGTTAGCGAGAATATCTCCGGACTCAGCATCCAAAGCCACAGCCTTTGTGCTCTGTGTCCCGCTGTCAATTCCTATGAAAATCATGGCACATTAGAAGTTAAGACGTTGCGTGAGCGCAAGCATGATGCAAGCTATGCAAGGTGCAAGGTTGATTTTAACCCGGGTAAGATGCCCGGCGCAACCCCACTTGGCTTACATACACTCATGGAGTTTGACTGGTTAGACGTAAGTTTTGATCTTAGCAAGGTCACGCCAAAAGAAATCGAAGAGTCCTTTGAGGATCCATTCGCCGTCCGCCTGTTACCCGATGGCAACTACGGTAGCGAGGATGCCCGCTACGTCTGTCTCGGGCGCTCCGTGGGACTCCGTCCGCTCTTCAGTATCTTCTGGACTGACGGCAAGCGATACAGAGTCATCATTTCACGTGAGATGACCAAGGAAGAGGAAAGCTTCTACGATCGTCGCAACGCACAGAATATTTGAAAATATTGACATATGAAATCCATCTCAGACTGGAACGAAATCCCGTACTTCGACGACGAGGCAAAGGAAGCAGACTATTGGCATGGGACACAACTTGATGCTCGATTGATGCACGCTTCCATTCATCAACCGGATTCCCGTGAGTCAACTACCATCACGTTGCGCTTTGACCCCCGGATGCTGGCCCGCATTAAACGTATCGCTCGCTCGCGCTTTCTCAATTATCAGAGCATGATGAAACAGTGGCTCAGTGAGCGTCTGGAAACCGAGATCAAGCAATAGCAGAACTCTCTTCAGTCATCCGCAGGGCAATCCCGATCAGCAAGGCTTTAGTTTCCCTGGATCAGACGAATTCCACTCCTGCCACACCCGCCAGTCAAAGCAGTGGATTTGGCTCGCTGAATGAACCGCACTATTTAGTGCGCTGCAAAAAACATGCGTCTCCCCAGTCGGCATGGTCGGCAATGTCCAGATCCTCCCCGAAATCCACACGTAAAGTCACTTCGGAGGAACCTGTAATATCGACTTTAAGCAACTCGGCAGGCTCTCCCCCGCGCATCCTTTTACGATATACTTCCCGCTCGCCGCAAAACACAGCAAATTCACAATCACCGTGCATTCCTGCATCAACATCAATGCCAATCTCAGCAAGAAACAAATCATGCAGGCCTTCATTGGGAAATGTCACAAACATCCCGGACGCAAAGCCAAGGCCTTTATCATAGATCTGATCACCAATTTTCAGGGGTAATCCCGACACGGTTCGGTCACGCTTCCAATGGCGCATCGGTGCCAGGAGCGGTCGTATACCATCATTTAAGACCTCAATATCCGATAAATATTCAAGCCTTTCGGAACGGATGCCGATCCTGCGTATTTGTTCCCAGGGAATCACCATTTCAACTCCTTCCACCAGAGACAAGCCAACCTGCCCCCCCTTTAACTCCATGATATCTGCACGCAAACGCGTCCCGCCAACCAGGGAAAATACACATGCAGGACGTTCATTCTCCTTGAGCAAAGGTGAAGCCAGCACCACCCCGTAGGCCCTTACCAGAGGAACCGCCTGCAATTTATCATTACGATCAAAAATCAGGGAATTAACATCAACCTCCTCAATCAAGCCATCGACTTCCTGTAACTCTGCTCCGCCACTGATAAAAATCGTGTCTTGCTCACGCGATGCCTGCCACTCAAGGAGTCCCTTCTGGAAGCGCGATCCGCGTTGCAACTCACCGAAGCGGATTGCCCGCACTGCATCAATTGGCAATTTCAATTCACCCAGCCCGGAAACTCTGAAAATAAACTCCTCCTCAAAAAACCTTATACCAGATGCCGCGATTTCACTGCCGCAAATTAATACAACTCTTCCCTCGGAGATGTCTTTCCCCTCATTAGCAATTGCAGGGACAATACTGCGAAGCCCGTCAAGAGGCCACTTCTTGCCATCAATCCTTACCTCACCCTCAACAGAAATTGAGTCAACGCTGCCTTCAATCACATCACCTTCGAGGGTCACTATCCGAGGCTGCGCCGATACCCCCCCGCAGGATAAGAACAGCACAGAAGAGATCACCCCTGTTATCACAAGAATCGCTCTCATCATCTTGCCATCATTTACCTTATAACCATAAGGATTCACTCTGCTACTCCTGACCCCGCTTGTCACCTTGTTGAACTGATCGATAATATTGATCGACCAGCAACCTGTAGCGCGCCGGATATTTCGACTTCAACGAACTCAGGGCTTCAGTGCCACGATCACGCTTTCTCAGATCATCCCAGGCACTTTCAGCCGCACCACGAATACGCCGAATAACCCGTGGAGCATTCTGGGCACTGGCATTACCCCCCTGCGTATTGCCTTGCCCGTTACCCTGCCCAGGTCGATTACCCTGCTGTTGCTGCTGTTGCTGCTG
>JAPYUT010000065.1 GCA_029940475.1 Verrucomicrobiales bacterium | reverse complement strand
CTTTTCCTTAGATGTTACTGTCAGCTTGTTATATATCAGATAAGACATGGTGTTGTTGTTGTTGTTCTGTTGTTTTCGTCTTGGCCTATTTCCCACGACGATGCTTTTCTTTAAATTCTTTGATCTGAGCCAAACCATATGCCTTCTCCTCCTCCGTCGGCGGTTTGCTTTCTTCCTTCTGGATTTTCGGTCGTTTGGTCTTCCTCTTTGCCTCCTGCTTTTTGGCTTCTTTGGCCTCGAGTCGTGTTCTGATTTTATACACCAACAGTGCTGGCGGATTCTTTGCCTCACTCGGCATGTCACCAACAGCTTCGCGAACCAATGACCGAGTGCATCCCGGTTTGCACGCCAATCCGGCCGCAACCTTGTGCGAAACACCCTGGGCTTTGATCAGTTGAACCGCTTGTTCCTCCTCACTCTGTTCATCCCCTCCACCAACACCAAACTTATCAACCAACCCGTCTATGGTTGGTTGGGTAATGGTCTTGGGTAATGGGGGTAATGGTGTATCACCAGGTAGTGCATGCTGATGCTCGTTCTGAATACTGCTGTTCTTAAACGAGATACTGCTGACACTCGTTTCAGATTCTGCTGAATCCTTTACAGGTATCTGGGTAGATACTGCTGGATCTATTATCCTGTAACTATTTCCCCCAAACCGACCGCACCTCCTTTTCACCTCAAGTAATCCCTTTTCCTCCAGACTGTCGATGGTCGGCTTGATGTTGTTTCGACCTATCCTGCAAACCTTGGACATTTGTTTAACGCTGGAATCACACCAGTGTCCGCCGGTATTCCACCGGCTAATATGTGCAACAATGCGGAATTGCTTTAATGAAAGGCCTGCATCATCCCAACCCCCACCTATAAACAGATCAAAGTTCGTTGATCCCTTGCTCATACCAGGTCGTTCTATTGCTTGGGCGGCCGGCATTTTCTTACTGCTGCGGCCGCCCGCGTTCGATAAATTCGCCTGTTCCCTGGGTTATCCTCCCCCCCTTCAATGCACGTTCGACTTTCTCCATGTCATAAAATATTGTGCGCGGTGAAATCTTGAGAAATGGAATGCGTTCCTCCTTCCGGTATCGGGCAATTGTGCGCTGTGATACACCCAGCCGCTTAGCCAGCTCCGGCGTCTTTACCATTTCCTCGCAGGTGAACGCGTTATGCATTGTCGCCACCTCCGGTTAGCCGGTTTAATTCGCTCCAGGCCACAACCCATCTGCCGGAAAGTTTAGTTGCCTCCACCTTGCCCTCCTTTATCCAGCGGCGTAGCGTCCTGGGCGTTTTATGGATCCAGGCGCTTGCCTCGTTAACATCAACAGGTGCGCCGGCAGCTTTCGCCCTGCCCGCCTGTTCCAGATACTGCGCTCGTATTTCAGAGCTTTTTTTATGAATATTGTTCATGACCCGTAATTTATCGGATCCAGCCTTCGGCGATAGGTCAGGGAAGGTATCCGGAGGGCATTATCACTGCACTCGAACAGCGCAACGACTGCAACAGCAACGCCTTACGACGATGCAATTTTTTTTTACCAGGTAGGCTCCTGGGAGGCGTTACGCCTGGGGAACGATGCTGAAATATGCCCTGCCAGCCTCTTCGAGAACTGGGCGGCGGTAATGCTTGTTGATCACCTTCACGCTGTTCCCCATGTATTCAGCCAGCTTCGGCTTGTCAGGAAAAATGGCTAGGCGATAACTGGCATAGCTGTGGCGAGGTATGTCCCCGATCCAGCTGGGAAATATTTTCAACTTCTTCACGGCTTCCCCGGTCAACATGGTGTTAGCCGTTTTATAGGCAATACTCCCGCTCTCCTTCCTGTATGGTTCAAGCCATTGCCGCAGGTTGTCCTCTAGCGGCACATAACGATCAGCTCCTACCTTCCGCGCTACCTCTGGTATGATCTCAATGTGTCCCGTGTCGAAGTCTATATGCTCCCAGAGCAATCTCAGGCATTCACTCGGACGCAAGCCGGCGAACAACAGCAGCGCGGTATATGCACGATTGTCATCGCGGACGCCACGGACAAGCGCATCAGCCTGTTTCACTGTCATAATGGCGGCACTCCCCCTTGGCACAAACCAGATCCGGCTATTGCGAGCTTTGACGACCTGCGAAAGACTTTCTGCTGCTGACAACGTTGGCGGCAGGTAGTTGTTCTTTTTTGCCCACTTGAAAAGAGCGTGAATCTTTGCAAGGTAGCCGCGCCTGGTTTGATTTGAAATGGGGTCGCCCATTTTGCCCATGCCATTTTTCTCTTCCTTTACCGTCAAGCTCTCAATCCAGGTGCGCAGATTCTTTTCGGTAACGTTTTCCAGGTTGCAGTCGAAGACGTCAGCCATTTCCGTCAGTCGGCAGCGGTAATCCCTAAATGACTTTGGATCGATCTCCTGCTGTTTGTATTCGAGAAACCCAGCCACCGCCTCGCTCACCGTCACGATCCTGCGGTCTTCCGGGCAATATGTCATAAAGTAATCAACAGCATCCGGGATCGTGCCGCGTTCACCTAGGGTCTTGTGTGATTTGGCAAATGCCTTCACGGCATCAACCAGGGTGTAGCCCGTGCCTTCCAGGGCGCCCATCGCCTTTTGATATTGCAGCTTCTCGCTTCCGGTGAAGGTATTGGCCTCCTGATCGCCTTGTTTAAGGTTGTTCCCAATCTCATCAGCACACCGGCGAATCTCTTCTAGTGTTGATCTGGATCGCCGCCGGCGTTCTCCACCTTCATACCATTCAACCTGAAATCTTTCCTTGCCCCTTTTGAAGATTCGTGAAATATGAACATCACCGATGCCGTCCCCGACTCTTAACGTTTCTTTTCCCTTCAAATGCCTCTTCGCCATGACACACAATTGGCACCCGGTTGGCAGACACGTCAATTACAAACAAAAACACAACCTTCCGGGGAGGTCATAAATCGTTTATAGTCAAGAATTTGGAGGGGTGGCAGAGTGGTCGAATGCACCGGTCTTGAAAACCGGCAGGCCGCAAGGTCTCGTGGGTTCGAATCCCACCCCCTCCGCCATTCTTGCCCCTGCAAAAAAGCACTGCAAACCTGCCCGCCAATGGCACCTGACAATCCTAACGTTGACTGGCTCTTGTCGGCTTTTCCCTGGCCCGTTTTTTATAAGTCTCAACATCGGCTTTAAGCACCTTAACGGCCTTCTCCAGCTGGCGATCCTTGCCCGCGGAGAGTTCTCCCGGTAAAGGCCACACCACGTGATGAGGCACTGCCCCGTTGCGTTCCATGTCCTGACCGTCAGGCAGGAACCATCCTCGAAATGGCATGCGGATGGAACCGACATCCATGATCGACTTCGAGCCTGTCGAGATCACCCCGCCCGCAGTAGGCACACCAATCAGTTTTCCGCGCCCCAGGTTCTTGATCGCATGGCTGAATATTTCCGCATTGCTGAAGCTGTTCTGGTTGCATAAAACCACCACAGGCTTCTCCCAACTCGCATACACCCTGCGATCACCCGGGTAACCCGGGCCGCCGCCACGCGGCACGGTCTGCGCATGCAAAATCGGGGTCAGCACCATCAGCAGGTGATCAGCGGTAAATCCGCCACCGTTATTGCGCACATCAATAATCAATCCGTCCTTACCCACCCCCTGCGCGTAGATCTCGCGCTCAAACTCATGAAACTCCTCCCACATCATGCGCGCCACATTGAGGTAACCGAGCTTGCCGCCCGAGCGCTCATCGACCTGCCGACGCGTCTCCTCAATCCAGTCCGCGGCAAGTAAAGACCTCGCGGCGGTGTAGCTGATGGGCCTGAGCGACACCTCACGCAATTTACCCTCTTCGCCCCCCTCCTGAACCTTCAGCAGAATATCACGTGCCGGCAAACCGTTGAGGACTGTTGTCATGTCAGTGGTAACACCAACCTCCTCGCCATCGATCTGCAGTATCACCTCCCCCGGCACTATCCTGCTCTCCACACGGTCAGCCGGACTCCCGGACAACACCCTGGAAACCTTCAATCCCTCCCCGTCATGGGAACCCTCAAAGATAAGCCCGAGATGCGCCGTCTGCTCACGCCACCCCGGAGGCTGATACAAGGTTGAAGAAGCCCTGCGACATCCCAGGTGCGAGCCATTCAACTCGCCGAGCATCAGCGAAACCGCACGGCTGAAAGCATATTTGTCCGCCGACCGGGCCGCCATGCCCTCATACTTCTTTTTCACCGCACCCCAGTCACGATTATTGAGCGCAGGATCATAGAAATTATCACGCATCGCACGCCAGGCCTGGCGAAAGGCAACCCGCTGATGTGCGGACTGGTCGCGCTGCATAAAAACCTTGAATGGATAACTCTCCGCCTTGCCCTTGGCGAAAGACCCCGGCACGCCGCTGACCGAGTAGATCAATCGACTGTCACGGGAAATCCACTGCGGTGAAACAACCTTCTTCGACAACAGCATCGCCGGTTTCGAGACTTTATCGGGAAACTCCACGGCAAAGATCCCCTCAACCCCATTGATCTTTGCGGAAAATGCCAACTTCTTGGAATCCGGCGACCAGAAGAGGGAATGCTCAGTCGAATCGGGAATTGAAATGTGGTGCAGACGCTCCTCAATTCCCTCAAAATCAATAACCACCCCGCCCGGCTTCTTTTTTGCAGGAGCCGCCGGTTTCTTCACAGCAGCCGGTTTCTTCGCACCAGCCGGGGAAACTTTCACCGGCTTTGCCTTGCCGCTTCCTGCCACCTCAGCATCCGGCAGGCCGAAAAGGACACGCAAGGCCCTGATCAGGCCGTTCTCCGGTCTGGACTTGTCCTCCCCGGACTTCCCGGGCTTTGGTTCCGCCCCGGCAGGTTCCTTCGGGGCCGGCTTTGGTTTTGGCTTTGGACGCAACTTGCCAATGGTCTCGACTGCCTTGTTGACAGTTCGCTTACGGGAGTTGGCCTCATCGTCGCTTTTCTTCAACCAAACGTAATATATATCCGTCTCGGTTGCATACCGTCTTCCGGTGAAGGCCAGTAACTTGCCGTCAGGTGACCAGCGCACGCCTCCATCAGAATCAGGATGCCGCGACAGGTTGAAGGGCTCCCGTGAGTTGTCCACCGGGACAATCCAGACATCACGGTTGAAGTCGTTGTCATAAACTGAATAGGCAAGCCACTTGCTGTCCGGTGACCAGTCATAACGCGGGGCATACCATGACTCGACCACCCTGTGGCCATTCTTGCCGTCCGCATCCGTAACCCAAAGATCACCGTTACCCTTGATCATCGAGATCCATTTGCCATCCGGGCTGTAGATAATGTCTTCAATCACATCCTTCCTTGGCGTCAGGGTCTCGTTTTCAAAAGAGTCATTCTGCCACCAATAACGGGCAGCATCCCCCCGCCGCGCCCTGCACATCTGTGCCGTGTGCCCATCATCACGAATATATATCAGCGATGCCCCGTCAGGAGAAAATACAGGTTCGCGTTCCTCGGCGGGGGTATCCGTCACTCTTCTTGGTTCACGCAAGACAGTATCCATGACCCAAAGGTCACCGCCGGCCACAAATGCAATCTCCAGGCCGTCTTTTGAGAAACTTACCTGGTCTGCACGGCGCAACTCCAGGTTACGCACGCGCTCATTACCAAGCCGTTCACCCTGACTCCAGAAGACAATCTTCTCCGGCTTGGCCTTCTTTTCACTCAGGCCAAGGCGATAAAAATCGGCCAGGTGCCGGAATACCACAACCGACCCGTCCCTGGACACGGCTGGAAACATCACGGAATCATTCTCAAAGGAGGTCAGCTGATGCTCCTTGGCTCCATCAAGCTGCCTGCGGTAAAGATTGAAATTGCCGTCCTTACTTGAGACATAGAATATTTCCCCTCCGCCACTGCCCCACCTCGCAGATCGGTTGCTGTTGCTGTCAACGACGACCTTGGAAAACTCCTTGCCATTCCACAACCAGCTCTGTGCCGATTGACTGCCCCTGTAGCCTTTTCGATAAAGTCCGGCACCGCCTCGCTGGAATAATACCTGCCTGCCGTCAGGAGAAACCCGCCCCTCGTCGCCTGCAGCATCAAATAGCAGTTGCTCTGCTTTCCTTCCCCGCCGCGAAATTTTAAAAAAACGCTCGCTCTTGGGTCCTCGCTGGTCGCGTCGTGCACGCACAAGCAAATGCTTGCCGTCCGGATACCAATCCATCAGGGAATGCCCCTCGGTATGATGGGTCAGCTGTCGAGCCACACCCCCCGCAGAAGGCATGACAAATACCTGCCAGGTTCCCGTTCTCTGGCTGGTAAAGGCGATTTCCTTGCCATTTGGGGAGAAAACCGGTGAACTTTCCTCGGCAAGGTGCGTTGTAATCCGCTGTGCCCGACCTCCCTTAATTGACGCCGTCCAAATATCACCAGCCCACACAAATCCAACCCGCTCACCGTCAGGTGATACTGTCGGCAATGTTGCCAGCACGATACGCTCTGCACCTTTCGGAACCTGCAGAGCAGCCGCAGGCACATCCACTCTGAGCATAAAGAGTATAACTGCTGACAAAATCAGAACAATGTGGTTCTGATGACTTGCCCTGAAAATTTTAAATTTTATTAAAAACACCGGAACTTATTAACAAACTTATGGCCAATCGAAAAGCAAAAAGCCGAAAAAGCTCAATTTTTCGACCTATTCACCCAGCGGCTCGACAAACAACCGGTAGCAATGTGCCCCTACGGATATCAGGCAATGCTTGTCCTTTACCTGCCCGGTTCCGCCACTCAGATAACTGAGAACACGCTGCCAATCCTCCTCATTCTCAACAACCACCATGCGCCCCGGCATCCGGGCCGCAGCCACTGCGGGAGGAAGAACTGTTGCCTCTTTCCCCGGATCCCGTACTGCCACCAGGGTCTGCCCGCCAAGCACAGTCAGGCGTTTGGCCTGCCTCGGGTCAATGAATTGCGCTGAAACAAGCCCTCGAACCGTCTTCCTAAGCGGCATTGCCCGTGCCGTGGCAAGCAAACTCATCACTGCTTCCCTGAATGCCTCCGGATACTGGTCAAAAGGGGCCAAGAGCGAGGTGTGCACGCTTCGTCCATAATTCCCCGCAACACCAAGGCGCATCCTGGTTGATTCAACCTTCGACAAAGGCCGCACCCCGCCAACACCAAAGAGCACGGATTTCCGGCAAGCCAAATCCATCATGTTTTCCCGCAGCGCACGGGGGATCGTCTTTCCAAACCGTACAAAATTGCCTGTTGGTTGCTTAAAGGGAGAATCCCCGCCCGTCCTGAACCGCTCTCGCTCAATCAGGTAGCAACTGCCATCCTTATCCAGGTCAATGAGGCTAATTCCCCCGCTCTTCGCATGCTCAATAACAATCCACAACCGGTCTGCTTCAACCTTGGCATCACGACTCTTCTCAATGAGTTCCTCAACACTTGGTATGACGGGTTTACTTTCTTTTACCCCAAGAGGAACCCTGATTGCCCGCCCAGGGAACGCCTTTTCTCCGGGAATGGGCGTTTCCGAAGCGGCAGGCTCTTGACCCAGAAGCAAACCCGTTGCAAGACAGTGCATTGCAGGGATTAATAAATACATGCGCATAAGTCCACAAAGATAGCGCAATTCCACGCCCCTCCAAATCAGCAATGCCCTTAAAAATCAACGGAGAACCAGTCGATGACGCCCTTCTGGACGCCGAGTTCAGCCAGATTAAAGCTCATTTCGAGCGACAGGCAAACGTCTCGTGCTGTGAACGCGACGATGAGTTCATGGGCTATGCCAAGGACAATATTATTGCCCGCGTCCTGATCTCGCAAAAAGCCCTGGAAGTCATTGATGAGCCGGGAAGTGATGTCGTAGACGCCCGGCTTGACACGCTCAAAAAGGAATACGGCAGTGATGAGGAGTTTTACTTCAAGCTTGGAATCAGCGAAGGCCAGGAAGATGAAATCCGCGGGGACATTGCCGGCAGCATCCGGGTGGATTCATTGATATCCAGAATTGTTGGAGAATTACCCTCACCCGGCAAAAAACAACTGCAAAGCCACTATGAAGAAAACCTCAAGGATTTCATGAGTCCCGAGGAGGTCAGGGCGCTGCACATTTTTAAATCCCTCAGTAAGGCAGAGAACCGCGAAAATATCTTCGCTGAGCTTCGTGGCATCCGCTCAGCCGCTAGAAACGGTGAAGATTTTATGGCTCTGGTAAGAAAGCACAGCGAAAAACCGGAGGAGGAAGCCGACCTGGGATGGTACAAACGCGGAGAATTGATGGACGAATTTGAACTCATCACCTTCTCGATGGAGATCAACGAGATCAGCCCGGTATTCGCAACCCAGTGGGGGATGCACCTGGCTAAACTAACCGACCGACGCCCACCCAAGCCGATTCCTTTCGAAAAATTACAGGATGAAATAACCGCGCGCATCAATGCGGAACATCACGACGCCAAACTCAATGAGTATGTCGCCAAACTGAAAGATGAAGCCGAAATTACCGATGTTCCTGAAGTTGACGATTCAGAATGATAATTAACCCGCGAACCATAATGTCACTAGCCTATTGCTTGACCCGGTCAACCCTTGCCCCGATCCGACGTAACTTGTCATCAATATTCTCATAGCCCCTGTCAATGTGATAGAGGCGATTCACCTCTGTCGTCCCCTCAGCCCCCAAGCCGGCAATTACAAGTGCTGCAGAAGCCCTCAAGTCACTCGCCATCACCGGCGCAGCACTGAGCTTATCCACCCCCCTGATGATCGCCGTTGCATCTTCCATGCGGATATTGGCTCCCATCCGATTAAGTTCCGGCACATGCATGAAGCGTTGTGGAAAAATGGCCTCCGTCACAACGCTAATACCAGGAGTTGTGGCGCAAAGAGCACATATCTGTGCCTGCATGTCAGTGGCAAATTCCGGGTAGGGACCTGTAACAAGATCATTCCCCCGCAACTCAACACCGGCAGATATGTGGATCCTGTCGCCGTCAAGTTCATTGACCGGATGCCCTGACTGCTTAAGAAAAGCGATAAGCTCACGCAAGTGAGCACTGCACACGTTCTCCAGTGTCACGTCATCGCCGACAAGTGCCCCGGCAATAAGGAATGTGCCCGCCTCAATTCGATCGGGAATTACCACGTGTTCCGCCCCCCCCAGTTCATCAACTCCCTCAATCACGATCGTGCGGGTTCCTGCACCTACAATTCGCGCACCCATGGCATTGAGGAAGGTCGCCAGATCTACAACCTCCGGTTCCGCGGCAGCTCCCTCGATAATAGTTTGCCCCTTCGCCAGAACTGCAGCCATCATCACATTCCCGGTGCCAAGGACTGTTGACCCGTGCTTGCCCCGCATGTTGATCTCCGCTCCGCGCAAGCCATCAGCGGCGCAGACACTTACGTCGCCTCCCTTGACTTCCACTGTTGCGCCGAGCGCCTCAAGCCCGCGCAAATGCAGGTCAATCGGGCGATCCCCAATCACGCATCCTCCCGGCAGCGATACAACGGCACTTCTCAACCTCCCCACCAGTGGCCCAAGCACACAAACCGAAGCGCGCATCTTACGCACAAGATCATAGGGAGCCTGAGAGGAAATCTTCTCGGCATTGATAATGACATTACCACTAGCCCGTTCAATGTTCGCTCCCAGCGTCGCTAGAATCCGAACCATATAATTGGTATCACTAAGATCAGGCACCCTGCGTATTACACACCTCTCCCGGGTCAGCAGTGACGCCGCCATGATCGGAAGTGAACTGTTCTTAGAACCGCTGATGGCAACAGTTCCATTGAGGCGGGATCCACCGTGGACGAGGAGCTTTTCCATGAAGTCGAAATTTTCAGTCTGCAGTTAACATGTCGCCAGTATAAAACGGCTAATACCCGTGATGTCTTTCACTAAATCACATTCATTAAATCCCGCCGCTGACATCATACCTGCAAGATCCTCCCCCTGCCCTTCGCCGACCTCAAGGGCAAGCATTCCACCCGGCGACATCTTTCCCGGAAGCTCGCGAACCAACCGCTCGATAATTTCCGTGCCACTCACTCCACCATCCAGTGCCTGTACGGGATCATGACGCAATTCGGGAGCCAACCCGGAAATATCGCCTGTGCCCACATAGGGAAGGTTCGCAACAACAAGGTCAAATACCTCCTGGATTCCGGCAAGCAGGTCACCTTCGATGAAACACAGTCTTTGCGAATCAAGCGCAAGACGCTCGGCATTTTCCCTGGCTAGGGCAAGCGCATCAGCAGAAAGGTCCGTAAGCGTTACTGTGGAATGTTGCCACTCCAAGCCCAGTGATAAGCCAATCACCCCGGAACCACAGCCCACATCAGCAACTGCTGCCGGTTGCCTGTCTCCCGCAAAACGTGAAATGATAATACCGACAAGCTCTTCCGTCTCGGGTCGGGGAATAAGCGCCCTGGCATCACTGGCAAAACTTCTGTCACAAAAATCAACCGAGCCCAACAGGTGTTGAAGGGGTTGCCGCTCTCCCCTCCTGCGCAATAAATCCCTTAACGGAATCAATTCCTCCTCAAGCATTAAACGATCAAAATCAAGGTAAAGGTCCATCCGCTCACATTGCAAGACCTGCGCCAGCAGGTATTCCATATTGAGGCGAGCCTCCTCCACTCCACGCTGCTCTAGATACTTTGTCCCGCCCTGAAGGGTATCCAGCAACGTTTTCATTAAGTTCACAAAAAAATCCTAGCCCAGGCCGGCCTCCTGCAGGCGCGCCTCCATCTCTGAGGCCTGTAAGCCCTCAACGAGCTCATCAATCTGCCCCGCAAGGACTCCCTCAAGGTTATACAAGGTCAACCCGATGCGATGATCGGTCACCCTGTTCTGTGGAAAATTATAGGTCCTGACTTTTTCTTCCCTGCCTCCGCTGCCAATGAGATTACGACGCTGCTCGGAATACTTTGCGGTCTCTTCCTGTTGTTTAGCCTCAAGAAGTTTTGAGCGTAAAATAGTAAGCGCTTTTTCCTTGTTCTTCGTCTGGCTTCTTCCGTCCTGACAGCGAACCATAATCCCGCTGGGCAGGTGCGTTACCTGTATGCAGGAATCCGTGGTATTGACGTGCTGTCCTCCCGGGCCGCCCGATCGGGTAGCCTGTATGTTCAACTCCTCGGGCTTCAGTTCAACGTCCACCTCCTCAGCCTCCGGCATGACCGCTACAGTTGCAGTTGAGGTATGAATGCGCCCCTGTGTTTCAGTTTCCGGAACCCTCTGCACCCTGTGCACTCCACTTTCATACTTCAAACGTCGAAAAACCTCGTCACCGCTCACTTTCACCGTCACCTCCTTGAACCCACCAACCCCTGAAGGACTCGCCTCCAGAGATTCAACCTTCCAGCCCTTAAGTTCCGCATGCCGTTGATACATCCTCAACACATCCCCGGCGAACAGCGAAGCCTCATCACCTCCTGTTCCTGCACGGATTTCAATGATAGCATCGCGATCTTCGGTTCTCTCTCTGGGCAAAAGCGCATATTGAACCTCAGCACCGAGGCGATCAACGTTCTTTTCCAGTTCAGGAATCTCCTCGTCCGCAAGCGCTGCCATCTCTTCGTCATCGCCCTTTGCCAACTCGCGATTATCCTCAAGCTGTCGAAGTAAAACCGCAAACCTCTCCCAATTTACCAGTAACTTTTTAATGTAATTATATTCCTGAGAAACCTCAGCAGCATGCCGTTGATCTGAATAAAAATCCTCAGCCGACATCGCCTGCTCAATTTCAACCAGTCGATTGCGTTTCTTCTCAATAAGCGGTTCGAAATCCATCGCGCTAAAATCGGGTTAAGCGGAATTAATTGTAAGCTAGCAGGACTTGAATTCCTGGCTTGCAAAGGCCAAAAGGCATGCATCCCGATCGAAAAATATCCGGGATCATTGCCGTCTGATCCGGCGTCGCTAGACGGGAGCAGAAGCTGCTTCCGGCTCTTCTTTTACCTCCTCTGCCTTATCAGCACGACGAGCCTGCATACTGCCGTAACGCTTGGCAAACTTCTCCACCCTTCCTGCAGTATCGACAAAGCGCTGCTCGCCGGTAAAGAACGGATGGCACTGCATGCAGATACCAACCTTGAGATTCTGAACCGTGGAACGGGTCTCATAAACCGATCCACAGGCACAGGTGATCGTGGTGATCTGGTATTCGGGATGCAGGTCGGCTTTCATCGCGATGAGTCGTTAATGGCTAAAATTAGACTTTTTCAGGGGGGAGGCAACCTAGTTTTGCAGTGCCCCTGATGCAAGCAAAACATCTCTCAGCTCACACAAGGTATATCACTTGACGCGTTCCTGATCCGGAACTCGTCCCTGCCAGGGGATGAACCCGGCACGCCGAACATGTTCCCGTAACAAGGATTCAAGCTCCCTTCGCTCTTTCACGGACTTTGCAAGCGGGGTGCTCTCCTGCGGGTCGTTCTCAAGATTATACAATTCAAAAGGTTCAAGGGAAGTGTTCTGTAACAATTTCCATGGCCCCCGCCGCACCGCATAATAATCCTGGCCACCGTATTTTGAACCACCTTCCCGACGCACCCAGATCAGTGCCCGCTCACCCGGGTCGCTTCCTCTGCCATTCATCGCACTCCACAGGCTTTGCCCTTCAATCCCTTCGGGGCAATTTACCCCGGCAACTTCCGCAAAGGTTGGCAACCAATCCATTGTCATTGAGTCTCCCTCAAACCGTGCACCCGGCTCGATCTTTCCCGGCCAGTGAACACAAGTCGGTACACGCAGTCCCCCTTCCCACATTTCCTGCTTCTCACCTCTCCAGGGTGCATTTCGGGCCCCGACATTAGCCTGCCCGCCATTGTCCGAGGTGAACACGACCAATGTGTTGTCCTGCTGCCCGCTCGCCTTCAGGGCAGCAAGCACCCTGCCAATCCCCTCATCCATGTGCTCTATCAGGGCCACCAGTCTAGCCCGTTTCTCATTAATGCCTTTCTCGCGCGCCTTTACCTTACCCAGCCATTGCTCCGGCGGCTGGATCGGAGTGTGCGGCGCGTTGTATGCCAGGAACAAGAAGAACGGCGACGCTTGATCCGAGCGTTGCTTGATGTAATCCACAGCCCAGTCACTGAAAAGATCGGTCGCGTGTCCTTTCGGGTCGATCATTTTCCTTCCCAGGCGCATATAATTCACTCCATGTCGCCGATGCTTATAATAGTCATCCATCATGTCCCCAAGGAAACCGTGAAAATGATCAAACCCGCGTCCAATCGGTGTATTAGGTTCCACTAATCCCAAGTGCCACTTGCCAATGAGCGCGGTATGGTAACCCGCCTTCTTCAAGACCTGGGGCAGGGTTACCGCTTCGGGAGAAAGATACCCCCAGTTACTCACGCGATGTGTCCGGATCACCCCGGGCACCCCCACCATGTCGGGATAACGCCCTGTAAGGAATGCCGCACGAGTCGGAGAGCAGACAGGACAATTTGCGTAGGCATTGCTGAAGCGACACCCCGAAACCATCAGATCGTCAATGTTCGGGGTGCGCATATCCATCGCCCCGTGACTCGACAGGTCACCGATTCCCAGGTCATCGGCCATGATAAACAGGATATTGGGCGGCTTATCCGCTGCCGGGCACACACCAAGAGCAAACACTGTCAACAGCAGGAAAAACGTTCCGCGCATTACTTTAATCGTATTCATAGAAGGTTTTTCCCGAAAAAACAGAACCGTAAAAAAATATTTAACTCATTGAAAATCAGCCCCTCCCCCAAATTCATCCGTGGCATACCTCAAAGCTGCAGCCCCGGTGTAGAGCCGCCCCTTAATGACAATACTCGCCTGTCCCCCGGTGCGGCGGGAAATACCAACAAGAGAGGTGAACCCCGGGCCTGGTAACTCAAGGCCGATGGTGTTGATCGGCACGTTCAGGGGATTGATTTTCTGCATATCCTCCAGGACCTCCTCACGATCATCGGCCGCGCCATCAGATAGTAACCAAATCAGTGAAGGTGCCGGGCGCATCGCAAGGGCAAGTTCAAGTGGCGGCTTCCAGCGGGTTCCTCCCTGCGTTTGAGCCATGCGCACATCATTGATTGCCTTTGCAATTCCCTCCTTGGTGGCCTGGCTCCAAGGGATTCTGTCAGCCGGGTTATCGGCAAACCTTGCCGGGGCGCTTAAAAGTGTTTCCCCGCCAAGCCATGGAGCGTGTGAATAATAGATCACCTGGAACTCCATTCCCTTGGGCAGTTTGCTCAAAGAGTTAACAAGCTCCGTCTTCAGTCGTTCCAGGCGAACTCCACCTCCCTCCCTGATCATTGAACCGGAAAAATCCACCAGGAACACCACCTTGTTTGCCTTTGCTTTAGCTCCAAAAAAAGACATCGATCCACCACCACCACCACCACCTTTTCCCCGCCCGAATCCAAATCCACGCCCGATATCAACACCGATACCAACCGGGACCTCTACCGGATCCTCTATTGTCGGCACAGCGATCGGTGAAGCCATAGCCGCAGCAATAGGCTGGACCCTTGAAGCGCTTTGCGCCGGTTGCGGCTTTTGCTGTACTGATCGTGCGAAATCCTTCTTGTTGAGATTGTCCTGCTCAAGGCCTTTTTCAGTAACAGCCACAATCTGTGGCACCTCTTCAGGACCAAGCGAAACGAAAATCAAAGTGAGTAACAGCAGTATAATCGCGTGCACTGCAACCGTCGTGATCATTGACACCAATTGGCCGCGCCGCTCCTGGCGGGCACGCTCCAAATCAGCGTTCTGCGAATTCACTTCAAGCTCAGCAGATTCGAAACTGGAATTTTCCTCCATCACAAATGCGGGTCGCACAAAACCTCCGCGTTACTGATGATAGCGGAAACCAAGCCTCACGGCAAACACCGTGATTACTTAGGAAAGATTTTATTCTCCCTGATAATAAAGCCCTATTTCCCTGCGCCAACAGTCAAGGGAACGCATAAGACAAAGTGTCTCCTCCCAGTTCATGGCAGGAGATTGCGCCTGCCGGACATCAAGAAAACGGGCAACAGTGTCAGCCTCAGCACCATAAAGGTAATCCCCGCTCACCACTTCAATCACTTCAGCAACATCATTGCCCCGGCGGAAAAGATGTAACTGCGTGGCTCCCCCCCTCTGCGCCGGTTTCCAGGGCAGCGGGATGAACAGCCTGCCTTCGGTGCCGGCAATGCTGACGTTAATGGGTTCCTCAAGGGCGACACCACAGCTTAACCGCGCGGTTATTCCTCCGGGAAACAAGGCCACGGCACTGGTATACTCATCAACTCCACTCTCGCCTATATGTCCAAGCGCCTTGATTGCATCTGGTTCGGCGAAAGGTTGGCCCTTGGCAACGCCGGCAACAAGCATCGCCATTGACATTGGATACCCGCCAACGTCAAGGATGCCGCCACCACCCAATGCCTTGTTGAGGTGCCGGCCTTCCGGATCGGGACCAATATCAAAAGAAAATGAAGCCTCAATCGACTTCACCTCACCGATTGCCCCTTCATCAATCAGCCTGACAACCTCAGCGGTCTGGGCAGAGCAGCGATACATGTAGGCCTCCATTAAAAAAACATCGTTCTCCCTGGCTGCGGCAATAATTTCCTCAGCCTCAATTGAATTCATGCCAATAGGTTTCTCGCACAGGATATGCTTACCGGCACCTGCAGCGCTGATCGCCCATTGCCGGTGCATTGGATGAGGTGTGGCAATGTAGACGGCATCAACTTCAGGATCTGCCAGCAGCGATTCGTAGCTCGGATGCCTGTTTGGTATCCCGCCGAATTGCTCAGCAAACCTGTCCGCGGACTCCTGACTCCTGCTGCCAACCGCGACGATCGTCCCTGCTTGTGAATGCCTAACACCCTCGGCAAAAGCTCCGGCTATATGCCCGGTCGCCAGGATTCCCCAGCGTAATTTTGTTTCCTGTTTTGTCATGTCCTCAAATAATTCAATGTCCGGTGACCGGACGAAACGCTTATTACACAGTTATTTTTTGCCGGGAGGACAGGGAATTCTAGGCTACTCATGCCCGTATTAACGCCTCAAGTTCTTCTCCCAGCACAGCCACCAATCTTCACATAATAAAGCCTTCAACGTGGGAAACTAGCGTTCAGTTGCACGTTCAATCTCCTTGCGGGCAGCCTCCCCCCGCTTGCGGGCACGCTCAAGGCGACGCTCAATTCCTGAAATTTACTCATCAACAGTCTCCAGTCTTTTTTTCAGCGAATCCGCGTCAGTAACCCTGAACCTGCCAAGCTCAAGGTTCGACAACAAGTCCTTCAGGTCGCCGGCGGTGATGGCGTAGCTCTTCACCCTGCCACCACGCGCGATGTTGACCCCAACAACCTCTCCGTCGAGATTAACCAGCGGTCCTCCGCATTCATTAGGACGGAGGGTAAGGTCATGCTGCAGGGCATTGGGAAAATTACCGCGCTTCTCGCTTAATGCGCCACCAAACTTACTACCACGCCCAGATCCCCTTTCTTCCCGCCGATCCACGGGACGCAAGCCAAGCACGGCAGTAACCTCCCGCTCATCCTCTCCGCGGCGAAACCGAATATTCACTTCATCACCTGGCAGGCTTCCGGAAATGACCTGGGCCAGTTGCGCAGGGGCATCGACCTTGCGATCGTTAATCTCAAAAATTACATCGCCCTTCTCGAGTCCCGCCTTTGCCGCGGCTGAATCAGGCTGCACCTCACGAACCCTCACTCCATCATTGCTGTTTTCCATTCCTATGCCAAGGAATCCCCTGTTCTCCTGAGACAAGTTACGCGGTGCAACACTTGCCACCCCGATAGCCACCGGGTATTGCCCTGTCCCGGAAGCTGCGAGAAAAGTCCCCAGAACAACAGTGTTGCCCTCACCAAGCCGTGCCGCATTCAGGTTATCGGCATCCACCTTAAGCAGTGCCATGTCCCACGCTTCCTCGGTATCGAGCAATTTTGCGTCTACCTTCCTGCCATCAGCAAGCTCACAGATAATAGCTCCCTCGGGAAGTTCACTGGCCTTGGATACAAGATACCCGTCTTTGCTGACAACCGTTGCAAAGGCTACCTGCTGGCCACGTTTAGACGGGTCACGGATGATAGCAGTAACCTTCCTGGAATCGGCTACCACCGGTTTGTATTCTGCCAACGCATTACGATGATCCTTGCTGTTGCGTGAAGGACGGCGGCGCTCAAGTTGTGCCTGATAGAATTGCCTGAGGGCACTGATACGCGGATCATCCACTTCCATGTCCAATTCAAGTTCATCCCCGGTCGGGATCTCCAGATTGAATTGCCCCGCATCCTCAAAAATCCGCCGCAACTTGCCAGCAAGGTTTTCTGCCCTCACTGCCAGCAATTCCAACACCTGCTCTTCCCTGGACTGCTGTCTAAGGGCATCCTCCGCGGTTGCCTGTTTTTGCCCTGCCAGTAATGTCGTGACAGCAATCAACGCACAAGCCATCAATACCTTCAGCATGAAATGGAGCCTGGTTTTCTTCATTATATCCTCTGCTGTTCTTCAATGTGTCGCAACCACCGTGCTAACGCCCATCTAATTGTATTTTCAGGATTTTTTGTTCATCCCCCCGCTTGATTGTAATATCCAGCTTCTCTCCGGGGCCATATGTCCTGAAGAGCCGTGCCATGGCCGGAGCACTGTCAACTTCATCGCCGTTAATTGCCGTCACGACATCACCGGCAAGCACTCCCGCAACCGATGCCGGCGTTCCTTCCATCACTTCATGGATTTTTGCACCTGCCCCGGCAACCTCGGCGTCCAGTATCACGCCAAGCTGAGGGTGATCACCCGCCGGCTCAGGCTCGGGAGGAATGCGCTCAGCCCGCCCCATCTCCCCGGCCAAGTCTTCCCAGCGGGCAAGTTCAACCGAAAACTTTCGTTCATCCCCGCCGCGAAGCACCAGCAACTCAACTTTATCCCCGGGTTTCCTCGAGGAAACATAATCCACCACCTCGGACATCTGTTCAGATTTCATATTATCAACCTCAAGGATAATGTCCCCCTCCCTTAAGCCCGAACGCATCGCCGGGGAATTGGGCAACAATCCACTAATTACCACCCGCGACTCCTCCTCGCTCATTTGCACCCCGAGCATCGGTCGGTCAGGATCAATCCCTGTTGCCATCATTCCCAGGTTTCCCCACCTCTCTCCTGCCAGCAAGCGGTCCCAGCCCTTCCTGAACACCGCGGAAGGAACATGCCTGTTCTCGGCAAGGCTACCGCCAATCGAGGAGTGTATTCCTATCACTTCGCCGTCGAGATTGAACAACGGGCCACCCGAGTCTCCCCCGACAAGTGTGCAGTCTGTTCCCAGCATCCCCATTTCCCCGAGGCTAACCAGCCGTCCAAGTCGAATCGGGGGGCTGCGATGTAAATCAAAACCTCCGGGATGTCCCATCGCCACGACCCAGTCCCCGAGTTCCGCCTTTTCGGAGTCTCCCATTTTCACATAAGGCCACTTACCCTCCTCGGTAATCTGCGCAAGGCCAGCGTCACGGCTAAGATTAAATCCAAGCGACTTACCCTTAACGCTGCGTCCGTCCGGAAAATAAATGGTGAGTTCTTCACCTGCAGCTTCCGTCACGTGACCCGCTGTCAATATCAAGCCGTCCTCGCTGACGATCACGCCACTACCGGTCGCAGGTTGCTTGAGGCCGACCACAGCCACCACCGATGGCATCACCTCACTCACTATTGCCTTCACTTTCCTCTCACGCTCCTTGAGGATTTGCAGCGAACCGGCACCGCTTGTCCCGGCCAGGGCACCAAGGCAACACAATGACAGGAAAAATCTTTGAATATTTATCATGGTGGATCTGGCAAGCCGAAGGAAACCTGTTCGTTACAGCTTCTAATAAACAAGCGTCACAAGCCACTGAAATTTGTCTTATTATTGCGCAATTATCAGTCTTTATCGCCGGCCTTGTGGAGGATCAGCGGACGCACCAACAGCCATAAAACAGGAGGTATACAAATACTGAGTGCAATCGACAGGATCGGCCTTTGTTCTCCCGCTGCCCCAATTGCAGAAAAAACAAACGCAAGCGGAACGCTTCCGCAAACCAGGGCCGTCATGAAAACACGAAATCGCATGCTTGCCAGCCCTGCCATGCAGGCAATAACTTCCGGCATTAACGGCAACCAGCGCGACAGGATCACAAGCCAGGCACCGGTCTTGGCAAAAAGTTCCTCACCCCGCTCAAGGCTTTCCCCACCGGCCAGCCTTTGCGCCGCCCGGCGACCAAGGCTCCTGCAGAGAACATAGGCAAGAAGTCCTGACAAGATCGACCCTGTCGCGCTGATCAAGCCTCCCTGCAGTGGTCCATACACCAGTCCAAGTGCCGCCATCACCGCGGTTCCCGGGATCGGCAGGATCAAGTCACAGCTGAGCAAAACCAAGCCCGCAGCCCATGCCCATTTGCCGTATCCCTCAAGCCACACGCTCGCCCCCTTTCCTGATAACCAGCCCTCAAACCAGCCACCCCAGACGGCAAACGGGATAAAAAAGATTCCGGCAAGGGTTAAAAAAATCCAGAACAGGCGCATTGGTTGACTTTGCTGGCAGGTATCCAGTAATACCTTGTGTGCCAATCGGCCATCACCATGCCAGTACCCGACCCAATTGACCAAGCCAAACTTCCTCAACTTGCCCTCGAATGCATCAAGGCTTCCAAATTTCCGCAACTTGCCTCCATGGACGGTGACCAGCCCCGGCTGCGGCCTGTCTCCCCGGTGAAGACCGACGGCTTCACCGTCTACATCGCCAACCTCAAGAACTACGGCAAGACCGCGGAGATTGCCGCCAACCCGAAGGTTGAACTCTGTTACATGTCACCTTCCCACGACCAGGTTCGCATCACCGGCATCGCCGAGGTGCTCGAGGATGAAGGTGAAATCAAGGCAATCTGGGATTCCAATGCCCTGCTGCGCCAATATCTCGGCAGTGCCGACAACCCGCAGTTGATCATTTACAAGGTAATCCCGGAACGTGTGCGCTTCATGCGCGAGTGGGCATTGGAATACCACGAGGTGCCCCTTTAAGCGACCAACGCCACCCTTGTTTTAATTTTTTATATCGAAGTAAATTCAGGAACTCGCAATCTCCCTGATACGAATGTTTTTGAAGGCAATCTTGTAAGTCTTACTAGCTTTGATGCCATACTTTTCGGCGCATTGCAAAGCCACGAAACCACGACTGTTCGTTTCTTCATAGGACATTCAATTGGGTCATTCAATGAGGCTCTGTGTTTTCACCGGAAAACCTACTTCACGGTCGGCTGGTAGGCGTCTTCGTTCACCAGCCCCGCCTGCATTCTGATCCACCATTGATCGTAAATCTTACGCAGTTGATCCACGACTTCGGGATGTTCAGCGATCACATTTGTCGTTTCGCCAGGGTCGGTCTGGAGGTCGAAAAGCTCCTCCCCATTCTTGTTATTCACCAGAGTGAATCGTTTGTTCTGGATTGAAACTCT
>JAPYUT010000064.1 GCA_029940475.1 Verrucomicrobiales bacterium | reverse complement strand
GTCCGCTGCCCTGGGCGGTTAAGGCTGCTGTGAATGGAGAATAGTTTATCAAATTAATGACAGAAATCCTTGACACTTTGTTAAGAAGCATGAAATACTTTGTAAACTTAACAATTATATTAAAGTATGAAGACTGTAATTACTCTTGCCGTTGCTACCCTGGTTTCGCTTTCAGCCATTTCCTGCAAAAGTAACAAAACTGCCGGCAAAGATCCTTACAATAACGGCAACCAATATGCCCAAGGTTATCAGGATCCCTATGCCTCGGCTGGGGAATATGACAACGTTTATGCTGCGGGGGGCGTTAACCGTTATGAGGCGGCATCTGTTTACCAGAACCCCGCGCCAAACGGTGGCAGTGCGCCTTATGCTTCACCACAGGGGCAGGCATACACACCTCCTGCCACAGCCGGGGCAGGTAGCCATACGGTGCAAAAGGGAGACACCCTTTATAATCTTTCCCGCCGCTATGGCACGACGGTTTCAGCGATAAGGCAGAATAACGGGCTCAGTGGAAATTTGATCCGAATAGGCGAGCGCCTGTTAATTCCCTGAACCAACGATTCCGTTGAGGTTTCTTGTAAGCGTGCATTCCCTTAAGGGGGTGCACGCTTTTTCTGCCTTTCGGCTACCGATACCGGGGATCAGCTTTGGAATACTTGCTTAAGGAATGCAATACTGTCCTTGGCGATGGTCTCGGGATCAGGAGTGTAGTCAAAGACCTCGACTGATATGTAGCCGTCGTAACGCGCTTCGCGCAATGCCTTGACGATGGGCGGATAGGCAACCTTGCCGGTTCCCGGTCCACGGAGGTTGGGGTCGTTGGCGTGGAAGTGTGCGATGTATTCGGAGTTTTCGGTAATCACGCGGGCAATGGGAAGTTCTTCATCGCTCATTGCCTTGACGTCAAGATGGAGCCGGCAGGCGGGATGGTCGACAAGGTTGAGGAGCTTTACGGCTTGCTCTGCAGTATTCAGGAAGTTGGTTTCCTTTCTTGCCAGTGGTTCCATTGCGATGGTGACGCCCAGTTGATCGGCGGTCTCAGATATTGTTCGCAGGGTGTCTGCAGCACGGCCGGCAGCATCGTTATAATTCCATCCGTCTTCCAGATTGCGTTGCTTGGGACTTCCCCAGACCATGATCGATCCACCCATTGCGGCACATGTGCGGGCAAGGTGTTGACCGAAGGCGATCGTGTCCTTTTGCAGGAGTGGATCGCTGGTGGTTAAGTGAAGCCAGGCGGGTTTGACAAGCAGCCAGTGTAATCCAACGACCTCAAGACCTGCTGAGCGGGCTCGTTCACCGAAGACCCGGGCTTCCGCCTCAGTGATCTCACGCGGATCCTCCTTGAGGGTGAATGGGGCAATTTCAATGCCATCGTAGCCGCACCTGGCGATATGGTCGCAGGTTTCGCCAAATTCTTGATCACCGTAGGTTTCGTTGCATAGCGCGAACTTCATGCTGATGGGAGGTTTCTGTGGAGGAGGGTTGGGTGTCAAGGTTTCGTCATTAAAAAGAGCAATAATTACGGAGATATTTAACTTTGACTAATTACTTAGATTCCTTGATATTTTACCTGCTAAAACGTATTAAGGGCATGTCATTTTCAGAGGTAAAAGCAGATACCGATAGTCTCAAGATGAGTGAGTTTCGTCTTCCGTGGCTTATTCGGATCATGTTTGCAGCGGGAATTGTGATTCCGGTGGGCATGATCATCTATTCCAGCGACCTTGAGTTCAGGGCATTGGAAGAATCGCTGAAGGAGGAGCATAAGGCAAAAATGACTGTTACCGGGGAACGTGATGTACTGGCTCTGGTTGCGGCTGAGGCTGCTGCCGAGGCGGGTGAGTTGTCCGGGGAAATTAAAGTGATTGCCGGCAACACATTAACCCTTGAGCAGCAACTCAGCGAGTCCGGGAAGTGGTTGGCTGACGAGCGACGCATGCGTTCAGAACTTCAGGGTGAAGTGTCCAGAATTTCCGTGCAGATGACTGCTTTTCACAAGCGTGAAGAGGCTTTACAGGGTATTATTGAGTTACTGGAGAGTGAAGTTGTTTCCGTGGAGAACCGCCTGGAAAAAATCACAAAGGACAGGTCGATGCCGCAGGTTAGCCCTAATGGATTGGGAGCATCAGCAAGGCCGGAAACATTGCAGGTTGTGGCACTCCTCAATGAGATTGGCATCATGAACCGTGAGATAGAAGCTGTTCGTGAAGAGCGCAATGCGCTTGAGGCTGAGGTTGATCGTCTTGCTGCGGGGAAAGGTGAAGAGAAGATCGAAACAGGGCGGTCTGGAAAGAAAACTAAAGGCAGGTTGGCGGGTGTCGACCAGGATGACGGCTAGGTTGTCATGGCGCTTCGACGCTGCCAGAGAACTTTAAATGCATTGCCGGCACCGTACGGATTTATTGCTGGGTCCTGAGGATCTGCTTTAACCTGCTTGCCGGTAATAAATTCGGCTTGAGTTTGGAATGCAATTTCGCGCAGGCCAAGTTGAGCTGTACGGACCCGCAGGTCACTGAAGTCGACATCAGCAGTAAGATCCTGCTTACCAGGGCGGGAAAGAATTTCCGTTAAGGATTCAAGTCGCTGCTGTGCAAAGTAAGCGCGCAGGGTTCCCCCAGGGCGGCGATGATAGACTTCGGGAAACAAATCCCCGTAATCGATTGTCAGCATTTCCCCCAGACGCCATGCGGGTAACCAGCCGGCCAGCCATTTCAAGTAGCTGTCATGGCGCTCGACCCTTTGCCCGTCCGTGAAATTATGCTTGTTCTGCAGTGAAGATGCGGCAGGCAGTTCTACAGGGTTTCCGGGAATTGGAATCCACTGCGTGCCATCATGCTCCAGCCATATTTCATGCCAACGTTTTTTATCCGCATTCCATTGCAACAATTTCGCAGGAAAGGCATCAACAAGTTCGTTGGATATGATGAACGCTTTTCCTCCGGTGGACTCCAGCGCCTCTTTCATGTCCAGATGCCACTGGCATCTGCGCAGCTGACCAAGCCTGGAGATCTGCTGTTTACGCAGGGGAGCGGATGTTTCCACGATATGGTAGTAAAGCTTCCGTCGGCCGAAAATACCGAGGTGGCGTAGTATTCCCTGTGCCATTGAGCCATCACCGCCGCCAATTTCAATTACAGTGTGTGGCAGTGAATTATTTCCCCGCCAGCATTGTTTCAGCCACCCGGCGATGGATTGTGAAAGGCTTGGGCTCAGTGTCGGGCTTGTTGAGAAGTCGCCCCTTCTGCCGATTGTGGCAATATTATGTGAATAGTATCCTGCGTCCGGATCAAACAGGGCCTTCTCCATGAAGGCAGAGAAAGGCAGTGGTGCCAAGTCACGCAGCTTCTTGGCCAGGGATGAAGTAGGAGGGTCCAACGAAGCGGGTATTCAGGCTGAGGATCCTGTCCGGGCCAACTGCTCACAACTCTTGATGTCAAGCTTGCCTGAGGCCAGGGCCGGGATCTCATCGATGACTACAGTTTGTTTGGGAATCCACAGTGCAGCTACCCCGGCAGCGAGTAACTTGCGGCGCAGATCACCCAGTGCGGCATCATCCATTTCCAGGGTGGTTAGCAGGATCAGCGCCTCGCCTTTTGCCTCATCGGGAAGGCCTACGATGGTGATCTTTTTCTCCGCTGCGGCATCGAGCTCCAGTGCCTTGTTGATGTGGGCCTCTACTGTCTCATGAGGCACCATCTCACCGCCGATCTTGGAGAATCTCGACAGTCTTCCCTCAATATAGAGAAAGCCTTGCGCGTCAACACGACCAATATCCCCGGTGCGTAACCATCCGTCATGCAGGACCTCTGCCGTTTTCCCGGGCAGGTTCAGGTACCCGGTGAAAATGTTAGCCCCGCGCAACCAGATCATTCCGCTCTGGTCAATTGGCAGGGGGCTGTCGTCTTCCGGGTTGGTGATACGCACGGCAATTCCCGGCAGGAACTGCCCGACTGAGCCGGCGCGCTCACTGTGGATGAGCGGCCACTTGGTTGCCACCACCGGGTTGGGTATATTGGCATTGGACACTGGCGATGTTTCGGTAAGCCCATAACCCTCCATGACCTTTTTGCCGAATTTCTTCTCGAATGCCTCGGCGAGCTTACGCGGCAACTTCTCGGCACCGGTAATGACATACTTGATTGAACCGAGTTCCTCGGGCTTGACCCGGCGCATGTAACCGCGCAGGAAAGTCGGTGTTGCCAGTAACATGGTGACGCCGTGCTGGTGAATAAGCTTTGCCAGCTTGGGGGGTTCCAGGGGACTGGGATAAGTGACCAGGTCAATTCCCTCAAGCATGGGGTACCAGAGAGTTACAGTGGACCCGAAGCTGTGGAAAAGCGGCAGGCAACCAAGTATTTTGTCTTTATGGCTGAGTTCAAGCCTGCTGGCAAACTGGCTGACATTGGCAAGGATATTGCGGTGACTGAGGATGACCCCCTTGGGTGCGCCTGAACTGCCGCTGGTGAAGAGTAATACCGCTTCGTCATCTCCACCCTCCTCGGGGATTTCCAGGATGGAGGCGAGTTTCCTTGCGGAGAACAGTTTGAAGCGTATTAGCCAGAAAATGATTTTCGGTTGCAGGGGGGGCAACACCTCATCAAGAAGCATCATTTTATCCTGTGAGAGCCAGGGGAAGGAGTTGATTTTCTCGACAAATGCAGTGGCCGAGATCAGGTGATCGAGTTGTGCCTGTTCAATGGATGAATTGATGGCATCAGCCCCTGCGGTAAAGTTGAGGTTTACCGGAACTTTACCGGCCAGAAGGACTGCGAGGTTGGCAACCAGGCCGCCCTTGCCGGGAGGCAGCACGATACCTACGCGTCTACGCGTGGTTTTTTTCCTGATCAGGCGACTCAGTGCGGCGGCAGCGGCGAACAACTTGTCAAAGCGCAGTGTGCTTGTGTCGTTACCGTCAAAAACCATGGTTCTTGTGCCGCTTTCCTTGAGACCCCGGATGATCGAGCAGGCAAGATTCCCGGTGAGTGCCGAGTGATTGTTGAAAGCCCTTTCCGCGGCAATGAGCAGTTCCTCCCGATAGCCTGCCGGCGTTGCCGATGCCCCCTCAAGCAGCCTGCCGTAAGCAATTGATGTACCGCCATCATGCTCAATCCTGAGATTAACCTCGGTCAGCTTCTCGATGAAAAGCGGAACCACCGGGGCATGGGTCTCCAGGATGAGGTTCTGTGTTTGAGCAGGAACCTGAAAACTGGCTCCCCGCTGGCAGCACGAGGCTTCCGGGGTGAAGAGGATGCTTTTTCCATCGGCAAGCAGTGGCCCTATTTTATCCTGCAACTCGGCACTGCTCGCGGTTTTGAAAGCAAAAGGCAGGCAATCCCCATAGATGGCCTTTAAGAATTGCTCAGGATTTTCGCCATAGCGAGAATAGTCGGCGGACGAGTCGATCAGGGCAATGATCCCGGCTTGATGTCCGGAAATCTCCTTGAGGTCCGCTTCTGTTAATTCTCGGTTTGGAAGGATAACGCATCCGTCTTCAATTCCGGTGAACACGCTTTCCCCGGTTGTCCAGAACCTGCAGTCATCATCGCGTTTTGCTCGTGACATCCTTTAGATATTCCCTTTCTTACTGTTTTACGATGGTTGCTGTTAATGATTTACACGGCTGCACTTAGGCGATAAGACTAATTGACTTTGGCGGCTGTGCAATCCCGCAGGGATCACCCATTCGCATTTTTTCTTAGATTTTAATTTCGCTATCACATCTTCATGAGCCAACCAGATGCCGTCACGTCAGACTCCGCGGGCATGTCACCACGGGAATACTGGCGCAAGAATATTACCTGTGTGCTTGGCTTGCTGGTCGTCTGGTTTGTGGTTTCCTACGGTTGCGGGATTCTTTTTGTAGAGGAACTCAACCGCATTACGTTCGGTGGGTTTCAGCTTGGTTTTTGGATGGCTCAGCAGGGTTCCATCTATGTGTTTGTGGTGCTTATTTTCGTCTATGTCCGCTTAATGAACCGGCTCGACCGGGAATACGCTGGCGAGAAGCAAGATGATATGGAAATATCAATCAGGGAGGAGGAGGGAACCTAATGGAAGTTCAGACTTGGACGTATCTCATTGTTGGTTTCACCTTCGCACTTTACATAGGAATTGCGATCTGGAGCAGGGCGAAGTCGACAAAGGACTTCTATATAGCCGGCGGTAATATCAGCCCAATTTCCAATGGCATGGCTACAGCGGCCGACTGGATGAGTGCGGCCTCGTTTATATCCATGGCTGGCCTGATTGCTTTCTCTGGCTATGGAGGTTCGGTTTTCCTGATGGGTTGGACCGGTGGTTATGTGCTGCTGGCATTCCTGGTTGCTCCCTATTTGCGCAAGTATGGCAAGTTCACTGTTCCGGAATTCATTGGTGAGCGATTCTATTCCAACACTGCCAGAGTGGTGGCGGTGGTGTGTTTAATCCTGGTCTCTGTGACTTATGTGATTGGGCAGATGAAGGGTGTGGGCGTTGCGTTTTCACGGTTTCTTGAAACCGACTACAACAACGGGTTGTTCATTGGCATGGGAATTGTTTTTTTCTATGCCGTGCTTGGCGGTATGAAGGGCATTACCTATACGCAAATCGCCCAGTATGTTGTCCTCATCTTTGCGTATACCGTTCCGGCTATCTTCATTTCACTTGAGTTAACCGGTAATCCCATTCCCCAGTTAGGCCTTGGTGGGGAGGTCTCTGACGGCATACCGCTGCTGCAGAAACTTGACACAGTGATCACTGATCTGGGTTTTGGTGAGTACACCACAAGTGTTATGGGCAGTAAATTGAACATGTTTGCCTATACACTTTCCCTGATGATAGGGACTGCCGGGTTGCCGCATGTCATCATCCGTTTTTTCACGGTAAAAAAAGTTAGTGATGCGCGGCTTTCTGCCGGGTGGGCGCTTATTTTCATCGCGATATTGTATACCACAGCTCCCGCGGTTGCCGCCATGGCCCGCCTGAATTTCACCAAAACCATTCAGACGGAAAAAGTCGGCGTGAAGGCTGGTAATATTGAATACGAGAAGCGTCCTGACTGGTTTAAAAACTGGGAGAAGACCGGCTTGCTCAGGTTTGAGGATTGGAACGGTGATGGACGAATCCAATATTACAATGACATCAACGGGCTAGGAAAAGCCCGGCTGGCATTAAAGAATGCAGAGGGAGAGTTGGCGGAGTTAAGAAAAAGTGAAGGAGTGCAGGATGCAGAGCTTGCTGTCATTGAGCAGAGGGTTAATCAAGCGCGATCTAAACTGGGAGAAGTCAGTGCTAAACACGAAGAGACTCCGTTTGCGAAACATGGTTGGCAGGGAAACGAGATGGTGACAGTCGACAAAGACATTATAGTCCTTGCCAATCCTGAGATTGCCAAGTTGCCGGGCTGGGTAATCGCTCTCGTTGTCGCCGGTGGGCTTGCGGCTGCACTCTCCACCGCAGCTGGCCTGCTGCTTGCCATTTCTTCATCCATCTCGCATGACTTGCTCAAAGGTATCATGCTGCCCGCCATTACAGAGAAACAAGAATTAAGGGCGAGTCGCTGCGCCATGGTTGGAGCAATCTTGCTTGCCGGCTATTTTGGTGTCAATCCGCCCGACTTTGCTGCCGGAACAGTAGCCATAGCCTTCGGTCTCGCCGCTTCATCAATTTTCCCTGTGTTGATGATGGGCATTTTTTCCAAAAAAATGAACCGTCAGGGAGCGATTGCGGGAATGATTGCGGGCATTGGGATTACTTTACTCTACGTATTCCAACACAAGGGAATCATGTTTGTACCAGGCACAACTTTTCTGGGAGACATGGAGGAAAACTGGTTTTTTGGGATTACTCCCAACGCCTTTGGAGCAGTGGGAGCCATTGTCAATTTTACTGTTGCCCTGATAGTCTCAAAAACAGGTCAGGATCCTCCTGAAGAGATCCAGAAGATGGTGGAGGATATCCGTTTGCCGCAGGTCGGCGAACGTTAATCCGCGTGGTTGATCTTCTCGAAATCCCCACGGGTAATCCGGAAGCGGGCGGCACAACGGGGGCAGTCGATATTGACGGCATCACGGTCTCCAAAAATTTCCCCTGCTGAGACACTTGCAAGCTTCGGCAGGATACGCCCGGGCGTGCAACCGCAGTGGTAGCGGTATTTTCTGGTTTCCAAGAGGCTGAGTTCCTCATCGTCGTCCAGGCTGCGGATGGTTTCGTCATCAAGAGAGTTTAGCCATTGCTCGTCACATTGGGGTTGTGCGGAAATCAACACGAAATCCTCTTCCGAGCGGCTGAAAAACCGGGCCAGACGCTGCTCACTTTTCCTGTAATACTGCTCGGTGATATCGAATAGTGAGTTGTTTACTTCAAACTCAATGACACTTTTTCTCGGTTCCTTTGGGAAATCGTTGATCTGGGCAATGAAGAGGTTTTTGCCGTCGTCCTTGATGTCTTCAGTGAATATGCGTCCAATGATGTTCTCCTCCCTGCTGTTGCCGGTGACAAAGAGGTTCAAGTTCAATTCACTGAAGTGCACCGTCCATGCACTGACTTCATCCCACGGGCGAGAGGCCAGGTGCAGGGTGCATGCGGCAAGGGCATCTTTCAGTTTGCCGTCATGATCCGGATCCATGTGTATTTCATGCTGCATCAGGTGCAGGTAATGATCCAGGTAAGCGGGAGCGAAGTCCGCACGCACAGCAAGGGCATTACGGTTGCGCACGAAGTAGCATCGCACTTCAATGATGCTGTCTTGTGGTTCGTTGGAACTGGGCATTATATCACTGCTTATTGAATTGCCATTGAAAGTGCCTCATGACAAGTTGCGACAGTAATGTTACCTCGCTCAAGGTGAATAAAAACATTGCCCTACATTTTAGCACAGGGTGTTGGATCGAACCGCAGCCTTTCCGGGCTTGTTGTATTGTTTTTCCATGGGGGAAATGGACAATTTAACTGCTGTGCGAAGAGCAGGAGCAGGGTCATGTTGAGCATTCAATGACGAGCATCAATCCAGAGTTTCTCCTGCAGGCCTATGAAATGGGTATTTTTCCCATGGCGATGGAGCATGGCGAGATTGGCTGGTTTTCTCCCGATCCGCGGGGGATTATTCCCCTTGAGTCCTTTCATGTGCCAAAGAGCTTGCAACGGGTCATGCGGGAAGGACTTTTTGAAGTACGCGTTAATCACGCTTTCGGAGAGGTGCTCGATGGATGTGCGGATCGTGAGGAGACCTGGATTGATGAGACGGTGCGCGAAAGTTACATGCATTTGCATGCCCACGGGAATGCTCATTCGGTTGAGTGCTGGAGCGAGGGGGAACTCGCCGGCGGGCTCTACGGTGTTGCTATCGGTGGAGCCTTCTTCGGGGAATCAATGTTTTCGCGGCAATCTAACGCATCAAAGATCGCTTTGGTATACCTCAGCAGCTACCTGCTCAAGCGCGGATTCAGCCTACTGGATACCCAGTGGACGACACCTCACTTGAGGCGCTTCGGAGCTGTTGACATCCCGAAAGCACAATACATGGAGGCATTGCACGCGGCGATAGAATCAGAAGTGAGTTTTATCTGATTATTGCCTGAGAGAGTGGCGTCAATTATTTGGAGCTGACGGTGAATTGTTCACCCTTCCTTCTTTCCCAGGCGCGGGTGATGCTGCTGTAGAGGCTATCGATATTGGAGCGCACGGTGAACCGGTATTCCATGGTTCTGGCGTGGGTTGTTTGTGGGTAGTTTTTCACCACCTGGTCCCAGACGTCACCGGCCCCGACACGGTTGGTCGCTTCCTTGGCAGCCCCGCGGACACGATCGAGCACGACTTGTCCGACATTCAGGGGGGACTTGTCAGTAACCGGCTCAATATAATAGAAACGCGCAATGGCCGAACTGCTGTCAGCGACAGTGACTTCATACACACGGGCGGCACCATCGACCACATAGGTATGCTTGGCGACGGATGAGATACGATCAAGGGCGACCATGTATTCACCGCCGGGCAGCGATGCTTTCCAGAATCTAGTGGGGATCGAATCAGTGGAGGCTGCCCGTGCGGAATCCTTGCTGCCGGTTCCGGTTGTTTGTGCCGCGGAAGAAATGTTCAGTATCGTGGTGACTAGAGCGGTGAACAGGATTGTTTTCATAGCAGGTTTGTGGTGGTTGACCTTTGGGTTATTATCCGTTCGGGAAAGGGGATTGTCAAAAAGGCACTGTAAGCAGCCTTGACCTGCCTGGAAAATATCCGGATGGTAGTTCCAGAGTAGGATGCTCAATGCTCTCAAGGCGCCATGACCAGGGCATTATTGACGAGTGCTTCCAGCGAAAGCTGAACGGTTCTGCAGTGTAACTGCCAATCTCGCTGAGGATGAGGCCGGAGGCGGGCCCGCTGCCTTCCCCGAAGGATATTATGCCTTTTATTTCAAAGGATTTATTTTTCTTTGTCATTGATATTGTCTGCCACCCGACACGTGGCGCAATGATGAACTGCCTGCTAAAATCCTGCATGAGCAGTGAGAGCTGTTTCCGTTCAAGGTGCCATGTGTCAGAGTAATTTACGGCAACCATGCTGTGACATTTTTTCCAGTGCCGCTTAGTGAAATGTCCCAGAAATTCCTGCTGTGCGCGTTCTGCACCGGATTTACCTGACCAGCGGATAACCTGAATGACAGTGATGAGGACGGATGTTGCTATAAGGAGACAGAGCAGATAAGTTCTGGTTCTTGTCACGGGTTTTTCACTTGTGTGGTGCCGGGGTTTTGCTAAGCCAGATTATGCCAGAAAATTTCGCTAATGCCGAGTATAAATATGAACCTGCCGCCGAGGAGTTACGCAGCAACGTTGCACTGATACTTGAACGAGGTGACGGAAATATTTTTGTTGGTGAACGTGTTGACCGTCATGATGCCTGGCAGTTTCCGCAGGGGGGAGTGGATGCCGGTGAAAGCCTGGTAGATGCCTTGTGTCGTGAAGTTAAGGAGGAGATCGGGCTTGCTTCGGAAGCCTACGAGATAATGGAGCGGCGGGGGGGGTATCGCTATATTTTTCCCGCCGGGCATGGAAGGGGAGATCACTATAAAGGGCAGCAACAGACGTATTTCCGCTGTCGATTTCTGGGAAATGATGGGGATGTTGACGTCAACACGTCGCACCCGGAATTCAGTCGCTATCAATGGATTGCGCCCCAAGATTTCAATATTAACTGGCTACCGGAATTCAAACGCAGGGTTTACATCCGTGTTTTGGCGGATTTCTACGGGGTTTCCATCAGCAGTTCATGATAAATTGCCTTGCGGGACCGTGTTGGTGAAAAGATATTGTCACACGTCAATTGCCTAATGCCCTCGAAGATATTTCCGGGTTCCAACATCACGCGCCGGGTTAACAGAGCGTTGCGTGATGCATTGCGCGGATTGAGACGTTTTGTCACAAGCCGGCGATTTGATCCCGCCCCTTACCGGGGAGAATTGCAGGGCTACTCAGCCGGTAAATTGGGTAATGACACCCGGGCGGGGCTTAATGTGGCCCTGTTGGCCCTGCCGCAGGGGATGGCCTACGCGCTGGTGGCGGGACTGCCTATTCATTTCGGCATCACCTGCTCGGTGGTGGCGGCTATGATTTCCCCTTTATTCGCGGGATCAAGGCATCCAATTCTCGGCCCGACCAATGCCACGGCGTTCATGGTCTTCAGCTATTTTGCAGTTTCCCAGGATGGCACGGATGTTGCCATCATGCCGCTTCTGGTGTTGATGGTTGGTTTAATCCTGATCGTCGGCGCACTGCTCCGGGTGGCGGATATTATTCAGTATGTCAGCAGGTCGGTGATCATTGGTTATATTGCCGGGGCATCTTTACTGATCATTGCCAATCAACTGCGTTATGTGCTGGGAGTGGGACCTTCAGGTGGAAGTTCGTTCTTTACTATCGCCAGTGGAACGTTGATGCAGTTTAAGGAAACCAACTGGGCAACACTGTTGCTTGGGACGGGAACGCTAGTGGCTTATTTTGTGCTTGGAAAATTCATGAAGGGTTGGCCGACATTTGCCCTGGCACTCCTGATGGCAACCGTGATTTCGACATTATTTAACCTCCAGCAAAATTTTTCTGTCGAGACTTTCAATACAGTCAATCTGGGATCATTGCTTCCGGATTTGTCAATTTTTTCCCGGACGGGCCTGTTCGATGAAATTGCCCAGTTGTCCGGACTTGCCTTTGGCCTTGCGTTTCTGGCTTCACTGGAGAATTCAGTGATGTCCAAGACCCTTTCCAGCCGCACCGGGGAGAATCCTGACATGAATCAGGATATGCTGGGAGCGGGCGCGGCAAATGTTGGTTGTTCCCTGCTCAGCGGGATGGTCGCCTCGGGCTCACTGACCCGCTCTGCTCTCAACTATTCAAGTGGTGCGGCAACCCGCTTAGCCAGTATTTTCTCAGCGTTATTTTGTGTTGTTGGGTTGCTGCTGCTGGCCCCGATGATTCGTTTTATACCTCAGTGTGCACTCGCTGCACTGGTGATTGCCGTGGCCTTAACCCTGATAAACTGGCGGCAAATGCGGATTTGTTTCAGGGCAACCCGCTCGGACGCGTCAACTTTGATGGTGACGTTCTTTGCTGCCCTGGCAATGCCTTTACATGTCGCCATTTTTATTGGTACCGGCACTGCGGTTGCCTTGTTCCTGCGCAAGGCTGCTCGCCCTGAACTGGTGGAATATAATCTGGGTGAAGGCGGTCAGTTGAATGAACTGCGAGCAGGTGAGGGGCGCGGGATTCCCTCAATATCCATCGTGCATGTTGAAGGGGAACTATTCTTCGGTGCTGCGGAACTTTTCCGCAGTCAGATTCAGTCGACGGCAAGTGACCCGAGCCTGAAGGTTGTTATATTGCGCATGAAGAATGCCCATCACCTTGATGCAACCAGTGTTATTGCCCTCGAGGATCTGGTATTGTTTCTTCGCGAGAATGGCCGGGAACTGATTGTCAGTGGTGTCATGAAAGAAGTTTACCGCGTGCTTAAGAATGCAGGTTCAGTCGAATTGATCGGCAAGGATAATATTTTTCCTGGATCAGTGGATAACTCGAACCTGGCCACTCGTAATGCCCTCAAGAGGGCGCAGGAGATCCTGGGAACCCGCGATGCTGATGTCCGGATATTTTCGTGAGCGACCAAAAGTGATCACGCGTATGTGATTGCTTGATGGATAGAGTTACCTGGGGGAAGACCACGCGCTTATTCCAAAATCATCCCTCAGTAAGAGCACATTCTCAAAGTGAGGGATGGGGTCAAAATGAGGTGCCGCGATGTCACGCAGTTGATTTGTCTGGGAAGTGAGCAGTGATTGCTGCACGTTGCCGGAGACAAGATTGATCATGCTGAAACCGGCTCCGGAGTTACCGTTATGGACAAATTTCATGATGTTATTTTCCCCATTGAGCACGAAAATCCCGTGTTTATCCTGTGATTTTTTTTCTTTTGCGGGTGCAAGGATAAACTGGCGCTTGGCCAGATCGGCGATGATTACCTGATGGCTGGCAAGGCACAGGCGGTCTCCCTTAATAAGCACGCGGTTCGAGTCAAAAGGTATCCCTTTTCCAATTTCAAAGCGATACGAGGGATCATCAGTACGAAGAACGACAAGCGTGTCATTTTTTTCAGGAGTGCGGTCACGGGCAAGCGCGTAGTTACCCTTAGCGGTGATGAATTCATGGCTTGCTGCCAGCGGCACTGCCTGACTGCCGTCAAGCCGGTAAGAGTAGATGTCGCGTTTACCGCTGCGGCTGCGTGATTCAAAGACAAGGGCATTATTGGTGAATTTTGCCCGGTCGATAAACAGTCGTTTTATCATGGTGCCTGCAACAACCGGGGTTCCCCAGTTCTCCCCATCATTGCTGGTATACAGCTCGTAATCTCCGAGCATGCCGTTGTTATTGACAATGACCGCCGGCAGATAGCGAAATGACTGAAAGGTCGATGGCTTGCCGAGGTTGATCTGCAACTCGTGCGGGTGGTTTGGAATGCCGTTTAGCCACTGACTGTGCCACCAGGTGGTGCGGTTGCCGTCGATGGCACGCTCGGGCCTGGTATCATAGGTGGTGTTGGGCTCAAAGCTGTCTGTGAAGTGGACTTTCCAGGCAGAGCGGTCCAGGTTGTTTCTGTCCTTGTCGGCCACGTGCAGTTCTGCGGCTGATGACCAGCCCCTGCCATTGACCTCAGAGAGCATTACCAGGCGGAAAAAGCGTGCGGTCACCGGTTTAAAGGTCACTTCGAAATAGCCATTTTCTATCAGTTTGCCGTTGGACGACTTGCCGTTGATCAGACCCAGCTCAATTTCGTGCTCGGCGATGGTCCTGCCGCTTAAAGCATTAATGACAGTGTGTTGTGCCCCGGTGCCCATTGAGGTTTTGAACACATGAAGTTTCTCACCGTCCCAATGCGGCAGCAGGAGATGCCCGGACAAGGTGCGTTGTTCCCAGAGCTGTTCCCCGGTGAGCGGGTCAAATGCAAACAGCAGTGATTTCCTGTCATGCAACAGGCAGGTTTTGCCACATTGAAGCAACGTGGTTGCCATCCCTGGCACGGCACTTTCCCAGAGGAAATCTCCTGTTTTTCCGTTAAATGCAAGCATACGCCTCTGCCTTTGACTGCCCGCCAGCATCAATATTCTTTCGCCGGCGATGTGAAAATTCGGGTTGAGGGCATCGAGTAGAAGCCGCCATTTCACCGCCCCTTTTGGAGAGATATCGATGCATTCGAGAAGCCCCCCACTTAAGACGAATGCGCTGTTTGCCAGCGGGGAATTGTATGGTGCGCGTATGATACGGGCATCATTGCGTGAAAGGATCCAGTTGCGTTTCAGGTTAGGGAGTAACGCACCTGTTTCGGATGAGGCTTCAGAATTCAAGGGTTCATTAATGACAATGCCGCGATTGGTGGCAGGTTTTGCCCCAATCACATAGAGTGAGTTCTTGTGAACCAGGAAGGACAACGGTCTGGCTGTTCCGGGACTCCATTGTAATGAGGAGAGAACCTTGCCATCGCGGGCATCAATTTCTGTGATCCTGCCGTGATTGGCGATATAGATGGAATGCCCGTTGCGTTGAGCTCGCCCGATGACACGATCAGGTTGAACGTTCTTATGCAGGACTCGCAGCTTACCGGGCAGAGGAGTATACCACTTCTCCTTGCCTGATTGCAGGTCAATGGCGGCAAGGTCGTTCTGGCCACGAATGATGAGGTTGTCCTCGAAGATGCCGAGGGACTCGATTCCAAGGACCAGGAAGTTGTTCCACACAAGGCGGCCGGTCTTGCGATCAAGGGCAAAGACTTTACCCGTGTCGCGCGGCATGCAGATGACCTTGTCCTCAGTTATAATTGGAGCACAGCCAAGAACCCCATCAGCGGCTTTTGATTTTTTTTTGTAATAGTGGATCCAGTCAGGAGTGCCATCGCGCGGGTCACAGCGTGCAATCAGGCCGGCATTGGTGTTGACGTAGATAGCCCCGTCTTTAAGGGTAAGGCGGTTTCCAAATGTCCTGGTAATGGGGTTTGATTGTTGCAGGTTGGAGGCAATGTCGCTAGCCTTGCCGACTTCAGCGATTGTTTTGCGCCAAAGCGTGGTTTGCGAGGCAATCTCAACGCACGCGGTTTGAATCCTGTTTCCCTGATGGGAATCCCAAAGCAGCACATAGAGGAGTCCATCGGCACTGACCGGGTCACTGATTACGGTGAGAGGCGGTTCTGACACCTTGAGATCAAATCTGTCGTGTAACCAGAGAGCCTGCCCGGTTTTGATGTCGAATGCGGCGATACCTTGCGGCAGGGCACCAAAGCCCCAGCGGGTGTAGATTGTTTCCTTCTCCACACTCGGTCGGAAATATCCGGGCAGTATGTTTCTATGATTACGATCATTAGCGCTGGGGGGACGTGATTGTGACCACCGTGGTGAAGCGGGATTGGCAGTTGGATAGACAGCGAGATGATTGCGGCTGCTGACCAATAAATTTTCATTAATAATCCGCATGTCGATGACCGAGCCCCCGAGGTGCCCGCCCCCCAGCCACGGAGATACAGGAGGAATACGAACTTCCTTTATTTCCAGTTCACTCAAGGGCAGATAGGACCCGGGAGTTTTCTTTTCCTGGATTTTTCCCAGGAGTTTTTCCCCGAGTTCAAGTGCGGTAGTGGGCTGGTTCATCCATCGCATCGGAGTTGTCGGTGGAATACCTGCTATTTCACCCTCAAGAGTTTGACGTTCACCGATAATGGAAAGGGCGATCCATCGTCCGGTACGGGCAAGTTGAAGGATGTTCCCGTCATCGCTATGGCTGAGGAGGTCATCAAAACTGCGCAGGGCGGCAAGGGCATGGCCGGCAAAAAGCGCCTCATTGGCTGCGGAGAGAAGGAGTGGATGGGTTGATGGCGCCCAGGGATAACGGCGGAAAAGGGCCAGCGCTTTGGCGGGCGCAATTTTCGAGGGCAGGGACTGGCGGGCAAAGGATTGTTCCTGGGTTTGGCGCAGGGGGGCTAACCTTGCAGCGGGAAGGCTGCGCAGGTGCAGGTCGAGGGCGAGGGGAGGATGGAGGAGACCGCTCATGTCACGCCAGGGGACGATTGTCTCATCGTTCAGGGTGATGCCAATGAGGCGGTCAGCTTGCCCGGATACTTTTGTCAGGGGTTGCTCCGCGACCTGTTGCCATCGGCCGTCGGTATCATCTGGCTCAAGATCAGGGAGAGGGCTTCCTTCTAAGAGGGGAAGAATTTGCTGGGGGAGTTCCCGAAAGTCGCTTCCAAGCACTTCTGCAATCTTTGTCCAGCAAGCGCGAATCCATATATCCGGATGATCAGTATCTGCGGATTCCTTGAGTTCCTCAAAGAGATCTCGTGTGGTTGGCAAATTAAGAGCCATGTGTGCACGTGCACGTTCAATTTGCCAGTAGAGATCATGAGGATATCGTTGAGCGAGTTGATCGTGACTTTCCGCAGTCGCGAACATGCGACGATCAGTAAGGCTGATTTCCATTCGTCGGCTTAGGATTTCGCGGAACAGTGTTGAATTGGCTGAAATTCTCCCTGCGCGTTCCAGACCCGCTACGCGATCTGCGACATAGCGCATCCACCGTGAACCTACATTGTGGCGGTCCCCGTGATCATAGATTTCCTCAAGGCAGCGCGTTGCCAGCTCAACGTTTCCGGGATTGGTATCGATGAGCTTGACCAGGTGCCTGTTACCGATCTCTTCATCATCATTTTTATAGGCTTCCTGGGCAAGATCCCAGAGCTCAGATGCATGGGAGGAGTGCAGGCTGGCAGAAAGGCACGCTATGAACAGGACCTTGAAAAGTTTCCGTTTCATTGTTTATGAGCCTCTATGGGTTTCCCGTCTGCGTCAGTCAGGCGTAAACGCACCCACCATTCGTGGCCAATGTTGGCGCTCTTCACGAGTAAGCGGTTAATTCCGGGCCTCAGCTTGATTGCTATTTGTGAGCGGGAGACAATGCAGCTCTGGCGGTGTTGATACGGAGCAATCTCCTCGGCCAGCATTTTGTCGTTGAACCATACCTTGAAGGCATCATCGCCATCAATGCTAAGGAATGCTTCCTGGGTGGCTGTGCAATTAAAGTCGGCAACCGCATAGGCTAATGAAAAAGTTCCCGGGGGAGGTAACAGTGGACCCATGCGCAGTTTTCCGTTAGTGCGGTCGACACTTGCCTCGTTCCAGGTGACCTCGCGTTCAATGGGTTTTTCACCCGGCTTGTTTTGATTCCCGCGCAGTGCCCAAACGTAGGTCGAAGGGTAAGTGGCATTAAAGTCGATATTTTTCTCGGGAGGCAGTTCCCCCGTGAATGCTTTGTGCTCCTTGTCGTTATAGAATGTACCGACAATCATCCAGTCAGTAATGTAGCCCTGGCTTCGGGCAACAGGTGCAATACCGTTATCAGGAGCAATGCTGCCAAGCGCGCTCGCGACAGCTTCCCTGCGAACATCATCAGTCGACTTCAGGGCATCGCCAAGCATGCTAAGTGCAGGCTTGAAATCCTCGCTGTTGCCTGCATGAGCCAGGATTTTGAAGCCAAGGGCACGGGTTGGCTCATCAGTGCTTGCCAGGGAGGATTCGAGATAGGCTACCAATTTCCCGGTTGGTGCCTTGTCAAGCGGAGCCAGCAGAAGGGCATTGAGGGCGGCATAGCGGACGATCTTGTCCTTATCTTCAATAATGTTGGCAAGGATCTCGTAGAGGTTTGCCTTCTGACAATGAGAAAGACAGCGAATGGCGAGTGTGCGCAGGTTGGTTTCGGCGTGTTCCAGAAAGTTTGAGAAGAATTCCCGGTGAAGATCGGGCTGCATTTCCGTGCATCCAAGAGCAGTTAGTCCAGCCTGGAGTGTCTCGATTTCCTTGGCATTTGAGAGTGCATCGCGGAGTGGTTTACCAAGTTTGGGAGCTTGAATAAGGAGGGTAATGACACGTGCTGCTGTAAAGGTCGCACTTTCACGACCGGCTGTCAGTAGTTGACGGATTGCATCCTCGGTGTCTGCAGGGTCATGCTTTCCAATGGCTGATATGATGGCGGGGAATACGGGGTCTTCCGGTTCAATGGCTTCAAGCATGCCAAGATAAAGCGGGATGAGTTTGGGTTCGGGAATATCGGCGAGGAAGCGGACGATGGTTTCCGCCTGCCCCTGGGTTTTAAACAGGTCATCAACCAGCGTTACGAGGCGGGCAAGGGCTTCATCAGTACCGGTGAAGGCCAGCGCACGGGCGGCAAGCGGTAATACCGGCGGGTCAGGCGCGCGTGTTGGCGGATCAATGGTCGACCAGGCTGCGGCACCCTCCATGCTCGCGTAAGTGGCCATGGCACGGTATTTGACGGCGGGAACGGTGTCGGAGAGTAAGCGAAGGGCAAGATTCCTGGCGGCAGTTCCAGTGTAGTTTTCCAGGGCTTCACCGGCAGCAGCACGGTGAATGCTTTCCGGGGCAGAGGAAAATTCCAGCAATAATGGAGGTAAGTCTTTTTGCGTCTGGATTTTACAAAGGGCAATCAGTGCGCGACCGCGGATCCATGGATTTTCTGACTTGTCCTCAGCTATTGAGCGGATGGGGGTGAGTGCTGATTGCACCTCGTGTTCTGCAAGGTAATGCAATGCCTCGGAGCGCAGGATCCAGTCACTTCCCTCAAGCTGACTTATATAGCGGCCCGTAGCAGGTGGTGACTCAGCCGCTGCATATACAGCGAAAAGCAGATTCAATAGGGAAGCCACTACCTTTGCCTTCACCACGTGCTGATTGCTTTAGCGTTGATAGATCGGCAGATACCGATAAGGCACGCCGAGGATAAGAATGGAAAGTGAAGTGCCGTAGGCCGTGCCGTGTGCCCCGTGCCAACTGCCGTCTTCCTTCTGGGTGGAGAGGATTGTTGCAGAAATTTTCGGATACCAAAGGTGGAAGTCAGCATCGCCGGACTGGTACATTGATTGCATGGCATAGTAGTGCGAATAATGGAAGCGGCTGAAGCCCTTACCAAATTTCACATTCTCCGGGTAGGCCTTGAGGAAGGCAATTCCGCGTTGCGTTTGCTTAAGGTTGCGCTGCCCGCACATGATGAGTGACATGACTCCCGCTGCCGTCCGTGCGAATCCCGGTTCACCGCCACCCGGTTGGTATTTGAATCCTCCGCTGGTTTCATCCTGGCACGACAGGACGTAGTCCTTTGCCTTGTCGATGGTGGTTTGAGGCACGGAAATACCGGCTTCACTGGCGGATTCCAGCGCTACAAGCTGCATCACGGTCATTGACAGGTCGGCATCGCGTGGCTCGGGGCTATAGCGCCAGCCACCTTCCCTGTTCTGGGAACGTAAGATGATGTCGACAGCTGCACGCAGGGCGGATCCGATACGGGGATTCTTGCTTTGTCCCCAAGCCTCGGAAAGGGCCAGAACAGCCAGGCCATGTTCATACATGCCTGCATGGTTGCGCGGAGTGCCGATATAGCCACGCTGGGATTTGCCAATATTAAGAAGGTATTCAATGGCGAGGTTCATGTGGCGTCCATAGACTCCTCTGCCGGGAACATTTCCGGGAAGCATGAAAGCCATCAGGCTCAAGGCTGTTTCCGCTACCCGGTTTTGATTTCCTCCCCAGCTGCCGTCAGCATTCTGCACGCCTTTTTTCGCGAGGCTGGCAAGGCCCTTGTTGATTGCCGTTACCACCGGTTCAGTTAACCTGGCTACACCAACACTTTGGGAGGGCTTGTCCTGGGCGTTGATGGTAGCGCTCTGGATTGCCAATACAGTAATGCAGGTGGTGAGGGGAATGATATATCTTGTCATTGTTACTCCGCGAGGGCTTCAAAATAGTTGGCAACCTGCTTGCGGAATTCAAGAGGCAGCTTCTGGATAAACTTTTGGTCAACTGCGGCGCGGTTACGGTTTGCGCGTGTGTTGCGTGCCTGGGCAGTGCGCGTGACTTTATCGCCACGGGCAACAGTCGATGAAGTTCCCCCGGCATCACTTTCCTCGTTATCCCCGGGGTCACCTTTACCGGAACCGCCTTTACCGGGTCCTTTGCCTGAACCCTGACCGCTTCCGGAACCCTCACCTGCACCTGCACCTGCACCTGCTCCTGCACCTGCACCTGCACCTGCACCTGCACCTGCACCTGCACCTGCACCTGCACCTGCTCC
>JAPYUT010000122.1 GCA_029940475.1 Verrucomicrobiales bacterium | reverse complement strand
CGCTGCCGCGTTGGCAGAACTGACTGAATGAGAGTAAAAATGTCGAACCAAACAAGAATGAACACATTTCACATGATCCGATTAATTCTATTTTCACTGGCCACGACGCTTCTGTTCCTGCCAGTCCATGCCGCTGAAATTCCCTCTTCCTTGCCCGATCCTGACGGCAAGCCGGGTGATGCGACCAAGCCGGTCAAGGTCTATATCCTGGCCGGGCAGTCGAACATGGTCGGCATGGGCAACTTGAGTGGTGCCAGGAATGTCTATGACGGGGTCTACTTGAGTTCGAACCCCGGTGTTCCCGATGGACCGTTACAGGTTTATAAAGTGGGCGACTACAAGACCTCCCCATTGGCTGTTTATCTTCCTGATGGCAAGAAGACTGATAAGCCGATTGCCGAAGGGCAGTTGCAGGTGCCTCAACACGGTGTTTATCAATTGCACTGCGGCTTCGGTGAGAATTCCTACAATGTCATGCAACTCGATGGCAGGGAAGTCTACCGCTGCGAACCGGGCAGCCAGCCCTTGAAGCAGGAGGTCACACTCCAACCCGGCAAACGTTACAAGTTCAAGATCTCCGGCTTCAAGGGTGTTCCGCCGAGGTTCTGGATGGAGAAGACTGACCTGCTCGGTAATGGTGACCTCCAGGCGGTGGTCAAGCGGCAGGGAAAGTTTCCCTGGTTGCTCGATGCAAAAGGCGAATGGACGGTGCGCAACGACGTCTACTTCCAGGAGGCACGGCTGGCGAAGGGCGGCAAGGGTTCACCCCTGAGTGCCACCTCAAACGGCAAATCGATCGGTCCGGAACTTGGTTTTGGTCATGTGCTAGGGGATTTTCATGACGAGCAGGTCCTGCTGATCAAAACCGCCCAGGGTAATCGCTCGCTGGGTTTTGACTTTCGTCCGCCATCAAGCGGTCGAACTGACCCGGGTAACGAGTTCGAGTCCGCTGAATACAGGCTCATGGTTGAGGGTGTGCGCAAGACTTTGGATAACATTGCCAAGGTCGTTCCCGGTTACAAGGGGCAGGGCTATGAGATTGCCGGCTTTGTCTGGTTCCAGGGCCACAAGGATAGCTTTACTGAAACGTTGATTATCGAATACGAAAAGCACCTTACGAACCTGATCAACGATGTCCGCAAGGAGTTCAAGGCACCGAAGTTACCGGCAGTGGTCGCCACTATCGGGTTTGGCGGACACAACATGCAGGAGAAGTTCCTACGAATTCACAAGGCCCAGATGGCGATCGGTGATGCCAAAAAACATCCGGAGTATGCCGGTAATGTTGCTTCAGTCGACACCCGCGATTTCTGGCGCGAGGTGGACGAGTCGCCAAAGGGTGAGGATTATCATTACAACCGAAATGCCGAGACCTATGTGCTGACCGGGGATGCCCTGGGGCGGGCGATGGTCAGGCTTCTCGGTGGCAAAGCGGAACCCTTTCCTGTAGCTCCCCGCCCTAAACGCGTCATTGCAGAGCAGGGCGCTGAACGATCGGAAGAGGAAAAAGCCGCTGCACAGAAAGCGCTCAAGCCAATCATCCTCGATGGGATCGCTGCTTCCTACATTGCCAATCCCCGTTATAACAAGTCCCTGCTTCAAGAGGTTTCTGGCGAACGGCCGCAGCGCGCAAACCAGTTCCTGCGTGGCGCGATGTATGGGCTTGCCAACTGCTACCGTGCGGCCGGGATCGATGACCACGGTTGGCATTCCTTCGGGCCGGACTTTAACCAAGTACAGTGGAGTTACTACAGCTTTGACCCGGAAGAAAGTAAACCAAAGGAGAAAGGCAGCCGCTACCGTAAGGTAACCTATCCCACAGGCATGGAGAACTGGGGTTTGCCTAATTTCGATGCAGGTAAAGCCGGCTGGAAAAAAGGCCTGCAACCATTCGGGCAACTGGACGGCAAGTTGGCACCGCTGACAGAAACATGCACGGCGCCATTTTGCCGGTGTGGTGAGAAACCCAAGACTTTATGGGAAAAGGAAGTCCTGCTTGTTCGTGGCACAGTGGAGCTTCCGCCACTGAAGAAAGATCACCGTTACCGTATTGTGGTGGGTGGAGCCGCTCATGTAAATTCCGGCGAAGGTTATGCGATCTATCTCAATGGCAAGTTGATTGCCGAGTCAAAAACCGGAGTCGCGGTCAGGCAGGGGGGGCAGCCTCGCGGTGCCCATATATACAGCGATTTTCTCGATGAATTCAAAGGCGGCAAGGTAACCCTCGCGCTAACAAGCTTCCTTCGCTATAACCATCCACGTCATGGTCTTCAACCGCCCCGGGGTCATATTTCCCTGCAAATCGAGGAGCAAAAACTGCCTTCGCTGAAATAGTGACAAAAGGACCGCCTACTTGTCACATGCAAAATTGAACTACCGTTATGAGCAATAAAAATAGACAGAATGAATCAAACGAAAACAAGATTGCTCTGAATCGTCGCGATCTCCTTAAAGGCGCAGCAGTCGCTGGCCTGAGTGTTACGACCGGAGCATACGGAGCCCCGACCCCCCCTGGGAAACCTTCCAAGTCACCGAAGAGTGATTTGATCCAACGGGAAAACGCCAAGCCCGGCACTCGCGACTGGTTGCTCACCAAGACGCGCACTGTGCCAGGGAAGATCAATAGCATCCTGCTCAACGGGCGCAGTCAGGTGATTGAGGGCTACTGCTCCGCCAATAGCGTGCGGGCCGGGGAGAAGTTGCAGATCATGGTGAGCGCGAACCCGGAGTCCGCGTTCAAGTTGGAGATCTTTCGCACCGGTTACTACAACGGAGACGGGGCCCGGCTGATGAAACGTTTTGATTCGCTCAAAGGCATTACACAGCCGGATCCGCCTGTTGGTGAAAACTATGTGCGCGAATGCCAATGGGAACCGTCGGTGGAATTCGAAATCCCCAAAGATTGGCTGAGCGGCGTCTACCTGGGGAAACTGACAGCAGAGAAGACCGGAATCCAGAGTTACGTTATCTTCATTGTCCGGGATGATCGTCCCTGCGATCTGCTCTTTCAATGCAGCGACCTGACCTGGTCCGCTTACAACCGCTGGCCCACCGACTACTCAATCTACACCAAGCACCAAGGTTACTCCAGCACCGGTGTGCCCAGCGGGACGGCGAGTTTCGAACGGCCCTATGCCTTGTTCACCCATCCCGTGAACAAGATCAAGAAATCAGGCGGTTCGGGTGAATACCTGCCCTGGGAATTCCCCCTGGCCTTTTGGATGGAGCAACACGGTTACGATGTCTCCTATATTTCAAACATCGACACCCACGCTGACCCGGACGGTCTGCTGCGCACGAAAGGATTCATTTCTGTGGGGCACGACGAGTACTGGACTCTGGACATGTACGACAACGTCCTCAAAGCGCGCAACGAAGGCGTTAATCTCGCCTTCTTCGGTGGCAATTCCGTTCTTTGCGTCGTTCCCATGTTGCCCAACGGCAACGGGACACCCAACCGGGCCACGCGTCGCGAAGGCTGGTTCATCCCGGTCTCCGGTGAAATCCCCGAAGAGAAGAAACGAAAGATTCTCAACCAGTCGGATTTCGAACCGAACATGGGGCCGGATGGCGCTCTACTCATGGGAGGACGACTGGACAACCAACAACCCAGCGGACGCGGCATTGGCTCGGGTGACTGGACCTGCGCGATGCCCGAGCATTGGCTTTACGAAGGAACCGGGATGAAGAAAGGAGACTCGATCAAAGGTCTCCTTGGATGGGAATGGCACGGCG
>JAPYUT010000063.1 GCA_029940475.1 Verrucomicrobiales bacterium | reverse complement strand
GCGTGTCACTGCGGATATAAAGCGCATCAGCGGAAAGCGCCGGGGTGCCGAGGATGGTTTCACCAAGTTCAATGGTGCCGACGACCTTACCTTCATCGCCGCGCAGGTCAACGCACTGCAGCAGCCCCTTTCTTTCGGCGGCGATGTAGAGGAAGTCTCCGGTGGTGACCGGCGACCCGCTGAACGGACCTTCAAGGCGGATGCGCCAGAGTCGCTCGCCGTTGTCCTTGTTGGCGGCATTCAGTACCCCTGCACTATTAATTACGAAGACCTTGTCTCCATGAACGAGCGGACTCGCAGTTCCGGGTCGCAATTGTCCCTGTTGCCAGAGAACCTCGGGGGTATTGTTATCCGGGCGGGGCCTGAGGACGGTGAGGCCGTTGGATGGGATGTAAAGCGTTGAGCCGTCCTTGGAGGGGGCGCTGGAGGGGATGGTGGCAGCACCGTCACCGAAGGACCACAATTCCCTGCCGGTGGCGGCATCAATACCGGAAATCCCGGCACTACCCTGCAGGGCCACGACACCATCCTTGAGCAACACGGGCGAGGTCCAGTTGGCGCGCTTGGTGCGGGGGATTTTCCAGCGATTGAGGCCGCTTTGCGGGTCGATTCCCATGGCGAAGGAGTCACTGTCATTTTCAATCTGGATCACCAGAGTTGCGGCAGTTATTACCGGGGAGGATGCCAACCCGAGACTATTGCTGGCGTTGGGATAATCCTGCATCAGTGCGCGCAACCACTTGAGGTTACCCTCAAGGTCCACGCAGATCAGGTCATTGCTCGAATACAGTGCGTAAATGTGTTTGCCGTCGCTGGCCGGCGTGGGTGCAGCATTACAGGTCTTGTCATGACAGATGGTGCGGCCGGTTGCCCAGAATTGTCGTGACCAGCGCACTGATCCATCGGTGGCATTCAGGCAGATAATGTGCAGGCGGCTCTGGTCAGTGGTGCTGGCGGCAGTGACAAATACGCGCTCTCCGATTATGAGCGGGCTGGAAAGTCCGCGCCCGGGCAGTGGTGATTGCCATGCGATGTGCTTATCCTTGTCGAGGGCAGTTGGCAATTTGGCGCCGCGGGCAACGCCCGAGGTGTCACTGCCGCGGAACTGTAGCCAGTCCTCTGCGGGAAGCAGGGGTGCCGAGACAAGGTATAGTGAGGAGAGGATAAGGGAAATTTTCATGATGATTTCTTGGGACGCCTTGGCCTGCGTCCTGTGGCTTCCGCTTGCGGTGTGGCTTTGCGGTTTGTGGCAAGGATTGCCGAGCCGGTGGAATCACATACACGCAACTGGAATTCCCACTGCACGGTCCACTCCTCGGTTTGCTCGTTCTGGCATGCCTTGACAAGGATAGTGTTTTTCCCGGCCTGAAGCTGGATTGGCAATTTATACTGGTCGATGCGCTGACCGCGGTGATACTCGTCGCGGCCGAAGACCAGTTTACCGTTGAACCATATTTTCCAGGCATTCTTGCAACCAAGGCGGATTTCAGCGTGGCGTGTTCCCTGTGATTCGAACTCGGTGTAGGCATAAGCAACGGTTTCCTTGAGCATTCCCAGTGGCTTGTTGAGGTCGATCTTGCCAAACTTATCGCTGCTTACAAGTGCTTGCCATTTTGCTTTTGCGTCCTTGCCCTGGTATTCCGCGCCGAGGTTTATTTCCTTCTCGGGGGGGTAGACGGTGTCAAATCCCATGCGCTTGGTATTATCAAAGGGGCCGATTACCTGCCAGCGCATCAGGAAGCCGAAGTGGCGCGGCAGGTCTACCTCGACTTCCAGTTCCTTGAGGGCACTGGCGATGGGCTGGATCTGTGCCGACTCGACGGCTCCCCCGAGTGCCTGCCGGTAAATCAGGATGGCTCCATCCTTGTTTCCGTTGCCGGCAAGGCTGGCAGCCTGCTCCATGAGTTGCGCCACCGCGTCGCGCCGAAGTTCCGGGCTGGGGTCGTTGAGCAGGCCGGGGACAAGAGACTTGGCTGTCACGGGATCGATTTTGCGGATTAACTCGAATGCAAAGCGGCGGGCACGCGGCGCATGGCTCTGTTCGAGGAAAAATACACCCAGTTCATTTAATGAAAGCTTGCCATTGTCTGCCAGTTTTCCGGCAACAACCTCGGCAGCTGAGCGCAGCCAGTTTGAAGGGATGGGTCCGGCGTGATCCATGGCTGCAAGCAGTTGTACCAGTGATGTGCCATCCTCTCCCTTGGTAAGCTGCGACCAGGCCGCAGCGGCTTTGGCATTGCCCTTTCCTTCAGGACCAACGGCCAGGATGGTGTCAATTGCTTCCGAAGCGTTGCTGCTGAAAGCGCAGGACAGGATGGCGAGGGTTGCTATAATCCTTTTCATTGGGATAAGCATAAGGGGGAAGTGGTGCAGAGATCAAGAGTCTCGGCTGTTGAATTTGTCCGGAAGATGAGCCAAGATATTGATCTATGTCCAATGCTACCATTTACTCATCCTCACGTAGGCGCTTTCTCAAGGGCGCGGCGTCAACCGCTTTCAGCGTGCCGTTCATCACCACCGGGTTGCGTGCGAACCCGCCGAGTGAGCGGCTCCGGCATGCGAGTTTTGGTGCCAACGGCATGGCCGGTTCAGACATTGGCTCACTGTCCCGCAGTAAGCATTTTGAGTTAACGGCAGTCGCGGATATTGACGTGCGCAGGGCCGGGGGGATTCGCAAGCGCTTCCCTAAAGCTAAATTTTATCAGGATTGGCGGCAATTACTTGATAAGGAGGCCAAGAACCTTGACTCGGTCAACGTGTCGACCCCGGATCACATGCACGGGCCGATCGGGCTTTCTGCGATGGATCTCGGGTTGCATTGCTACGGGCAGAAGCCGCTCGCCCAGAACCTGCGTGAATGCCGTGCCATGGCAAAGATGGCACGCAGCAGGAAAGTGATGACGCAGATGGGAATCCAGATCTCCTCGGCGTTTACTGAGCGCCTCGCGGTGCGCATTGTCCAGGACGGGGTAATCGGCAAGGTCAAGGCAGTGCATTCATTCTCGAATAAAAAGTGGGGTGATCTTGGGCAAGTTCCCCAGAAGTCTGATCCCATACCTGAGGGATTTGACTGGAATCTCTGGCTTGGCGTTGCCAAGGATCGTCCGTTTATTAACGGTTATTATCATCCGGGGGTGTGGCGTAAGCGGCGCGATTTCGGTACCGGTACCTTTGGCGATATGGGTTGCCATATCTTCAGTGGCTGGTATCGCGCGTTGGGATTGACTGCCCCGCTCTCGGTGGTGTCCCACGGTCCCGCGTCCAACAAGGACAACTGGGCAATCAATGCCAGGATTGACTATGTCTTCCCGCAAACCGGGTTTACCCAGCAGGGAACGGTCCCGGTGACCTGGTATGACGGCAATGAACGTCCACCGAAGGAGATTTCCGAGCTGGTGGATAACAAGGTTCCCGGTCAGGGCAGTATTATCATTGGCACTGACGGTGTGCTTCTGGCTCCGCACATGTCGACGCCGGGATTATATCCGAAGAAGAAATTTGAGGGCTTCAAGTATCCGAAGCTGGAGGCTCGTGATCATTATATGGAATTTGTGGAGTCGGCGCGTGGTGCCAGCGGCAAGAAGCCTTCAGCCAATTTTGAGGATTATTCAGGTCCGCTGACCGAGACCGTGTTATTGGGTTGTTTGGCGACACTTTTTCCGCGTGAAAAACTTCAATGGGATGCCCGGGCGTTACAGGTAACCAATAACGTCAGGGCAAATACGCAGGTCGGGCGTGAATACCGTGAAGGCTGGACGCCCAAGGCGCTTGGATAAGGTTTCCAGAGGACCTGCAGAGTGACTTTGTTTTCCCGGTGAGCTCTAAGTGAAGAGTTTTTCGGCAATTCGCCAGGCAAGTACCAGCGTCACGAGGAAACCGCCCCAGGCGAGGATAAGCATCCAGCGCGGAGTGCGTTTGAGCGGGTCGTTGCGGATATCTTTGCGCGTGGCGAGGAAGAGGATGGTGAGGGCCAAGGCCGGCGCACCGATTATGGTTGAGGCCTGTGCGATGATGATCGGGGCAATTGATCCGCGCTCGGAAGGCTCAACGTAAAGGAATGCAAGCAGTCCGCCTGCCAGTCCTGCAAGCAGCGCAAGGGCAGTGCCGTGTCGTGCCCAGGTGGCCTCAGTTGACTTGCCGTGTCCGAAGCCGTCGGCAAGTAATCGGCCGCCGATCATTGAGTTGACCAGGAATGAGCTCAATGCGCCGGCAAAGAGGCCAACAGTAAAGACAATCCCCGCCCACGGGCCAAAGAGCCCTTCAAGCTGCACTGCGACATCACTGACACTTTCCGGCAGTTTGTTTTTTCCGGAGAGGGTTGCCGCCGCGGTCAGCATAATGACCAGGGTAATGCTACCGAGGACAAGCATTCCTGTAAACGAATCAATGAATGTGCGCCGTACGTCGGCGAGCCGCCACCCCCGGTCACGCACCAGGTAGGCCTGGTAAAATGCACCAGCGATCGAGAAGGTGGTGGCCATCAGTCCCATCACCACCAGCAGGTCACCCTTGTTATTGCCGGTTGCCGGCAGGCTGGGCAGCAGTCCCCTGAGAGTTTGAGTAAAGGACGGGCGGGTTATCAGGCAATTGGCAAGGAAGGCTATGACCATCAGCATCACCAGGAATTTCATTGCCCGCTCAATTGGGGTGTAGAGTTGTCGTGAGCGGTAAACGATGAAGATCAATATCACGTTCAGAGAGCTTACAGAGATGACCGGTAACCACTTGCTCAGCCATGGGTTTTCCTTCGGGTCCAGAAAGGGGGAAAGGGCCTTGATGACAGCCAGGTTATTGGATGTCTGGAATCCCGCAGCGATGAGGAACACGATAAGGCCAACGGCAACGGCGACCGGGCGGCCAAGCCGCCGCGCCAGTTCATCGCAGGGAGTGCCATCGTGGATTGCTCCCAGCCTGGCGCACAGCGAGGAGGCGCCAATCATGAGGATTACCGCAAGTGCCAGGACCCAGACCATTGAATATCCGAATTGCGCACCGGTTTTTGAAGCGGTGAGGATGCTTCCCGGGCCTAATACCACAGCTGCCACGATGATCGCGGGCCCAAGTGAGCGGAGGAATCTTGTCATGAGGGCGTCGTGTTTTAGTTGCTGATGGCAGCCAGTGGGTTGGTGTAGAGCATTGCATCGATTTGTTCCCGGTTGAGCCCTGCTTCTTCGCGCAGGTTGTTGACAGCGCGGGGCATGGTTAGTGTGGAGCCGACGAGATGCGACCCGTCAGGTGCCATGGCAACCAGATCCTCACCGATATCCAGTTGCCAGCGGCCAAGGGTGTAACGGCCGGGTGGCAGGCGTGCGGCGGATATGGCATCGGTTACCGCGATAGCGCGGTTGGCTGGCACCAGCTTGAGATAATTGGCAAGTGCGGTGAAGGAAATGTGCGCACCGTCGGGGATGAAGCTGATAAATAGATCATCGCTGAGGGCAAGGACGCGCTGGATGATATTGTCGTGGCGGTGCATGCGCATTGGGCAGCCGTTGCCCAGGTGGGTGAACATTGTCAGGCCGGAGTCAATAGCTCCGCGCAGTTGGTCGACTGAGGGATCGCAGTGGCCGGCGGCGACCGTGATGTTTTGTCCTGCAAGCAGGCCAGTGGTCATGAACGCCGGGTCACGTTCCGGGGCAAGGGTGACAAGCCGGACCAGTCCCGAGGCGGCATCGAGCAGGCGCTGCATGTCCTCGGCGTTGGCGGGCCTTGCCTGCGCGGGAGGATGGGCGCCGATATAACCGGGATTTTCATTGAGAAAGGGGCCCTCAATGTGGAACCCGGCAATAATTTCGTGAATCAGGGGAGTTTCCTCGCGCAGCTTAACGATGTTGGACAGACGGCTGCACATAGCCCCGATGGAATCGGTGATGATAGTGGCCAGGATGCCCTGGTTGCCGTCCTCCTTGAGTGCGCGGCAGGCACAGTGGAGTTGTTCACCGGTCAATTCGTCGCGGTTGAAGTCGATGCCGGCGTAGCCGTTGACCTGGAGGTCGAAGGTTTTCACAGCGGCAGGGTCACAGGTTGTCCGCTTTGGGCTGATTGCAGTGCGGCCCAGCCGATCTCGGCTGTGGACGCTGAGTTCTCAAAGCTCAGGAAGGATTGCTCACCGGTTTTTACGCAGGTCATGAAATGATCAACACAAGCACCTGTCTGGTGCTTTACCACGTCACCGCTGTCCGGGGTCGTGGTGTCTTCAGGCCAGAGATTTTGCCGTGGGCAGCGCGTTGCATCCAGCGGGTGGATCCATTTGCCATCGGTTGTGATATTTGACCAGAGCCTGACCTTGTCAGGACGATCAAGGTAGCTGTCGAAAATTAATCCGCCATCGGTGCCGTGGATATTATGATAGGCATCGTAACCGTTAGCCTGATCAACGTTTCCGAAGCAGAACCCGGCGGCGCCATTGTCGAAACTGATCTGGATATTGTAGATTGCCGGCACTTCAAAACCCCGCACGCTGCTATTGTTGCTGGTGGTAAATACAGATACCGGCCGGGTGTTATTTGCTGCCATGATGTTGAGCATTACGGAAAGCGCGTGAATGATGCCCATACCGATGGCGTCGCCCATTATCTCGCCGCTGAGTTTCCATGCCTTGTCGCCGTCGATATTGATAGGGTGACGGTAATTGACCTGAATTTGTGTAATCGTCCCGAAATCGCCATTCTTTGTCATGTTGGAGATGCGTTGCTCCATGGTATCAAAGTTCATCAGGTAGTTGACGTAGGTGATCAGTTCCGGTTTCGCTTTTGCAAGCTTGAGTTGTTGCAAAAAATCCGCATGAAGCGTGGCACAGGGTTTTTCGCAGAAGACATGCTTGCCCGCTTCAAGGGCGGCGATTGACTGCGGGCCATGGGATGAGTTCGGGCTGCACAGGAACACCGCGTCGACTGCGGGGTTGGCAAGCATGGCATCGAAATCCCGGCTATAAAGTTGCGGGGATAGCCCGAGCCTGCTTAGTGCGTTTTTCGCGTTCTCCTCGGAGCGCTGGTGCAGGGCCGTGATGTGGGCATCGCTGCGCTCGGCGATTCTCTGCATCAGGGTGGATCCCATCCAGCCTGCGCCAACAAAGCCTATTCCGATCGGTGATGTTTTGCTCACGTTATCAAGGATGATGTATTAAGTGGCGTAAGATCAAGCGAAACGGCTCGTAATTTATTCCCGGATAGGGCAAAGTAGCTGTCATGTTTCGTGCGATTACTTTTTTCTGTGTGCTCTGGGTGGCTAATGTGACGGCTGAGATCACCCATGGACCCGTGCTTGGCCGTCCCGGTTCTGACACCATGAGTGTCTGGGCCAGGACCCGTATTCCTGGTGAGACTTTGCAGGTGCGTTATGGCCTGCAACCCGGAAAGCTCCTGCAGCTTTCTGAAGCGGTTGCCACCGTGCTTGAGGATGATTGCACGGGGTTGGTGACACTCAGTGGCTTGCAGCCCGCGACCCGATATTTCTATGAAGTGTTCAGCGAGGACGGGGATCATCCCCCGGGCGGAAGTTTTAAGACGCTGCCTTCAGCGACGATGGTCGCCAACCGGCAATACAACCCGGACGGGTTGTTTAATTTCTCTTTTGAGTTTGCCTGTGGCAACAATCGCACGCCCGGTGCGGGTGCCGGTCCTTCCTTACCTGCTTTTGACCAGTTGAATGCGAAAGTTCGGGATCGTGTTGATTTTGCCATCCTTAACGGTGACTGGCTGTATGAGGCGCGTCGTGAATATCCGGCAGGGGCATGGGCACGGCAAGTGGGGGCAGCAGAGCTGCCGGGTATTGTGGAGTTGGCTCCCGGCATCACCGGGATCTGGGAAAATTACAAATTCTACTGGGAGAAGGGTGATAACCTCAGGGAATGGCACCGTCACGTGCCATCCTTTTATACCTACGATGACCACGAATCGCTCAATGACATCTACGGCACCGGTGAGATCGGTTTTCGCAACCGACGTGCGGTGGTGCGTGATATTGCCGTGCGTGCCTGGGATGATTACCTGGCCTGGGCAAATCCCACCGAGCATTCGCAACCGGCGCATTTCGGACGGGCGACACTGAAAGGTGGCAGTGACATACTGGTTGATTCGAAGGCGGACTTTACTGCGTTGAAACTGGATGAAATGGCCAACCTGCATATCCATTGGGGTGGTCAGGAGGGCGTGATCCTGGATCCTGAGCCGGATCCGTCAACGGGTGACCCCAATCACGGTGTTTATGAGGTGGTTGAGGTGTTGGGCAGGGACAGGCTGCGTATTCGGCCGGCGGCACGCAGTGACGGGCGATCGGTGTATTCCATCGGCAGGCGTTGTTATGGCAGTTTCAAGACCGGGAACTGTGAGTTTTTCCTCCTCGATACCCGCTCGCATCGTGATCTCCATGATGTCGATCGGCCGGCAAAGCCGGGAGTATCGATGATCGGCAGGGTTCAGCGTGAGTGGCTGCTCAAGGCGATGGCTGATAGTGAAGCGGATTTCCTCTTTGTGGTTTCCTCGGTCAACTTCATGGTGCCGCACGTGGGATCAGGCGGCGGCAAGGATGTCAATGAGGTGGTCAAGAAGGATGACGCGTGGACGGTGTTTCTGGAAGAGCGGGAGATGCTGATTAATTTCTGGGATCAACTGAAGAAGCGGGTGTTTGTGCTTACTGGCGACCTGCACAACAGCTTTGCAATCAAGGTTACCGAGAATGTCTGGGAGTTTGCCTCCGGTCCTCACAATTCAGTCAACCATAGGCCAAAGGATGATGAGGGGGATCGTCCCGCCAACGGGCCGTTTAAATACGGTCCGCGTGCCTGTGATATTCGCTGGTCGACTTATGTGCTCAGCGACATTCCCCGTGCGAACCGTATTTTCCCGCACTATTGCGTGGTGCAGGTTAACAACGTGTTCAACAATCCCGTGGAGCGTGACGGGGAGCGATGGGTGGCTTTCCCGAAACCGCACGTGATGTTCCAGTTTTATGACGGACTGAGCGGTGAGTTGCGTTACTGCGAGACCGTTCATGCCCGCTAGCGCTTTGCCAATCTGCCTTAAGCGATCATTGCGAGAGCAGTGTTGCTGCCGCGGGGTCGAGGAAAAGGCGGCAGTCAGCGTGGGTCTGCAGGGCTGAAGCCGGGCAGTCAGCTGAGAGGGGGCCTTCCGCTGCAGTTTTCACTGCGCTCGCCTTGCGTTCGTCAGGGACTGTGCAGATGATTGCCGAACTTTTGAGAATTTGCTTTACCGACATTGATATTGCCTGACGGGGGACTTCCTTGAAATTTGCAAACCAGCCCTCTCCGAGCTGCTGATTGCGACAGGCTTCATCGAGGTCAACGACGAGGTAGGGCTCGGGAGTTTCAAAATCAGCGGGTGGATCATTGAATGCGATGTGCGCATTCTCGCCAATGCCAATGAAGGCAACGTCGATAGGGTGAGTGACAATGATATTTCCGACCCGGGTGCATTCTGCCCGAGGATTAATCTCGGCATCAATGAAATGAAACGCCCGCATCGGTGCCGGAAGCGCGGCAACAAAGCGCTGCCAGAGATAACGGCGGAAGGAGGCGGGATGGCTCAGTGGAATACCGACATATTCATCAAGATGGAAGCCGGTGACCCGTGACCAGTCGATGTCGGGTTCTGCAACCAGGGCGGCCAGCATTTCGAACTGGGAGGCGCCGGTAGCAACGATGATATTGGCCTCATCCCGGGTTTTAATGGCGGCGCGAATTTTTGCCGCTCCGGCCGCGGCGGCAAGGGTTCCGAGTTGTTCCTTGTTCTCGGTTATGGTGATTTGCATGGCTGGGGAAAGGCTAGAGTCCTGAGAGGCTTAATCGTGTAAATATTTGCCGCAGTGGAGGATTCGGCAGTGGCAGGGTGACATGCACGATGTCTCTTTCTCCGAGGTCTTCCCGTGTAATGGTGATGCCGTCAATACCGGCGCGGGCTTCGACCCAGGTTTCAAGGTCATCGCTGTATTCGAGTGAGAGCGAGGCATAGAGCGAGGCATCAATTTGCGGATAGCTTAAGGTGATCAGGCTCCCCGAAGGGTGATATTCCAGAGTGAGGGGAGGCGTGTCAGTCGCGGTAAAAGGGTCCGGCAGACCCATGGCGAAGGCGATTGCGTTGACAGTGCCATCACCGTTGGCATCGAGGTTTGGGGACGCGTTATCGCCGACCAAATCAGCGAGATAGGTCCAGCGGGCGTAGGGATTTGTGGTCAGGACGGTGAGCGAGATATTGTCAATCCGGCAGTAGCCGGGGTTGATCGCGTCGAGTTCAGTGGTACTGATGCGCAGGAACAGGCGCTTGCCGTTGGCAGAGGCGGGGATGGGTGGAGAGTAGAATTTTTCTTTCTGGTAGCTGTTGTTCCTGCGTGATGTGCCGGTGGAGAATTCATTGATGGTTGTGGCTGGAGTATCAAGCGTATCATCGGCAGTGATGAACTGGGTTATCTTGAGAGTATCCTTCGTGTCATTCCAGTTCTCAGCATCGCGCCAGTGGAACGACATGTCGACATGTTCTTCGGTGCGCAGCCGGTAACCGGTGTCGATTGCCAGCACGCGGGTTCCGTCCTCGGAAAGAAAGGCACTGTGGGTGCCTCCGGTTCCCGGAAGGGGCATGCTCTCTGTGCTGGCGATAAGTGTTGTGTCGCGCAGGTAATTTGTCCATTGCGCGACCTGTTCGAAGGTCGACTCCCCGGCATGCGATTCGGTGACTTGTTCAAAGCCGCCATTGAGTCGGTCTTTGGAAATAAGGACCTGATTGGTGGCTAAGGTGTTATCGCGGATGAGGGCTATGCACCTGTTTGCTGATCCGGTATCATAGGAGTAATGCAGCGAATAGCCCGGGGGGATGCCGCTGATTGAGCTGAAGTTGCCATTAAGCTCATTATATGAGAGCAGGACGTAGAGCGGGCGGGTTGCGCCTTTGCCCGGTGTCATAATCTCCAGTGAGCCTGACTTAATACTGATGTTTTGTGCTGAATCGATGCGATCATTGAAATCGTCATTGATACGCAGGCTAATTTTCCCTTCGATTTGCAGGGATCCTGCCAACTCTCCGGTGCCCTGGAGTTGTGCCCCACGATGAACAGTTAGCATTGGACTTGTCACCAGTGAAGCGTGTTCGAGGTGAAGTGTTCCATCTTCGATAATGGTTGCTCCCGCGTAATTGTGCAAACCCTCCAGGCGCAGTGAGGATGATCCGGACTTGATAACGGCCCTTGGCTCAAGATAATCGCGGATGCGTCCGGATATGATCACATCTGAGGTTCCCTCGCCGGCGATCACAAGGTCATCGAAGAGCACAAGCTCGTTCTTGAGCTCAAAGCTGAATGCCGGTCCATTGGCCGTGATTTGCACAGTCGGCCTGGTTCCCGTTTCAAGGTGATCGACCAGCAGCAGGGCCTTGCCGCTGAGGGTTGACTTTCGCGCGTTGTTGCCATCATGGTTACCGCTGAACACGATTTGGTTGAGCATGAATTCGAGACCTGTCATGCGGGTCATATCGTTAATGGCGATGTAGTTAAAGGTGTTTTTTACCGGGAATTCCAAGGTTGCGCCTGCAAAGGCGTCCATATCGAACATTGTTTCCTCTCTTCCTGTTACCGGATCAATCCATGCGTTGTTTTCCGACCACTCAAGGCTTGAGGTATTGTCCGCTTCATCATTGGGACCGGCATCGATGAGCTTAAGCGATACATTGTCGAGGGAAGCGAATTCGCTGCCAGCGGCATTCGAGCGGAAGCGTATACCGAGTTGTCGGCCAACTGCCGCCTGGCTGTTGATCCGGGGGAAGGAATGCGATGTCCGGTTCCAGGCCCCGGGAGTGGGGGCGATTGTTAATATTGAGAGGATCTGTTCAGTCCCAAGGGCATCAAGGTAGAATAGCTCCACGGAAAATGTATCAGCGGCATCCCAACCTGAGAATCCGCGGTGAAAGAAGTCGAGGTTTATGATATTTCCCTCTGTGATTGAGTGCTTGGTGATTTGGTAGGGAATTCTGGTATTCCTGAGCAGCATGCCGCGGTAGGTGCCGGAGTTGGCATTGTTGTTGAGTGCCGCGAACTGCGTGCTTGCGGCATTACCGTTGTTTGACCAGGCGTTAAGCTCGGCGAAGGTGTGCCGGCTGTCGGCATCAATGGCTGAACCGTCCTCGAAACCGGGATTTTCCAGCAGGTTTTCTCCCTCTACCGGGGGTGCATTTCCTGGGGAGGGAGAGAGCCGGAAATGATCGAAGCGATTAATGCTGCTCTCTGGTTGATTGAGGCCGGGGAAGCGCGGCTTGTAGACACCGGCCTCAAACCTGGTGAGTTGTTCCTGCAGGGTGGTGACCAGTTGCGGGTTATTTGCGGAGACATTGGTGGTTTCGCTGATATCGGCGTCGAGGTTGAAGAGCTGATAGGGTTGGTTGCGTCCGTTTCGTACCAGTTTCCAGTTTTCATGGCGGATGCCGACTTCAGCGGCACTGCGCATGATGATATACTGATGGGGTATGCCGGCCTTCTCGTTGTTTATGTAGGGCAGGAGGTTGACGCCGTCGATGGGGTCGTTGTTGTCGAAGTTGCCCCCTCCGGTAATAACGGCGGTTGCAGCAAGATCGATGGTGTGGACCGGCGCAGTGTAGGTTGTGCCGCGTTGTTGCGGGGCGATTCCCGCGCCGGCCATAATCATCGGGATGCGTACCCCGCCCTCGAAGGGGGAACCTTTCCAGTTACGCAGGGGAGTGTTCACTGTACCGTTGTTTCGGGCACCACCGTTGTCGTTGATGAAGATGACAAGGGTATTATCCGTAATGGCATCCGAGTTGTCGTTGTCACCGTTGGGGTCATCAAGTCGATGCAGGATGCGCCCGATTTCCTTGTCCATTGTCAGGACCATTGACGCATATTGCCTTCTCTTGCCGCCCAGTGCGGCAATGCGCGGATCATTGAAGTCCGGGGAGTTGTGGATCGGTCCGTGAGGTGTGGTGAAGGAGACGTAAAGGAAAAACGGATTGACATCGGAATGGTGACTCCTGATGAAATCAACGGCTCCCTGGCCGAAAGTGTTGGTGACGTTTTCACCGGCATGTGCTGACTCGAGGATTTCGTCGCGCTCAAAGCCCTGCGCATTAAGCTCAAGCTCGCGAAGAATGCCGGCACCTGAAGTGTTGCCGACATCATAACTGCGGGAGCCCTTCAGGATGCCGTAGAACTCGTCAACTCCCTGGCGAGGCGGACGATTCCCGGCGACCGAGATGGTGCCGTTGGTGATTATGTCTGGGCGGGCGCCCAGATGCCATTTACCGATCACCCCGGTGGTGTAGCCGAGGTTGCCCATGCGCTCGAAAATGGTCACGGCATTACTGGGAAGCCCCTCGTGGGGACTGTCGGCACTGGTTATATTGTTAATGTTGAATTCATAGCCGGTTCGTTGCTGGTAATTGCCGGTGACGATGGCAGCACGTGAGGGGCTGCAGACGGATGCCGTGTAGGCGTTCGTGCAGAGCACGCCGCGGGCTCTTAGAGAATCGAGATTTGGCGTGGGTACCGGGGAGATGATGCCGGTGACCTGATCCATGAAGCCGAAATCGGCAAACCCGGCGTCATCGGAGATAAGCAGGATAATGTTTGGCTGTGCGCCTGTGTGTGCGGTGCCTGTTGCCAGAAGGACTGTAATGAAGGCGATGAACTTTCTCTGCATCGGTAATTTTTACAATGTCCCTTGTGCTGCAGATTTGCAAACTCGCCATGGCATGCGAGGGAGGCAGTATAATGAATGCCGGGGGAAATATCGTAAAGGATACTGAGGCCCTCGCTCTGCCTGAAGGGCGGCGTGTTGGTCAGCCCGGACATGATGCAGTGCGGCAATATCTCCTTGGACGGTTGCGCGAGACAGGATTGTCACCGTTCTCGGGCGAGAGCTTTGAATTGCCGTTTTCCGGCGAGGGGCAGATGTTCTGTAATCTGGCCGGACGCCTTCCGGGTAACAACCCTGGTCTTGATCCGGTCTTGATCGGTGCCCATTATGACTCGGTAATTGACGCCCCATGTGCTGATGACAACGCGACTGCGGTGGCGGTTGTCCTGGCCGCAGCTGAGCATTTCAAGGAGCACTCGCTGGAGAGGGATCTCGTCGTGGTGTTATTTGACTCGGAGGAGCCGCCTTATTTCAGGACGCCACTGATGGGCTCGACACGATTTTATGAAGATCACTGCGAGGGGATCCGTTTCGCCTGTGTCTTGATCATGGATCTCATTGGCCATGACGTTGAGATCAGGCATTCGGCGGCTAAGTTGATGCCAACGTTGAGGCGACTGGTATTCGTGCTTGGCTCAGAGAGTGATGCGGCACTTCCCGGTGTGGTCGAGTGGGCGGGGGCAGAAGCCAAGGGGCTCAAGGTGTTCCCGACATTGAATCGTTATGTGGGGGACATGTCTGATCACCATGCGTTTCGGCTTGGAGGGCAACCTTTCCTGTTCCTGAGTTGCGGACAGGGTGAACACTATCATTTGCCCAGTGATAATCTTGACTGGATTAACTTTGACAAGGTCAGGCATGTGTTTGCCCTTGTAGCTGACCTAGTGCGGCGCATTGACTCGACGGAAATGACCGGGGCGGAGTTCGACCCGGTGGAGTTTGAGATAAGGATGGTCAGGAAGCTGATCGGGCCGGCCTTTCCTGTATTCCTGAAAATGATTGGTTTCAGAAAATTGGGTTCACGCTCGGATCTTGATGCCTTGGCATCAATTCTGGGCAATGAACTGGTGCGCTAAAGCGCAAGTCCTGGAGGAGAGAAGCCGGATTGTGCTAGCGGTTCTGGATAGTTCCGTCCCGTGCAGCCCTCACCATCTCCTCAATCATGCTGTTTACGGGCACTCCTGAAATCCGGTAACCGTTGTCGGTGGTGAGCAGGTCATAAGAGCGCACGACGCCGCCGTAGATTTTCACGTTTTCGACAGTTAGGTTTCCTAAACTTGATCCTGGTACAAGTTCCTTGGCCTGTATACCGGCAATGCGGTGCTTGTCGCAGAGATCGATTGTGGAACCGTTGGTGAAGGCAATTCGGCGAAAGCGCTTTGATGCCGGGTCTTCGGCATAACTGTGTTTCTGGAGGATGGTTACGGAGTTACCCTCATAACCGATCACGATGTCTCCTGGTTGCAGTGACTCAATGAGTTGAGTTCCAGCGGGCGTGTCGATACGGGTTCCTTCCGGAATGCAACTGAAGATTACCTTAACAGTGCCCAGCCTGATGGCGGCATTGGCGATGCCGGCAATATTTACGCAACCGCAAAAGAGGATGGATGAGAGGGTCAAGAGAGAAAGCAGGAGTAAGCGCATGGGCGGAGGTTATTGTTGGTGATGATTAGCTTGTAGCATAACGGTATTTGGATGTTTTGTCAGGGGCTATCCTGCATAATTATTAAAGTGGCACATTGTTCTTGGACTTACGGCACGCTGCAGTGAAATACACTGGAGTGAGCGTACGGTTTGTGATCGAGGGATTGCAATATCCCCGGTCACGTGGATATAGTCCATTGCCATGAACCGTTATTCGTTGGCTACAGCAATCGTTGTCGCCACTTCCATGATGTCTGATCCCAATGATTTAATAGCCAACCCCGAGGGAGGGCTCAGTGAAGAATTGCTCATGCAACTCCGTGATAATTACCGGATGGATGATATTGACCGCGCCCGGTTTAACGCTGTCAGTAATTCTGACATAAACAAGTTGGCGCTCAACCGTGACATTGTTCGCGGTGAAGATGGTCATTTCAGCCACAGGATTACCACCAAGGGGATTGCCAACCAGAAAGCCTCGGGGCGATGCTGGATGTTTGCCGGGTTTAACGTCATGCGCCCAAAGGTGATACACGAGATGGGGCTCGAGGATTTCGAGTTCTCTTCTTCATACCTGCAGTTCTGGGACAAGATGGAGAAGTCAAATCTCTACCTGGAATCGGTGATTGAACTGCGTGACGCGGATCCTCTGGATCGCGAGTGGCAGTTGGTTAATAAGTGGATGGTGGGTGATGGGGGATGGTGGAACTTTGTCACCTCGCTTATAGATAAATACGGAGTGGTTCCGGCTTCTGTCATGCCGGAAACACACAGCAGTGAGAATACCCGGGTAATGAATACCGTGCTTGAGCGCTTGCTGCGCTCACGTGCATCAGGATTACTGCAGGCTTACGCGGAAGGGAATGATGTGCTTGCCCTGAGGAATGCCAAGGAGAAGGTGTTGGCTGAGGTTTATCGTTTTCTGTCGCTTAATCTTGGTGAACCACCGACGGAGTTTGACTGGCGTTATGAGAAGAAAAAGAAAGCCAATGAGGATGATGCCACCAAGCGGGAGGACGGAAAGGTCGAGCAGGAGCGTCTGTCCGGGTTGAAGCGCTATACGCCGCAGGGGTTTTACAGAGAGTTTGTCGGGGTTGATTTGTCGCAGTTCGTCTGCCTTTACAATGATGCCTCGAAGCCTACAGGGAAGCACTATTGCTTCAGCAGGGCGCGCAACATTGCCGGTGAGCAGGAGATGCATTTTGCCAATATCGAGATCGGTGAAATGAAGAAAATTGCGGTGAACTCGGTGTTGGCCAATCAACCCATGTGGTTTGCGGTCAACATGGGAGTTGATCAATCCGGGGAGCATGGCCTCATGGAGCATGAGCTCTTTGATTATGAGGCGCTTTTTGGCATTGATATGCCTTTATCCAAGGCGGATCGCACGCGCTTTAATGCCGGCGCTTCAAATCATGCAATGGTGCTTACCGGCGTTGATCTGCACAAGGGCAAACCTCGCAAGTGGCTGGTTGAGAACAGTTGGGGTGAGGACAAGGGCAACAAGGGACGCTGGACTCTTTATGACAAGTGGTTTGATGAGCATGTTTACACCGTTATTGTCCATCGCGAACATGTGCCCGAAGGGATATTGAGCATATTTGAAAAGGAGGCTGAAATTTTGCCGGCATGGTATCCCGGGGCGATGGGTATCCGGAATATCCGGTAGCGGGATGCAAAGGGCAGGCAGTGTGATGTTTCCCGAAATGTCGTCTGAGTCTCTGCGGATAGTTTGAGCGGAAAAACTTTGATGAGCCACAGAGGGCGGGTGGGAGTTGTTGGACTCTGACCGGGTTTTTCTTCAAGGGGAATCGTGCGCAGCTTTCAGGCGGGTGAGTATTTCCGGATGGTCCTCGGCATGGTTTTTCAGTTCACCGGGATCTGTACGGATGTTGGAAAGAAACAGTTTGCTGGCCGCGGCAGCCCCGGAGTGTTTCGGGTTACTGGTGTCCCGGACATTGCCAATAAGCTTCCAGTCTCCCTCGCGCACTGCCCACTGAGCTCTGCCGCCTGTGCCAACCTGCCAGTGCAGGATTCCGTGTGGACCTTTGGCGGCCTTGCCCAGGAGAAGGGGGGCGAGGCTCTTGCCGTCGATGCTGTTTTCAATGAGTTTGATTTCCGCTAGTTCGGCCACAGTGGGTAGCCAGTCACAGGAGTGGGCGACATTGCTGAGCAACTTGCCTTGCGGGAGTTTCCCGGGCCAGGAGATGATGGCCGGGACGCGGATACCGCCTTCAAAGAGACTGAACTTCGCTCCGCGATAGGGGCCGGAGCTGCCGCCGCCAAAGTGAGCGCGCTCTTCGGTGGAGTGTCCATGGTCGGACTGGAAGACCACAATGGTGTCCTCGCGCAGGCCCAACTCATCGAGGTAGGCCAACAGGTCGCCGATGCGTGCATCGAGGGTGGAGACGAAGGCGTTGTAGAGCTTGCGCGGATGGGGGGTCTTTGCGTAGGTCTTGAGCCAGTGTTTTTCCCCCTGGTAGGGGTAGTGCGGGGTGTTCATTGCGAAATACATGAAGAAGGGATCGACCTGGTTTTCTTTAATGAATTCACAGGCTTCACTTACCATCAGGTCGGGAAAAAATTTCCCGTCCTCGAAGATCTCCTCCCCGTTGCGATACAGATCATGGCGGTTTGGTCCCTGCCAGTAGAAGAAATGCGAGTAGTTGTCGATGCATCCGCCCATATGGCCGAATGAGTAGTCAAATCCCTGGGCGTTAGGCATGTGCTCGGCAATGTAACCAAGGTGCCATTTGCCAATGTGTGCGGTTTTGTAACCTGAGGCTCTGAAATGCTCGGCAATGGTTATCTGTTCCCCTGGCATGCCGGGCCTGCCCTTGATGGAGGTGGTGTTTCCGGGGACTCCGGCACGAAGCGGGTAGCGTCCAGTAAGCAGTCCTGCGCGGGATGGGGAACAGACCGGTGCCGCTGCATAGAATTGACTGAAGCGAACACCCCGCCTGGCGAGGGAGTCGATGTGCGGAGTCTGGATGTCCTTGGTGCCGTAGCATCCGGCATCAACGCTGCCCTGATCATCAGTGAAGATGATGATGACATTGGGCTTGCGTGCATCTGCAAGGGTGCAGGAGGCGAGCAGCATCCCGGCGACGAGGAGTTGATAGGTTGCTTTCACAATACATACCATTAGCGGTTTGCTTTTTAATTGCGACACAAAGAATTGTGGGGCTGCCGGTTTTGAATAGCACAGGTGAGGCGGCAACAATTAATCAAATACCGGCGAGCTGAAAAATTCCTGCATGCCGACAATTCCAGGTGGCCCTTTCGCAAGTCGAATAGGAAGTTGTTTGCCGCCACGTTCTATCAGTAGCTCTATGGCATTACCTCGACTTTTCCTCAGGATTTCCTGCAGCTTGGCGATACTGTCTACGGGCTCTCCGTTGGCATTGAGCAGGACATCCCCGGTTTTAATGCCCGATTTATCGGCGTTTCCGCCTTCCAGCAACCGGGTAAACCTCAGTTGTTTTTTGCCCAGTTCACTTTTGATCCTGGCAATATCCAGGGTGTCATCCGGCGAGCGTCCGGTGTAGGGAATTGGATTTTTCCCATCGCGCAGGGCTTTACGGCGCAATACCTCCTTTACCGCACGGTAACAGTTAATAAGCCCGTGTCCGGTTTCGTTGTCGATTCCCGGTGGCCCAATGTCCGTCGCGGTGCTGGTGATGATTTCCTTGAGGTGCCAGGGAAGCAGGTCCGGGTCCGCTGATAGCATCAGGGCGATTGCCCCGCAGAACATCGGTCCGGCAAACGAATTGCCGCTGATGGCAGCTGGTTTGACCGATCCGTCCGGCAACAGCAGAGGCAGGCTGCGGTTAAAGGCACAGACCTCGGGCTTGTGGGCTTTTCCCTCGGCATAGTGCTCGGTATCCCATTGCACCGGACCCTTGCTGGAAAAAACCGTGCGGGAGAAATCTCGCTGCACGCCGGCTGCGGCGAAGACAGCCTCGGGGATATCCTCGGGGGTGCGCATCTGCCTGGGCAGTTTTTCGCTTTGCGCGAAGTTGCCTGCCCCTGAGACAAAGTAGAGCCCGCAAAAGGAGCCGTGTTCCATGATCTTGCGCCAGTGCGAACGCATCTGCCCCAGGTTGGGGATAGAGAAACTCATGCTGTAGGTATCGGCTCCCTGCTCAAGTGCCCATTCTACGGCTGACTCGATCCTGTCCCCGGCGATCACTCCTGCCCAGTTTCCCTCAGGGGCAATGCCGAAAGCATAGGGACTGGATTTTGTGCCCCTGCCGCAGACGATTGCTGCGCACATGGTGCCGTGCAGTGCTGAAGGGTTAATGGCTTGTGCCGGCCGGGTGGTGAGCAGTGCTGAGTTGAGCTGGAAGTTGTAGCCGTGGCAGTCGTCAATCAGGCCATTTTTGTCGTCATCGATGCCATTGCCGACTGTTTCCCTGAGGTTAAAGTAGAGGTTTTGCGTGAGGTTTTGTGGGAAAAGAAAGTTATTGTCATGGATAATGTTCAGCGTGCCTTTGCCGGTGACCCTGAATTCCTTCCAGACCCTGTCGGCTAAAAGTGAGTGCACATACCAGGGATGTCTGTGGAGGTCTGGATTAAAGGGCACCTGGGGTGAACTGGGTTGTTTTTGTCCTGCCTTAGCCGCAACCGGTGGCGCCTTGGTGCGTCCGGGGCTCAGGAATATCTTCTTCACTCCCGGAATTGCCTTGAGGGCATCGATGTTCGTGGCAGTGCTTGAACAGGTGAAGCCGTTGATGATCCAGTGTCGTTGCAGGTTACTGATGGTATTGTCTGCCAATAGTGACTTCAGTTGTTTTTCGGCATCATTGTACGACTTGATGCTGGCCTTTTTCAGGGCGGCGATGACCTGTTTGCTGAGGGGGCGGCGTTTGGCGGAGGAGAGTTCCCCTGCGCGTCGCCGGTAGGCTGCCCCGTCACCAAGCAGTTGCTGATCAAACCACACTTTCACAATAAGCGGGCGGGCAGGATTGATTGCCTCGCCGGGAATCGGGGAAACCCAGATACCGTCGCCACTTAGAGTCTCAAGGTTGATTGCTTGATCTGCGCCTTTGGGTAATGCCGCCGCATCTGCGGGGTCACTTAGTGGCGCACAAAGAATTGCGACAAGTGCGAAAAAGGTAACGGAAGCGTTCGCTGTCACTGGAGGGAGATTTACCTAGGGTTGAAATGTCAGTTGTTTGTTGTTTGCGCAAGCGGGTAATGCATTATCGCCGGGAAAATTTGTGAGAAGTTGGTGGTTTTCTCGCCGATGACAAGGACAACAATACCGTTCATCGAAGTGACATACCCAACTTCATCACGGGCTTTTCCGTCAAGGGTGACCTCGATAGAGCCTTCGCCGGTTTCCTTGAGCCTGAAGTGAGTCGTGGCACCCGCTCCCAGATTAAACTTTTTTGTTTTTCCTGAAGGGAACCTCAGCAGGACTTCGTGAGTTCCCTTGCCGTGATTGATGACATGAAAGGCTCCCTCCATCATGAAGTAGTGATCATATTTGCCGCGGGCAATCCAGGATATGCCTCCGCTCAGCATTGCCAGGGTGGTGAAAAGGATAATTGCCTTTATCATGAAGAACAGTTAACTGAAGACAACTCACCTGTCCATGAAACGGAACTCATTGCCTTGCTCTGTCATTTTAATCCTGTTGTCGGCAAACGCGCTCCCGGCTGACTGGAACCAGTGGCGGGGGCCTTCCGGCGCGGGGATTTCGCAAGCCAAGTCGTTGCCGACGCAGTGGTCTGAGAAAAAGAACATCGCATGGAAGACGCCATTGCCCGGCCGGGGTTGGTCATCACCGGTGATTGAGGGTGAGCGGATATGGGTGACGGCTGCGGATGAAACCCTTGCCACTGAGGAGGCGAGCAAGAAGCGCCTCAAGGGCAATACCGGCAGCCAGCCTCTGATTGTCCTTGAGAAAGCCCGTTTCCATGCCATTTGCATTGACATGGACAGCGGCAAGATCCTGCATAACGTGGAGCTTTTTTCTGTCCGTGAGCCACAGTGGGTGCACCGCTTCAACAGTTATGCCTCACCGACTCCGATCATTGAAAAGGGTCGTGTCTATTGCCATTTTGGGACTTACGGCACTGCCTGTGTGGATAGTGCCAGCGGCAAGGTGCTTTGGAGGAACCTTGACATGCACTGTATGCATGAGAATGGGCCCGGGGGGTCGCCGGTCATTGCCGGGGATATCATTTTTTTCCACATGGACGGAAGTGATCAGCAATATGTGGCGGCACTTAACAAGAAGGACGGTAAGCTTGCCTGGCGCACCGGGCGCAGTGGCAAGTTGCACAGTAACCCACAGTAATCCACACCCATTCCACAGTTATTGTGCAAAAACGTGCAAAAGGTATTGTGGTATTGCCAATTTGAATTGGAAAACGTTTAATAAATTATTGTTGAAATGTGGTTAGCTACTGGATTGCGGCTATTGTACCTATTGTGCTATTAATTCGTGCAGATGCAGCAGCGGCTGACGGCCAAGTTCGTGGCTGGGATGCGTTTTCTCAAGGAGAGGGCCGGCAG
>JAPYUT010000062.1:6533-21927 GCA_029940475.1 Verrucomicrobiales bacterium | reverse complement strand
AACTGCGCGGGATCAATTACAACGCCAGTGGCGGCGGCAACTGGATGGGACATGATTTCGTGGCGCTTAATGTCGTCAGTCCAATTATCCCCCCAACAATTGACACCTTCAGGATCACGGACATTTCCGTTAATCTCGCCAACGGCACGATGACAGTGACCTGGCCATCGGCAGTCGGCCGTACCTACAAGGTGGATACCTCGACAGGGTTGGGCCCGGCGGGCAGTGTTGGCGGATGGCAAGAGTATGATGACAGTGTTCCCGGTGTAGCGGGTGAAGTTAGATATGAGATTTCACTGGGTGTTCCGATTCCCGCCAAGCAGTACGTGAAGGTGAGTGACATTACCGGCAACGGGTAGAGGGCAAGGAAGGTTATTTTCAGCCATTTTTATTTCATGGCCGTGCCAGTGGGGAAACCCGCTGGCACGGCTTTTTTTTGCCTTATTGTATCCTTGAATCCCCACTGTTCCGGTTGTCCCCTCAAATACTCCATGACATGATTTTCCAGCGCGCCTTTGAGCTTGCCGACGGCAGCAGTGTCAACTGGCGGGCGGAGCTGACCAAGAAGCTCTTTAACCTGCAGAAACCGGACGGTTCCTGGATCAATGAAAACGGCCGCTGGTGGGAGAAGGATCCGGTATTGACCAGCTGTTATGCGCTGCTTTGCCTCGAGCGCATGCATGCCGGGCTGTAGCCCGGGAAAGTTGCCCCCGGAGTTCCACCTTCCCGGGTGCGGATAGGACGTATTTCCTTGAATTCCTGTCACTTAAGCATGTTTTTTTTGAAATTTTTCGATTTTCAAACTTGATAGGAAGGATCTGAACTTGTTAAAACCCACGTTATGAAATCATTTATCACTGCTTTTTGCCTCAGTTTCGTATTCACCGGTTTTCTCGGTGCTGATACGATCGTTAAAATGGAGATTCTTGCAGGCTCCAGGGCGGATTTCTTCAGGAGTTTCCCCGCAGCCGGGGTGCCGGATGCAAATGGCTGGAATTACGGCTGGTATGACTACGCGGCGGATGCTGACAACACCTATAACCATGACTCGGATTTCCAGCAGTATACTGCCGGGCAAATCCGCAGTAACGGCTTTGGCACAGTCCCCAGCGGGGCACCCTGGACCGGTGTGTATGCCAACAATAATGGACATCCCCAAGGTGGAGCAACAGAGCAGTGGCCCATTCGCCGCTATACGGTCGAGGCCGGGACTCCCGCGAACATTGCCCTCACCTGGTCGCTGGCAGCGCAGAACACGAACGGCTCCGGCACAACGCTCAATGTCTACCGCAACGGCACCCAGATCGCCACTGCAACGACGAGTCAGGCGGCAGGGGAGAGTGCCACCTTGGACATCACCGGGTTGGCCGTTGGTGACATCTTTGACTTTGCGCTTACCCCGGTAGGGGTAGATGGCAGCAATTCGCAGGGAGGGGACGGATCCTACTTTGGCGGCGTGTTCTCCGTGAGCCACGAGTTCAATACACAGGGTCTTGTTGCCGACTCGCGCGTGGAGTTCAGCGGTGTGCAGGGTCAGGATGACTGGACTCACGGTTATCTTTCTGATTTTGCCAACAACCAGCCTCAGGTTGGCGAAAGCCATTCGGGTAGTTTCAATGCGTTTGCTAACAATCACTGGAACGGTAGTTTATGGGACCTGGGGGGAGGTTCACCGTGGACGAATCTCAGTAACTCCGGCGGCCATCCCAACGGTGCGGGCGGTGAGCACTGGGCTACCCGGCGCTGGACAGTTCCGGCAAATGAAAGTGGTGACCTGCTGGTCGAGTTTGATCTTGCCAAGTCGAACAATGCCGGTGGTACTACGCTTTTCATTATCCACAACGGCGTGGTGGTTGACAGTGTCCAGACCAACGGTGCGTTGGTTGAGGAATGGGTGAAGGTTTCTTCTGCAAATGCCGGCGATACCATTGATATCGCCCTCTCGCCACTGTTTAACGGCAACGCGACCGACGGCTCGGATGCCTCCGAATGGGGGGCTAAAATCCACCTTCTCGTTGTCGAGACGGACTCGGACGCCGATGGTCTGCCGGATGCCTGGGAGGAAGTTTACTCGCCGGGGGACCTGACAAAGCTCAGCGGCCTGAATGATGCGGATTATGACAATGACGGCGTCACTGACCTTGCGGAATACACTGCGGGGACTGATCCCACTTATAATCCTGACACGGATGCCGATGGCCTGCCGGATGCCTGGGAGGAAGTTTACTCACCGGGGGACCTGACAAAGCTCAGCGGCCTGAATGATGCAGATTCTGACAATGACAATGCCACTGATCTTGCGGAATACACTGCAGGAACTGATCCCACTGATGCTGATAGCGATGATGACGGACTTAATGACGGGGCTGAAATCGCCACCCACAATACTGACCCGCTGAAGGCTGACTCGGATGGTGACGGGCTCAGTGACGGGGATGAAGTCAACACCCACGGCACCAACCCGCTCCTGGCCGACAGTGACGCTGACGGGCTTTCTGACAGCGCCGAGTTGAACACCTGGTCAACTGACCCGTTAGTCTCGAACCTGATTGCTGACTCGAAGGCGGAATTCAGCGGTGTCCAGGGGCAGGACGGATGGAGTCACGGTTACCTTGCAGACTTTGCCAACAATCAGCCTCAGGTTGGCGAAGACCATGGGGGCCCTTTCAATCTTTTTCCGGCAGACGGAACGAATGTCGCGAGTGCCGGGAATTTCTGGAACGGAACGGCGTGGGACTGGTTTCAGGGAAATGAACCTTGGACATTCATAAATGCGGCTGGCGGACATCCCAATGGTAACAATTGGCCCAGTGAGCACTGGGCCACCCGGCGCTGGGCGGTTGCCGCCGAGGATACCGGTGACATCCTTGTTTCCTACAATCTCTCCAAGTCGAACAATGCCGGCGGCACCACGCTTTTTGTGATCTACAACGGAACAGTGGTAAGCAGTGCGCAGACCAACACCAGCACCGGTGTCAGTGACTCCGTACAGATAAATAATATCATTCCAGGCGACACCGTGGACATTGCCCTTTCACCCCTGTTTAACGGCAACGCCCATGATGGCGGAGATTCCTCCGATTTTGGCGCGCAGATCAATCTCCTGGTCTCCAGGGTGCCATCGGATGCCGATATTGACGGCTTGCCGGATGCCTGGGAGACCAGGTATTTTCCCAATGACCTGACAAAGCTCAGCGGTCTGGGTGGTGCTGATCTTGACAATGACGGCTCAACCGACCTGGAGGAGCATGCGGCGGGAACTGATCCCACTGATGCTGATAGTGATGATGACGGCCTTAATGACGGCGCCGAGAAGGTTGCCGGTACCGATCCCCTGAGCGATGACTCGGATAATGACGGGCTCAAGGACGGTGCTGAAATTACCACCCACAATACCGACCCGCTCGACGCAGACTCGGATGATGACGGGCTGGCTGACGGCGCGGAGGTGAATACCTGGAGCACCGACCCGAATAACGTCAACAGTGACGGCGACAGTGCCAACGACGGCGACGAGGTAGCCGCCGGATTTGATCCTGCCGATCCCGCCAGTGACCCGGCGACAGTCATTACCGACTCCCGTGATGCCTTCAGCGGAGTCCAGGGTCAGGACGGATGGCACTGGGGCTATCGCAACTTAACTGCTGACGGTGGCGCGCAGGACTATGACGCGGCAGCCGATTTCGTTGAATTCGAGGCTGGCCACTGGACCGGCAGTAAATGGGATCTGGGCGGGAATGCGCCGTGGACGGAACTCCTGCGTGAGAACACCCACCCCAACGGCAGTAACAATGCCGGTAATGGTGGACTCCACTGGACGGTGCGTCGCTGGACTGCCGGAGCTGATGTCGGGTCGGTCAAGCCGGTAGCACTGCGCTGGCATGTCCGCGCGACCAACCTCGGCGGAACCGGGGTTACAGGTGCCCTGCACGTCAATGGTGCACGTGTTGATTCTCTCGCGATTAATGGTAATGACGGTACCGGGGAGGTGCGCACCTTCTATGCCAATATCGCCCCGGGTGACATCGTTGACCTGATCCTTTCCTCTGAGGGACCTACTGGGGATCAGCATGACGGCGCTGACGGCAGCGCCAACTGGCTGACCGTTGACTCCCATATCCCGCCGAACCCGGTGCAGCCGGACGGCACGGCATTTGTGCCGGCGGTATCAGAGGCGCTCAAGATCACCGGCATTTCCGTTGATCTCGCCAACGGCACGATGACACTGACCTGGCCATCGGCAGTCGGCCGCACCTACGCGGTGGATACATCGACAGGATTGGGGCCGGAGGGCAGTGTTGGCGGCTGGGCAGAGTATGATGACAGTGTTCTTGGCATTGCCGGTGAGAAAGATTATGTAATGCAACTGGGTGACCCGGTTCCCGCCTTCATTTATGCGCGGGTGCGTGATATCACCCCGTAGAGGACAAGGAAGGTTATTTTCAGCTATTGCTTATTTCACGGCCGTGCCAGTGGGGAAACCCGCTGGCACGGCTTTTTTTTGCCTTCATGGCTAGCTGATTCCCAGGGTAACTATTCCCTAGGTGAACAGGCTGTGTATCATGGCTGTAAATGAATTGTTGTTTTCTTTCCCGGGGATCCGGGTATTAAATTGACTCAAGTGTCCTGCTGTTGCCAGAGAGTTACTGTTTACCTTGCCCTGATCTCGGTTGTTGCCTCCTGCTCGAGGAAGAACGAGGAGGTTTCCAATAAGGAAATTGCGCCTGTTTCCGGCAATTATCAGGCCGAGGTTGTTCCTGGCAGGGGTGAAGTCCTCCCGCAATACGATCCGGGTGGAGGTGGCTGGGAAACCGAGCAGTGGAGCGCGGATATCAGTGCGCAGTTGAAGGAAATGTTAAGGTTCCTGCTTGCAGGCGGGGACTGGAATCCTGCGGCACAGGCAATGTGTGCCGCCGATTTCACGGGCGCGAAACTGTCCGTCAGTAAACGCAGGGCAGCTGTCCCGGAGAAGCGGGCAGGGGTTAACGATCAGCCTGGTGACTTGATTGAATCCCCGTTGTTTTCCCAGGCGCTGGCAGCGGTAATTGACAAGGCAGGATTTGCCGAAGGGCTGGAACGGGCAAAGGCCAAGGTGGTGGGCATAAGGCCGGATAAAGATGGCCGGATCTCCTGTGAGATGCTCTTCCATTTTGCCGGCATGCGCGGGCATGAGGCTCGTGACCTGAGGGGACAGTGGCGTTCACTGTGGCTGCTTGAATCAGGATCACCGAGATTGTTATCGATTGAGGGGGATGGGCACCTGACAATCTCCGCAATGGGCAGGTTCAGTGACGTTACCCAGGCTGCGCTCGGTTCGAACCCCTCCTTTGCCGGGCAGTTCTACCGGGGGCAGGACCACTGGACCGGGCAGATCGAGATGTTAACCGGAATTGATATTAGCGGCTGGCAGGGGCTGGCAGCTGCGGACGTGAACGGCGACGGGCGTGATGACATCTACGTTGCCCAGCCCGGCGGGCTTCCCAACCGACTTTATGTCCAGGGGCAGGACGGGACATTCACTGACCGGTCATCGGCGGCCGGTGTCGATTTCCTTGATTCGAGCCACGGCAACCTGCTGGTCGACCTCGACAATGATGGTGACCAGGACCTCATTGTCGGACTTTCTGATGGCATCGTGGTGATGGAGAATGACGGCAGCGGGAACTTCAGGAAACGGGCGGTAAAAATCCTGCCGGCAGCCATTCCTTATTCAATTGCCGCCGCTGATCATGACCGGGACGGTGACCTTGATTTCTTCGTCTGCTGCTATAACCGGCGGGCGGGTGTCAACCGGCATCACGTTTTTGCCCGTCCCGTCCCATATCACGATGCCAACAACGGTGGCCGTAATGCGATGTTCCGCAATGACGGGTCCTGGCGCTTTACCAACGTCACGAGCAGGACGGGACTTGATGCCAATAACCGCCGTTTCAGTTTTGCCGCCTCCTGGGAGGACTATGACAATGACGGGGACCTGGACCTGTATGTTGCCAATGATTTCGGGCGCAACAATCTCTACTGCAACGTGACCGGTCCCGACGGGGTGCCGCGTTTTGAGGATGTTGCCGAGGTTGCCGGTGTCGTCGATATTGCCCCGGGAATGTCCGCCTGCTGGGGGGACTACAACAATGACGGCAACCCGGACATATATGTTGCCAACATGTTCTCTGCTGCCGGGCACAGGGTGAGTGCACAGGAGCGTTTCCACGAGGGAGCCGATCAGCGCACCAGGGAGAAATTCCGGCGGCACGCGCGCGGCAACTCGCTGTTCAGGAACAATGGTGATGGCAATTTCACCGATGTCAGTCTCGAGGCAGGGGTGAGCATCGGGCGCTGGGCCTGGGCCTCAAAGTTTACCGATCTCGATGGCGACGGGTTTGAGGATATCGTTGTCGCCAACGGCTTTATCACCCAGCAGGACAGCGGGGACTTGTGAAGCTTCTACTGGCGGCAGGTCGTGTCGCGTTCACCACTGGTTGCGCTTAAAGATCCCGGAAAGGATTACCTTGATTCCTTCAGCATGCTCTCACAGCGGGTTCGTGAGGGCAATTCCTTCAGCGGCAACGAGCGCAATTGCGCTTTTATCAACCGCGGTGACGGGAGTTTTTCCGACATGTCATATGCGCTTGGCCTTGATCATCCTGATGACAGCCGGGGGATTGCAATCACGGATTTTGACGGCGACGGCGATCCGGATATTTGCATGACAAATCGCACTGCACCGCGCTTGAGGTTTTTGCGCAATGACCTGGCAACCGGCAACCGCTGGATTTCCATGCGACTCGAGGGTGACCCGTCGAGGCGGTGCCCCCGCGATGCCATCGGCGCACGGGTTGAGGTGTCAATTGGTGGACGAAAACTTCGACGCACAGTGATTGCCGGTGACGGTTTCCTGAGCCAGTCGAGCAAGAGGCTGTATTTCGGGCTCGGAAAAAAGGGCGATATTACTTCAGTGAGTGTCCGCTGGCCGGCCGGTGGAACCGAGCAGTTCCATGACATATCTGCCGGCGGAAGTTATGTCTTGAGGCAGGGCAGCGGGCTGGCCGTGAAGGCGGTAATGGCAACTTCACCGAAACTTCCTGCAGGTGCCCCGGAACTTCCCGCTGCCTCCGGGGTGCAGCGCATCAGGCTCTCGCAGCCTCTCAAGGTGCCCACCACGATGAGTTTTACTGCTTTTAATGGTAGCCAGGTTGCCATCAAAAGCCTGACATCGGATACCCCGGTGCTGATTAATCTCTGGGCCACCTGGTGTGCCCCCTGCCTTGCGGAGCTTGGGGAATTCGGCCGGCAGGCGGGGAAACTTGAGAAAGCAGGAATCAAGGTGGTCGCCCTATGTGTTGACGGTCTCGGTGAGGGGGAGAAACCCGATGGCGAACACCTGCGCTCGGTATTGAACAGGACCGGTTTTACCGGGGTTGCAGGCTATGCGGGAAAGCCATTCGTGGATAGCCTTGATCAACTGGTTCTTGAGGCCGTTTATGCTCATCGCGACCTTCCTCTACCGAGTAGTTTCCTGCTTGATAAAGGGGGGTGGCTGACAGTCATCTACAAGGGCAGGGTTTCCCCGGATATACTGCTTGCTGACCGCGGGAAACTTGGGCGCGGCCCTGATATTGCCCGGCGTGAGGCGATGCCTTTTGCAGGAATATGGGCGGACAGGCTGTTTGGAACGCACCCGGTGGCAGTAGCCTCGGCCTATAGCGAGGGAGGATATGACGATGATGCGCGTGAGTATCTCAGCGAATTCCTGTCGGATCATCCTGTGGTTCCAGGGCAACAACTGGAGGCAAGGCAGGCGCTGCAACTGGCCGATGTGCATTTCAATATTGGCGGGATTATTGCAGGTCAGGGTGATCCCGGGGCAGCTCTCGCCCATTTCAAGGCGGCGGCGCGTTTCAATCCCCAATCAGCCAGGATGCGCAGTCGTCAGGTCCTGGCGACTGCCGAGGCGGGTGATATTGACGAAGCGAAGCAGCTTGCAGGAGCAATGAATAATGAGAACCCTAAAAATCCGGATGTATTGACGCTGCTTGGTGATGTCCTGGTAATTTCCGGGGAACAGGGTGCAGCGGTTAATGCGTATAATGCGGCACTCAGGATAAACCCGAGAATTATACCGGTGATCAACAGCCTGGCGTGGATTTATGCCACTGCCGCCGGTGATGAATTACGTGACGGTGCCCGCGCTGTCGAGCTTGCTGAGTTTCTCATGAACGCTCCCGGGGCCCGCGGCAATACGGAATTCCTGATGACTCTGGCAGCGTCTCATGCGGAGGCAGGCAACGCTGCAAAGGCCTCAAGTATCGCACGCGGAGCCCTTGTCATGGCAAGGCGACATGCGAATAAACGGGTAATTACCAGGCTTGAGGGAGTGGCCGTGAAAATACTCAACGGTAAACCCGTACGCGAATAGGTTTATTACCGGTCTTCATATTCCTCAACCGCGGGGCAGGTACAGACCAGGTTGCGGTCACCGTGGGCATTGTCGATGCGGGATACCGGGGGCCAGTATTTGGAGGTCTTCACCCACTCGGATGGGAAGGCTGCCTGTTGCCGGCTGTATGGGTGCGGCCATTCATCACAGGCTGCCTGCAGTGCCGTGTGTGGCGCATTTTTTAATGGATTGTTGAGTGCATCGGATTCACCGGACTCGATTGCGCGCACCTCGCCGTGGATGGCGATCATGGCATCACAAAAACGGTTGAGCTCACCGACAGATTCACTCTCGGTGGGTTCAATCATCATCGTTCCGGCCACCGGCCATGACATGGTCGGGGCATGGAAGCCGTAATCAATGAGACGCTTTGCGATGTCCTCGACATCAATACCGGTTGATTCCCTGATCGGCCTGAGATCAATGATGCATTCATGGGCGACGAGTCCAGCTGAGCCCCGGTAGAGGATCGGGTAGAATTTCTCAAGCCGCTTGGCGATGTAGTTGGCATTGAGAATTGCCAACTCGGTGGCCTGTCTCAGGCCCGAGGCTCCCATCATCTGGATATACATCCATGAGATGACCGTAATACCGGCACTACCGTAAGGGGCAGCGGATATTGTCCCGCCTGCATGGGCATCAAGGCCTATGCCACCGGGAAGGAAATCCGCGAGGTGTTCGGCAACAGCGATCGGCCCAACCCCTGGACCGCCGCCACCGTGCGGGATGCAGAAGGTCTTGTGCAGATTAAGGTGACAGACATCGGCACCTATGTCACCGGGCCTGCAGAGGCCGACCTGGGCATTCATGTTGGCCCCGTCCATGTAGATCTGTGCACCACAGGCATGCAGGATCTCACAGATTTCACGCACATTTTCCTCGAACACGCCGTGGGTTGAGGGGTAGGTGATCATCAACGCCGCGATCTTCTCCCCGTATTCATCCACCCGGGAGCGGATGTCATGAAGATCGATATTTCCATCATCATCGCAATTTACCGGGATCACCTTGAAGCCGGCCATGACGGCACTTGCGGGGTTGGTGCCGTGTGCTGAGGTTGGGATGAGGCAGATATTGCGCCCGCTTTCACCGCGTTTGTGGTGGTAGTCACGAATAGCCAGCAAGCCGGCATATTCACCCTGTGAACCGGCATTGGGTTGCAGCGACACAGAGTGGAAGCCTGTAATCTCTGCAAGCCATGATTCCAGTTCGCCGAGCATGGCGGTATATCCTGCGCGTTGTTCCGCAGGGGAAAAGGGGTGGATGTCCTTCACGCTGGGCCAGCTCACCGGTTGCATTTCCGCTGCGGAGTTGAGTTTCATGGTGCATGAGCCCAGGGGAATCATTGAATGATTAAGGGTGAGGTCACGCCCCTCAAGCCGCCGCAGGTAGCGCAGCATCTCGGTTTCGGTGTGGTAGCTGTTGAAGACCGGGTGTGTCAGGAATTTACTTTCCCGTAACAGGTTTTCCGGAGCCTGATGTTTCTCAAGCTCATCGAATCCTGGCTCAGCGCCAAAGGCGGCGGCAATGGCCGAGAGATCATCTCCATTCACCGTTTCGTCGAGGGATATCCCGTTGCGTCCATCATTAAAGTTGCGCAGGTTGAAGGGGGTTCCTTCAGGTGGAGTGCCTGTGATGACAAAGGTGTCAAAGTCCGGTTCCGTCACTTCAAGGCCTGATTGGCGCAGGCGGGAGGCAAGGCTTTTTGCCTGTGAGGCGATTTTTTGGGCAATGGCGCGCAATCCTGCGGGGCCGTGATAACAAGCGTAGAGTGCTGCCATGACAGCGAGAAGCACCTGGGCTGTGCAAATGTTGCTGGTCGCCCTGTCACGCCGGATATGCTGCTCACGGGTTTGCAGGGAGAGGCGGTAGGCAGGATGGCCTGAAGAATCCCTGGAAATTCCCACCAGTCGACCGGGAAGTTTGCGCTTGAGCTTGTCGGTGCAGGCCATGAAGGCGGCATGGGGACCACCGTTTGCCATTGGCACGCCGAGACGCCCGGCACTGCCGACAGCAATATCAGCTCCCCATTCACCGGGAGGTTTCAGCAGGGTCAGGGCGAGGGGATCGCATGCTGCCGCCAGCAGTCCGCCGGCAGCATGAACGGCATCAGAAAACATCGAATACTGATGCGCCTTTCCCTCAGTGTCCGGGTATTGCACGAGGGCGCCACAGAAGCCATCGTGCGCATTGGGGTCAAAGGATGCATGGTCACCGACGATGATTTCAATGGCCAGTGGCTTGGCCCGTGTGCGGACAATGTCAATGGTCTGCGGATGGCATTTCCCGGAGACGAAGAAGATCCTGCCGCGCGGGTTCACTGACAGGCACAGGGCCATCGCCTCGGCAGCAGCAGTGCCTTCATCGAGCAGTGAGGCGTTGGCCACCGGCAGTGCCGTGAGGTCGGAGATCATGCTCTGGAAAGTAAGCAGGACTTCCAGGCGTCCCTGGGCGATTTCCGCCTGATAAGGCGTGTAGGCGGTATACCATCCGGGGTTCTCAAAAACGCAGCGGGCAATGACCGGCGGGGTGATTGTACCGTAATAACCCTGCCCGATCAATGAGCGCATCACCTTGTTGTTGTTCATGATGCCGGCAAGGCGCTGCAATGAGTCGTTCTCACTGAGCGGTTCGGGGAGATCAAGCGACCTGTCGATACGGATGTTTTTTGGAACCGCACAAGTGATGAGTTCCTCAAGCGACTCAAAGCCGCATTCTGAGACCATCCTCGTTGCCTCGGCGCAACTGCAGCCAAGATGCCGCCTGGAAAAGGCTGTGTGATTTTCCATCAGCGCGTCCCGTTGCAGGCTCAAGAGATTTCCCCTTCGTATGCGCCGGCATCCAGCAGGCTTTCAGCTTCACTTTTGTTGCTGATTTTCATCCTGAACATCCAGCCTTCCCCGTGAGGATCCCTGTTTACTGTCGCAGGATCATCGGCGAGGACATTATTGGTTTCAATGATTTCTCCGCCCAGGGGGGCGTAGATATCGCTGGCGGCTTTCACTGATTCAACGACAGCGACCGGGTCTCCCTTGGCTACCTGTTTTCCCTGTTCAGGAAGTTCAATATAGACAAGCTCGGAAAGTTCCTCCTGGGCATGGCTGGTAATGCCGATGGTGGCAATTCCATCGCTGATTGAAACCCACTCGTGGGAGGTGGTGTATTTGAGATTTTCCGGGATATTCATGGCGTGGCTGGGAAACTTATCTGAGGTGTCGGTAAAAAGGCTTTTTGGCAACGCGAGCCGCAAACCCCCTTCCTCTGATATCAATTTCAAGCGTGGTGTCAATCTTCGAGAGTGCCACGGGAAGATAAGCCATGCCGATACCCCTGCCGAGACTGGGTGAGAGCCCGGCACTGCAGAACCTGCCGACAGTTTCCTCCCCGCAGAGAATGGCATATCCGGGACGCGGCGGCGGCCCCTTTGCGCTCATCTCAATACCGGTTAATTTTTCGCTGAGGCCATCCTGTTTTTCTTTCAAGAGCACTTCACGGCCGATAAAAGGTCCTTTCTCGAGGTCGACAAAGAAACCGAGCCCTGCTGCCAGCGGGCTGCGCTCAGGGGACAGGTCAGCCCCGTTGAGGGGAAATCCCATTTCAAGGCGCAGTGAGTCGCGTGCCCCGAGCCCGCATGGCGTGGCCCCGGCCTGCAGTGCTTTATTGAACCACTTTGGGCCGTCATCTGCCGGGCAGATCAGCTCAAATCCGGGTTCGCCGGTATAGCCGGTGCCACACAGGTAGGTTGTACCGGCTTCGTCAGGGAAGTGTTCAAGGGTATTTCGTGCCGGCATTGGGCACCCGGTTCCCGTCAGCATGTCCCGGGCTATGCGCTCGGCATCCGCTCCCTGGATGGCAATGGCGGCCAGTTCCCTGCTGCGCTCCTCCAGCAGAACCCCGTCTGCAAGGTGCTTACGCAGCCACGCAATGTCTTCCTCAAGCATTGAGGCGTTGACGACCAGCAGGAATGACTCGTGCCCGATCCGATAGGTAATCAAGTCATCGATAATACCGCCATTCTCGTTGAGCATGAAGGTGTAAACAGCGGTTGCCTCGTCCATTGCCGGGATATTGCCGGTAAGGATACCATTGAGCCAGCTTGCCGCGTTTTCTCCACTGAGGAAAACCTGTCCCATGTGGGAGATGTCGAAGACCCCGCAGCCGCTGCGCACCGCGCGGTGTTCCTCAAGGATTCCGGTATATTGAACAGGCATCTGCCAGCCGGCGAAATCCACAAGCCGGCCATCAAGACGCAGGTGCTCGTCATGGAGGGGGGAGTGCAGGAGGGCGTTGTCAGGCACGTCTCAGCTAGGGTTAAGGAATGCCGGCAGAAAGTCAATGCCGGGGCTACTTTAAGCGATTTCTTGCGGGCGAGCCTGATCAAAGGTAATAATCAGCGTCGAGGATAATGCACCTGATTGACAGACTGGAGCGTAAAATAGGTTGGATCGCGATTCCCGGGATCGTGCGCATCATCATGGGCATGCAGGTGCTGGTGTTTGTGCTGGGTCTCGTTCAAATGCCTTCCAACGTTGAGGTTAGCGCAGGCATGTCACCGTTGCCGCCGCTGGTGGAGGCCTTGATGCTTGATGGCGACAGAATACTCAAGGGTGAGGTTTGGCGCCTGGTCAGCTTTATTTTCCTGCCACCCACTCTAGATGGCATTATAATGATGCTCTTCGCCTTCATCTTCACGATATTTTTAGGCAATATGCTGGAGAACATCTGGGGGAGTTTCCGCCTTACCCTCTATGTTCTGGGCGGGATGATCGGCATGGTCGCCGGGGAATTCATTTTCCCCATTTTTGGAGGATACCTGATTCTGGGCGGCGGCGGTTACCTGTTGTTCATGGCGAGTTTGCTGTTTGCCTGTGCTGTCTATAATCCGCATTTCACGGTTATGCTCTTCGGCATCATCCCGGTGAAGTTGCTTTGGTTGGCGGTTTTTGACGCCGGGATCATTATCCTTGAGATTTTACGTGTGCAGCATTTCCAGCTTGGCATTGCAATTATCGTGGCGTTGGGAAATTTTCTGGTCGTGTTCGTGCCCGGGTTAAAGGCGGCGATAAAGATGCGCGCCGAGGTTTCCGCGCGCAGAAGGAAGTTCGAGGAGGCACGGGCTCCGGGGATGGAGGCGATGCACCATTGCGCGAGCTGCGGGAAAACAGAAAAAGACGATGAGGCACTGGTGTTCCGGGTCACTGATGACGGTGAGGAATACTGTGTGGATTGCAGGGAGAAACAGAAACTCCCGGCCAGCTAGGCGCTGAATGCCCTGAGTGCCTCCATTTTTGCCATTGCGCGCCCGTCATCAATGACCTCCCGGGCAAGGGCGAGACCCTCTGCCAGTTCACCGGCAAGACCGCAGATTGTGAATGCTGCAGCGGCATTGAGGGCAACGATGTCACGCATGGGACCGCGCTCGCTGCCCTCAAGGATTGAGGTGAGGATCGCGGCGTTTTCCCCGGGATTGCCGCCGCGCAGCGAATCAAGCCCGGCGGGATCCAGCCCGAACTGTACGGGGTCGAGTTCAAGATCCTTGACTTGGCTTCCGTCCCACTCGGCAACGGCAGTGGTCCCGGACAGTGAGATTTCATCAATTCCCACTCCTCCCGGAGCACTGCCATGGACGGCCCATGCACGCTTGCGTCCAAGGCGGCCGAGGATATTGGCAAAGGGCTTAGTCAGGCCGCCGTCAAATACCCCGACCATCTGGTAGTCCGGGCGCACCGGGTTGAGCAGTGGCCCGATGAGGTTGAAGACCGTGCGTATCCCTTCCCCGGCAAGTTGTTTGCGCACCGGTACCACGGCCTTGAAGGCGGGATGATAAATGGGCGCGAAAAGGAAGCCAACGTTGTGCTGCATCACGCATTCACGGAGCCTGTCAGCAGGCAGGTCAATTGCAATTCCAAGCGCCTCCAACACATCGGCGCCACCGCTCATGGAGGTGATCCCGCGATTACCATGCTTGACCACACAGGCCCCACCTCCGGCGATCACGAATACCGAGGTGGTGGAAATATTAAACAGGTCAAGCTTATCTCCCCCGGTGCCGCAAACATCAATCGCCGGTCCGCTGCATTCAGCCGCAGTAAACCCGGGATCAACCGCATGCAGGAGAAAAGCCTCAACGAAGGCGGCAATCTCGGCCGGTGTTTCCCCCTTGGTGGCCAGTGCCTTGAGTAATCGCGCCTTGTCGGTGTCCCCGGTTTTTGCATCCAGCAGGAAATCGGCACAGGAGGCAACCTGTTCAGTGGATAACTCGCCGCCGGATTGAAGTTGATCGATGAGTTGGAGCATTGCTGGATATTTACCCGTTATGACCGGTATTGGCAGTAAAAAAAAATTGCTCGTTAGCGGCTTTATTCTGCTATCTTGTGCTGAGTTAACAGCAATGGATTTTGATGCCCCACAGCAGCTTTCCCTTGAAGGATCATTGATTATTGCAGATCCTTCCCTGCGGGAGTCTGGCTTTGCCAGGAGTGTCCTGTTATTAACCAGCCACAAGCACGACGACGGGGCAACGGGATTCATTCTCAATAAGCCCATGGGCAAGAAGGTTTCTGAGCTCATTGAAATTGATGCCATGCGCGAACTTGGCGAACTTCCCGTTTTCCTGGGCGGCCCGGTGAACCCGGATCAACTCACTTTTGCATCACTTAACTGGCAAGCTCATGATGAGGTACTCGGATTTGACACCCACCTTTCATCGGAGGAGGCCCTGCATCGTCTTCGTGAAGGTTTTCACGTGCGTGCCTTTGTCGGTTACTCGGGGTGGTCGGAGGGGCAACTTGAGTTGGAACTCCAGCAGCGTGCCTGGATTACCCGCAAACCGGTTCCCGTGGTGGCCAGTATCGACGTTGATGAGTGCCTGTGGGGAGAACTTCTGGCGTCGATGGGTCCCTATTATCGCCTTTTGGCTTCGATGCCCGAGCATCCGGAGTTGAACTAGGCCGGTGTCCC
>JAPYUT010000062.1:0-6433 GCA_029940475.1 Verrucomicrobiales bacterium | reverse complement strand
GTCCCTGTTTTTCTTTAGCACATTGTCTCCATGGGCCGTGTGATACGCCGCCACAGGAAATCGAGTTCGGGAGCAATTTGCGCGAAGGTTTCCTCCTCGGAATCGGAATGAAGAAGAACCTTCTGTGCAGCGGCAATGGAGGCGAGCGCACCGCGATCCAACTCCAGGATGTCGAGTCGATCCTTAGCCTCCCCGTTCAGTCCCTCGCTGATTAATACGGGGGCTCCCGGTGGAGTGAACGCAACGACTTTCGCACGCGCTAAGGGGCTTTCTTTTGCCTGTTCAAGCAGCGCCCTCCAGTAAGGGATGCGCTCGGCCGGCTCAAAGCCGAAAAGAATCTCGTGATCCGGTGATCGCCAGCATGCCGCACTTGATCCTTCAACAACGTCAAACTCCCGGTAATCAAGCAGAGGCGAGCGGCGTCCGGCAAGTTCAAGTGCATGACGAATAGCTGCCGTGTCGAGCAGGAGATTATTTTCCTGATAGAGCTCTTCGCGCTGCTGGGCAAACTTACGCAGTGCCGGCGTGGCATCGTTGCTGATTTGCTTCCATGGAGATATTTTCTGTATTTTTTCAGCGGGCTTTGCGCTTCGCTCAGGCTTGCCCGTATTTCGCAGGTTTACATCATGTAACATTTTGCGAACCCTTGCCAGGGTGTCATGGGCGGCGGCATGGGTTCCTGCCGTTGTGGCGGCAGCCTTGTCGTGCAACCTGGGTGTTGCAGTCTTTGCCGGAGCCGGCAATTTTTCCCCTAGTTTTCCGTTTTCCCAGGCGGCGGCGGCCAGGCGCAGCAGCTCACGCGGTGATACATCGGCTTCACGGCGGGCGCCGTAGAGCGCCTCTAGATTGATTGCCGCGAAAAGTTTCTCGTGCAGGCCGTGATTGCCAGGGTGAGCGTGCATGCGCTCGGTGATCAGTGCTCGAGCACAGTCGATCGAGATTCCATGCAACTGCATTTTCCCATCGGTCATCCGGTCGGATAGTGAATGCGGAATTTTCCCCGCGAAGCTTGACTGCCACACATCATCGTTCATGGCGATGATGCTTAGCGGTGCGATTCCGATCCTCGCAATCTCGGAAAATATGTAAGCAGCCTGCGCGGCACCTTCAGTGTCACCCTGCAGGCTGTCGAGGTGATCAAACACCAGTATCAGCGGCCGGTAGCGTGAAACCAAACAGCTGATTTCGCGCATTCGTTCCCTTGCCTCAAGACCTGTAAGGCTGGGCGTTTCCGGGGGCATGGTGTTTAGATCTCCTGACTCGTAGCGGTAAAGGAATTGAATCCAGAAATTACTGGCTGAGTGATCAAGTTGGGTGCGGCGGCGAAGTTCGTTTGCCAGATGCCCGGAGAGAGCCTGGAAATTCTCCTTGAACCACAGCACAATAGGTGAGTCAGGTTTCTTGAGGTCGAACATGGTGCGGTAGTTTTTGCGCAGCCCGTGCGCAGCTATTTCCGGATTCTCAGCCGGGACAATTCCTTCCTGGACAAGTTCACTTACCAGTTCGGAAAAGATCAGGCGTGCGGTTTCCGAGAGGGCATTGAGCTGTGCCGGATCCTGGGTTTGGGATAGGCAGCGGATGCCCTGCCTGAAGAGTTCCTGCCAGTGCGGGGGATTTTCACGGTTGAAGGAAATTGGCAGGGCGTATGCATCCTGCGCGGCGGTGATGACCTGTGCCAGAAAATGGGACTTCCCAAAACCGGCCCTGGCAGAGCAAATCATGCGAATACGACCATAACCTGAATGCTGCGCGTCACCGAGGGAAGCAATGAGCGAAGCGAGTGCTTGCGCCTGTGCAGGGTAGAACACAGCAGATGCCGACGGAGTGATGCGCAAATCGCCACCGTAGATGGAATCCTGAAATGGGTTGGGATGGGTCATTTCCCGAAATAGATGCTCGATAATTATCCTTATTTACGAAAATAATGAATAACCGAGTTATTCTACATTCTCAGCGTGAGGCTTTCCATCAAAATTACCATTATTCACAGCCTTAATGCTCAATTTTGAGAATCCTTAAAGGCAAGGATCTTCAGGAGGGGGGGATTTTCCGCTCTAATGGATTGAGACCGGTATTGCGGCAGGTGGCAGCCAATCCATTGGCAGCTTGGCCTCAGGATAAATCCATTGATTGAATTTTCGGCTGGATTGCTTGGCAAAAAATTGGCGATCTGCGAAATCCAACAAGGCGGCCCAATCCTCCTGGCCCTGCGCGTGTCCCCCTTCACGCCAGTGCAGTCCCATGAGATCTTCGGCATTCAACCATTTGAAAACGGTTGCTGCAGCGCGATGTGTCAACTCGGTGCCATAGGGATTTGCCCAGTAGTCTTGACGGGCGTGGCAGTTCAAAAAAGCGCGTGGCGCGATCAGTGCTTTTGCAAAGTGGGCATCAAATGGAAGCCTGTCTTCGTGGTCAGCAAATTTAAAGTAACTGGGGTGGAGCCAGTGTTCGTTTCTCCCGATATGATGTCCAATGCTCTGCGGTTTTTGACCTTCCTCAAAGTAGCGTAAGCTGCCGGTGCCCCCGGTTCCTGAGGAGTTGGGGGCGGTAATGGTAACGCGTTCGTCATAGATGCCGGCACACAACGCAGCCTTGCCGCCGCGTGAGTGACCGGTGGCAACCACCTTGTCCATATCCGCCACGCCAAGTTGATCCAGTGCATCCAGGACCACGCCGTGTCCCCAGCCCCAAACGGCCAGGGCTGCCCAGTCGTATTCCGGGTAAAGAGGGTAGACGCCTGTTTTGCGGCCGGCTTCACGGGTGTCGGTTGCCAGATGCGTGCGGTTAAACCTGCAGAGTAGATAACCCCTTTTAACTGCTTGAATTCCCGGGTCGAAACTACCCGGCTCAATGTCGCGGTCATTCTTTATCACGCTTGGGTAGCGTTTTTTTGGTGCCGGTCGCACAACCAAAAAACTGCAGGTGACGCTCTTTTGGTTACGGTTAATTGTGAAGGTATATTTTTCCTCGATGCCTTTGCCGGCGTAAATACGCCTGCTTTTACCAATCTTCTTGACCTTAATCTCCTCAGGCAGGGGTGGTATTTTGCCATACTGGTAATGAGCCAGTATGGCCTTGAGATATTCGCGTTGTTTCAGCCAGTCCTGGGAGGATGAAACACGCTTTCCATTGGGCATCAGGAAAGGATCCGGTAAGCCTTTCTGAACCGGCAGGTTTTCGACATCAGGAAACTTATACCCTGGCTTGTTCGGTTGAGGTGATGACTGCGATGTCGTCCTCGACCCCAGAACCAACAAGCCTATGATGATAGAAACCGATAATTTCATTGCCTGCTGGAATCCTACCCCACCCTACTGATTCAGGGAAGTTCAGAGGGTCTTCATCTCAATGTTCATGTTTCCCCGGAAGAAACTGACATTCATTGTAACGAAGAATCAGATTTTCCACACACCAATATCACTGAGACAGAGGAAAAATTGTCTCCCGGAGTGTTTTATAAAAAGGTGAGTGTGATATCGGTATTTTGCCTCAGAAAGGGGGGGACTCGATCTTCGTTGCGTTGCTTTTATGTTCCGCCACAATGGTTAATCTAGTCCAGCACGTTGACTCCGATGCGCAGCAGGGTCATCGATGAATCTCCCGTGTACTCGGCAGTAAAGGTGGTCGCATCATCGGTGATAACGCTGACATCAGCATCGCTCCAGTTGATTGCATCGGTGGAGGACTGCGCGAAATAGGAGGTCTTGGGGTCACCTGCCGCCTCGCTTCCCTTGGTGATCGAGAAGCGGAGTTTTCCCGAGGCGTTGAGGGTTGGGGACGGCAGCGCATTGAATGAGAGGGGATCGAGACCAAGGGCGAACTCCAGCAGGTTGGGGATGCCATCGGAATCATCGTCATCGTCGCTGGCGCCAATTCCAGGGAATTCAGCTGCCCAGGTGGCATAGGCACCGGGTGCAGCAGGGTTGTTGCTAGCCCCCCGGGTCAGTGGCGCAAGCTGGAAGTCGCCGGTGCCATCCGGGACACGGGCGATTCCGCCCGGATTGGGATTGTTATTGTCAGTGAGGTCCGGCCCGGTGTATTGCAGCCCGGATGCCAGGATGCCATCACCGATTTCATAGACCAGCGAATCGACGAGGACGGCTCCCGCGGGAGGGGTGAGCGGGGTGGTGCCGTTGAAGTCGGTGGCGGCAGCCCCCGTGTATAATGCCATCCCGTCACCGCCGCTACCGCCGTTCTGGATGCCGTTGCCTGGAGTTGAAACGACAAAGAATCCGGAGGCGTCGGTCTGTTCCCCGTTGAGGTCAATGAACCTGTATTCCTCGTCGGTGGGGTTATTGTCGTTGCCGTTGTAGAAAACCAGCACGAAGCCGTCAAGCGGGGTGTTGCCGCCTCCGCCGTCGTAGAGCTCGACAAACTCCAGGCCTGCGACATCGCTGCCCTCAGGATCGTAATCGACCTCGTTGATATACACTGTTGCAGCGGCATCACCGTTGTCGGTGACCTCGAGGGTGGTGCTGCCGTCAACGTAGCCGGGAGCGCTGCCTGTGAAGGTGACAGTTTGTGTCCCGTCCTGGGCGGAGTCGTCCTGGATGTCGATATCGATGGAGATCTCGTCCTCATTGGCGGCAAAGGTGGTGGTCGCGGCAACGGTCGCCTCCGTCGTGTCGCTGCTGCTCAGGTTGACGGTAAGGGGGGCGCTGATATCCCCATCGCGGGTGATGGTTAATTCCACGGCACCGGTACCGGCGTTTTCACTGACGCTGCCGGGGACAACCCAGAGTTGAATTGCGGGAGCATTGCAGAACGGGTCGCCGGTGGTTGTCTTGCCGGGCGAGAAGGGGCTGCCAAAGGCGTTGTGCACGGTGAATGTGTTACTGGCGTTGAGGTCAGGATCGAGGGTAAGGGAGCCGTCTGAAGTGCTTGTTTCTCCCCAGTTGGCACCGGCCACCTCAATGCCATTGAGGTTCTTGACTGATATGAGGTCACCGGCATTGTTGAGGCTGAGCCCGAATTCATTGGCCCCGTTGGCATTCTGCAGCAGCGCGCCGCCGAAGGGCGCAGAGCGTCCCTCGCTCACCCCGGAACCAAAGACAACAACAGCACATCCCGCTTCCAGTACGGTTCCGGCGGGAAAGGTGTGGCGCACGGTGGCAAAGTCCGAGAGCGTATAGCCGGAGATGTCAAGTGTCGCGGCGGAGTCGTTGACCAGCTCGACGAACTCATCGGAGCCATCCGATGCCCCGCTGTTACCATCCCCATTGGCATCAGTGCCCAGTCCCACTGCCGGGTAGACCTCATTGAGGCGCAGGCCCGTACCAACGGGTGAGCCGGTCTCGTCATCGGTGACGGTGATGTCGATGCTGGCCGGAAAGAAACGGTTCACCGGATCGCTGATATCAATGGTGATCACCTGGTCAAAGTCACGCCAGGCATCATCAATGCCACTGAGCGTGACGTCGACACTGAGTTGCCCGTCGGCAACGATCACGTCAGGGACCGCAAGCTCGGAGGTATCGACACTGGCGGATTTGTTGCTCAGTGCCACGTTAAGCGGGGTGTCACCGTCAGCTGCAGAGTCGAGCGAGACGGTGAGGGTTACGCTGCCACCGTTCTCGGAGAGGGTTTGTTCGCTGAGTGATGCGGAGATTTCCTCAACCGGGTTGTTCCTTACCCCGGGGGTCGGGGTGTCATAGATTTTCCAGGCACCGAGGTTGAGGCCACCGGCACCGTCCACGGTTCTTCCTGTTGAGTCGGTGTCCTTGTTGCCAAACTCATGTTCATTAAGTGAGAATCCGCTAAGTCCAAATTCTGCTATAAGGCCACTGTCGGAATCGTTTGTTTCATAAACGACGGCGTCAAGCAGGTTGGCCAGGTTGTCGGTGGCCTGGGTTTTTGGCGAGGATATCGAGATGTCAGCTGCAGTGGTGTTGTCATACAAACCAACTCCATCTTCACCGTTTTGAATGGAAAACTCATAAATGATTCCAGTGCTGGCGCTGACCCGCTCGGCAATGCCCGGGACGGCAGCTTGTGCAGCCAGGAAGAAACCGTCGGCATCGGTGGAGAGGCCACTGAGGTCGATTACTCTGTAGGCCCCGTGAGAGCCACCTCCGGCGCCATTAAAAAATACCAGGACGTGATTGTCCAGGGGAGTGTTTCCTGTGCCACCGTCATAAAGCTCAATAAACTCAAGAGTATCAAATCCGGCGGTGTCGGCATCAGTCTCATTGATGACAAGCTGCTGGGCATTGCTGCACAGGCAAAAACAGAAGAAGGCGATTGGTAAAATGAGGCAACGGATCATGGTGTTCAAAGGATTTGGGTGAAGTGTGTCAATATTATACGGAAAATATATCAGGTTTCCCGGAAAATATTGCGTCAAAATTGCTATAAAAAGTGAAATAACCAGAAGATTTCCCGGCAGAACCGGCAGAACCGGCAGAACCGGCAGAACCGGCAGAACCGGCAGAAC
>JAPYUT010000012.1:5377-83268 GCA_029940475.1 Verrucomicrobiales bacterium | reverse complement strand
AGCGTCTCCAGCCCATGTGCCTTGAGCTGTGATTTCTTGCGTGCCATGGACTGCCGCTCCTGGCTGAATGCGCTCAGGATGCGCCCCTTGTCCTCATCGGAATACTCCAGCAACTTACTGCCAAGCGCCGCTTTGAACCCTTCAATGAACCGGTCAATGTCAATATCCAGCTCGCCGCGCTTCATGTTTGCACCAATGTCAGCGCCGATCAGATAACTGACTACCTTCTTGTCCTTGTGCTCGTTGGTGACCTTGGGCTTGGCAGGGGACTTGACAACTCCTGCAGGCTTTGACTTCTCACCCTGCCCAAAGGCGGGCAGGACAAGTACAATCATGGAAAAAATGAGGCTTAATTGACGTTTCATGGGAGTGTTTCGATCTGAGGTTCCTTGATAAATAAATTCGGAGGGGGGAGGACTTTAACGGCATAGGCAAAAATATCAATCTTCTGTTGATGCAATTTAATTGCGTTTATAGTCCCATGCGTTAAACATTGCAATGTCATGTGCCACACTGCCAAAACAGCCATGCTGGGGCTCGCTGCATTCTGCACTGCCGGCCTGTTCAGTGCTTGCAACGACAATCACGGGGCTGCTGACGATCCTTCCGGGCAGGACGAAAAATTACGCGTAACAGTCAGTGTCCCGCCGCTGGCTGACTTGGTCCGCAAGGTGGGAGGCCAACACCTGCACATCGACGTCCTCGTTGATAACGGGCAGGATCCTCACACCTTTTCCCCGACCCCGGTTCAGATGAAAGCCCTCGGCCGGGCAAATATCCTGTTCACCGTCGGCATGCCCTTCGAGCAACTCCTGGTCAATAAAATCAGTGCCGCCAACACAGGGATTACCGTGATTGACACCTCTGCCGGGCTCGAGAAACTCAACCTTGATCATGAAAACCACGCCCATGAGGAAAATAACCAGCCTGTTGCAGGCGAAGTGGAACCGGCAGACCCACATGCCCATCATGAGCATGATTCCGACCCACACATCTGGCTGGCTCCATCTGCAATCAAGGTTCAGCTCGATAACATCCAGCAGGCACTGGCAAAGGCTCTGCCCGGGCAAGCCGGAACCTTTGCAGAAAATCTCAATGCCGCAAAAGCGCAGCTTGAGCGGGCACATGCACAGATTGCCGGAAAATTAAAGCCCTTTGCCGGCAGAAAGTTCTTCGTCTTCCATCCCGCCTTCGACTACTTCGCGCATGAATACGGGCTCGAGCAGGTAGCCATTGAAATTGGCGGCAACAGCCCGACCCCAAAGGAACTGATCGGGTTCCTGGCGGTTGCCAAGGAGGCAAAGATCAGGGTTATATTCGTACAACCACAGTTTGATCCACGCAGTGCCGAGGTGATCGCCACACAACTCGGTGCCAAAGTCGCAACCCTGGATCCCCTTGCCCCCGATGTGATAGCCAACCTGCACGCCATTGCTGACGCTATCGTGGAAGGGTTCTCCGGATCCAAGAAAAAGCTGTGACCCCAAAATAACCCATCCCGGCGCAGGCCTCGCGCCCATCCAAACGCTCAATCCCAAAGCTGAAGTGTCCGCGCTCGAATTCAAGAATATCAGTTTCAGCTACGTGCCCGGAAAACCGGTGCTGGAACAAGCGAGTTTTGTGCTCAATAAGGGGGAATCGATCTGTATCGTCGGCCCCAACGGCGGTGGAAAGTCAACCCTCATCAAGCTTGCACTCGGCTTGGAACAGCCGGAAACAGGCGAGATCCTCGTCTTCGGATCCAGGCCGGAAACAATGCGGCACCGGGTTGGCTACATGCCCCAGCATATTAATTTTGACCCTCAATTCCCCATTACGGTCATCGATGTTGTCCTCATGGGACGACTCGGAGCCGGACTCGGGATTGGCCCGTTCAGGAAATCCGACCGCGCTGCTGCTATGGTGGCACTGGAGAAAGTCGACCTCGCCGATATCTCAACTTGCCGCTTTTCCGAGCTCTCCGGCGGCCAACGGCAGCGCACCCTCATCGCCCGGTCCCTGGTCGGCAACCCTGACCTGCTGCTGCTCGACGAGCCGACCACCAACGTCGACCAGACCATCGAGCGGCAGTTCCGGGAAACGCTGCGTAAACTATCCGGAGAAATGTCGATTGTCCTCGTTTCACACGACTTGAGTTTCGTCTCCGGATGGCTTGAGCACGTGCTTTGCGTCAACCGGGACGTCCACATGCACCCGACCGCCAGTATTGACGGCAAGACCCTGCAGGAAATATTCGGCAGGGATATCGTTGCCGTGCGCCACGACCACGACTGCCCACCGGGCGACCACGTCCATCATCATGGCTAGTGAATTACTGGAGGCATTAAACACGCCGCTCAACGGCTTTTTGCGCCATGCCGTCATTGCCGGGCTGCTGGCCAGCGTGTCCTTCGGCATGGTCGGCACCTATATAGTCACCAAACGCATCACCTACATCGCCGGAGCCATTGCCCACTGTGCCCTGGGAGGCATCGGTTTTGCCCTCTACGCCAAGCATGAACTTGGCTGGGAAAGCTTTGATCCCCTGCATGGCGCACTTATTGCGGCACTGGCTTCAGCACTGCTCATCGGCACCGTCGTCCTCTCGCGCAGCGAGCGCGAGGACACCGTCATTGGAGCGACCTGGGCAACCGGGATGGCAACCGGTTTCATGTTCGTGAAGATGGTACGCCGCGGGGGGGTAAGCATCGAGAGCTGGTTGTTTGGCGATATCAACTTTGTCAGCGAGACCGACCTTTGGACAGTCGCCATTCTCAGCACCGGAATACTGGTACTGGTATTGCTCTTCCACAGGCAATTTGTCGCCGTATGCTTCGATGAGGACTTCGCCCGCGCACGAGGGGTTAACGTGCCGCTATTCTACCTGCTATTGCTGTGCATGTCTGCTGTCACCGTGGTGGTGCTGGTGCGTGTGGTCGGCATTATCATGGTCATTGCACTGTTTACCCTCCCCGCCGCCCTGGGTTCACGTTTTGCACGTGGACTGGCGGGCATGATGGTCTGGGCCATCGTGCTGTGCGCCCTGTTTCTCGTAGTCGGCCTTGAATGCAGCCTGCGCTGGAACATCACCGCCGGCCCCAGCGTCATTCTGGTTGCCGCGGCATCCTATTTTACAGTCCTGTTAATCGGTAAAATACGCGCCTGCCGGCGGGTGCCCTCCACCATGCCGGGCAAAGGAGACGCACCACCCCCGGATTAAGGCATAAGCCGGTCTTCCCGCAGATAAACAGCCCCCATCCTGGCATGTTCGTCTAAGTCGATCCAATAGGGCAGCGGCAAGCTCATCGTTGTTTGCCCCTCACAAGGCTGCAGGGTATCTGATACCACAAAAAAACCTACAAATACCGTGACCCGGGCAGACCGTGAAGATTATGGTAGGTTCTTCAGCATGTGCAGATTCCGCTCAAGAAAACTTACCGTATTAACTCTTCTTGGCTGTGGCCTGATGCTCGGCACCGCCAGTGCAGCAGAAGCACAGCAACCCGGGGAAAAAACCGGCTACCGCACCTTCACCAACAAGGCCGGAAAAACAATACGCGCAAAAATTATCGACAAGAAAAGTGGCACGGTTCACCTGCGAATGAGCAATGGCATCACCTATCGGGTGGCAACCGATACCCTGTCCCAGCAGGACCAGGAATTAATCGACAGCTGGAATCCTGCCGAACAACAAAAAGCGCGCCTGCAGGCTGTCGACTTGAAAGAACTGTTTTCTGCCCGCGGATTTAAAGGCGTGCCTCTAAAAGTGCAACACAACCAGTCCCTGCTGGAAATCACTATTGCAGGTCAGCAACTCAGCTTCCTTCTGGATACCGGCGCGCAGAGCTCGGTAATTGATCGAGCCAGGGCCAGGGCCCTTAAGCTCGGCATCCAGGAAAATGCGGGATTCGCCGGTGGAATCGGTGGCCCCGCCGGCCCGATTGGCGTGACATTCCTGCCCTTGATCACGGTTGGAAGCATTAAAAAGAAGGATGTAACCTTCGCTGTATTCGACCTCTCCGGAATTGTTGCCGGGCACGGGAAATCCGCAAAGTTTGACGGCATTATAGGTTTAGACCTGCTTGAGGATCTCGAGGCGGTAATCGACTACAAGGCACGAGTACTGTATTTAAGAGGAGAGGGCTGATACAATGACTAGGCATCCTGTTCCCGCTGGCGTGCGGTAAGCCACAGGACATCAGAAAGGCGATTGAGATAAGCCAGGATCGCCTCGCTGATGTCATCTCCAAGCATTACCGCCTCCCGTTCAGCACGGCGACAAACAGTACGCGTATAATCCAGATGCGCGGCAAGCGGATCTGATGCCGCCCCGGGAAAAACCCAGCCTTTAAAAGTCACACCCTGCCCCTCAACAGACGCGCCCCGGGCATCAAGCTTGTCAACGCGCCCGACACAAAACCGCTCAAATCCGCCAGCCTCATACCTGGCAAAATCCTCCGGCAAAGTTGCCAGCTCCCCCATTAAAACAACAAGGTCCTCCTGCACTTCTGCGATAAACTCGCGTAAATAATGTTCCGTGTCCGCTGCCCGCACGAGGCCAAGCGCGGCATTAAGCTCATCGACTGCCCCGCCGGCAATCACGCGCGGATGATTCTTGGCAACCCGACGGCCAAACATAAGCTCGGTCTCACCCCCATCCCCCCTGCGTGTACTGATACTCATTGCCTGTTGTTACCTTGGGTCATGTTGCCGGCCGTGTCTTCCCCGCCCCCCGCCGCCTGTTCATCTTCAATCATGGTATCAATCTGCACCACGTCCCCCCATGGCAGGCGCCGACGCTGATATTTGTTGAAGAGCACTTCGCGCATCTTCTGTAGATCCTCAAGGTTGATCTTCTCATGTTCGGTCCATCCCTCCTCTGAATGCTGCAGGCGGGACATGAAAGCCCACTTGCCACCATGCTTGGTAGCACGCCAGAGTCGGTTCTCGCCAGTTTTAGTGCGCACCCGCCAATCGTGGATTTTCACAGGAACATAATAAAGGCTCACAAAGCATTTGTCATCGGGCTTCCTCTCGGCGTGAATTTCCCCAGACCTGACGGTATTCAATACCGATAACCCCGCCAAGCCGTGACCCTCCACATCCGATCCGACGCACTGAAACTGCTGAGCTGGCTGGCCTGCACCCTCATCCTCGGGGCAGCATTGGCCCCGATACTCTACCACATCGGCAAATCAATGGCCGGTTTGCCTGCCCTCGACGGATATATCTCGGAGATCCTCAGGAAAAGTGACTTCAGCCGCTATTTTAACCGGGCCATGTTGCTGGCGGCACTGATCTGCATCATCCCGCTGATGCGATCGCTGAAACTCAAGCGCGGAATCCTCACCTTGCAGAAAAATCCGTCCTGGAAATCGCATTTCCTTGCTGGTTTCATTCTCGCTGGCGGACTCTTGCTGATGCTTGGTTGGGCTTATCTCGTCCTCGGGCTGTTCAAAAGCGAACACCAATTCGATCTCCGCATGATCGGAAAGTTTATGGCCACCGCGCTGGTCGTGAGCCTGCTTGAGGAATGGCTCTTCCGCGGGTTGTTGCTCGACGCGGTGCTGCGCAGTGCCCGGAAATGGGTCGCCCTGCTCTTCGTCACTTTCTTTTTTGCGCTGGTTCATTTTCTCAAGCCGCCCGGGTCAATCATGGTCAGTGATGCCGATGTAAACCTCACCACCGGATTCTGGATGGTCGGGCAAATCTTCATGCATTTCGGCAACCCGGTATTCATCGCGGCGGAATTCGCCACACTCTTTGCCCTCGGGTGGGTGCTGGGATGGGCAAGACTGCGCACATCCTCACTCTGGCTGGGCATCGGGCTCCACTCAGGCTGGGTGTTCTCCTACGAGCTCTATAAGTATCATACCTTCATGCCGAAACGTTACACGCCGGAACTTTTCCTGCCTTATATCGGCGCGACCCTCAAGAGCGGCCTGATCCCGTTAACAACAGTCTGCCTGACCGGCGTAGTGACGGCAATCTGGCTTCACTTCCGGCATCGCAGGCACTGACTGGTTGCCAACCCTTGTCGTTTAGGGGTAAAGAAAAATCATGATCATTGGCATTCCCCGTGAAATCAAGGACAGCGAACACCGCGTCGGGCTGTTGCCCTCCGGGGTCTATCAGCTAATCCAGCGTGGTCACCGGGTGGTGGTGGAGAAAAGCGCCGGCGCCGGCAGCTATTACCTGGATGAGGATTACACCGAGGCCGGGGCGGAGCTGGTCGATTCACCCACCGCGGTCTTCGAGCAGGCGGATCTCATCGTCAAGGTGAAGGAGCCCCAGCCCGGGGAAACCCAGCTGCTGCGCAAGGGGCAACTGCTGTTCACCTATCTTCACCTTGCCCCGGCCCGCGAGCTGACACTGGAACTCATCGCCTCAGGAGTAACCGCCATCGCGTTTGAGACCATCAACTTGAACGGCCGGTTGCCCCTGCTGGAGCCAATGAGTGAAATCGCCGGCCGCATGTCCGTGCTGGTGGGCGGATACTTTCTCGCCAAGCACCATGGCGGCAGTGGCATCCTCCTGGGGGGGGTCCCTGGCGTCCTGCCCGGCAAGGTGGTGGTACTGGGGGGAGGGGTCTCCGGCATCAACGCCGCCCGCATGGGCACCGGGCTTGGGGCCGATGTCACCATCCTGGAGGTGGACGTGGAGAGGATGCGCTTCCTCGACATCACCCTGCACACCGCACACACGCTCTACTCCGACCACGCCCACATCATGGAGCTGCTGCCGCGGGTGGACTTGCTCATCGGGGCGGTCCTGGTGCCCGGCGCCAAGGCCCCGAAACTGATCACCCGGGAAATGCTGCGCTGCATGCGTCCCGGCAGCGTCCTGGTGGACATCGCGATCGACCAGGGGGGATGCGCGGAGACCAGCCGCCCGACCACGCATCGGGACCCTGTCTACGTGGAGGAAGGAGTCAGCCACTATTGCGTGGCCAACATGCCCGGGGCCTACGCACGCACCGCCACACAGGCCCTCGCCAACGTTACTTTCCCCTATGTCGAGCTGATCGCCGACCGTGGGCTCACGGCAGCCTGTGAAGCCAAGCCTGAATTGAAAAGCGGGATCAACGTGATGGCAGGACAGGTTACCTGCCCCGCCGTGGCCGAATCCCACGACATGGAGTGGACCGACCCCGACAAAATTCCGGGCTAGGCCGACGGCTTTTCCTTCCCTCAGCCTTTATTGTGCACGCCATGGCGTGCAATTTATTCATGCCAAGAACACTGAAAGCCACACTGCAGGATCTCGGCACAGGAGTCATTAACCTGCTATACCCGGCCAGCTGCTTTTGTTGCGGCTCAGAAATTGACAAGCCCGGCCTGTGTATGCAATGCCGCAACGCACTGCAGCCGGTGCGCGCACCATTCTGCTCCTGTTGTGGCAGTCCTTGTGATGGCGAGATCAGCGGACCATTCAACTGTTCAAACTGCAGCGGACGAGAGGTGGCCTTCGAGTTTGCAATTGCCGCTTACCTGGCAAGTGGCCCCGTGCGCAGCATGATCCATGACTTTAAATATCACCGCCGAATCGCCATGCGCGATACCCTTGCAAGACTTGCAGAAAATGCACTCGACGATCCCCGTATCGGGGGCGGCAAGGGCTGGTTGCTGGTGCCGGTGCCGCTCCACCGAAGGCGGAAGCGAGAGCGCGGCTACAATCAGGCAACTGAAATAGCCGCCGCCATTTCCAGGACCCGCGGCCTGCCAATGTGCCAGGCACTGCAACGCAACAGGTATACTTGCAGCCAGACACAATTAATACGCAGTGAACGCCTGAACAACCTGCTCGACGCATTTGCACTGCGGCCTTCACCAGCAGCGCGAAACGCGATAGCCGGGGCAAAAATCCTTCTAATTGATGATATTTTCACCACTGGCGCCACCGCTGATGCCTGCGCCCGTGTGCTGCGGACAAAGGGTGGGGCAAAGATGGTGGTTGTAGCTACCGTTGCCCGAAGCTAAATTTTCATTGAACGCAACCTCATATACACTCACTTTTTTACGCGATGGCCATCTTTAAAAAACCCACCTTCCGCGGCAGCGGCGACAAGAAACGCGACATGCCGGAAGGGCTTTGGCAAAAGTGTCCCGACTGCGGTGAAGTCATTCACGAACTCGAACTGAAGAAAAACCTGCGTACCTGTTCCAATTGCAACCATCACTTCACCCTCAGCGCGCAGGAACGCATTGATGGCCTTGCTGATCCGGGAAGTTTCGAGGAACTCGACAGAACCTTAACCAGTATAGATGCCCTGGGCTTCAAGACATACACTGAAAAAATCGAGAAATACCGTAAAGCCACCGGCCTTAATGAAGCAGTGGTTACCGGACGCATGCGTATTATTGGACATTCAGCAATGCTGTGCGTGATGGATTTTCGATTCCTCGGTGCCAGCATGGGCTCAGCAGTCGGCGAGAAAATCACGCGGGCAATTGAAACCGCCACCAGTGAAAAATCAGCAGTTGTGATCGTTTCCGCATCAGGAGGTGCCAGGATGCACGAGGGCATCCTCAGCCTGATGCAGATGGCAAAAACAAGCGGCGCCCTGGCACTGCACGGACAGGCAAAACTGCCGTTTATTTCCGTCCTCACTCACCCGACCACCGGCGGAGTCACGGCAAGTTTTGCAACACTGGGGGACATTATCCTGGCTGAGCCGGGCTGCATGATAGGCTTTGCAGGTCCGCGCGTGATAAAAGAAACAACCCATCAGGAACTGCCTGAAGGATTTCAAACTGCGGAATTCATGCACGAACACGGTTTAATCGATATGATCGTGGAACGCCGGGATTTGCGCGATCGCCTGGCCGCCCTGCTCGGTTATCTTCTGCCCTGAAGGAAGGCGGCGTTGGTCGCGCCCTCCGCAAGCCGCTATGCAATACTCCCAAGCCATTGACTGGCTCTACAGCCGTCAAGCCGCCGGCATCAAGCTCGGGCTGGCAAACATGGAACGGTTGGTCAACGAGCTTCCCCTGTCAGACAACGACACGAAAATCGTCCATGTCGCCGGAACCAACGGCAAAGGATCCGTCTGCGCATTTGTCGAGTCTGTATTACGCGCTGCCGGCGAAAAAACCGGGCTATATAGCTCCCCGCACCTTGTCTCGTTCTGCGAGCGCATCAGGATCGGGGGTAATCCGGCTGACAAGGCCGCCATTGCCTCGGGTATCAATTCTCTGCAGGAACTGACTGCTGACTGGCGGCCGCAACCGACATTCTTTGAAATCGCGACAGCACTGGCGCTGCAGATCTTCGACCATCATCAAGTCGATACCGCGGTGTTTGAAGTTGGGCTGGGTGGACGGCTTGACTCCACCAATGTACTGACCCCTACAGTCTGTGCAATTACCCCGATCGGGCTGGATCATCAGCATATCCTGGGAGACACTCATGCCCGGATAGCACACGAGAAAGCCGGTATCCTTAAACCCGGCGTAGCTGCTGTCTGTGCACCGCAGCCTGAAGAAGTCCGCAAGGTTCTGGAAAAGCGGGCACTGGCAGTGGGCACAAAATTGACCTTCATCAACAAGCCATGGACCGCAAGCCACGTGTCACTACCGGGCAAGCACCAGCGCTGGAATGCCGCGCTGGCAGTGGCGGCGCTTCAGGCCGGTGGCTTCAAAATACCCGGTGATGCAATCAAGGAAGGGCTCGCGGGGGCAGTCTGGAGAGCGCGCTTTGAACGAATCGAAACCGCCGGGCAGGCAGACATTATTGTCGACGGGGCCCACAATGCAGACAGTGCCCGCGCGCTGGTGCAAACCTGGCATGAATTATTCGGTGATACAAAACCGGTGATCATTTGCGCCGTTTCAGCAAATAAGGATATCGCGTCGATTATTGCCCCGCTGACGGAAATCGCGGCACATTTCATTTTTCCCGGGCTGCTCACCCTGCGCAACACTGCAATCCCGGAAGATTTAACCCAATTAATACCATCGGGAATCCCCAGCTACTGCACCGCCACGCCCCGTGAAGCACTGGAAAAAGCGCAACTGGCCTGCAAACCGGTGCTGGTGGCCGGTTCATTGTTTCTCGCCGGCGAAATCCTGTCATTGCTGGATAAAACCACGGATCAATACGAACCGAGCGAACAATGAGTGATCTGCTTGCAGGAAAGATCGAGACATAGGATCATGTATCACACGAATTCACCGGAAATATGACGGCTGAACTTTACCGTCATCGAATCCATTAAGCACATGCAACACGGACAACGTCGCCTGATCGCTGCCATCGTCGCAATATTTGTGACGACCGGCGGCATCTGGCTGATCCTCTTCAAGACCGGTGCCATCCCCCCGCCCGGGAAAGATGCCGGCCTTTTCAAGATGAGCGACCGTATCGCGGACCTGCAGGTTGTCGAGACTCCCGACGGGTTACGCTACCAGTTCGGGAAAAGCCACCTCACCCCGGGAGAATTCGCTGAGCAACTCAAAGAGCGGCGGCCGGAAGGCAGCCGCGGACGGGTCTACAGCATCCTCAACATCACCGGAACAGCCGGATTTTTCTGGATCACCCTGGGGCTGCTGGGACAGGTGCTTTTTACCGGCCGCATGATCATACAATGGATAGCCAGCGAGAAGCTCAAGCGCTCGGTAATCCCGAACGCATTCTGGTGGATGAGCCTTGGAGGGGCAACGATGTTAATCATCTACTTCGTATGGCGCGTTGACATTGTCGGGATTATTGGCCAATCCACCGGCTGGTTCATCTATATGCGCAACCTCTGGTTCATCCACAGCCGTCCCGCTGAGCACCGTTCATGATCTACCTCGATAACAACGCCACCACCCGCGTGCATGTGGCAGTGGCCGAGGCCATGGCCCCGTATCTCGGTGAGGAATACGGCAACCCCTCGACAGGTTACCCCCTTGGCAGGCGCAGCAAGGAGGCAGTTGACCGCGCCCGTGCACAAGTTGCAGACATGATCGGCGCGCTGCCCGGGGAGATCGTTTTCACTTCGTGTGGCACAGAATCAGATAACGCGGCAATCGCCTCGGCTCTCGCTGCACAGCCCGGCAAGCGGCACCTGGTTACCAGCAGTGTTGAGCATTCGGCAATCATTCTCTTTGCCAAGGCGCTCGCGCCTGACCTGGAAGTCACTGAACTGCCAGTCCCGGCCAATGGACGGGTCGATCCTGACGCGCTGAGTGCCGCCATCCGTCCGGACACTGCCCTTGTAACCCTGATGTGGGCAAACAACGAAACGGGCATCTGCCAGCCGGTACTTGAGGCTGCGGCGATAGCCCGCGAGGCAGGTGTATTTTTCCACACGGATGCAGTGAATGCCGCGGGAAAAATTCCAGTCTCCGTGGCCGGCGGGAATATCGATATGCTGTCTCTTTCCGGCCATAAATTCCATGCCCCAAAGGGAGTGGGAGCCCTCTACCTGCGCAGGGGTGTCCCATATCAACCGCTGTTGACGGGTGGCGGGCAAGAGGACGGACGACGGGCAGGGACAGAGGCCGTGCCACAAATCGTCGCCCTCGGCAAAGCCTGCGAACTGGCCAGAGAACGCCTCGAGAACGGCGGTGACGAAAAGCTCGCAGAACTGCGCGACCTCCTTGAAGGGCGGCTGTTTGATGCCATTGAGGGAATCAAGCGCAACGGTGCAGCCGAGTACAGGTTGCCTAACACTGCGCACTTGAGCATTGATAACGTCCCAGCCGGGGATCTTTTGATCCTCACCGGCGAGAAGGGACTCTGTATCTCCAGCGGATCGGCCTGCAGCACGGGAAAACGCGACCCCTCACGCATCATGAAAGCCATGGGTCACAGCGATGAACGTGCCCTGTCGAGCATCCGGCTCTCGGTATCCTCAATGAATACCATTGAGGAAATCATGATAGCCGCCGACATCATCATCGCAGCTGTCGCAAAGATCCGCTCTTTGCGGCCGCAAACCAACGGCCCGGTGATTGTCGCGCAATAGTTCAATAACTCTTGGCTGGCGGCATGTCCCTCATGTTTCCACCCGGTCAAAGCCGGCATCACGAGCCACATTGCTTACCAGTCTCGATAAGTTCCCGACAAGTTGACGATGGCGGATCTCGAGAAAAACCCACCACGTCAGGTAAATCGCCCCAAGCCAAATAAAGCGATGACCGGCGCCCAAGGCGAAAGCGGCAAGCGCCAGCGCCATAAGGACATTTAAACCGAGGTTCAATACAGTTGCCTTCGAGGTGAACCGTGCACGGGTGAGGCATTTATCCTCACCATGATATTCGGTGAGCGTGGTAAGTTGAACCCGCCACAAAGGATCACGCTCCACTTCAAGATCCCAATCCCTCCAGCCGTTATCAAGAGTAAATGGCATGCCAAAATGCTGCAACGCTGCGGTGGTATTCTCCAGCAGGAGATCACGACCAAGGCCTTTCTCGCTCCAGATTTGCAAGCGGCCAACCCGCTTCCACAGGACCAGTTTCGGTATTCGGAAGAAATGCCCAAGGCGCAACGGCCCGCGCGGCGCCCTGCCTCCGCCAATTGCGCCTAAACTGCGTGCCGCACCACGCACAACCGGCTGGGTAAGGCAGAGCACCATCAGCAATAATTTCGATCTTATCCCGGTATAACGCGATTCTATCCTGCTATTGCACGCCTGCTTCAGGGCAAAAGAAAATGTGCAGCAGCCCATTAGCAGGGCAAGTGGCAGCAGGGGCACAATAAAAATCCCCGCCAGGCCGGCTAAAACAGTCGCCATGACCCACTGGATGCCTGTAGCGATCCGGGAAAAATCGGATTCCGCCGGCACGTACACCGCCTGAAACGCCGCATATCCGAACACTCCACGATAGATTCTTGAAGCCACGCCGAGCCCTCCGCGATTGCCGCAATAGACGATGCCCTCCCAGCGCGCGCCACCCATCACCCCAAAGCGTTGCGGATGCCGGCCAATCAGGATTGCCTCCGCCCTGCCGTAACCGATCTGCTGCCGGAAATACGCCCTGGCACTGACTCTTCGGTGATGCCATACCATTGCCGCAGGCGAAAATCCGATGACAACTCCAGCCTCCTGCAGCCGCCAACAAAAATCCACGTCATCACCGGCAGTCACGTATTCGGGTAAAAAACCGCCAATCCGCTCAAAAGCCTCACGTCTCACGGCAAGGTTACACCCGGGCAGGTGCTCGGCAACACGGTCATCAAGCATTACATGGGCTGGAATACCCGGAGCTGCAGCAACACAGGCCTCGGTGCGATTTCTCGGCGGTGGGGAAATATTCGGCCCGCCAGCCGCACCGAACCCGGCACTCTCGAATGCCGATGCCAGGTAATGCAACCAGTCCTCATCCACCACGCAATCATCATCGGTATAGGCAAGGATGTCCCCGCCCGCTGCTACCGCTCCGCGGTTACGCGCCACGCCTAACCCGGCATGCTGCTGATGGATATAACGCACCCCGGCGGTTTCCGCGACAATATCAGACACACGGTCAGTGCTGCCATCATCAACCACAATAACCTCAAAATCCGGATAGCGCAGCTTGGTGACCGACTTCAGGCATTCACACAAGGTGGCACTACCGTTGTAAGTGCAAATGATGACTGAAATCTTCGGCCTGCGGGAAAGCATGACGGCATCAGCCCCGCTCTTTATTGCCTTGAAACGTAACTTGAGCAGGTCATATGCGGGCTTCTTCTCACGCTGCCGTGTCACCACGCCAAACTGCCACCCCTTGACATCCACTCCACCGCGATGCCACTCATCAGTAAACGAAAAAACCGCCACCCCGGCCACGCCTCCGCGGAAACAGGCATCAACACCGGATGCGAGAACGCGGGCCTGATCATCCATCCCCAGTGCCAGTGAATCAGCTCCGAACTCGGATACCATCAGGGGCTTGTCCCCTGCAATATTCTGCAAACGCGCAATATACCTCGAGAGATCCTCTTCATTTTCCAGGTAAATATTATAGGAAATAAAGTCGGCGTTTTCAGGATTCAGGTATTCCGTGGACGGATAATTGGCATAGGCAAACAAAGCCTGCGGGTCCTCGAGTCTACCGGCGTCAATCAACTCCTCGAGCAGAACCTTCACCCTGCGCGGTCCAAGCCAGCGAACAATCGTGGCGCTTATCTCGTTGCCGACAAAATAGCCCAGCAGGGCAGGATGCCTCCTGTGGCAGGTCACGGCCTTGCGCAGTTTTTCCACGCATGAATCCCAAAGGCCCTCCTGATTGACAAAATCCACATGATCCGGCCATGCAACGCCCGCCAGCACCCTGAGACCATGCCCGGCACAAACATCAAGGAACCCCTCAGGGGGCGACTCGTAGAGCCGAATGGTATTTGCACCCATCGCAACAATACTCGCCAGGTCAGCATCCAGCTCTGCGCCATGTTTCAGCCCAAATCCCTCCCTGCCGGGGGCAAAGGGTCCATAAGTAATCCCCTTGATGTAAAACTTTTCCTCGCCGGCACGGAAAAACTTGCCGGCAGTACGCACCCGCAAGCTTTCTGAATCGGTAGACCCCGGATCACTCATTGTTCAACCTTCCGGAATGCAGGCCAGTCGGATCCTTCTCCAGGTCCTTTACTGCCGGCGGGAAGCAAGCGCAGGTGACGAAGATCAATGAGAGCCCCCACCTTGACCGGCCCATCACTGCGAGCCACCAGCGTTTGTCGTCCGGTCGGCAACTTCATGCGGCCAACCCTGCCCCAGCGGTAAATATCCCAGCTGCGTGTTCCGGGAACCGCTGCCGCAATGCTTTGATCTGCTGCCGTGAAGCGAATGCGACCGCCAACACGCTCAGTATTCAAAGCCCAGTCTGCCCAGAGATCATATTCCCCGGCGCGATCAAGGTGAAAGACCCACTCGGCACGATCCTGCTCGTGCCCCCAGTAGCCAATATTGCGGTATTTCTGCTCGAAAACAATGTTTGGCCCGTAGAGCGCGGCGGCAGTGGCGGGAAGAATAAGGCTGCCATCCCCGGACTGCCTGATGGGCCTGGGTTCATTGTTGGCAAAGTTCTTATGCTCTGTCCCCGTAGTGCGCAGATAAGCCAGCAAATGTCCCATATCCGCGATGCTGATGGCTGCTTCCAGACCCTCGGGCATCAGTGAGCGGCCGGTGGACTTCAGCGATATCAACCCGGAGCGGGGAATCCTGGTGCGGGAGCCATCAACCCCGATCAGGATAATCGCGGAACTGGTCTCCTCTCCCAGAGATCCCGCATAGCTGCGCCCTTCCCGTGTCTTGGCAATGAACATCATCCAATTCTGCTGAATGGCCCGATTGGGGTCCAGGATGCCGGTAAGGTAAGCCAGGTCACTGCGGTTGGTCAGGGCGGCAAGATCGGGACCCACTTCCCTGCCCACTCCGTCAAGGCGGTGACAGGCAGCGCAACGACCGGTAAACAGGATGCGTCCCTTTTCCCGGTCGCCCTGGCCGGAAAGAGAAGGTTTATATTTCTTGATGAGGGCAACGCGATCCGGGTGACTGGCTTCGCCGAGATATTTGATCGCCAGCTTTCGTATTTTTGCGTCGTCATGCTGAAGGAGAAGTTGTCGGCGGGAAACATCAAGTGAAGCCAATAACTCGGGATTGCCGGGAAAATTGGAGAGCAGGTGCCGGGTCAATTCGCTGCGCGAGAGCATGGCATCAATAATGCCTGAGCGCAGGACAGGGCTGTAACCAGGCCAACCCTCAAGCAGTTGCAGGATGATCGCAGGGTTGCCCCGTTTCAAGACAGGCTGCAGCGCGGCAACCTGCAGCTCAATCGGTGAGGAGACCTGCAGCAGGGACATATACCGAGGCATGTCAGCCTCAGGGTTCTCCGTGGCCTGTGCCAGGAGCTCAATTGCCGCAAGGCGCCTGCCCGGCAATTCACTGTTGTTGCTGATAATTGCGCGTGCGGCATCCAGCATGGGAGTCAATTGATGATACAGGCTCTTGTCGTTGTGGAAGGCGGCAAGGAGACGGGCGGCGGTGCTCAGTTTCCAGGTTTCATATTCTTTACCTGCTTGAGCCTTCACGGTGATCTTTGCCAGGATCAACGGTAGCAATTCCCGGCCATCCTCACCCAGCATGCTTATCAATTCCCCGCTGAGCGCTGCACTGCCGGGAGTGCGTTCTGCCGCCATTACGGACAGGAGAACTTCATCAGCAACATGGACGGCAGAGCTAAGCGCCGCAGCGCGCAGGTATGGCTGCGCAGCGTGCTGCAGCAGAAATTCTCCCAGGGCCCGGCCCGCCTGCGGGCTTTTCCAGAGGCCGAGGGTATAGGCAGCTTCTCTTTGCACATGGGCGTCTTCATCCTTAAGCAGGGCAATGGTTCTTTGCCCCAGCGTGCTGTCGGCAGCCAACAGGGAAGCCGCCACGCGCAGTGCATTGCGCCTCACCCCGCTGTGGCGGTCATCGAGACCTGCCCGGACATCAGCGGCGGAAAGCGCATCCAGGCTGCCAAGAACACTCAAGGCCTGGGCGCGGGCGGCAGCATGAGCGCTGCGAAGCAGGATATCCCGGAGAGGCTTTACCGCCACTTTCCTGGCGTCATCTGCCAGCCAGGTGAGCATCATGTGCACGGTATCACGCAGCCATCCATTGGGGCTGTCAAGAGCCCTGGCCAATGCCGCCGGCGACAATGAAGCAAGATTTATCGGCCTTTGGGCAGGGACATTGCCCGGGAGGATCCTGTAGATGCGCCCGAGGTCATGCCCGGCACGAAGACGGTGCTCTGCAATCATCTCGCGCTCCAGGGTGTCATCGATCCATTTCGGGTGCTCGATGACAAGCCGGTACATGTCGGCGACATACATCCCGCCATCGGGTCCGGTGCGGATAGCGGTGGGACGAAACCACGAGTCCGCACTGCGCAGGAATTCGCTGCGCGCCTCATCCGCAGCACGTGAGGTCTGCATGAGGACTCCGTTCCAGCCGATCACTTCACGATGAATGCAATTGTGGACCGGGCAGGAGAAATACACTGAGGGCTCGACGAGTTCATTGAACAGGTTGTCACGATAGAAGGTATAAGCGCATCCGGAGGTGAGTTTCCCGGCGGACCCCGCCGGCGGCCGTTTATAACCGCTCCAATGGCTGATGACATGACTCGCCGGGTAAAGGTCCATTACCCCAAAGAGAGAATGCCTGGCGGGGGGTTGCTTGACCTGCGGGTTGCGACGGATGTAATGATCCTGCAGGGCAATGTGCCAGGCTCCTGAATTGTTTCCGGCGACCCAGTTCCCCCAGTCGTCACGATTGCGCCCGTGCTGGGTAATGCCGGTAGCCGGTTCAAGTTCACCCGTGTCAGGCCGGATGCGCAAATCGAAGCCCCCCAAATCCAGGGTCTTGCCGGTACTGGTCGAACGAATGGTGCCACCACTGTCCCCGTTGGCAACATAGAGCCACCCATCAAGCCCCCATGCCAGGCCATTTCCCCGATGCTGTTCATTGCCCCGGCCGAAACCCTCATAGAGTATCCTTTTCTCGTCCGCACGGCCGTCTTGATCGGTATCGCGCATGAAAAGAATGTCGGGAGGAGCAACTACCAGCACCCCGTCACGCCATGGCAATACCGTGTTGGCAGTTTCCAGTCCCGTCGCGAAGAGGCAACGCTCATCATAATGACCATCGCCGTCGGTATCGCTCAACACCGCGATGCGGGAGCCGGCCTTGCCCTTGTTGTCAATGCCCATGGGATAATCGGCCATTTCCGCCACCCACATGCGCCCATCCGGCCCCCATGCAATATCCACCGGGTCCATCACCAGGGGTTCAGCTGCCACAAGTTCAACACGGAATCCCTTCCGCGGCTGCATTACCCGCAGCGAGTCTTGCGCTTTCATCGGATTCCCGGCCCCTGTCCCGGTCATTTTCATCAGTTCGCTGAACGAGCGCCTGATAATCTGTGATTGCCCGCGGCCGACATCCTCGTTCTGCCAGAAAACCCGCCCCTGCGCAATCCATGCGCCGTTGTTGCTGCCGTCCTTGCGGACAAAGGGCGGAATCTGCAGCGCTTCACCAAAGGATTTGCGCTGCCCGCCAAAATGCTTCACCCAGCCGGCCTTCCTGGATTCAAAGCGGAAAATAAACTGCTGGTCATGGGTGGCAACAATGATGTCCAGGTCACCATCACCATCAAGGTCGGCAAAGCGCGTTGCCGTCTCCCGGGGACGAACAGCATCGGGAACCTTCACAGGCCAGCGCGACCATTTGCCGTCATTGAACCCGAAAATCGAGGTTGCCGTTACCGATTCGGGTTGCCCATCACCGTCAATATCAAGCAAGCGCCCGGAGATCGGCGGGGCGCTTCCAAAAACCGCACCGGCAACACTCTCCTCCCGGTCATGCACCTCAAGCACGCCATCCCCGTCAGCATCAAAAAGGCGTACGCCATCGCGCAGCGACCTGCCACCCAGGACATTCTTCTCCAGGCGCGCTATGACTTCCGGGAAAGTCATGAACTTGATCTTCTTGCCGTGGTTCTTTACCGCATGATCGATAAGGTCTACCACCTGATCGTTGCCGATCCAGCCGTGGGGATGGAAAACAAAGGTGAAAAGGCCCTGCATTTCCACCACGCGATCAAGGGCTGCCTTAAGATCCTTAATGGTCTCAGGGTTCTTTGACCCATGGCGATCCTGCGCTTCCCAGTCTGAGGGAATGACTGATGGAAACTCCCAGCAATTGCCGCCGATGACATACGGGTATGGATAATCCTTTATGTAATTGACGAAGCCGCGCAGCTTGGGGACATATTTCTCAAGACGGTTGCCCGGCGTACTCAGCAGGGTAAATACCGAGGAATCACCCTTGAGAAAATTGCCCACCGGCGTGGGCTTGCTAAAGATCTCGGTAAAAAACCGCGGGCTGAGTGAATTCTGCGAATCACAGCACGGCATGCGAAAGATATTGGGAACGGTATTGGGAATACCGGCAAGCAGGTCAATACAGTTGTGCACTGTTGCCCGGGCCTCGGCAATCGATCCGCCCGCCCCGAGCAACGGACACGGGTGGGCAATGGTATGCACCTCGATGCTCAGCCCCTCGGCCAGCCATTTCTGCAGGCGCATGTCCTGCGGATCAACCTGGCAGGTAAAAATACTCACCGGCGCGCGGCCATCGATTGCCTTAAGCCGGTCCAGCACCGGCCGCAGAAAAGCCTCATAACGCGCGCTGTCACGCATGTCATCAATTGACAGGATCACAACCGCCTCGACCCCTTCCTCCCCGACCCACCGGGGAGTGGTTAACTTGGCAAACCCGGGCCCGACATAATACGGATCCGGGGAAGGTGCATCAAGGTAGGCAAGCCGGTTGCCCTGGGCATTGGCACCCGCTGCGAGTGCCAGTAAAAGCAGAGGAATTAAACGCATATTCAAAGGAAAGTTTCAAGGCCGGGGACAAGCAGGGTTCACTGCAACCAGGGCGGCAAGCCCTTGTCATCAACCAGCCAGCAGGGTCGTTCTGCCAACCCAAGCAATGCATCAATATCACCATACTTCGCCCCTCCCGGCAAAAAATCCGGATGCCGGATATCCATCACCTTGATAAACTTGAACCCCGCGGTTTCAATGACAACGCGGTCCAGAACCCCCGGGGCAGCATAATGGGCGGCAGCAGCCCAGTGGCCGGCTCCCTTCAACCCGATCAGGTCAATCTTTGCAGCGCCATGCTTGTCCGTGCGGACAAGATTTATCAGGCTCAGTATATCATGCACCCGGTGCACAAAAAGTGACCGGTTGTAGCCAAAGGTGTAGGCTGCTGACTGGCGCGTGTTCTTCACCCGGCGTGTTTGGCTTAAAATCTTGCCATCAGCAAGGAACTCACCCTGCATAAAGAGGTCGACTCCACACACCGCACTTCCGGCGGCAAGCAGTTTCTTCACCTCCGCACGTGGCTCTTCGCCATCAAACAAGCCGGATTTGCCGTCCTCATGCAGCCAAATGACCGCGCGCTTATTCCAGCCCTCTTTCGGGTAGAGAAAAACCGCCGGTGACTGCTCGCCGTACGTGGTGTTGTTCAGTAGTCCGGCCATGACCAGGTAAGCGTCATGCTCGTCCTTTGTCACCAGGTCCCACTCCACCTCGCCGGCATGTTCAAGGCTGGCATCCAGGACAACTTCCCATCCGCGTCGTGCAATCTCAGGGTTGGCCGCCACCTTTTTTGCTGAATCAGCGTTCAGGGCAGCCAGTAAGCTGCGTTCAAACTGCTCGCCGCCAGCAGGCTTTGGGTGCTTGGCGTTCCAGACGCTCAGCTGCTCTTTTTGCAACCGCTTATGAGGCCGCTCCTGCTCAGGATTCTTGACACCAATACCCAGGTGTTTATTGAACCAACGATACATCGCCTGCCTCGATGGCAGGTTGTAATTATGCCCAAACTCAGTGCGGTTGTGCAGCATCAGGTTGTCCGGCACACCCAGGGCCGCGTAAAGTTTCCTGAGTTCCGGGAAGCCCTTGCTTTTCATCTCCTTTGTCCAGTCATCAGCGGCAGTGACACACAGCGGCTTCGGGGCAAACAGGGCAGCGAAGGCAACATTACCCTCCTCAACGCGCATCAGGCTGGCGTTCTCGCAGGTGCAGCCGCCCTGCATCGCGGTGGAAACCATTACCGCCGGAACCGACACCCTGACCCTGGGATCCAGTGCGGAAACCACGAAGGTCTGCGTGCCTCCGCCGCTTGCGCCGGTGACCGCAATGCGCTCCGGGTCAACATCGGGCAGGGCCTGCATGAAGTCGATCGCACGGATTGAGTTCCAGGTCTGCAGCATCATGATGCTCTGCAGTTGTGACTCGGCCTGCGGGCTGTAGAGCCCCCAGCCCTCCGGGGAAATCATCCCGGGTCGCTGCTCGGCAAACCGGTGCCCGAGGTGATAGGAAATCTGGTCGTTGTCGCAGTAACCGATCATGTCATACTGGAAGACGGTGCAGCCAAGCCGGGCAAGGCCGACACAGCGTGCCTGGATCGGGTTGCGACCGGTCTCAAGATGTTCCTCGGCGCCCTGCTCAATCTGCTTTTTTATATTTGCCTCCCCCGCATCATGGAAACGTCCGTCCTTCCAGTGTCCGTGCGGACACAGGATACCAGGTCGTTTTGTGACCCCTCCGCCTGACGGGCGGTAGAGATTACCGGTAAGGTAAAATCCCGGGAAGCTCTCGAGATAGACCTTCTCGACGCTGAACCCATCGCCTGCAATCCTGCCGTGGATGACAGCATTGAGTGGCGTGCGATCCGGTTCCGGGTAGAGGCCGGCTGCAACTTTCAAATGATGACGGATCTGCCTGGAGCGTGCCGCCCAGTCTTTGCCTGATGCCGGCGGCCTGAAGGGAAAGTAGCCGTTGAGGTCCTTGAGTGGCGCAAGCCGCTTGTCAGCGGGCAGCTTGCCTTCGGGCAATGCCCGGGGCACTGCCCGGGCAGTTGTCAGTAAAAAAGATAGCGTTAAAATAATAGTAGCCAATTGCATCGCTCTGTTCTGGTAACTGTTATCCTGGAGGCTTATCCGGCTTGCGGACCATAGCGCAATTGCGCAATCTTTTCCCCCTTGTGAAAAACATCAATGACAAGGCCGTCGAGTTTCTGGGTGTCCCTGGTGACAATTATCCTGGTGCTTTTTTTGTTGCTGCCCCCCTTGTTCTTGCCTCCCGTTTTTTTGCGCTCGACCTTTTCCACCTGCTGCAGGGCAATGCGATCAGTATTAAAGGAAATCCTGGTGGCGTTGGCAAAATCAGCAATGCGTTTGCTTCCCGTGACAAAGCGCGAACTCTCCTTGCGCCTGTTGCCGACCCGATTCTCCGAGGTAATCCAGACTTTGTATTTGAATTCTACGTCGGACAAGTCCTTGAAGCTGCGGTTACCGACATCAACCTTATAGATCCATCCCTCCTTCGTGGTGTTGCCCTTCTTATTGCGATCAATACGGTTTTTCGCGACGCTGAAATCAAGTTGCAGGCCGGCAGCCGCTGCCAGCGGAAAGGGCAAAAACAACACGACGGCGAGGACAACATATCTCATCAACCCATTATGACATCAGCTGGGGACAATCTTCAAGAACCCTTAGGGGAACGCTCACCACGGCTTTTGCCATAAAAACTTGCCCCCTTATGGCAATTGCCATCACCCACAGCGATGGGAATCAGGAAAGTATATTTCTTTAATTACCATATTTACTTTGTATTACTTGAATTTTTAGTAATTCCGAATGACCTGTTGAGCCGTAGATCTCTGGATTCGGTATGGCAAAAATCCGTCGTAAAAGCACCGCCAAGCGCACCGCCACTAAGCGGATCGCCGCAAAACATGCCACCAAGCGGGCTGCCGCCAAGCGAACCACCGCCAAGCGGGTCGCCGCCAAGCGGGTCGCCGCCAAGCGAACCGCCGCCAAACCACGCAAAGCGCTACGCCCTGCGAAAAAGCGCCGCCGCTGGGGACTTGCGGTGTTCAAGCTCGGGGCCGCTGCGGCACTGGTCGCAGCCATTGGTCTGGCACTGGTGCTGCTGGTATACTCCAGCCTTGCCAAAAATTATGAGCTGGCAGAGCTCGGGCGCATGCCGGCGCGCTCAATCGTTTACGATCGCAACGGTGAGCAAATCGGGTTGCTGCACGGCTCAAACCGTATTGCTGTCCCTCTCGATGATATCCCGCAAAGCTTTATTGATGCCCTGCTTGCCCGCGAGGATGCCCGCTTTTACGGCCACGGGGGCGTCGACCCAATCGGCGTGTTGCGCGCCGTATACCGCACTGTCATCAAGCGTAAAACCGAAGGGGCAAGCACCATCACCATGCAACTCGCGCGCAACAGCTTTAATGAGTTGATGTCCCAGAAAACGCTGCACCGCAAGCTGGTGGAGGTAATGCTGGCCCGGCGCATCGAGGAAGCCTATACCAAGGAGGAGATCCTTGAGTTCTACGTCAACCGGATTTTCTTCGGTTCCGGTATCTACGGCATCGAGTTGGCCAGCCAGTCCTACTTTGGCAAACCGGCAGAAAACATGTCGCTCTCCGAATCCGCAATGCTCGCGGGCATCATCCGCGGCCCGAACCGCTTTTCTCCCTTCCGGCATTACAAGGCTGCTGTCGCGCAACGCGATATGGTGCTCAAGAGCCTGCTTTCCCGCGCAATAATAAGCCGGCAGCAGCACGACTTGGCGAAGGCGGAGACTGTCATTGTGCTTACCCAGCAACCGGCGCGTCAAAAACGGGAAAACAGCTACGCGCTTGATGCCATACGGCATGACCTGCAAAATGCGCTGTCCGAATCGGATGCCGAAGACGGTGGATTGAAAATCCACACCAGCATCGACCTGCGCCTGCAACGTTCTGCCGAGGCCGCCCTTGAGCGCGGTCTCGCCGCAATTGAAAGGCAGGCTGCTTACCCTCACTCCACACGCTCAGACTTTCAGGCCAAGGGGGCAAAGGGTGATCCTGGATACCTTCAGGGGGCAATCGTGTTACTGGACAACTCAACAGGTGGAACGCTGGCAATCGTCGGTGGACGGGACATCCGCCATTCACAATTCAACCGTGCCACTGCGGCGCGACGCCAGGTGGGTTCGGCCTTCAAGCCCTTCGTCTACGTAGCCGCCTTCGAAAACGGCATGATGCCCGGCACCCTGATTGATGACGGGCCATTGCGCACCGGGGAAATTGCAGGTGCCCCGGCCCACTGGAAACCAAACAACGCGGATGGCAAGTCACTCGGCCTGCAGGGCGCTGATTTCGGCCTGATTAAATCGCGCAATACCATGGCTGTGCGCGTTGGCAACCGTGCTGGAATCCGGCACGTCTGCAAACTGGCAAATCGCGCCGGAATTACCATCCCGGAAAATACGGAGAATGCGCAGCTCTTCCTCGGCAATCTTGACTGTGACCTGAAATCCCTGACCAGTGCCTACACGATATTCCCCAACACCGGTGCACGCGTTCCCGCATTTACAATACAGAGTATCGCCAATGCCCGCGGGGAAACATTTTACCGGGCAGCCGCCCAGAGTTATCCAGCCGCCCCTGCCGCCGCCTGTGCCCTGACTGCTGAAATCCTGCAGGGTGTCCTGGCGCCGGGTGGCACCGGCGCCAAGGCTCGTTCACTCGGCTACCGCAAACCCGCAGGAGGTAAAACCGGCACCACCAACGATTTCAAGGATGCGTGGTTCCTTGGCTTCACTGACAAGGTGACCTGCGGGGTATGGGCCGGGCTCGACCGCCCGAAAACGATCATGCCCGGTGCCTACGGCAGCAATGTCGCACTGCCGATCTGGACCGACATCATGCGCGCCTGTGAGCAATGCGGATACCCGGCAAGCACACTGCGCCCGAAAATTCCCATGGCCAACACCAGACTTTGCCGCACCAGCGGACGCGTTGCTACGTCAGGTTGCCAAAGGGCAGGAACCGCCTACAAGGCAAGCCTCCCCCGCGAACTTGCCCCCAAACACAGCTGCCGGGATCATGACGGTAAAACCGCATCTACCGTAAACACTCCCCCGGTTGCGCGCCTCAAGAGGCGGCAGAAAATCCTCCGGGATCCTCGATAACCCGCCCGCTCACTCAATCCCGGGAGAGTCGGCAGGAACCTGACCGCTCACGGCGGCGGCCATGATCGCCTCAGCTGCCGCCGCTACATCATCAGCACGCATCAGTGCCTCGCCAACAAGCACCGCATCAACACCCCACCCCGAAACACACGCGGCATCCCCGGCAGTCCTGATACCACTCTCACTGACCAGGGTGATATCCTCGGGCACCTCCTCACTGACAAGCTCGGTATTCTTCAGGTCCACCTCAAAGGTCTTCAGGTTGCGGTTATTGATGCCAATAATCTTCGCCTCAGTCTCCAGCGCACGCTCAAGTTCAGCAAGGTCATGTACCTCCATCAACACCTCAAGCTGGCAGGAGGTCGCACATTCCAGCAAATCCAGTAATTCCTCCTGCCGGAGTGCCGCCACAATGAGCAGGATGGCATCAGCGCCGGCAACACAAGCTTCATAAATCTGCGCCCTGTGAACAATGAAATCCTTGCGTAACACCGGCAGGTTGACCTCCTCCCGTATCCGGGACAGGTATTCAAGGCGCCCCTGGAAATATTTCTCGTCGGTCAATACCGAAATGGCACTTACCCCGGCCGCTGCATATTTGCCGGCCTGTTTTATTGGATCAAAATCCTCGGATATCGTGCCCGCCGAGGGGGAAGCCTTTTTCACCTCGGCAATCAGCCCAAGGCGTTGTTCCCCGACGTCAAGGGCCGTAGCCAGTGAACGAAAATCATTCCTCTCCAGGGCCGCATAGCGCAATTTCTCCTCCCGCAGGATGAGCGGTTGAATCTCGCGGCGCTTGTGGTCGATGATTTCGGCAAGTCTGTCAGCCATGATGGACGTTGAGATTAAACCCCCAGCGGCAATGTTCAACCCGGGGAAGGTGCGATTATGCCGTTCGATGGCAAGATTGCCTTTTATTTTCCCTCGCCCGACACCGAGTTTCTGACAAGATCATCATATGCCAGCCATTCACACAACACGCCGTCATTTTCTGAAAACCGCCCCGGTAGCGCCTTTGGTAATCCCCGGCCTGCTCTCCGGCGCATCACCAAACAGCAAACTCAACCACGCCGTTGTCGGTTGTGACGGGCAGGGCTGGAGCGACCTGGGCAATATTGCCTCCCACCCGCAACTGCACGTTGCCGCCATTTGTGACGTCGACACGGCACGCATGGGCAAGGCCGCGGCAAAATTCCCGCATGCACGCAAGTATCAGGACTGGCGCGCAATGCTGGAGCAGGAAGGCGACAGGATCGATGCCGTGCAGGTCTCGATCCCCGACCACATGCATGCTCCGGTAGCCATTGCAGCCATGCAGCGCGGTAAGCATGTTTATTGTGAAAAACCACTTGCCCATGAAGTCGCGGGTGCACGCGCCATGGCAATGGCCGCCGCGAAGGCCGGCGTGGTCACCCAGATGGGCAACCAGATCCAGTCGAGCATTGAATACCGCTCCGCAGTCATTCTCATCCAGCAGGGGGTAATCGGTAAAATCAAGGAGGTGCACGCATGGGCCGGGGCATCCTTCCCCAGGCAGGGGCGGCCGGCAGGGGCCGACCCGGTTCCGGCAACACTCGACTGGGACAAGTGGCTTGGAGTCGCACCGCAAAGACCTTTCAAGAACGGCATTTACCACCCCTTCAACTGGCGGGCATGGCAGGACTTCGGCACCGGGCCCATCGGGGATTTCATGTGCCACATTATGGACACGCCCTTTAAAGCCCTTGAATTAACCGCCCCCACAAGGATCAAGGCGACCTCAGTGCCGGATGACTGGGCAGCCAACCCGGCCTGGAACAGAGAGAACTGGCCGGCATGGGCCATTTACGAATATCTCTTTCCCGGCACCAAGTGGACCGCCGGCAGTAGCATCCCGGTACGCTGGTATGATGGCGGCAAGAAACCGCCGCGTGAACTCGCCGGCTTTGCAGACAAGAACCGTAATCTCCCCGGCGGTGGCAGCCTGTTCATCGGTGAGGGGGGCAACCTTCTTTTGCCGCATGTCGGTGGCCCGCAATTGTTGCCCTACTCAAGGAACAAGGGCCTGAAACGCCCCAAGCTGAAGGGCCGCAGCCATTACCACTCATTTGTTGATGCCTGCCTCGGCAAGGACAAGACCACTTCGCATTTCGGGTTCGCCGCACCATTGGCGGAAGCAACCCTGCTGGGCAACATAGCCAACCGGTTCCAAGGTCGGCAATTGACATGGGATGCCAAGAAAGTCGCAGTGACCAACCACCCGGACGCTAACAAGCTCGTGCGCAGAGCCCATCGCAAGTTTGCCTGAAGACGCCGCCATCTCACCCGGGCAGATTGCCTGCAAATTTTAAAAAAACTTGAACTTCGTCGTCCACAAGCCTATTTTCGCCGCCCACAACTGAGGAAAAGCGGGTGTAGCTCAGGGGTAGAGCGCAACCTTGCCAAGGTTGAAGTCGTGAGTTCGAATCTCATCACCCGCTCCATTTCCTCAAAAAAATCCCAGGCACGCTAATCAGCGTGCCTTTGTTTCTGCCAAAAGTCCCCCGGTCAGCAAATTGGTGGGATTTTTCCCCCATTTAGGCGATACTCCGACCAGAATAGGCTGATGCACGTCTGGTCCAAACTTTCCTCGACCAAGTGGCGCGATGCCTGGGAAGAACGCTTCCTGGGACTGGGTCAAACCAACGCCGTGATCCAGGAATTGCCTGGAGGCAAGAGTATACGCGTTGATGTTTACTGCAACCACGAGAAGGAAGCCCTCGCAATCGCTGAACAATTTGGTGGCAGGGTGCGCAAGGTTAAGAATGAAAACTGGGCGGCCATGGCTCCGGCAAAACGCAGGCCGATAAAAATTCGTGATACCCTGCTGATATCAGGGGAAGCCGATCCACAGCAGATAAAACAACTGCAGGATGCGCATCCTGCGCGCCAGATCCTGTCAATCCCGGCCGAACTGGCCTTCGGCACCGGCGACCATGCAACCACCTCGACCTGCCTGCAAATCCTGGCTGATATTGCAAAATCCCATCGCCGGGCAGGTCGTGACTGGTCGATGCTTGATGCCGGTACCGGTACCGGCCTGCTGGCAATCGCCGCTGCCAAACTCGGTGCCGCGCCGGTAGAGGGCTTCGATTTTGATCCCACTGCAGTCAGTGTCGCCAGGCGCAACCTGAAACGCAATAAAACGAGCTGCGCCAGCATCTATGAAGCGGACCTCAACCAATGGCAGCCCGCCGGGAAAACTCTCTGGGACGTGATTACTGCCAATGTCTTTGCCGATGTCCTCACCGAGAACCTCATGAAACTATCCCATGCCCTCGCTCCCGGGGGTCATCTCATTCTCTCCGGGATCCTGCTCGAATACGAGGAGGCGGTTCTTGCGGCAGCCGAAAAAACCGGTCTTCCGCGACCGGAATCCCTGCACAAGGGCCAATGGCTAACCCTGCATTACCAGAACACCTGATGACTCGTTGCCCACCGGCGATACACACAGCAGCATACCACTCAACAAACTGCCCCACTAAACCCTGTTCACCAGACCGCGCACACGCAGGTCTGGACCAACGCGCTTCACGCTCGGGTTAAGCAACTGTGTGGAGGCCGGTAATGCCGCGTCGACCAGCGGCACCCCTTTTGCGCCACAGAATATCGGGACAAGATAAAGACAGGCTTCATCAATAAGCCCTTTTGCAAACGCATCACCCAACAGCTTGCCCCCGCCTTCAATCATGACGCTTACACAATCATGCTTGAGAGCAAGGTCCTGCAACACTGCACGCAGGGTTCTGCCACGATAAACCAGCGTCTGCGCACGATGGGCATCGGTAAATATCTGCGCTTTCCCGGGCAATCGACCGCTCCTGCTTAACACCACACGCAGGGGTTGCCCCTTGCCGCGCCTCACGGCAGCACGATCACGCAGAGTGAGGGCGGGATCATCACTGCGAAGGGTGGCGGCACCGATGAGGATGGCATCGACTTCACCGCGCAGTTTCCCGGCATCAGCACGGGATGCTTTCGAGCTGAGCCATTGACCTTCCTTGCCGGGGCGGGTAAGCCGGCCGTCGAGACTGGTTGCGGCCTTGGCAATAACCCACGGCATCCCGGTCGAGATATATTTTGCCCAGGGACGAACCACTGCATCACAAGATTCACCCAACACGCCACCCTCAACCTTGATCCCGCGCCGCTTTAAAATCCTGCCAGCCCTGCCATTATGCCCGGGGTTCGGGTCCTTGCTGCCGTAAACAACACGGGCGATTCCCGCCTCCTCAAGCGCGTCGACACAGGGCGGCGTTTTACCGTGGGTCGAACAGGGCTCAAGCGTCACGTAGGCCGTGGCCCCCTTCAACGCGCGCGCTTTCAGGCCTGCCATCGCTTCAACCTCCGCATGCGGACCACCGGCACACCGGTGATAGCCTCCCGCCAAAACCTTGCTTCCCTTGACGATCACGCAACCAACCGGTGGATTGGGGCTGGTCAGTCCCACGGCCTTGCGGGCTTCGCGCAGGGCAAGCCTCATGTGGGCACAATCGAGTTCCTTTTGCGAGACGGACACCCGGTATCATACTCCTTAAAGGTAATTTGCAATCCTTCACTCACGCAATCGCCGCAGATTCATGACATCCGGCCCCTTGCCATCATTACTTGAAAAATACCGTGCGCAAGAAACCAGTAATCGCTGGCGGGCATAAGCCTATTGCTCAACAGTGAACCGATCCGTTGATTCTGCCCAGATGTCGCTCAAAGACCGCCACAAGGCTCTGCTTTACCACGAGCTTTCCAAGCTCTCCAAAGCCGGCTTTGCCATTACCAGTGCCACTGCAGCAGCACTTGACTCACGGCCACCTGCCAATCAACGCCTTTTCCTTGAGGAGCTGCAACGCGGCGTTGAGGCGGGTAAAACCCTTTCCGGGGCTGCCGGGGCAGCCTCCGCCAATCTCACCGCGCTTGAAATTTCCGTGCTTAAGGCAGCTGAGGAGGGCGGCAAGATAGCCGAAGGGTTTGCTCACCTGGCGCACTATTTTGAAATACGCGAAAAAGCAGCAAGGAAAATACGGGGGGGCTTGCTTTACCCTGCCCTGCTGCTCCATCTCGCGGTCATCCTTCCCGCCGCGCCGAAAGCGGTAATCAGTCGCGATTTTCAGTGGCAGGCGATCTGCGTAGCAGCCACCCTGCTGGGTATCTACCTGCTCCTGGGCAGCGGATACATCATGTTCCGCGCACTCAGTAAAAGGGCTTCCCGATCGGCAATTATCGATGGCATGCTGCGCAAAATACCTTTTGTCGGCAGGGTTCGCCACGCCTTTGCCCTGTCTCGCTTCTGCGAGGTCCTGCACATCCACCTGCTGTCCGGAAGCGGACCGGTTAAGGCCATCCGTGCCGCTGCACAGGCCTCGGCAAGCGGCCGCATACTGGCTGCCTGCCGGCAGCGCATCCTGCCGGCAGTCGAGGCTGGCAATCCTGCCGGCCCGGTATTGATTGCCAACCGCGGGCGCGATTTTCCGCCCGCCTTTGCGCGCGGCTACTCCACCGGCGAGGAATCCGGTCGTCTTGACGAGGAAACTCAACGCTGGTCGATCACCTTTGCCGACCAGGCCGAGAGGGCGATCGACCGGATGTCCGCCGGCCTGCCAAGGCTGATCTATTTCCTCGTTCTTATCTTCGTCATCTGGCAGATTTTCAACATGGCGAACATGTATTTCGAACCCATCGAGCAATTCATGGATAAAAACCTTTAAACCCCATAAAGGAGAACAATCGCCCCTGCAGGGCAGGGTTTAATGTGATCTTGACCCCGCTCTCGTAAACACCGAAAACTGACCTTTCTTAAATTTCTGAAAAAAAAACTTGTCGTAACTGTATTTTTGAACACTGTTTAAGTGTCCACCTATCCAATACATTACGATTATGCCTGCTATAGCAATGCCCATCAAACCCGCCGATTCAAAGCCGCCAGCCGCAGAGGCCAAGAAAACGGTAAAGACAAAAGCCCCGGCCGAGGATCCTGCTGCCGCGAAAATCGCCGCTGCGCGTGGAAAAAATCTCGAGCTCGCAATTCAGCAGATCCAGAAAGACTACGGCGAAGGCTCGATCATCCGCATGGGTGATGGCTACCGGGTTGATGTCGATGTCATCCCGACCGGAAACCTCCTGATTGACCGTGCCCTTGGCGTTGGTGGCTTCCCGCGCGGACGTATTATCGAGGTCTTCGGCCCGGAATCCTCCGGCAAAACCACACTCACCCTGACCGCCATAGCGCAGGCTCAAAAAAAGGGGGGATTGGCGGGATTTGTCGATGTTGAACACGCCCTGGATCCCCAGTATGCAAAGCGACTCGGCGTAAATATGGAAGACCTGCTCGTCTCACAGCCCAGCTCAGGGGAAGAAGCCCTGCGCATTGTCGAGACCCTGGTACGATCAAATGCCCTCGACGTTATCGTCCTTGACTCGGTGGCGGCACTGGTTACCAAGCAGGAACTTGACGGGGAAATCGGGGATTCCACTGTTGGCGCCCAGGCCCGCCTGATGAGTGCCGCGATGCGCAAACTGACCTCACTGATTGCCAAGGCTCGCACCACCTGCATCTTCACCAATCAGATCCGTGAAAAAATCGGGGTAATGTTCGGTAGCCCGGAAACAACTCCCGGCGGTCGCGCACTTAAATTCTACAGCTCAATGCGCCTCGACATCCGCCGCATCGGCGCCATCAAGCATACTGATGGCACCGTCACCGGCAACCGCACCAGGCTGAAAGTGGTAAAGAACAAGGTCGCTCCACCTTTCACTGAGGCAGAATTCGACATCATGTATAACGAGGGCATTTCCGCTGTAGGATCACTGCTCGACCTTGCCCTCGAACACGATATCCTGCTCAAGCGGGGTTCCTGGTTCAGTTATAACGGCGAACAGCTTGCTCAAGGCAGAGACGCTGCAAAGGATGCCCTCAAGGCGGATGAAAAACTCTATGCCGGGATAGAAGCCGCGGTCAAAAAAGCCATGTGTGACAAGCCTGAGGAGGATGAAGATGAGTCCTCAGGGTCGTAGCGTGCAAACACGGTAAAACATTTTACAGTCAAAGAAGTCCGCTAATGCCGGCGGCCTTTTGTGCGCAGCCTGCGCAACTCAAGACTTAATTTCTTTGGAAATACAATCGAGAAATGTAAGCACCGTGGCAATGGCATCTAACCCGTTTTGAATTGCCCTTAACCGTTGCCGGGTTAAAATCACACCTGTGAAACTGCTCCTCCTAGGAATTTTTTTCCAGATTACCCAATTAAGCAGTAAAGAACCGGGTTTTCAGCCGATCTTTAACGGTAAGGATCTCGAAGGCTGGGAAGGAGTCGGTGGCGCGACCACAAACTGGAAGGTGCAAAATGGAATCCTCTCCTGTACCGGAAAACCCGGCTCCAGTTGGATTGCCACCAAGAAAAAATACGCAAACTTTGAACTGCGCCTGGAGTTCAACATCCCAACAGACGGCAACAGTGGCATTTTTATCAGGGCTCCAAAGGACGGTGCGCCCTGGGTAGCGGGACTCGAAATCCAAGTGCTTGATGATTACGGGGACAAATGGAAGAATCTCAAACCCGCTCAATTTACCGGGGCCATCTATGCCGTGCAGGCTCCCTCAGTGCGCGCCACAAAAAAGGCGGGGCAATGGCAGACAATCCGTATTCGATGTCTTGGGCAAAAATGCAATGTATGGCTTAACGGCAAGCATGTGGTAAATAGCGATTTGGTCGATTTGGCAAAGAAATCCCCCGGCGTGGCCGGCCTCAAGCGCCGGGACGGATTCATCGGGCTGCAAAATCATTCCTCTCCGGTTCATTTTCGTGAAATTGAAATAAAACGCATCAAGTAGGCATGACAATACGGGACCTTCCTGTCACTTATCATCGCCACCGTCGCAGGATATTCCGCCACCCGAACTGCTATGCAGGGTTGATACCCGCTGTTTTCCTCAACTCTCCGGCACTGCATTGAAAAATGCCATTGTCTTGAGGTTCCCAACGGCCTAAAACTTATTCCCGAAATCCTGAATATTCAGCAATGACATCCATCGGCACCCCGCTCTCCCAAACCGCCACCAAAGTCGCACTCTGTGGATCCGGTGAATTGGGCAAAGAAGTTGTGATCGAACTTCAGCGCCTCGGTTGTGAGGTAATTGCAATTGATCGTTACGAAAACGCGCCAGCCATGCAGGTCGCTCACCGCTCACACAAGATCGACATGCTTGATGGTGCTGCCTTGCGGAGGATTCTCGAGATGGAAAAGCCGGACCTTATTGTTCCTGAAGTGGAGGCAATCGCAACCGACACACTGGTCGAGCTAGAGGAAGAGGGCTTTACCGTGATCCCAACCGCGAGAGCAGCCAAGCTAACCATGAACCGCGAGGGTATAAGATGTCTGGCCGCAGAAGATTTGGGCCTGAAAACCTCGCCCTACCGCTTTGCCGCCAGCGAAGAAGAATTTAAGGATGCAATTGCCGAGATTGGCATGCCTTGTGTCATCAAGCCAATCATGAGCTCTTCCGGCAAGGGTCAAAGTACGGTAAAGGGTGAGCAAGACATCGCCCACGCTTGGCAATATGCACAAGAGGGCGGACGTGCGGGGGCCGGTAAAGTAATTGTCGAGGGATTTGTTGATTTTGATTACGAGATTACCCAGCTTACTGTGCGCCACGTAAACGGAACATCGTTTTGCGAACCGATCGGCCATATCCAAACTGATGGTGATTACCGCCAGAGCTGGCAACCTCAGCCAATGAGCGAAGCCGCCCGTGCCGAGGCAAGGAGGATAGCCGAAGCAGTGACCGGCGGATTGGGTGGCCTCGGAATATTTGGCGTTGAACTGTTCATCAAGGGTGATGAGGTTATTTTCAGCGAAGTCTCTCCGCGTCCGCACGATACCGGTCTAGTCACCCTGATTTCTCAGGATTTATCGCAATTTGCCCTTCATGCACGTGCGATTCTTGGTCTTCCGGTTCCAAACATACATCAGCACGGCCCGAGTGCTTCCAGTGTGATTTTGGTCGAGGGAGACTCGGAAAATATCGTCTTCGGGAATCTTGATAAAGCACTATGCCAAGCGGATACGCAATTGCGCCTGTTTGGAAAACCTGCTGTTTGCGGGAAACGCCGCATGGGGGTCGCCGTCGCCCGTGGCACTTCCATTGAAGATGCCCGCAACAAGGCAAGCGCCGCCAGTTCGGCGGTTACCATTTCGCTCTAGAATCATTATTGGGCATTTGTTCTTGAATCTAACCGCCGATGGGTTAATGCAGGACGCACTCGCCGTCGCGGCAGTCTGACAGTTTATTTTGAGCCAGAAGGCTTCCGCGTGAGCGGAAGCCTTTTTGATTTGAACCCGTCACCCTCTTTACCTGCCTCACCATCATGGAATTTGTAGCCGAAACCATCGCCGATCTTAGTCCTTCACTGACTCTTTCGATAACTAGCCAGGCTAAGGCAATGCGCGAGGAAGGCATTGATGTGTGCAGCTTTGGTGCCGGTGAACCCGATTTCGACACGCCACAGCATATTAAAGCCGCCGCAATTGAGGCGCTGCAGGATGGCCAAACCAAATACACTGCAGTCGCAGGTGTTGCCGCCCTCCGCAAAGGTATTGCTAAAAAACTGCGCGAAGACAACCACATTAACTACGAGCCTGAACAAATTGTCGTCAACTGTGGCGCCAAGCACTCCTGCTTCAACGCCATCCTGGCCTGCTGCGATGCCGGTGATGAAGTTATTATTCCCTCACCCTACTGGACTAGTTACCCGGAAATGGTGCGCGCAGTAGGAGCTGAGCCAGTCTTTGTCGAAACCAGACAGGAAAATGACTGGAAAATGACCGCTGAGGAATTCGACAATGCCATGAGCGGGTCGACAAAGATGGTCATTGTCAACTCACCAAACAATCCCACTGGTGCCGTCTACACTAAAGAGGAACTGACGGCAATTGGTGAAGTCGCCGCATCCGAGGATATCCTTATTCTCTCTGACGAAATCTACGAGAAGATCACCTATGACGATACTGAACACCACAGCATCGGGTCGCTCAGTGATGAAATCCGCAATCTGACCATCACAATTAACGGTTTTTCAAAAGCTTACTCAATGACAGGGTGGCGCTTGGGCTATACCGCCGCGCCGCAGGAAATCGCGGACGCCATTGACACCATCCAGAGCCACAGTACCTCCAATCCGACAACTTTTGCCCAGTATGGCGCCATTGCCGCGCTCGCCGGCGAGCACTCTGAAATTATAGATATGGTGTCGGAATACGATATCCGCCGCCAATATATGCTCAACCGTATACAGGCCATCGGCAATGTCTCAACAATTGAACCGAAGGGGGCCTTCTATTTTCTGGTGAATATTGAAAAAACCGGGATTAAATCCGTTAATTTTGCAGAAAAGCTACTCAGCCGTATGCAGGTGGCTACGGTGCCCGGCATCGCCTTTGGCCACGATCAAAGCATCCGCCTCAGTTATGCCACCAGCCTGCCAATCATCAAGGAAGGTCTCGACCGCTTTGAAGAGTTCTGCAAGGCACACTAGGACACAGGAAACCATCTGAATTTAACGGTCAACAAGGGCCGGTTTTCTTCATGGTAAATTGGCATCTGTTGCCATGGAAAAATTTTCCCAACACCTGCGTAAATACTGTGTCCTTTTCCTGGGAGGCGTTATCAAAGAGGGTCATTGAAGACCTTAATTTCAGAGCATCGGTATCACCCAGAATCTCACCCGCGCAACAATGCTCAATAGCCAGTAGTGCTTCAGCACATGCAATCAACCGACTGCCCAGTACAGGATGCCCCAGGCAAAGCCTGGCATCAGGCAAGTCACTGAGGCCGTATAGACGAGCGGTTTGACTGTTGCCCAGCTCCTTTATTTGGAGAAACACGAACCACATCCAGTGGCCATATTTCATTCCGGCCTTGAGCTCTTCAAGGGCAGATTCATAGATGCCATCCTGCGCACTGATGAATTTTCCCAGCCCTTCTTCGCTGTTCATCCGTAACTCCTGATTTTGTGTTGATCGGCAATTGTCGTGTTGCCGGGATCAGGATTCCCAGCTTAGTGCCCCCTTCTTGAGAGCATAAAGATATGCAACAAGGAGGATGCCCACGAATCCCGACATGCTCCAGAAAACCATTGCTGCCTGATCCCTGGCCAGAAAGTCCCTGAACGTCAATGCCCACGGGTACATGAACACAACCTCAATGTCAAAAATGACAAACAGCATGGCAACCAGATAAAATTTCACGCTGAAACGTGGTTGCGACTCGCCGATCGGAAGCATTCCGCACTCATATGGAGAGTCCTTGATTTTGTTGCGGCGGGCACTCTTGCCGAGCGCAACGCTAAGCAGCAAAGTTGTAACCGCAAACCCCGTCGCGATCATAAATTGCAGGAGAACAGGGAAATATTGCTGAAGCATTTGTTAACGGAACCGCGCAGAAGTTCGGTGATTTAGAACTGTCTTCAAGCTCAAAACTTCAGCAACTCCTCAAGTCAAACTAAAGCCACAAGCTCTTGGGGTATCAGAAGCTTTAATCCAAAATACAAACAGGGTCGCCATAAGGCGACCCTGTCGGAGGTATATAAACTATGTGATAAGAGATTTACCGGAACATCCGGAACCTACTTATTTTTGAGGCTGCTGAGCCTGCTGGGCCTGCTGGGCCGCCGCATAGGCGCTGGAAGCCTGCTCAATCCCCTCAAGACCTTTGTATGTCTTGCCCTTTTTTTCGACAAGTCCACGAGTCACAAGATTCTGAAGTTTTTCATAAGCGCGCAAACGAAGCATTTCTTCGCCGCCACTCACTGCATTTTTCTCCTTCAAGTTCTCGTAGACACGTTCAAAAAGACTATTGAACATAAACGTCTCAGTCTCTTGAAGAACCGTGACCAGTTCGTCTGTTACGTGATCGGGAATTCTCCGGGAAAATCGGGTTCTGCGTGTTGTAGCCATAGATGATTAACTGTATCACAGACGCGTCACATTACCACGGAATTCAGCCACTAATGACTATTTAAACAAACCAAAGGCGCTGTGCGAGCAGTTTTCTATAATTACCATAACATAAATTGATGATTATTACCAATAAAAATTATATTTTTTGAATATTTACTGATCCCGAATACTCGCAAAACCTCGAAATCCTTCCTTTGTCAGTTCAAAAACCTCGCTGCTGGCCGGATAAACAGCATCGCGAAATAAATCCATCAACCGCTTTTGATAATCTCCAATCGTGCTGGCCAGCTTGGGAAAAACATAAACGGTAAAACGATTCGGAATAACAATAAGAAGCTGATCCCCAAGAGTTTCCTTAAATAGTTCCCGAAATTCATCAACGACAACCGTGGTCGCCGTCAGTGGGTGATCGGATTGTATGATCGCGTATTCTATCACCTTCTTCGAATTCCTTATATATTTGGGTTTCAGTGTTTTAAGGTGATCTGAAGCAACCTTTTTCCCACGTTCAAAAAACTCTTTCCACCCTCCGGGAAACGCCTTTCTAAATTCAGCACGCGTATAGTTCCGTGGACCGATAGTTCCCCGATATGCGGCTGTGTAAGTGGTTTCCCGAGCCCCCGGCATGAGAACAAATACTCCTGTGGATAAATTGCGCGGTTGAATCAGCAAAAGATACTTCGCTGATTCTTTGGTACCTAAAGCACTGTCATCAGTTTCTGCAGTGGCTACAGTTAAGCCTAGGATCGGAAATAAAAAAAAACCGACATATAAGTAACCCTTATTACCTATCATAGGCTTGAATTGTCAGTCTCCGGAGGGCTTGTAGCAAGCATGCCTTTTGGACAAACTGCAAAAGCTGTTTGCCAAGTCAAATCAACTCTCTCCATTCTCCCATATGATCACTTTCCTTGATGGTATACTCGCAGAAAACCTGCCCGGACGTCTGGTTATAAATATCGGGGGTATTGGCTACGAAGTCCTGGTGCCGTTGTCGACAAGTGATCTCGCCCCTGCGGTTGGGAAAAATATACGTATTCTCACTCACCTTCACATCCGCGAGCAGGAGCAAACACTATACGGGTTTCAAACCCATGATGAACGCGACCTGTTTCGTTTGCTTATAGATCGTGTCTCGGGAATCGGGCCCAAGTTGGGTCTTGCCGTGCTTAGCGCAATGGCAGTCGGCGACTTTAAAGATGCTGTTATTCGCGGTGACATCACCGCACTCTCGACAATCAGCGGACTCGGGAAAAAAACTGCTGAACGCATCATTTTAGAGCTTAAGGACAAAATCGGTGTCGCCGCGGCCTGGGCTGCAGCCAGCCAGACCGAAACCGCAGGCAGCGCAGCCGGGGCCATCAATGACGCTGTGCTCGCGCTCATTTCACTGGGTTACAAGCAAGCGGACGCAGCGAAGGCAATACAAAAGGCCGCTGCTTCGCACGATGGTAGCCCGGATGCCGATGAGTTCATACGTTCCGCTCTACGCGGAATAAAATAACGGTACCCGCATGCCGCGACACCGGATGAGCCACAATACCAAAGGTATAATACCCACTTCAGCCAAAGGACGTATCAACGCCCTTTGTGAGGCGCTTCCTGAAGGAGGCCTATTTGCAGACAAAAAATGGCTGTTATCGCCACAGCCTCTCGCCCTGCCGCAAAGAGTTGTGGCACAACTGGAACGGCTCGGGCACCAACTAACCGTTTTCCAATCAGCGGCTAATACCCTGTATCGCCAAAGCGTAAAAGGTAAGGCTCCCGGATGGTTGGCAAATTATCTTGATGCCGGTAAACCGGACTCCCTGGTCAATTACGGACGAAATCCGGCCCTGCGGGAAGCGGTCCCAAGAATTATCCGCCCGGACTTGATCTGGGGCGAAGACGGCTTTTCGATCACCGAGCTCGATAGTATTCCCGGAGGCATCGGGCTCACCGCCTGGCTCAACCAGACATTTGCCACTTTTGAGCCAACCGTAATAGGTGGGGGCAACGGCATGGCCAAGGGCTTCCGCTCCATCCTGCCCGATGGAGCGGACATTGTTATCAGCAGGGAATCTGCTGACTATCGGCCGGAAATGGAATGGTTTTCCAGGCAACTCAACAATATGTGCGGGGATGACTCGTTCGAGGTATGTGATGCTGAAAATTACACGCTGCGCAAGCGGTCAGTTTACCGTTTCTTTGAGCTCTTTGATTGTGGCAACATCCCTCCGGCAAATGAACTTTTCCAGGCAGCGGCATCCGGTCAAATTGAGCTGACCCCGCCCTGTAAGCCCTACCTTGAGGAAAAGATGTGGAGCGCACTGTTCTGGTCGCGGCCGTTGCGCGAGTTCTGGGGAGCCCAACTGCGGGAGAATCTACGGCAACGGCTCGCCGACTACTTCCCTTTCAGCTGGATCATTGACCCGTCCCCCGTTCCCCACCACGCAGAGCTGCCCCGATTGGGAATTACTGATTGGCGGCAACTCGGTAAATTCTCGCAAAAAGAGAGATCACTTGTGCTTAAAGTCAGCGGCTTCTCTGAGCTTGCTTGGGGTAGCCGTAGCGTAAAAATCGGTGAAGACATGCCGGGTGATCAATGGCAAGCGGCCATTGAAACAGCAATCGGGGACTTTCCCCAACAACCGTGGATCATGCAGGAATTCAAACGGGCCCGGGTTTTCAATCATCCTTTTTGGGATGAATCCACAGGCGAAATCCGCGAGATGGCGGTAAGGGCACTGATTCGCCCCTATTACTTCCTAGCCGGCACAAATCCGGCGAAACTCGAGGCAAGACTCTCCGGAATACTTGCCACCTTGGTCCCATCGGACAAGAAAATCATCCACGGCATGCGCGATTCCATACTTGTCCCCTGTGTGGCAGGGTAAGGTTAAATTTCTTAATTGCCTGCACACCTGCTTGACACCCGGAAGCCCAACCGGATGATTAAAGCCTAATTAAGCCATGCGTATTCTCTCCGGAATCCAACCCAGCGGCCGTCTACATGTCGGCAATTATTTCGGTATGATGGATCCAGCCATTCGTCTGCAGGACGAGGGTGATGCATTCTATTTCATAGCCGATTACCATTCACTTACCACGGTCTATTCCCCGCAGGAACTCAGTGACAACGTACGCAACGTTGCCGTTGATTTTCTTGCCTGTGGGCTTGATCCATCGAAAGCAACATTCTTCCGTCAATCAGATGTTCCTGAAGTCACTGAACTTGCCTGGCTTTTAAGCACCGTCACGCCGATGGGCCTGCTTGAACGCTGCCACTCCTACAAAGACAAAACTGCCCGTGGTCATGAAGCAACTCATGGCCTGTTCGCCTACCCGGTGCTGATGGCGGCTGACATTCTTATTTATGACAGCAATATTGTCCCGGTCGGCGAAGATCAAAAGCAACACATTGAAGTCACACGTGATATCGCATTGAAGTTCAACAACAGGTATGGGGAGGTTCTTGTTATACCCGAAGCGAAAATACGGGAAGACAACGCCAAAGTCCCCGGCCTCGACGGACAAAAAATGAGCAAGAGCTATGACAACACCCTTGAGATTTTCGGTGATGAAAAGGCGACCCGGAAAAAAATCATGTCGATTATAACCGACTCCACTCCGGTAGAAACTCCAAAGGATCCATCAAAGTCAATCATTGTCGACCTCTACCGCCTGGTTGCCTCCGGTGCTGAAGTGGCAACCATGGAGGATGACCATAAAAATGGCGGGGTTGGTTATGGTGAATTCAAAAAACGGCTTTTTTCCGCCTATTGGGAGTACTTTAAACCGATGCGAAAGCAACGTGATGAACTCCTCACCGACCCCGGCTATGTGGATGAAATAACCAGGAAAGGTGCTTCCCAGGCACGTGAATCCGCCATCGCAACAATGCGCAGGGTGCGCAAGGCATGCGGCATTCATTAACCGGGAATCCAGTTGTATTTGGATCTTTGGCGTGAATTAAATAAAGCAAACAAACCGTTAAAACGTGGTTGCCTGAGTGGAATTATCCCCTTAGCCTCCGCTTCCCTAGGAATTCTACTGCATGATTTAACATGTAGATGGTAGCCTCTCCCGTAACTAGGCGTGTGCTATCAATGGGCATAGTGAGGCAAAGAAAAAAACTCCAGACTGGTATGTTTGAAGAAGAAGAAGAAGAAGAAGGCGAAAATAAGCGCTATAGCGACGAGCCACTCCATACCGAGAAGATATTTTCCGACAGGAAAACATTCTTTATCGATCTGAAGGTCAACAATCGGGGCAAGTTCCTCAAAATTACCGAAGACGTTCGCGGCCATCGCGATACCATCATGGTTCCCGCTGAAACGTTGGCGGAATTTATTGATGCCCTGCAAAACGTTTCTGATTTTCTGGGGAACGACGACTCACAGGATTAGCGGGCTCTGGCCAGTGGACATCCCCTGTGCTTTGTTCGGGGCATCTTGTCGCGGGTCACTGAAATTCACCTTCGCCACAATCCCGATTTCACTGTCCTTGCTGAAACCGGTGATTACATCGTTGTCGACAAGCCGGCCCCGTTGCTGATTCACCCCAGTGTGCCGGGGAATCCGCCGACACTCCTCGACGGCCTGCAGGCCTTGCTGGCCTATGATATAGCCAACGGGGCAGCACTTTCCATTATCAATCGACTCGATCGCGAAACCAGTGGCGTCGTCCTTGTCGCCAAGAATAAGAAAACCGCACGCAATCTCAGCCTCGCCATGCAGAAACGCAGGGTTGAAAAAGAGTATGTCGCCTTGGTGCACGGCAAGCCTAAGCGCCGCCGATTCACCATATCCGCACCGATCCTGCGGGCCGGGTTAGTGGAAAAATCCGAAATTTGGGTAAAACAAATACCGCATCCTGACGGCTCACCCTGCTGCACGCAGTTTGAAATCCTGAAACGCCTTGGTGACTTTACCCTGATGCGCGCATCTCCGAAAACCGGACGTATGCATCAAATCCGCGTGCATGCCAAACAGGCAGGATTGCCGATCGTCGGGGACAAAATCTATGGACCTGATGAAAATTGTTACCTTGAGTTTATCCTCAGCGGCTGGACAGAGCAACTCGCCGCCAAGCTCCTGATGCCTCGTCAGGCTTTGCACTGCCGTCGTATGGCGATCCCGGAATTCGGGGAATGGCAAGCAGAAGTGCCAGAGGAATTTGAGCATCTCTTGACCGCCGATTGCCCTTCCCCTAAGGTGCCGCCCCCCAGTAAAGAGCAATGAACATCCACGAGTATCAAGCAAAGGAACTTTTCGCGAAATTTGATATCCCCACGCCAAAGGGCAAGGTCGCTGAAAGCGCAGCTGAGGCGCATGCCATTGCTGACGAAATTGGCGGGCAGGTCGTCATCAAGGCGCAGGTTCATGCCGGTGGCCGCGGTAAAGGAACTTTCAAGAATGGTTTTCAGGGAGGTGTTCATCTTTCCGGAAACGCCGATGAGATCGCTGAGATTGCAGATAAAATGATCGGGCAGACCCTGGTCACCCATCAAACCGGTGAATCCGGAAAGGTAGTCAACAAAGTGATGGTTGCCGAGGCAGTTGACATCGAGAAAGAATATTACCTCGCAATCCTGATGGATCGCGAGGGACGCTGCCCGGTCATTGTCGCATCAAAGGAAGGCGGGGTAAATATTGAGGAAGTTGCCGAGAAAACCCCGGAAAAAATTCTCCGTGTTCCCATTCACCCGCTATCAGGCCTCGGGGACAACCAGATCCGTGAAGTTTCTGAAGGGCTCGGTTTCCAGGATGATATCGCCGGACAATTTGCAGCGCTACTGGATTCGCTTCATGCGCTGTTTATTGCCTGTGATTGCTCGATGGTTGAAATCAACCCCCTGGTCACCACTCCTGGGGGTCAACTGCTCGCCCTTGATGCCAAATTCGGCTTTGATGACAATGCGCTCTACCGTCAACCGGAGATTGCGGCAATGCGCGACACTTCCGAGGAAGACCCTCGCGAAGTTGCTGCCTCTGAATACAACCTGAATTACATCGGGCTTGATGGCAATATAGCCTGCCTTGTAAATGGTGCCGGTCTTGCCATGGCAACCATGGATATCATCAAATATTACGGTGGCGAACCTGCAAACTTTCTCGATGTCGGAGGCGGAGCGAGCGAGGAACAGGTAACCAATGCTTTCAAGATCATACTCGGTGACACCAATGTGAAAGGTATTCTGGTTAATATTTTCGGGGGGATTATGGATTGTGATGTGATTGCCCACGGTATAGTGGCCGCCTGTAAGCAGGTCGACCTGGGAATCCCCCTGGTTGTCCGCCTCGAAGGCAATAATGTTGAGGCCGGAAAAGAAACACTTTCCAAGTCGGGCGTTAACCTGATTGCCGCCGATGACCTCGCCGATGCGGCACAGAAAGCTGTCAGGGCAATCGCAGCCTGATTCGTTCATCACAACGCATGCGCATAATCAATACCCGTTTTGTCTGAGGCACACGATATTATCCTGCGTTTTAGCCGGCGCTACTCAATGGCACACCGCCTGACCAGCGGGGCTGCTCCAAACTGCCGTGTGCCGCACGGTCACGACGAGATAGTGACGGCTGATATCACCAGGGCTTCATGCAGTGAACTTAACCCCGCAACCAATATGCTGGTCGAATTTGACCATGCCAAGGGACGTTGGTTCGAATGGATCGACCATTGCGTCGATCACACCTTCCACATCGGCGATAATGATCCCCTGATAAGCTATTTCCGCGAACATGAGCCCGCGATTCTTCCCAAACTGCTTATCACGCCGGGAGATCCAACCACTGAATTGCGCGCAGCCTGCTATTTTGCCAAGTTGAGCGCATTCCTCACCGCCGGAGCAGAGGATCTTATTTGTACCTGTATAAGAATCCGGGAAACGCCGACCAACACTGTTGAATTTAAGACCAGTAAAATTCACAGGTACCTGCCCGAAGAAGCAGATAACTGGTGGCACCGGGCAGATCTTTCCATCAACAACCTGGACCGTTGAAATCCCCGTTCACATTCATCCCATAATCTACACTTAATCCATGTCCATCCTCGTCCAGCCAGACACAAAAGTTCTCATTCAGGGTATCACCGGCGGCTTTGGCGGCCAACACACGAAACTCAGCCTGGAATACGGCACGCAAGTTGTCGCCGGCGTCACGCCGGGTAAAGGCGGACAGGTATTTGCAGACAGGGTACCGGTGTTTAATGCCGTTAAGGATGCCGTTGAGGAAACCGGGGCAACCGTGTCCGCTGTCTTTGTCCCTCCGCCATTTGCCGGCGAGGCAATACTTGAAGCCGTAGATGCAGGCATCGAACTTGTCGTGGCAATCACCGAGGGCATCCCTGTAACCGACATGATGCGTGTCGCGGCAACAATGGAGGGTTCAAGCACCCGCCTGATCGGTCCCAACTGTCCCGGCATCGTCACTCCCGGCGAAGGTCCCCAATCAAGCGGCGGGTGCCGGATCGGCATCGCCCCCGGCTATATCCACAAGAAGGGATCAGTCGGCGTTGTATCGCGTTCCGGCACTCTTACTTACGAGGCCGTATGGCAAACAACTCAACTGGGGCTTGGCCAAAGCACATGCATCGGCATTGGTGGCGACCCTATTAACGGCACCAGTCATCTGGATATCCTGAAACTTTTCAACGAGGATCCCGAAACCGAATCAATCATCATGATCGGGGAAATCGGCGGCGCTGCTGAAGAAGAGGCGGCAGCCTGGGCAAAGGACAACTGTAGCAAGCCTATCGCGGCCTTCATTGCCGGAACCACCGCCCCTGCAGGGCGCCGCATGGGGCACGCCGGCGCCATCATCTCCGGGGGCAAAGGCACGGCATCGGCAAAAAAAGAAGCTTTGGCCGATGCCGGTATTGCCATTGCGCAGACACCTGCGGAAATGGGAGCCACGCTAGCCAAGCTCTTATAATTGCAGAAACCAAAAAGGCGCGACACAACCGGGCTGCCAGCCAAAAATGCCTTGCCCCCGGTTGATTCGGGATATTAATGGCCCTTCCTGCGTAAAGCCCACGGTTCCCTGAACGGGCTCCAGGGGAAAAGCCCTTTGCCAACTGTCTCTCCTTCCGCTAAACTTCTCGCCCCCGCCCCTCGAATGGAAACCCCACGGCTGATCAATCCGTTAATGAAAAAGCACATATGGCAGTAGTAGCGAAAGGACTTGAAGGTATCATCGCCAACGAATCCAAACTCAGTAACGTGGTGGGTTCTGAAGGAAATCTTTCTTACCTCGGCTATACGATTGATGAGTTGGTCGGGGCTGCCAATTTTGAAGAAGTCGTGCATTTACTGCACCGGGGAAAACTGCCAAACCGCACCGAACTTGACGCCCTCACTGCTACCCTGCGAAGTCACCGCAACCTGCCCGAGGGCATCATCAATTTTCTAAAGACAGCACCCAAAGATGCCGGTCCAATGGACGTGGTGCGTACCGGGGTATCCATGCTCGGACTTTATGATACCCGCGGCAAGTATCAGGATCGTGAACTTAATGAGGATCGCTCACTGGCAATTGTCGCCAAAATCCCGCTCATTGTCGCCGGTTATCACCGCGCACGGCAGGGACTCGATATTATTGAGCCGCATCCAGACTTAAGCGAGGCCGCCCACTTCCTCTATCTCATTAACGGAGAAGAGCCCTCAGCGGATGCCGCAAAAACCCTTGATGTTGCATATATCCTGCACGCTGACCATGGCATGAATGCTTCAACCTTCAGTTCGCGGGTAACCATTGCAACGCTCAGCGATATCTATTCAGCAATCACTTCAGCCATCGGCACCCTGAAGGGACCGCTGCATGGCGGTGCCAACGAAGGCGTTATCCATATGCTCGAGGAAATCGGCTCTGAGGAGGCGGTTGATGCGTATGTCGAGGGCAAGCTTGAACGTAAGGAAAAAATAATGGGCATCGGTCACCGCGTTTACAAGGTGCTCGACCCCCGGGCACCTCATTTGCGCAAGATGGCAATTAAGCTCACCGAGGAACTGGGTGATCCAAAATGGATAAACATGTCCGAGCGTATCGCTGCGATCATGAAAGAGCGCAAAGGCCTCAACGCCAACGTCGATTTTTACTCGGCAACCGTATATTACAGCCTGGGCATTCCCACCGACCTGTTTACACCAATCTTCGCTATCAGTCGTGCTGCAGGCTGGACTGCACAGGTTCTGGAACAACTCGATGACAACCGCCTCTATCGTCCGCTTACCGATTACACCGGCCCCGACTCCCGTCCGGTAATCCAGCCAATCAACGAACGCGATTAGCGGCGCGGATCCCCCTGTTGCCCTCAATAAGGACCGGCTGTCCTATGGATAAAACGGAAAAATTTACGGAATTTATTCAGGCAATCCGCACGCGTGTCGGAACGGTCGTCGTTGGCCAGGATCAAGTCGTTGAAAGGCTGTTGATAGCACTTTTCACCAGTGGACACATCCTGCTGCAGGGCATGCCCGGCCTTGCAAAAACGCTGCTGGTCAACGCACTGGGCAAGGCAATACACCTCGATTTCTCACGTATCCAGTTTACCGTTGACCTGCTGCCATCGGATATTCTCGGCTCGGAAATCCTCGACCAGTCAACGGCAACCTTCACTACCCGCAAGGGTCCTGTTTTTACCAATCTTTTACTTGCCGACGAAATTAATCGCGCGGCACCGAAGGTTCAGGGTGCGCTGCTTGAAGCGATGCAGGAGCGCAAGGTTACCCTGGGTGATGAGACCTACCGCCTGCCGGTGCCCTTCCTGGTCATAGCCACCCAGAACCCGATTGAACAAAGCGGCACCTTTGAGCTTCCCGAGGCACAACTCGACCGTTTCATGCTGTGTCATCGCCTGAACTACCCGGCAGTGGATGAAGAAGAGGAAATCCTCAGGCGTAACTTGAAACTCGGTGTTCAAAAAGAAGGCCGCGGCGCGGTTGCCAATACCGAGTTTGACATTGTGCCTGAGGAGCCTGTCGGCGATGCGGAAGACCTTAACGACATCATTGATGCCGTGCACCGGATTCACATCAGTGAAGTCTTTATCAAACACGTTGTTGAGTTGGTTGGCCGCACACGCGTCCATCCACACATCGAACTTGGCGGTAGTCCACGTGCCGGAATTTCCCTGATTAAGGGTGCCCGGGCACGGGCGTTGATCCATGGTCGTGATTACGCCATCCCGGATGATCTGTTCGCTTTGGCCGAAGATGTTCTCCTGCACCGTCTCCGCCTAAACTACGAAGCACTTGCCGAAGGGCTAACCAGTGCCGATGTGCTTGATGAGATTCTCAAGGAAATGGGGTAGCGCACCCCCGCCACCGGGCACAACCAATACCCGCCATCGCTTATGCAACAATATTGCCTTGAGACCTGCGATCCGCTCGACTCGCGACAATTCCTGATCGCGGTTAAAAAACTGGCCGATGACCTGGGCTACGGTAGCGACCGCTCTCCTTTTCTCGGTTCCGGAATTGAATATGTACAGTCGCGCCGCTACGAGATTGGCGATCCAATCAAGTCCATCGACTGGCGCATTACTGCGCGGACCGGAAAGTTCCACGTCAAGGAATACGAGACTCCGAAACGCATGCCCGTCTATCTCTTGATTGACACTTCTGCCTCCATGACAATTACTTCCGGTCACCTCAGTAAATATGCCCAAGCCTTGCAGATCGCCGGCGGCATTGCTTTTGCCGCTCTCAACCGCATCAGCCCGGTAGGCGTGGTCGGGATCGGCGATCGGGACCTGTTCATCAAGCCCAGCCTTTCGCAAGACCGCATCCTGCAATGGTTACATCGACTGCGTCATTATCGAATGGATGAACAAACCCAGCTCGGCAATAAACTCACCAGACTCATCCCGAGCCTTCCCAGCCGCGCATTAATCATCACTCTCTCTGACCTGCACGATCCCGGCGCCCTGCCAGCACTCAAGCTGGCCGCACAAAGACATGACTGTGTTGCCCTGCAACTAATCGATCCGGCAGAAACCACACTGAAGGGAACGGGCTTCATGCGTATCCGCGAAGCAGAAACCGGAGTGCATGCCATTGCCAGGAACAATATCGGCAGCACAAGTCCTGAATCAATTACCGAAAAACTGAACCGAGGGGGCATTGACCACCTGGCCTTGTTCACCAACGAGCGGATTGTCCACAAATTGCGTAACTTCTTTAAGTCACGTTCACTGTTTGGCCGGGGTCCACGTTGACATGAAAATTCCACTATTCTTTGTCGCGGCTATCATTACAGCTGCACCACAGGTGCAAGCCGTAAATGAGACACGGGCAAGTCCCGTCGGTCTGTATAGCCAGATCTTTGATCTCATTCTTCCCGGAAGCGCACTTGAGCCAAAACCAATACAGCAAGACACTGAAATTATTGTCCGCATCACTGCCACCCGTCCTCACGGCAGCTCCTTCCGATATGACCTGAGCTACTGCGGCCTTGAAGCCGGTGATTTTAACCTCTGTAACTACCTGCAGCGCAAGGACGGGACAACAACCGATGGCCTGCCCACACTACCCGTGCGCTTTGATGGCACTCTCCCTGTAGATCGCCTGAGACCCAACCAGCCAGCTCCCGGCCAACTGCCAAAAGTCGGTGGATACAGGACATTGTTGATTGCTGCAGGCATCATCTGGGGCCTGTGCCCGCTTGTGCTACTGTTACTGAATAGAAAAAAAAATCCGCAGGGAAATACGGGTCCCTTGCAGCCGCAGACCCTTGCAGATCGCCTGTATCCCCTCCTTCAAGCTGCCCGTGACGGCACACTCGACACAACCGGGCAGGCCGAACTGGAACGTTCACTCCTGGGTTTCTGGCGCGAGCGCCTTGACCTCCACTGCGAATCTCCCGCCACGGCACTGGCAAAGATCCGCAAACACAAGGATGCCGCGATGCTTCTCGAGCAGTTTGAACGCTGGCTCCATCACCCAAACCCGCAATCCCCGGTTGATCTCAACACCCTGCTCGATCCCTACCGCAGCGCCATCGAAAACACGCACGACAAGGACTGAGCACATAGAATGTTTGCCTACCCTCTGCTGCTTGTAGCTCTTGCAATCCCCGCCGGATTATTAATCTGGATCTGGCGCGGAGGTGGTGCCGGCCACCACGTGGCAATACCGGTGGACGGCGGCTCTCATCCGCGTCGGAAAATCTGGGGAATAGTTCTCAATTTCACATCCTCGCTGCCGGCCTTGCTGCTCGCAATCGCGATCCTCCTGCTCGCCGGCCCCCAGCAGCTCTCTGAGCCGCAGACCAAGAAAAAGCTCACCAATATCCAGTTCGCTCTCGATGTCTCCGGCAGCATGACAGCCCCCTTCGGGGACGGCAACCGCTATGATGCGGCAATGTCAGCCATTAATGAATTCATCAACTACCGCGAAAGCGACGCCTTCGGGTTGACTGTCTTCGGGGATCATTTCCTCCACTGGATTCGCCTCACTTCAGACCCCTCGGCCTTTGGATATGCCACAGAGTTTCTCGGTCCCAAACGACTGCCGATCTGGTTCCGCGGCGGCACAAAGATCGGCATGGCCCTTGAAGAATGCCTCAAGCTGCTTGTCGAGCGTGAAGATGGAGATCGTTTAATTATCCTTGTCTCCGACGGCTATAGTGCCGACCTGAGCGGCGGTCGCGATACCGAGATCGCCGCCAAGCTGGCAGCCAACGAGATCACAGTCTACGCCATCCACGTTGCCCCGGGTGCTCCACCGGCACAGTTGCTGACAATTGCGGGACGCACCGGCGGTGATGTATTCGCCGCCGGCGACCCGGAAGCACTTACCACCATCTTCAGGCGCATTGACGAGATGCAAAAAACCGGGGTCGAGAAAATTGCGGCGGAATCAATGGACAATTTCAAACCCTACGCCATTGCCGGCAGCGCCGTGCTCGGGCTCTTCCTGCTAAGCCTGACAGGCTTGCGTTACACACCATGGTAAGCCCGCCCGAAATAGCTTTCGTGGCCGTGCTCGTTATCGCACTGGGCAGTGAATTGCTGCATGCGACACGGATTTCCCGGATTTCCCTGCTCGCTTTCGGCCCCTCGGAAAAGCCCGCGCTGTGGGCACGGGGCGCACCCTTTGCAAGATGCCTCTCCCTCGCTGCCGCCGGCTGGGGACTTCTTACCCTGCTTGAAATAAACCCTAAGGTTTACAAGGCAAAAACCGTCGAGGAATCCGAGATCCAGCATATTGTGATCGTGCTTGATGTTTCACCCAGCATGAAGCTTGAAGATGCCGGGGTGGACGGTTCCCAGTCGCGCCGTAAACGAGCATTTGAGCTAATGGAATCCTTCTTTAAGCGCATTTCAATTGACCAGATGCGCTTGTCCCTGATAGCGGTCTACAACGGCGCCAAGCCCGTTGTTGTTGATACCCGCGACGCTGATGTCGTGCGTAATTTCCTTGACGGTATCGATATGTACACCGCCTTTGAATCCGGTAAGACGCATCTCTTTGACGGGCTCGAGCTCGCCGCTGAACTTTCCGAGAATTGGCGGCGTGAGAGTACAACTATTGTCCTGCTCTCGGACGGTGATACCGTGCCTGCAAAAGGGATGCCGAAAATGCCAAAATCAGTGAAAACCGTTCTCGTGGTGGGTATTGGCAACCCGACAACCGGCACCTTCCTTGACGGTAAACATTCCAGGCAGGACAGTTCCACCCTGCGCCAGATCGCACTGCGTCTTGGTGGACACTATCATGACGGTAATGAAAAACACCTGTCCAGTGAAACCATTGGTAATCTAACCGCAGTCGAGAACGAGAACCCCTTGAAAAAACTCACCCGCCGGGAATATGCGTTGGTAGCCGTTGCCCTTTCCGCCATCATCTTAGGCCTGCTGCCGGTCTTGCTTGTTCGATTTGGCACCCGCTGGCAACCCGGCACCCAGCCGGCAGGCAAACACTCCCAATGATCCTGTCCGAACTCCCGGTGCGGCGGCCGTGGTTGGCCCTTTCCGTCATCACCCTGATCAGCGCTATCGCGATCTTTGGCGCTACCCGGGAGCGTGAACACAGGGACAAAACAAATCCGGCACCCAAATCCGATCAAGAACTCAATGAGCGGATAAAGGAAAAATTTGGGGCTGATGGTTCTGAGGTGCTGTTGCTCATTGACTGCCCCGGGGGTGGTGATCTCTTTGACCCTGAGGCCGCGGATGCTTTCAAGAATCTGCTGCACCGCGTCAGGACTCTGCCGGAAGTCATTGAAATTTCCACCGACGGGTTGCTTCTACCAATGTTCCCCGATGCCGGAGACACTGTTGCAGAACACGAAGCCTGCCGCAGGCGGGCACTCAAGCACCCTGTGATCGCCGGAAACCTGCTCTCGCTTGATGCACGAACGGCACTCGTGCCACTGAGCATCAGGTTAACGAACCGGGAGAAAGCAGTGGAAACGGTGAGCAAGATTGAAAAGGCCGCCCGGTTAAATGCCGAAAATTCCGCCATCCGCGCCAGATTAATCGGGCTGCTGCCAATTGATATTGCAAGACACGACGCCATGAAGAATGAGCAGCGACGTTTCCAGATCATTGGCTATTCTCTTGCCGCAATCCTTGCCCTGCTTTTCTTCCGCGGGCTGATAACCACACTCGTGGTCACAGCCCCCCCCTCAATCGGCCTGCTGTGGACCCTTGGTTTCCTGGGATTCACCGGCGAGCACCTCAACAGCCTTTCCATGGTGATCATGCCTATGATCCTGGCCATGATCGGCTTCACCAACGCCGCGCATATTGTTTTCCAGTTGCATCGCGAACGTAAAACCGGACTGGATCCACGTGCAGCCACAGCGGCCGCACTCCGCAAACTTGGCCTGCCCTGCCTGCTCTCGGCACTTACCACCACTGCCGGCTTTGCATCGCTCATGATAGCCGAAGCCAAAATGATAAGTGACTTTGGCCGTGACTGTGCAATCGGCACGCTGCTCACCTTCATGGCAGTCATGCTGATTGTGCCGATCCTTACCAGGCATGCCGCCACGGAAAATCTGGAGGAACGCCTCATGCGAAAATTACGCCGTATCTTGCCCGGCAGAGGGATAAAAAAACCGGTGAAACCAAAGGGCCAATACCTCATTGGTTTCTTCCAGAGATTCATCAACATTATAATCACCCGGGCAGCCACAGTGGTCGTGATAACGACCCTGCTCACCATCGGTTGCGCATGGTTAACAGCCACCCTTAAACCCGACATTTTCCTGCGCAACCAATTGCCGGACAACAGCAATATCTCATCTGCCCTGGCCCATGCTGATGCCGAGATGGGAGGCATCCAGGTCGTTAAAATAGCAGTGAGCTGGAAACAGGGCGGTGAAAATAAATTCCAGGTTCTCGGCGACATCGAGAAGCTGGTCGAGGACGTGCGCCAGGAAACCAAAATGTTGAATTCAGGCACCCCGCTGCTCAGTAAACCGCTGTCAATTCGCACCATCCTCGCCGCTCTTCCGGGACTGGGTAACAATCCCTCAACCGGCAGTCGCCTGCTTGACATGGCCACACCTGGTTTTGTCAGGATTGTCAGGCCATTCTATCGACCGGATTTAAAAAGTGCCATCATCGCTGTTCGCGTACAGGATCTCGGGGTTGCTAAATATGTGCCTGTCTATGATCTCCTCGAGAGCCGTTTGGAAACCCTTAATGAGCAATATCCTGATTACGAATTCGACCTTGCCGGCGGAGCCGTCGGCCGTGGGCGATACCTCCACCGCATGGTAAACGACCTCGCGCGCAGCCTTGCCGTGGCGATTGTAATCATCCTCATCATGATCACCGTTGCCTACCGCTCGCTGCGTGTCGGGTTAATTGCAATGCTGCCAAACCTGTTCCCGCTGCTTGCCTGTGCCGCAGGCCTGGCGCTGTTTAATATTCCACTCTCCCTGGAGATTGTCTGCGCGTTCACCATCTGTGTCGGCATCGCCGCCGATGATTCCATCCACTTCCTGAGCCGTTACCAAGCCGAGCGCATAAACGGACTGAATACCAATGATGCGCTCAGTTGCAGCTTCATGCGTGTCGGGCAGGTGCTCGCCATTACCACTTCGGTCATGCTCTGCGGACTGGGCAGCATCCTCTTCAGCTCACTGCCAATGTATCGTTCCTTTACCGCTGTGGCCTGCACCACCTTGGCCGCCGCACTGATCGCGGATCTTATTATTCTCCCGGCCCTGCTTAAACTTTTCAGTGATCAGTCGAAATTACCTTGATCGTAATTCCTTACAAGTTAGTATTAAAATACTTATCATGCGCAAGTCTTTCATTTTACTGTGGCTTCTTATCCCGCTTGTAGCTGCCGCATACCACTACGGACCCGGGCAGGACAGGCTCCAGGAAGACGACGTGGCCGGACATATTGCCCGGGCCAAAGCACACCTGGAAGCTGAAGAGTTTGCAGAGGCAGTCACGGCCTTCGACCAGGCAATCAGTGACATGCCCCCCGATAACGCTCTGGCAATACCGAGATTACGGCTGGAGAAAGCCAAGGCACAAATGCAATGCGCGGGCCTGCCTGACGCACATAAAGACCTTGTTTCACTGCTCGATGACCTTGGAAAAAATGCAGCGGCGACTCCCGGGCTTATTGCCGAGACCAAATCAACGCTGGCCAGTGCTCAATATTACATGACATGGCTGTTGCGCCTGGAGGGTCATGCAAGAGAAACCTGGGAGCCGGTCATCGAATCTTCCCGCCAAAATTACCGTGCCGCCGCAGAATTTGCCGGCACGTCGGGAAGCCCGGAGAATGCCAACCAGGCGAGGGAAAATCTTGAAGCGGCGATCAAGCTCGCCCGCATTGACCTCAGTGAATTGCAGGGCCTGCCGCTGCCAAGCCAATGACAAGGCTGCGGTAGCGGAACCAAGCCCGGTCGGGCCAGTAAAGCGAAAACAGGCAAAAAAGCCAAAGACTCACGAGGAGCCGGTGAAGCACCGCCACCCGATGGCATCGGATCGTAAATACACAGCCTGAGAAAGCTGCCGGTCCCGGCTAATTCAGCACTGCTCCAACCATAATGACACCCGCTTACCTCACGGGCATTACGCTTATTCTCTCCTCGGTCTCTGTGCTTTATGCGCAAATACCGACCCGGGCGCCAAAGGGGCCCCCTGTCGCCCCGATCAAAATTAAAGAAAGGATGGTGAAACCGGGAACCCCCAGGGAAATACCGGGCGGCAACCAGAACCTTAACAGGGATTCCACAACCACGAAGCCACCGCAATCGCCCGCAAGGCCACCGGACAAGGATACCCTGTTATTAGCTAAATTTGCAAAGGTCGTTTTTGATCGCCGCCCTTCAAATATTCTCAAACACTGGATTAATCCCGACCTGCCTGCCAAATCCCCACGAAAAATCCAAGAGCCTCAAGAAGCGGATACCGATACCGCACCGGCAAAAAAAGATACCGCTGACATTGCCCTTCAGGCACTCACCCTTGATGTCGCGCGCGGTGACTGGCCGGCAGTCGGTATTTTTTTCCATTCACAATTCCAGAAACCGGGCAACGCGCTCAAGGCCTATGCATTGATGCTGGATGCACTCGCCCGTACGCCCCGGATCAAGTCCAAGCCCGGCAGCGTAATTACACCGTCAAACCCGAAATTCACCGAGAAAAACTTTCTTTCGCCAGCGGACATCGTCGGCCTGGCGGATGCCTGTCCCGGGACACTTGATACCAAGACTCTGCTGCCGAAGTTCGGCAACCTCCTGAAAACTTCACTGGCAGCCGGGCACTTTCCCGATGTCGTGGTTAAAATACTCACTGCAGGAAGTGCCAAACTTGGAGGTGCCACCGACCCCGGCAAGCGCCTCGCTGCCGCCAGGCTCCTCATTGCCGCCGGGTTGCCTGCCGAGGCGGGGATTTTCCTTCCCCGCCAGGATCAATCCGCCTCCCCGGAAGCTCTCGAGTTGATCGCCGGTTATCATGTGGCGATGCATGCGAAAAAGCCGGGGAAAGGACATCTGGCTGCTGCTTGGCAGGCGACACAATCAGTTCTCGCTCACCCCGAAAAAAATATGGACGCAAGGGAGGGCGCCCTTGCGCGTGCCGTTGAACTTGTGCCGAAAATCGAGAAGGAACTCGGCCAAAACTGGCTGGGAGGCAGCTTCACCGGAGATGCCCGGCGCGGACGGGAAGTATTGGCAACCATTGGTGCACTGACTTCACGCGGTCGCTCCGAACTGGCATCCTCCGCACGACTGCGCCGGCTTACCCTGCAGAAGACCGCGGTGGAAGCACTGCTCGCAACCAAGGATGTCCAGCTTAAACCCTGGTCACAGGTATTAAACCTGCTCGCCCTGAACTGGCTCGGTGAAGGAGCATTCAGCTACCGGTATGGCACGTCCAATACCCTCGGACCCAAAATGCGCTGGGATCGTTTTGGCAACATGTATTACGAAAATCCGACAACACTCTCCAGGGGAACAAGCAGCAGCACACCGGCCCCGATTGCATCGGGTGAATTACTCAAGGTCAGTCCCGGTGACGGATGGCTCTCCCAACTCGACGCTGATCTTCGCCCCAGATTTTCCGCACTCTATGCACAACTTTACCTAAAGGTTAATGAACCGGAAAAAGCCTTTCCCTACATTGAAAAAATATCCTCCAGTCATCCGGAAACCGGCAAGGAACTTGCGGAGGAATTCCTGCGGGTCTGGGCGGATAATCACGACCCAAACTCCGGCCGCAACCGCAGTTATAAGTACGGATATATGTATGGCTATAACCAGCGCGCCAACTCCATACCCCTCACCCGGTCAAAACAGGAACGCAACCTGGCCGAGCTCGCCGTATGGGCTGCCAAGCTACAATCACTGCCAACCGGAAAACTTGACCAGAGTAAACTGACCGCGGCTTTTACCAAAATCCACAGCCGGGCTGAAGTCTATAAACTCAGCGCCATTAATAAAATATTCGGCAGCTTCGAGGACATGGAGCCGGATACTGTCGCGGCAATTGCCTCCACCATGCGCACCAACCTGGCAACCGTCTGGCGCGATCCCAAAACCCAGCAGGATGCCAAGACCAAGCGGAAAGATGCCGAAATAATGGCCGAGGTTGCCGGTGGTTATGACAGTGCGTATTCAATCGTCCTCGATTCCCTGGAAACCCACCCGAAGGACTGGAGGCTGTGGCTGGTCCGGGCCTGCCTTGCTTTTGACCTGAACAATTTCTCACAGGAAACCGGTAACAACAGTGAATTCACCGCCAAGCGCAGAAGCGCCTTCGGGATGTTTGCCCGGGCAGCGGGTTTTTACTCCGATGCTCTCCCGGAGAACGAAGAGGAGGAGAGTACTGAGGTATTTGAGCACTGGATGTATGCGGCACTCGGGGCCAGTGACCTCGGGGCACTGCGCGAAACTCAACAACCCTCGCCGGCTCAGATTACATCAATAAAGGACGCACTGGCCAAGCTCCCGGGTGCCGCTGCTGAGCGTCATCTGGCACGCTTCGCCAATGCCCTCGCCGCCCGCATAAGTTCGGTTAAGCCTGAGCTCAAACAACGCTACCTTAAGCATGGAATCACCATCGTGGGCGGGCACGAAAAAGCGGCGGCGGCACGTAAGGTTTTCGATTATTACAGTGACCTTGTCGCCGAGATTCAACTGGTTGCCAGGATTGACGGGCACTCCACCGTGGGACATACCGAACCCTTTGGTGTCTTTGTCGATATCCGCCATACCACCGAGATCGAACGCGAGGCAGGTGGATTCTCCAAATACCTCACCAACCAGAACAACGCGAGTTACGCCTACAATTATGGCAGACCGACACAGAACTACCGTGAAAAATTTGAGGAAACCTCCCGCGCGGCACTCTCTGATCATTTTGAGGTCCTGTCGGTCACCTTCCACAACAACAAGATAAGTTCACGCGGAACCGGTCGCCAGGGCTGGAGGATTACCCCGTATGCCTACCTGCTGCTCAAGGCACGCTCACCGGAAGTCGACAAGGTTCCACCAGTGCAGATTGATTTGGATTTTCTCGACACCAGCGGATTCGTGATCCTGCCGATTGCAACCGCTCCTGTCCCAATCGACGCAAAACCGGAAACCGGGGAGGCCTATCAGGTCAAAAACCTGGAAATTATCCAGATCCTTGATGAACGGCAGGCAGAAAAAGGGCAAATCGAAGTCGAGGTGAAAGCCACGGCCAGCGGTCTCGTCCCCGGCCTGCAACAACTTTTAAGTTTTAACCCGAAGGGCTTTAAGCTGGCGGAATCCTCCGGGGGGGAACTCGCCATCCAGCAACTTGACTCTGAGGCGCAAGGCGCAGGAGCAATCAGCGAGCGCAACTGGATGCTGACCTTCATGGTTGATGCGCCTGCTGAGCAACCGGGCGAATTTGTCTTCCCTGAACCGCAAATGAAGGATAGCGAGGTTGTCTACCAGCGCTATGAAGATGCTGACCTTGTCGAAACCTCACGGATTACTCCACTTAAGGGAACCTATGGCAGTAAAAGCTACGGGCTGATCCCGATTACGATTGCCGGAGCCCTGCTTTTGGCTGTCATCATTTTTATAGCTGTCTTTCGCAAGAAAACCACAGGGGCCGCAATGACCGACAAGGCAACGCGCTACACGATCCCGAATGAACTCACCCCGTTTACCGTGATTGGGCTGCTACACAAGATTCGTGATGAAAATTCCCTTGCTGCCGATACCCATTCACAACTCAAAGACGCAATAGAAAAACTTGAACGCCACTATTTTGGCCGTAGCGAAGGAAGCTCGCCGGATCTCAAGATCCTGGCAGAAAAATGGGTAACCCTGGCTGCCTAATAACGCCACCGGCACAGCGAACAGCCAGCCCTGCCCCAGCCGCGTAAAAAAATCCAGCGGCTGCCTGCTCCCTAGATCTCCACGCTTGCCACTGCCATTGCCGCCATTGCTTCCTCCCGGCCCACAAAGCCCATGCCCTCGCTGGTCGTCGCCTTGACACCAACCTGGCCGATACTTATCCCCAGGACATGCGCAATGTTCTCCTTCATTGCCAGCGCATGCGGCAGAATCCTGGGAGCCTCCGCTATTAATGTCACATCAACGTTAATCACCGTCGCCTCCCTGTCAGCAACAACCCGGGCCACCTTCTTTAGAATCTCGATACTGCTGATGTCCTTAATTGAAGGATCAGAAGGCGGAAAATAATGGCCGATATCCGGTTCCCCAAGTGCCCCGAGAAGGGCGTCCGCAATTGCGTGGCAGAGCACATCCGCATCCGAATGCCCCTCAAGCCCTTTCGCGTGGGGAATATCAACACCACCAAGAATGAGTTTCCTGCCCGCAACCAAGCGGTGCACGTCATATCCAATGCCAGATCGAGTTGCCATTTTTTAAATCAAGCAAGGGTTCCCTGCAGTGGCAACTTCCCGTTCCACGCACAAATTGAGAGCTTGCCGGGATCAATCGGGCTTGCGATCAGTTCAACACACCCGCCTGCCGCCTCCACCAGCATCCTGCCCGCCGCAATATCCCACAGGCTGATGACCTCCTCAATATACGCATCAAGCCTGCCGCAGGCAATATACGCCAGCGCCAGCGCCGCACTGCCCATCATGCGCGATTTGCGCACCTGGCAGGAAATCTCCCGGTAGCGCTCGAACCCGGCCTCCATTGCGGCCTTTGTCTTGGAAAAACCTACAGTTACAACCGCTTGCGCCATCTCCTGGCGATCACTCGTTGCAATTGGGTTGCCGTTGAGCGTCGGCGTGCCTCCGGCCTCTACCGCCCAGAACTCGTCCATCATCGGGTCATAAATCACTCCCAGTAGCCAGTCATCAGCAGCACCACGCCGCAAGGCTATTGACACACAGAAATGCGGTATCCCGAAAAAATAATTAACGGTGCCGTCGATAGGGTCAATCACCCATTGAAACTCGCCATTCTCAAGCCCCGCATTTCCCTCCTCTCCCACAATCGTGTGATCGGGAAACTTACCAAGGATGATCCCGGTAATCAATTCCTGGCAACGAACATCAAGGTGCAGCTTGATGTCATGATCCTCAAAGGTTTCCACCTCCTGATCCTTGCCGTAGTGCTCACGCAGAAGCTTGCCTGCAGCCCGGGCAGCATCTCCGGCTATATCTAGGAATTCATTCATCGGGTTATCATTTTGCTGCAGCGGATTCCATTGCAGCAAGTATTGAGATTGCCACATCCTGCTTTAATTGCCTGCTGACTATCTGCTCTGAACCATCGGCTCCAAAGATTATCACCGCATTATATTCACTATCAAACCCGATATCACTGCGCGACACGTCATTGGCCACTACAAGGTCACAGCCTTTGCCTCTCATTTTCTCAAGTGCGTTGCCACGCATGTTCTCAGTCTCGGCAGCAAAACCAACCAATAAACCCTTAAATTTAAATTCGCCACGCATTGCAGCAAGGATATCCCTGGTTTTCGCAAGCTCGAGGACAAGGTCATCAGCACTTTTCTTTATCTTCTGCCGCTGCGGATGAACAGGGGCATAATCAGCAACAGCCGCCGACATGACCACCGCCTCACAGCCATCAACGAGCCGCTCAACCGCATCAAACATCTCCTGCGCACTTTCCACCGCCACTTTTTCGCAACCTTCCGGCGAAACAATGCCAACCGGCCCGCTCACCAGCAACACCTCATGGCCACGTGCATGTGCCTGTGCGGCAAGCGCATAACCCATCCTGCCGGACGAGCGATTGGAGATATAACGTACCGGATCGATCGCCTCCCGGGTTGGTCCCGCTGTAATCAGGATTCGCACTCCTTAAATCTCTGCCAGGAATTGCTCGACCGCCTCAATGATTCCGTCAACCGGCCACATGCGGCCAATGCCTTCATAGCCACAAGCCAGCATTCCCTCTTCAGGGCCAATCATCCTGACACCGCGCGCAAGCAACTTCTCCGTATTCTCACGTGTCGCGGGATGCTCCCACATCTTGCCGTTCATTGCCGGTGCCATGAGAACCGGCGCTCGGGTTGCCAGATGAATGGCACTCAACACATCGTCCGCAATGCCATGGGCGAACTTGGCGATAATATTGGCGGTTGCGGGTGCCACAAGAAGAAGATCCGCCTCATCAGCCAGAGCAATGTGCCCCGGTCGCCAGCTCTCCTTCTCATCATAAATTCCTGAAACAACGGGGTTCTTCGACAACACCTGCAGCGTCAGCGGAGTGATGAATTCCCGGGCATCCGCAGTCATCGCCACAGTGACAGAATGTCCATTGTCAGTGAGCCTGCTGGCCAGATCAGCTGCCTTATAGGCGGCAATGGATCCGCTCACACCTAGTAATATTCGCTTCATTTATCGGTTTGTGAAGAATCGGTGGCAGTGGCACAATTGTCAAAGGACCCAAAACCCCGGTTTATTTCGCGAGTTTCTCATGATTTAATGAGAAATTAAAGCCCTCCTCACCTCTTCCTACGAAACTCTCAGCCCCCCTGTTCGTCCAGATAGGACTGCAGGATCTCCATTGCTGCAGCCTGATCGATAACAGCGCGACTATTTTTGACGGTGCGCCCGGCGGCATGAAGTTTTCCCTGGGCACTGATTGTTGTCAGGCGCTCATCGTGGCTGATTACACGAAGATCCGGCAATGCCCTGGCCACCCTGGTAATAAACTTCTCCACTTTCCCTGCCGCCGTGCCACGCGAACCGTCCAGTCGATAGGGCATCCCGATAACGACCAGCTCAGCCCCACGCTCAAGGGCAATCTGCACAATGCGGCTGACCGGCTCGGTCCTGCGCACCTCAATCGTCTCCACGGGATGGGCAAGCATCCCGAGATCGTCACTGCAGGCAATCCCAACCCGGACCTCTCCGTAATCAATCCCTAAAGCTTTCACTCTGCAGGCAAGGTGGGTGGAATGATCGCTTAATGCAATATCATGCAACAAAAATAATCATCCACAGAAGGAGCACCTGCCCCACACCTTGAGCTACCCGTGTATCCCTGCATGACAGGAACTAGTAGTGTGTCCCCTGTTGAAATGCCGGGAACTTCACCAGGCATAAGGTCTGCCCGGGATATCGAGCAAAATTTATTGCCCAATAATGAAAGAATGACATCCTTCACATTGTATAGATAGGCCACACATGCCTGCCCGCACCATGAGTTACCACTATCTGATTCCTGTCCTGCTCAGTTTAAATCTCGTGCTCCTGCCCGCGCCGTCAGCAGCAAAGGACGATGCCAATGCCCGGATGGCCAGGGCGCAGGCTGCCGGAGATCACGATGCCGTGCGGGAGATCTGCCTGCGCATGCTGCAACAAAGGCCATCCGACACCAAGCTGCTACGGATATTGGCAAAAGTGCAGCTGAGCGCAGCTGAAAACGAGCCGTGCAAGGCCACCCTCACGCGCCTTGGAGCGGCACTCGGCGAACCTGACGCCGATTTGCTGGAAATGCGTGGTGACCTGGCAAGTCTCGGCAAGGGCAAGGAATCAAAAGCTGATGCGGCACGGCACTGGAAAGCCGCACTGGGCCTGCAGCCCGGGCGAATCAGCGTGGTCAACAAGCTCGCTGACTACTACCGCTCAGTCTCCAGGCCGGCTGAGGAGGCAATCTACCTTGAACAACTCGCCTCCCTGCGAGGCCACCCGGATGAACTGGCCCGGCTTGCCAGGCATGCAGTGCGCCTGCGGGATTGGGATACGATTATCTCCTGCACCGCGCAACTTCAGGAAAAATTTGCCAACCGGGAAGCCGCCAAGCTGTGGAATCCAATATACGACCGCCTGATGCAGCATTCGGTAGCACTTAAGATTATCGATAACCGGCTCGAGACCGGGGGACAATCAGCTGAAACGCTGCTGGAACGGGCGTGGCTCTTTGATAAAACCGGACTCAATGATCTGGCGCTCAGTGATGCCGAGAAAGCTTTCGAACTGCGCCCCGGCTCATTTACTGTTAAATACCAGCTGGCGGTCATCCTGGCACATGCCGGCCGTGCATCTGATGCCACAGCCAGATTTAATATAGAGGTGTCGGGATATGCACAGAAGCACCTCCACCCGCCGACCTATTTCTTTGCCAGGTTAACGGAAATTGAAAGTCGCCTGGCCAACAAGCCGGATGCTTCCGCCCACGTCGAGCGTGCAAAAATGCTTCTTGAAATCAGGCAGGAAGAGCTCGCACTGGATGATGCCGCTGCCGCCGTGGCGATTGATCCGGGTTTCGCTGCCGCACACCTCATCCTGGCCCGTGTCTTTGCATCGCGTAACAAGACCCTCGCCGCAAAATCCGCCTACCGCCGTATCCTGGAGCTTGATGAAACCCATCTCGCGGCACTGGGAGAGCTCGGCAAGCTGCACATGAAGCTCGGTGATTATGCAACCGCGGCAGGTTTGCTCAAGCGCCGCCTTGACCTGCACCATGACAAATATCTGCAATTTGCCTACGAACATTGCTTTGCCTCACTGCAAACACCAACTCCATGAACCGACAGTCTATCCTTAATCTTTTGCCGACACTATTTATCAGTACACTGTTGCTGGGCGCATCTGCTTCTGTTCTCGGAGCCCAGGAGGAAAACCGCGTAATACGCATCCGGCCGGAATCCGGGACAATAGGCAAAGGTTCCCGCATCACCGTCTATTTCACTGAAGCTCTAGTGGCAACGAATGCAATCGACAGGGCAGGACAGGAGTCCCCTCTCCTGTTTGATCCGGAAGTTGCGGGCGCATTCCTCTGGAAAAGCCAGACTGAAGGCCAGTTCCTGGTCACCGGAAACCTAATCCCGGGGCAACGCTACACGGTACAGCTCACCCCGGGCCTCAAGCACCTTGACGGTAGCGCCGTCAATCCTGCCCGCTGGATTGACCGCTTCTTTCAATCCCCCGAATTAACGGTGACCACAAAGTCCCGCAGAGGAAAGCAAAGCCTGCCACAGCAACCGAGGATATCCCTGATGTTTAACTATGACATCCGCTTCGCTGATGCCACACGGGCAATCTACTTTCAGGACCGGGAAAGTCGGGAACGTTTCGCCACCGAGATCCTGTTACCCTCGCTCAACTCCCGTCCTGACCCGGGTGCCAAGCCCGCACCCGCACTGGGCTCAATGCTCCTGGTGCAGCCTGCCGCACCGCTACCGGCAGGACGCACGGTAGACATTGTCGTCGATGGCCTGCGTGATGATGCCACCGGGACCCCGATGCCGCACCTGAAAAGTTTCCCGCTGGGTAAAACCACTGCCCTTGAGTTTGAGCATGCCTATACATTGCAGGATGCCCTGACTGACCCGTCAATCGTGCTGCATTTTAACCAGCGTGTGGCCATGGACAGCGTAAATGCAGCAAGCATTTCAGTGAAACCGGCAGTGCCAAACCTGAAGCGGCTCAGCAGCGGCTCAACGATCAGGCTGGAAGGAAATTTCAACCCTGAAGGGAAATACAGGATCGAAATGGCCAAGGAACTTCTGGGAACCACCGGCTACGCACTCTCCGGCGCAGTTTCCGAGAACGTGGAATTCGAGGGCATGACGCCCGCAATATACTTCCCGACAACACAATACTTCACCCGCCCGGCCCTGGGACTGAAAATGAAGTTCCTGCATGCCAACACCGGAGCTATCACCTGGCAACTTGGCCGGCTCCCCGAACACAAGATCGGTATCGCCCGCGCACGTCTGTTCCAGGACGGTGAACGGCTTATTGATCAACTCGGCATCAAGCCGATTGCCAAAGGCAGCTTCCCGGCAGCTTCCGGTGTGCAGGCCGTCTACCGCGACATCAACTGGCGGGTTACAAACGGGCAGGCAGTAACCAACGGCGTCTACCTGCTTGAAGTGTCGGCTCCCCTGCCTTCCGGAAAACTCGCAGCCAATCGTTCAATCATTTTCTTTAACGACCTTTTTGTCACCAAGAAGAAAACCGGCGAGGAACTGCTGGCGAAGGTGCAGGACATGTCGGGCAGCAAACCCATTGCCAACGTTAGAGTCCGCATGGTGAGCGCAAAGAACCTCCTGCTTGCCACCTCGACTACCGATGCCGATGGCATTGCCCGTTTTAATCGCAGCCGTGCCGATATGAAACACAGCGCCAGTCACCTGTTAATTGACTCCCCCGGGGGCGGCTACGCCGCGGTATTCGTTGGTGGACCGACTTTCCGCAACTCCGGCAACGCCCGGATGCGTAGTGCTCCTCTACTGCCGGTCGGGACCATTATCCCGGATCGCAACCTTTACCGGCCGGGGGCAAGCGCAAAATTCAAGGGATTTCTCCGCCTTCGCGGGGATGGTATGCTGCGTAATGCGCCTGACGCAACAATCGATTGGAAGATCCACGAAGGCTATAACGGCAAGACAATTGCCAGCGGCAGCACAACCACCGACGAGTTCGGCGGATGGGAGGCCGAATGGTTGATCTCAAAAGACATCCAGCTCGGAAGTTATTATATACGCGCAGATTCGTGCGGTTCCGCAAGATTACAGGTCGAGGAATACCGCACACCGCTTTTTGATGTCGCACTGGAAGGCAAAAAAATTCAGGGCGCGGAAAGTACGCAGGTCCGGGTGCAGTCAAACTACTTTCACGGCGCACCAAACGCGGGGGCCGTTGTGCGCTGGTCGCTGGACTGGACAACCGCGTCAATCGAGTCGGGCTACCTACGCACCAATGATCGCTATTCGCAAAGCCCGCTGGCCCTGCCACCCCTGCCGAGGCAGGAGGGCGAACTTAAACTTGATGCCGGCGGCTCCGCCCTGATCAGGGTTAAAATCCCGGAGGAGGCTCCTTACTCCCGTCCACGATACGACTTTAGCCTCAACGTCGATGTCATCTCACCTGAAGGCCGCACCATATCCAGTGCCTTTTACGGCGCTATACAACCCTTCCCCCACATCCTCGCCATTGACCTGGATGCCAACTACGGGGAAACGGCACCGGCTCTCAACCTGAATTTAATATCCCTCGACGGAGATGACAGGGTAGTCGCCGGCCAGCCCTTTCAGGCAGATATTTTCCGCATCGAGACCCGTACCGTTAAGGAACAGGTGGGTGATGACCTGTACAGGTACCGCAACTTTGATGAATACCTGCTGATCAACTCCCTATCGGCAAAAACCCCGGGTGAGGATGACCCGCCAATTTCTGTTGATGTTGGCGGCATTCCGGGTCGCTACGTGGCAGTTGCCAGTCTTGCCGGCGGCAGCCCGCGCTGCAGTGCGCCAATCACCCTTGCCGGCGAAGCACGCGCAAGATATCCGCTACACACTTCCGACAGCTTTAAAATAACAGCCGACAAGGAACATTACATCCCCGGTGAAACCGCATCCCTGGCACTGGAAGCGCCGTATGGCGGCAAGGCCTGGGTCAGCATGGAAACCGACCGAATTATTGAGCAGTTTGTTGTCGATATTAAACACAACGCCAGCAGGATCGATATTCCCATTAAACCGGAATACTTCCCCAATGTATACGCCACCATCCACCTGGTGCGCGCCGGCGGAGCGGACCGGATTCCCGCCGAGCGCTTTGGACGAGTCGAGTTACAAGTGAAACGCGAGGACTTGCGCCTTGAAGTGAACCCGGTACTGGCGCAATCCCAGATTGAACCCGGCAGGGAAGGCACTGGCACGGTCTATGTGCTCGCCGGCGGACAGCCGGTGAAAAATGCCGATGTCACCTTGATGGCTGTTGACGAAGCGGTGCTGCAACTCGGTCAATGGCAGGCGCAGGAAATCTTCGGGCTCTTTTATCCCGATCGCTGGCACAATGTCGCAACTTACCTCGGGCTTTCAAACCATATTGCGGAATTCAATGAAGCGGATGTTGCCGAAAAAGGATTCCTGATCGGCGGTGGCGGTGACGGCGCCGGGCAGCGCAAAAAACAACCGCGCCGGGATTTCCGCCCGCGTGCATTCTGGATCACGGGATTGCGCACCGATGCCGAGGGTAAGGCAGCCTTCAGCTTCAGAGCTCCTGACAACATGACCGAGTTCCGTGTAACTGCGATAGCCCAGACCCAGGACCTGCGCTTTGGACAGGGGCAGTCAAAATTCCAGGTCAACAAACGCCTGATGGTTGAGCCCGCACTACCGCGTTTCGTGCGTCACGGTGATGAAGTCATACTGCGTGCCATCACCAGGCATCAACTGGCAAATGCCGCAGAGGTGCTGATCAGCTGTACCGCAGGTGAGGGCCTTGAAATTTTAAGTGCTGCTTCTGCAAAGACCGGCCTGCTGGCTGCCAACGTGCCCGGAACCTTCGGGCTGCGGGTCAGGGTCAAACGGGGAATTTCCGAGATCAAGATCCGCTTTGACGCGCACATCGCCGGGCAGTCCGAAATTACCGATGAGGTGGAAATTACGCTGCCTGTTTTCCAGCCCGGCATCATGCAGCGCACCGGTCTCTACGGAAAAATACCGGGCCAAGCCACCGAGTTCGTGCTGGCAAAAGTCGCGCCCGAGTTCTGGCCGGGAGCCGAGGGCAATTTTGGACTGACGCTTTCACGCTCACCATTCATTCCAAAACTCCAGGGCCTGCCGGAACTGCTCGAATATCCGCACGGCTGCTTTGAGCAGCGCACCAGTAAACTGCTGGGCTATACACAACTTGCAGAACTGCTCGAATATCTTCCGGAACTCGGCGAAAGGCATAAAAACTACCGGGAACGTATTGAGGAGGGCCTGCGCTACATTGCGCAGCATATACTAGCAGACGGCTTCCTGCCTTATTGGCCGGGGAGCCATTATGCAAACCCCTATGTAACCGTCCAGGCTGCCTGGGTGGTGGCGGAATGCAGGCAACTTGAATATACGATCCCACAAGGTCTTGATGACCAGCTCCAAAAGGCACTCGACGCAGTGATCCGGGGCCGCAAGAAATCCAGCCGCGGCACCCGGGCGTTTGCGCTGTTTGTCCACAGCAAATCGAAAGCCGGCGCAAAACCGGTCGACGTCCTTGAAGGCCTTTATCTGCATCGCGACCAGCTCGGCGATGAGACCCGCGCCATGCTGGCACTCGCCATGCACAATTATGGCGTCATGCCCGCCGAGCAACGACTTCTGGCCCGTGAAATCGACAATGCGCCGCCGCGCGGATCTTTCGACCCGGTAAACTTTTATTCCTCAAAACGGGCCAAAGCCGTGGCCTACATGGCACAGTCCAGGATCGCCGATCCGCAATGGTCACGGGAGCTTGAGCCAAGGATGCGCAATGCCCTGCTCGACATGATGGACGACTCGTTCCACCTCTCGACACAGGAAAACCTCTGGCTGCTTATGGCACTGGCCACCATGCTTGAGGGGGAAGACTATCAGCAGCTCACCTTTGAGGGAAGCGGTGCAGATCTCAAGTCAGGGAATGGATTCTCGATGGGCTGGAGGCATCGCGCGCTCTCGGAGATCGGAAAAGTCGGTGTACAAATGGATGCGCAACCTGTCTACTACCTTGTCGATGCCAATGTATTGCGCGACATGGAGAACTCCAGGCGTGAAGACCGCGGTTTGCGGGTCGAGCGCGTGCTAAAAAACATGACCGCGCCCGCACGTGACGGCAGCGCTGAAAGTCCGTTCAGGCTGGGTGACGAAATCCTGGTCACCTACCGGCTGCAAAGCGACAAGAACCACTATTACATCGCACTGGTAGACGAGCTGCCGGCCGGCCTGGAAACGGTAAACTTCAACCTCGCCCAGGTGGCTGAGTTCTACAGCCTGCCAAAGGACGCCGGGGACAACGGCCTTCATCTCGACCACTCGGAACTGCGTGATCGCAGCGCCAACCTCTACTTCAACAGCTTGCCCGAAGGCAGCCACACCTACTCCATGCTGGCACGGGTCACCAGCCAGGGACGCTTTTCCTGGCCCGCGACCAGCGTGACCCCGATGTATGAACCGCGCTTTGGTGCCCTTGGCGGCGCGCGATGGATGTTCGTCAGCAAGCAATAGGTAAAAGCGCGGATGCCCGGTATGCAAAAAAACTTGATTTTAGCGTCCGTAAAGGCGTGTACAAACCGCGTAGCCCAAGCCATCGCAGCCGTAGCCACGTTGCGCAACGCGGCAATCGGAACCTTTGCGATCTTCCCGTTCGCGCTCTGGCTGGGATCAGCGGCGATCGAGGTGGCAATCCACTCGACCCCCTTGCCGGACAATATGCTTGATGACCTCAACGGCACCCCGGTGTTCCTTGACCGGGACGGCAGTGTTATTGCACAACTCTCAACCGCTGAGGCAAGAGTCCATATCCCTGTATCCCTGTCCCGCATGGGCGCACATCTGCCTGAAACCACGATCGCCCTCGAAGATCACCGCTTCAGGCAACACCGCGGGATCGACATGTATGCAATCTGTGCCGCAGCCTACCGCAGTACAACCACCGCCGGGCATCTCTCCGGTGCCTCGACCGTCAGTCAGCAAGCCATTAAGCTGGCTGACAGGCGCAGGGGTCGCGCGCTCAGCTCCAAGATACGCGAATCCATGCTGGCACTGAAACTGGAACGGCAATGGGATAAGGCCACCATTCTTGAAGCCTATATCAACCGGCTTGATTACGGTAACCGCCGCATCGGCCCTGAAGCGGCCGCATGGGCATACTTCGGCAAGGCCGCAGCCACACTTACCCTTGCCGAGGCAATTTACCTCGCCGGGCTGCCACAATCACCAACCCGCTATAACCCCTGGTTGCGACCCGGTAACGCATTGACAAAATACAGCCGTTCCCTGAAGCGGCTGGTGCAGCTCAATATCCTCACTGCAGCACAATTCGACCGTCTTGCCGCCAACCCCCCGTCCGTCCGCCACGAGTCGCCGCCACACACAGCACCGGCCTTTATCGACGCGTTGATGAAAAGCAGGGGCAATCATGTAAAGGGAGAACTTGTCACCACTACGCTCGATTCCGGGCTGCAACACCATGCTGAAAACTTTCTTGCCGAGCAACTCGCCGCCGTGAACCGGCACGATGTCAGGAATGCCGGAATGGTTGTTATTGAAAACTCAAGCGGAGCTGTGCGGGCCCTTGCCTCGATCGCCACCGGGAAAGGACAAACAGAGGGTGCATTTAATGCCGCGCTGGTCCCGCGCCATGCGGGCTCAACTCTCAAGCCTTTCATTTACCTGATGGCAATCGATGCCCGTAAGCTTACCGCCGCCAGCCTGCTGCCCGACACTCCGGACGCCGTCCGCCGCGTATTTCCCGGGTACGAACCGCAAAACTATAACCGTAAGTTTGCCGGCCCGGTGCGCATTCGCGAAGCGCTGGGAAATTCGCTTAATATCCCTGCAGTCCTCACCCTGCACCGCGCAGGACCGCGGTCGGCCTTCGAAACCTTAACTCGCTGGGGACTGCGCACACACGAGGAACTCGACGAACTTGGCGCGGGATTTGTTCTCGGAAACCGCAAAGTCCGCTTGCTTGACCTTGCCTGCGCCTATGCCGGACTGGCCCGCTCGGGACTTGCCTTACCGCCAACTTTCCTGGCAGACGAACCTGAACTGCCACACCGGATGGCATCCGCCGGGGCAGTGGAAATAATTTCCGACATCCTTGCCGATGACCGCGCGCGCTCCGCCTCATTCGGGCACCATTCAGTATTGCACATCAACGATCACCGGAGCGCGGTAAAAACCGGCACCAGCAGCTCGCACCGCGATGCCTGGACCGTGGGATTTGATCACGATTACACTGTTGCGGTCTGGGTCGGTAACCTGAACGGCCGTACAATGAACGGATCCACCACGATTGATTCCGCCGCCCCCGCCTGGCGTCGTATGATGACATATCTAGCCGTAAATCGCGATGCCCGACCGTTGCCGGAATCAACCCTTCCCAGAATCCCTGTTGACTCCCTGACAGGAATGCTGCCCGGAACACAAACCCGGTCCCGGATCTCCGAAATTTTCCTGGCCGGTACCAAGCCGACAAAATCCTCGGGCATGTTCTACGACTCAACGGGCAGCATTACCCTGCCCGAGGATTACGCCCTGTGGTGTTCCTCTAAATTCAACCACCTCTCAGCGATAACCCGCAGGAACCCGGGTACCGGCCCGCGTATACTCAGCCCGCAAGAGGGTGCCACCTTTATCGTGGATCACGATCTGCACCTCGATCAACAGCACATTCCCCTGCGCAGTGACACCGAGGAGATTACCTGGAAGGCAAACGGCCACCGGCTGTCCTCCCCATTTCTTGCGCTCAGCCCGGGTACCTGGAAAATCACTGCACATGCCGCAGATGGCAACACCAGTTCAGCCACAATCCGGATCCAGTCCCCCGCCTTATCGCGCCAAGTAAAGAAACGTCATTGATAACGGATTCTCAGCATCTGCAGTAAACCGTTCCCGTTTGACCTCCCTGAAATTCGCATCCTCCCACCCGGGGAAATATACGCCGGGAACAGCCGTATCAAACCGGCCGTGCAGCAGGGTTAAGACCAACCGGTCGGCAAACGGCAATGCCAGCCTGTAAATTGCAGCACCCCCGCATACCACCACTTCCTTCTCGCCACGGCTGCCTGCCAAGGTAAGTGCCTCCTCAATGTTCACCGCCACCTGCCGGCCCCTGCCTGGGTCATAAGCCCGGTTGCGCGTTAATACAATCGGCCGGTGGTCATTATCGAGCCATCCAAGCATTTCCTCAAAAGTACGGCGCCCGAGTAGCAGGGCCTTGTCGGCGGTATAGTCACTGAAATGTTTTTTATCCCGCGTCATTCCCCGCCATGGCAGCCCTCCCTCGCCGGTGCCGATCAGACGGGTTTCATCCATCGCGGCTATAAGAGTCACCAGCCCGGGGCCATCACGCGCTGTCCGTTTCTTTACCAAGCAGTGCAATTACCCATGCTCAAGCCCGAAAAACAAATGCCATGTGCCGCCTGCATATCCACCAGTCTCACCCGTCAATATTGAAACCCCCACTCTCTCTCCGTTTCCAGAACCCCGCTTTTATCGAACACAGAAGAATCCTGAAAGCATCGCCAAGGACCGCAAAATTTCTGCCGAGACCCAAAACCCCAATCCTCCTCCCATGCTAAAACGGTGTGTCGCATCCCCTCTGGATGCGGCACGCTGTCATTTTCAGGCAAAAGCACCACTGGTTGTCGAAATCCGCGTTTGCGCTACCTTCTGCCGCTATGCTCGATATAAAGCGCATCCGCGAAGACCCCGAAGACATCAAGCAGCGCATCCGTGCACGGGGTGGAAACTCCTGTGAGCTGATTGACAGGCTCCTTGAATGTGATGAAATCCGGCGGCAGGGCGAAACAGAAAAACAAGCCCTGCAGGGCGAGCGCAATGCCATTTCAAAAGAAATCGGCGCGAAAAAAAAGGCCGGTGAGGATACCGCGCAGATTGAAGCCGGGGTGCGTGATATCGGCAACAGGCTTAAGGCTCTCGCCGAGGAGGTGGAGGCAGCTGAGATCCGCCAGCTCGATCTGCTATTAAGTGTCCCAAATACGCCCTATCCGGGTTGCCCGGTCGGGGAAGACGAGACAGCCAACCCGGTAATCCGGGAATGGGGCGAAAAGACCGCAGCCCGGGATACGCTCGAGAATCACGTGCAAATTGTAGAACGACTGGGACTGGTTGACTTTGAGGCGGCGGCCAAAATCGCCGGTAGCGGCTTCGCCGTATTCCGGGGTGCCGGAGCCAAGTTGCAGCGGGCACTCATCCAGTTCCTGCTTGACCGGCAGACCATCGACCATGGCTACACGGAAATCAGTCCACCTTTTGTAGTGGCGCGCGACTGCATGATCGGCACCGGCCAATTGCCTAAATTCGAGGATGACATGTATGGCATTGAGAATAACCAGTTGTTCCTTACCCCGACTGCCGAGGTTCCGGTTACCAACCTCGAAAGGGACAAGATCCTCGCAGAAACTCAACTGCCAATAAAATACGTCGCCTATACCCCCTGCTTCCGCCGCGAGGCAGGATCTGCCGGCACCGGCAACCGGGGATTGATCCGTATGCACCAGTTTGATAAGGTTGAGCTGGTCAAAATTGTCCACCCGGATGCCTCTTATGAGGAACTTGAATCGCTGACTGAGAACGCAGAGTCCATCCTTGAGTCCCTTGGGCTTCATTACCGCAGGATCGAGTTGTGTACCGGCGATCTCGGCTTCAGTGCCGCAAAGACTTATGACATCGAGGTATGGGCACCGGGCCAGCGTGAATACCTGGAAGTTTCCAGTTGCTCAAACTTCGAGGATTACCAGGCACGGCGCATGAAGCTGCGCTTCAAGGATTCTGAAACCGGCAAGAACCGTTTTGCCCACACGCTCAACGGCTCGGGAACAGCCCTGCCTCGCCTTTATGTCGCTTTGCTGGAGACCCACCAGCAGGCAGACGGCAGTATTCACATCCCGAAAGCACTGCAACCCTATTTCGGCAGCGAAAAAATTGCGTGAAGTTGCCTGATGTTTATCAAAATTCACTCTACAAGCCCTTGAACACATCCCAACATCGACTAACCTTGGCGCTCACAATACACATCCAAATATTCAATTGATACAATGAACCTGATTGCCGTAGTCGATCCCAAAGCAAAAGCTGCCGCTCAGGACGCGCCTAACCGGTTCTTTGAACCTGACGGCTGGGAAATCGCGACCGTGCTCTTCTTTATAGCTGCCACCATCATGGTTCTCCTGATTATTAGGGCGGGCAAAGGCAAGGACTACGGCGATTGAACCTGACCCCGGGACCGCTGCTTGATCAGCTGGCCGTCCTCATTATTGTTGCCCGATGGCAACGGGAATTTCAAAAGCCGCGGAGGCCCTGATAGACCTCGCACTTGATGAGGATCTCGGTGAGCGCGGTGATATCACCTCGACCGCCTTTATTGATGCGGACACCGTGGCAGGAGGTAACATTATCAGCCGGGAACATTGTGTGGTTGCCGGTTCGGAAATTTGCGCACGGGTATTTACCAAAGTGAATCCGGCTATCGTTGTTGAACTTGTCCTTACCTCGGGAGCATTGGCAGATCCTGGTGATGCCGTAATCACCGTCTCAGGTCCCGCGCAATCCATTCTTACTGCCGAGCGCACTGCATTAAACTTTCTGCAACGGCTCTCGGGGATTGCCACCATGACCCGGCAATTCGTGGATGCCGCAGAGGGCACGGGAGTAAAAATTCTCGATACCCGCAAAACAACGCCTGGCTGGCGTGAACTTGAAAAAGCTGCCGTGGTCAACGGTGGTGGGCACAATCACCGCATGGGACTTTATGACATGGCCATGGTCAAAGACAATCACCTGCTTGCCGCCGGCACCCTTGAGGACACACAAGCGGCAATCGATACCCTGAAGGCAAGCCACCCGGATACCCGCATTGAAATAGAAGCCGATCATCTGGAACAGGTTGAACGTTTTCTTAAGCTCCGTGGTGTGGACGTCATCCTGCTTGACAACATGAACCCCGGCCAGTTGCGGCAGGCCGCCGCGATGGAACGCGGAAACATACTGCTTGAGGCCAGCGGAGGTATCAACCTTACAACCCTGCGGGATGTCGCAGCTACGGGGATCGACATGATCTCAGTTGGTGCCCTTACCCACTCTCCGCGCTCTATCGACTTTGGATTGGATTTTCACGGACAATGAACAAGCACCCGCCGCTGGATCGTGCCGTCATAGAAAAAGGTGCCCTTCAGGCAGGATTGCCCTGGCAGGTTATCTGCCTGGACAAGTGCCAGTCCACCAATCAGGAGGCCCTCACTCGTGTCAGCAGGGATCCCGATCTTTTGCAAAGCGGCCTTGCCCTATTCTCTGAATGGCAAGATGCCGGGCGCGGCCGGCGCGGCGCACGCTGGATTTCGTCTCCCTCCAGGGACCTGCTGCTTTCCGTTGCTTTCTGCCCGCCAATTCCACCTGATCGCTGGGCACGCCTTACCCATGCCGCGGCCCTCGCGGTATGCCAGGCTCTTCGCCCTGAGTTTCAGGTCACCATCAAATGGCCAAATGACATCTATCTCGCCCGCGCCAAGGTTGCCGGTATCCTGGTAGAGAGCATCACTCCTGCAATCACCGGTGATCTGCCGGGCATCGCGGTCATAGGAATAGGGCTCAACGTCAACAGCACATCCGATGACTTCCCCGCACCACTAGCCGCTCCGGCAACTTCATTACGGATGAACTTGAACCCGTGTGTTGAAGACCTGCCGAGGGAGCCTGTCGCCATTAGCATCCTCAGTTCTCTACATCGCTTGATCTTGCGTTGCATGGATGATTTTGCGCCCATCCTTCATGAACTGAAAGCAACGAGCGCCCTGCTGGGACACAGAATAACACTGGATCTTCCAGACGGAAGCAAACAAACCGGTATGGTCAGGGACTTTGGCAGTGAGGGTGAATTGTTACTGCAAGTTGATGGCGCGACCCCTGATGCTCCCCTGTTGTCCATTGCCTCTGCGGATCATGTTCGACTCAATTAGTGGACGGTCTTGCCACAAAAGTGGCTTTATTTATATCAAGTTTTCCTAAATTTTCAGCTAGCTAAAATTACCATTGGGTATATTTTAGAGAAATACCTGTTTATTATGGAAACTATGGAAGCCACCGATAGGCCACAATTCCTCTTTGCCGATCAATTTATTCTGGAGGATTCTGCAAATGCCAACTTCTATGCCCTGCTCCTAAGGGGAATGACGCATAAACTGAACAACCTGCTTGCCGTCATTCAGGGATTCTCGAGCCTGATCCTTATGGATGAAGAACTCGACGAAACAACCGCCGAGAATCTTTCCCACATGAAGGAGGCTTCAATCAGTGCCTCCCAACTTTCAGAGCGCATCCTGCCAGCAGCCGGATGCAGCCAAATCACTACCCAAAATCTCCAGATAGCAGACTTCCTGCCCATGGTTGAGGACAGCCTGAAGGAACCCTTCACTTCGGCGGGCATCCCGATAAACATCAAGTGCCCTGCGGAAATCCCTCCAATCGCTGCGGATCCAAGCCGCTTGAAGGATATATTTCTCGCGCTTCTGGCCAATGCCGCCGAAGCTGCGGCGGAGGGTGGCGGGCAAGCCAGCTTCGAAATCTATAAGCCTGGTGAATTTTCTCCAATCGATGAAAATCGAGTTGATATACTGGTACGAAACTCCGGCACAGCAATCGCGACGGAAAACATGGAGAAAATCTGGGAACCCTTCTACAGCTCAAAAAACAGCAAGCACCTTGGGGTTGGACTTACCACGGCAGCCGTGCTCGCCAGCCAGATGTCTATGAAGCTGGGAGTGCACAGTGCTGACAACATCACCACGTTCTGGCTCAGTAGCCCCGTTGCCTGATCCAAGGAAATAAGTTTGGCGACAGGCAGGTCAATAATGACGATGCCTTCTGCTTAATATTGAACTAGGCCATTGGCGGCAATGGCTCTGAGCTATTGGGGTTGGAATAATGGCGGGCTGGATGAATAATCCAAATAGAACTCGATGAGTTCGTCCCGCTCACCCCGCATATGCAGATGAATTTACGTTCACATTCATCAACAGGAAAAAGGTTCAATCCTCAACGCAAAAAGATCTCTACAATAAGGCCCCTGCTTATCATGGGTTTATTGATTGTAAATATCTTATGATTAAAACGCATATCTGAAAGCAATCACAAAGCTGATAAATCACCCCTTGCGAATTCTCATCTGCATGTTATAATTTCTATAAGTGGCTTGCGGGATAACTTGGGGCAACTGAAACAAAAACCACCCACCCTGTGCCGATTTGCCGCAGGCGATTTATTTCTCTACACACTGCAAGTTAGCCGCAACTGAACATCACTTTCCTGGCTTCAAACACAACACTGCATCAGTTCGTTGTAAAAAGTCCCGCCGGTGCTTCTCCACCGGGACATGCTGCATTCATACCAGCCGATTATATTTAGCTTTAAATCATTCTGACCGATGCGCACGGCTGAGCTACGATTCAATATTTCCGCAACGCAGGTGCTGCCGTTCAAGCTGAACGACAAACTTACCACGCTGGGCAGGGACCCGGATAACTCAATCGTCATTGATAACGCCGCAATTTCATCATTCCACGCCGAGATTCGCCTTGAGCCCTCCGGGAAAGTATATGAAATCATTGATTTGGATTCCAGGGACGGCACAAGGGTAAACGGCAAGAAGATCATGCGCCGCCACCTTGAAAGCGGCGATACCATCCATTTCGGACAGGTAGCCGCTGAACTCGTAATCGAGCCAGCCAGTCAAGCCGCCAATCCAAAGCGCCTTGCTCCTCCAAAAAAGCGGAAAATGGCGACGGCATCACGAGCAGCCATGCCGACACCGGGCAGGTTGCTGGTCAAAACGCTGCCGCCAGGGTATCAGTCCACAGCTGATGGAGAACCCACCAGCAAGGTTTCTGCTACTCCTCATAAAATCAAAAGGGCCGGTGCGCTATCCAATAAGGCAAAACAAGGTGAACCCGTCGGGAAAACCAAGCTGCACATCGAGATGCCGGTTCCCGGCAAGTCTAAAAAACCGGCCAGCAAAACCGTAAGAGTCCTTAAAAAAGGGAAGCGCGGCAAAAAACAGCAGCCCTCCAAAACAAAAACAAAGCGCAAGGGCGCAAACGCTGAAGCCGGGCTCGGGAAGCTTAAAAAAGAACATAAATCCCTTAAAGGGGAAGTTGCGGGATTATTGGTAAAAATTGAGAAGCGCAAAGCCCGGATTGCAGAGTTGGATGGCCGCAAAAATGCACTTGAAAAAACCGAGCTGAAACTGGCTACTGCAAAAGACAAGGCCAATGTTGCTATAAAAAAACAAACTGATCTTAAAGCGAACCTGCAGCAATTAAATGAAACCCGAAAACAGCTCAAGGATGAACTTAAGCAACTAGGCGGAACTCGTAACGCCCTGAAGGCAGAACAGGATGCGTTGCAGGATGGTATTGGTAAGATACAGGCATCGGAAGCCCGGCTTAAAGAAGGCAATCTTTGCCTTGAAGGCGAACGTGGGAAAATAACTGATTCCACCAAGTTGCTGAAAGAAGAAGGCCGCAAGCTCACGCAACGGTGCAAGGCGGCAGAAAAACGGGTAAGCCTTCTCAACACAGAGCAAGCCCGCCTCAAGGAGGACAACTCCGCCGCCACCGGCAAGCTCACCGCCACCGGCAAGCAGCTCGACAAGGTCAATGCCGACCTTGCCGCCGGCAAAGCCTCCGAAACTGAGGTGGAAAAACAACTGGCGGAGCTCAAGAAGGCAATCGCCGCCGAAACAAGGAAGGAAGGCTGCGCAAAGGCACGCCTTGAGAAACTCGCCGCGAACTCGCAAGCGGCAGGGAAAGCGCTCACAGAGTTAAACAAGCAAATCGAGCAGGGCAACGCCGCCGCTGACAAGCTCGGTGAGAAAAATACTGTCACAGAAAAGCAGCTTGCGGATACCGGCAACAAACTCGAGAAGCTCACCGCCGACATCGCAGCAGGTAAGGCTGCCCATATCGAGGCCAAAAAAGAGCTCACCGGAACAAAGAGGCAGAATAGCGAGGCAACGGCACAACTTGTAGAGCTTAAGAAAGAAATTGCCGCTGCAACCAGGAAGGAGAGCCTCACAAATTTGCGGCTTATCAGGAAGGAGGGCCTCACAAAGGCGCGCCTTGAAAAACTCGCCAGTGAATCCAGGGATGCCAAGAAGGCTCTTGCAGGGCTGAACAAGCAAATCAGTCAGGACAACGACATCGCTGAAAAACTCGACCAGGACAACGCTGTCGCTGACAAGAAGCTTGCCGATGCCGGCAACAAACTCGAGAAACTCACCGCCGACCTCGCCACCAGCAGGGCTGCCAACACCGGGGCCAAAAAAGAACTCGCGAAGCTTAAGGAACAACTTGCAGCGCTTAAGAAGGAAATCACCGCCGGCAACAGGCAGGAGGCCCAGGCGAAGACCCGCCTCGAGAAACTCGGAACCAACTCCACGGTCGCCGAGACAGCGCTTGCAGAGCTAAACGCACAAATTGAGCAGGACAGCACAACGGCCGATAAGCTCGGGCAAGGCAACACCGCCGCCGCCAAGAAGCTCGAAAAACTCAATGCCGACCTTGCTGCCGGCAAGACCGCTGACACCGAGGCGAAGAAACAGCTCACCGGGCTCAAAAAGCAGCTCACCGGGCTCAAGAAGGCAATCGCCGCCGGCACCAGGGAGGAGACACAGACAAATGCTCGCCTCAAGAAACTCGGCACCGACTCCAAGGCCGCCGAGACAGCGCTGGCAGAGCTAAACGCACAAATTGAGCAGGACAGCACAACGGCCGATAAGCTCGGGCAAGGCAACACCGCCGCCGCCAAGAAGCTCGAAAAACTCAATGCCGACCTTGCTGCCGGCAAGACCGCTGACACCGAGGCGAAGAAACAGCTCACCGGGCTCAAAAAGCAGCTCACCGGGCTCAAGAAGGCAATCGCCGCCGGCACCAGGGAGGAGACACAGACAAATGCTCGCCTCAAGAAACTCGGCACCGACTCCAAGGCCGCCGAGACAGCACTTGCAAAGCTCACCGCGCAGATCGACAAGGACAGCGCCAGGGGCGACAAGCTCAAGGAGGACAATGCCCTCACCT
>JAPYUT010000012.1:2956-5277 GCA_029940475.1 Verrucomicrobiales bacterium | reverse complement strand
TCGCCGACACCGACAAGAAGCTCGAAAAACTCAATACCGACCTTGCTGCCGGCAAGGCCACTGATGCCGAGGCTAACAAGCAACTTGTGGAGCTCAAGAAGGCAATCGCCGCCGGCACCAGGGAGGAGACACAGGCACAGGCGCGCCTCGGGAAGATTACAACCGACTCCAAGGCTGCCGAGACGGCGCTCACCAAGCTCAACGCGCAAATCGACAAGGACAGCGCCAGGGGCGACAAGCTCAAGGAGGACAATGCCCTCACCTCCAAGCAACTCGCCGACACCGACAAGAAGCTCGAAAAACTCAATACCGACCTTGCTGCCGGCAAAGCCACTGATGCAGAGGCTAACAAGCAACTCGCCGAGCTCAAGAAGGCAATCGCCGCAAGCACCAGGGAGGAGACACAGGCAAATGCTCGCCTCAAGAAACTCGGCACCGACTCCAAGGCCGCCGAGACAGCACTTGCAAAGCTCACCGCGCAGATCGACAAGGACAGCGCCAGGGGCGACAAGCTTGGAAAAGACAACGCCGCCGCCGCCAAGAAGCTCACGGACCTAAACACGAAGCAAAAACGCGTTACTGCTGAAATTACAGCAAGCAAGCAAGCGCAGCAGAAGCTTGAGAAAACAATCAAGCAACTTACTGAAAAAACCGCCGGTCTGGAAAAACGTCAACACCAGCTCACGAAAGCCGAGAGTGATCTCGCTGCAAGGAATACGGAAATACAGGCTGCGGAAAAAACGAAGTTGTCCCTGCAATCCGATCAGGCGTCCCTCGAGCGTGACCTGCTAAAGGCGACAGATACCTTGGCGGATCGCCAGCAGGCCGTCAGTGCCCTGGACGCACAGTTGCTCGACCTCAACAAGAAGCGCAAGGAACATGAGAACTTAACCGCCAAGATAAAAGAACTCAGCAAAGAGTGCGAGATTCTCGGTAAGCGCCGTGCAGAAATTGCCCATGCCGAGGCAAAACTGGCAACGCTTACAGAGGATTTTGGTGAAGCGGCATTGCGCCATCAAGGCGAAACCAAGGCCCGCGTAAAGACAGAGGAAAAATTACACCTGCTGCAGGCTGATCTTCAGAACATATCGGGTGAAGCCAGGCACCTGGCGCAACTGCGTGAACAGCTCGCCGCTGCCGCAGGCGAGCTTGAAGGAAACCGCAGCAAGGCCGCAGCCATGCAGGCCGAGGTCGACAAGCTGGAAAAAACCTCAGCCCGGCTGCGCAGTGAAACCAATGACCTCGAGGTGCGGGCCCAGAAATACCAGACTGTCCGCACTGAGACGGCAAAGCTTGAGGCACAGGCCGGGGAATTGCAGGCCACACAGACAAAGCTCAAGGGCGTTGAGGACCGGCTCGGTGAGGCACGCTCTGAGCAAACACAACTCATTGCCGAACTCAAGCGGCTCCGCGAAAGGAAAAAGACACTGCGCAAAGCCCCGGACCTGGAATGGGGCACCGTGCATATGCTGAGCCGCACGATGATCAGGCGCATTGACCTGATGGATGAACTCATCATCCGCGCCCAATCAATCACCAATGACGGTGAAATGATTGAGCAGCTCGCCCTCATGCGCAGCTCACTCATCGAGGCACTCGCCGAGCACGGCGTGGCAACCTTCAGCTATTCCGATGGCAGCAAGATCGATGAAACCAACCGCGACAAAATCCAGGTTGTCGAAGCCGGGTCCGATGGGTCCAAGGACAAGATCATCACTACCCTGAAACCGGGATTTCTCTGCCGCAACGGGGATAGCGCAAACCCCACCATCTTGCGTAAAGCGGAAGTGAAGGCGTGAAGTTTGCACGACATGGCATACGCGGAGCCTATAAAAAACCCGGTTGATAAGACTGATCCTTCTTACATTAGGCAGAGTACACCGAACCGGAAGCTCCCTTGGTGCCCCGCCTGTGAGCGGCACACCGATTATCACCTGAAAGTCATCGGTTGTGACCCGAAAACCGGAGGGGAAAAAACGGCAAGCTTCTATACCTGCAATGAATGTGGGGGAGATACTTGGAAGCTGACCAACCCCCTCCCCATTAACCTCATCTCTCTGCTTCTTTTCGGATTTATGCTTTTTGGCATGTGTCCGTGGGCCCTGATGGAAATGGACCGTGACCCTGAAACAGTGATGGTATTGCCCATAACCGCTTATATCGGCTACCGCCTATACAGGAATTCGCGGAAAAACAGCACCCACTGGAGAAAGTTCAGGGCCTGGGCAAGGAGGAAGAGGATTTAAAGCAACGTCCCCTTTTGCTGTGGGTGGTGACTTGCCGATTCTGCGCCTCCCGGGATGTTCTTTTTGGGATTGCTG
>JAPYUT010000012.1:0-2856 GCA_029940475.1 Verrucomicrobiales bacterium | reverse complement strand
TGGGTGGTGACTTGCCGATTCTGCGCCTCCCGGGATGTTCTTTTTGGGATTGCTGATCCAAAAAGGTTTCCCGGAATACCGGTTTCCTGCCTGGCAGCGTGGCAAATCCCTTTTTGAACCTTGACCTTTAAGGTTCCTTTCGGAATGGTCGTTTAAGCCATGACTCCGATGCTTAAGCAGTATACCGCGATCCGCAACGGGCTGCCCGAGGATGTCCTGCTGTTCTTCCGTCTGGGGGATTTTTATGAGCTTTTCATGGATGATGCCAAGGCGGCAGCGGGATTGCTCGGCGTCGCGCTGACAAAGCGCAACGGCATGTCGATGTGCGGTATGCCACACCACTCTGCCCAGTCATATATCGGCAAGCTCATCAAGGCGGGAAAACGCGTCGCCATCGCCGACCAGGTCGGGGAGGTCAGGCCGGGAAAAATCGTTGAGCGGGAAGTCACGCAGATCATCAGTGCCGGCACCGTCAACGACATCAACCTGCTGGAGGATGACCGCAGCAATTACCTTGCAGGCATCCACCACAACCATGGGCGTTACGGGCTGGCTGTGCTCGAGCTCACCACCGGGGAATTCAAGATCGCCGAGTTTGCCAACCGTGATGAACTCGAGGATGAACTCGAGCGGCTGGCGCCCTCGGAATTAATCTACAGTGAGGAGCAGGAAGCCGAGTTCAACACGGTTGTCGCCAGTGCCGCGCCCTACGATGGCTATGCGTTTCTCGAGGAAGCCGCGAGTAGCCTGCTGTGCGGACATTTCAAGACCCAGTCACTGGACGGCTATGGCTGCGCCGGGATGTCCACGGCTATATCCGCCGCCGGCGGTGTCGGTCACTATGTCAAGACCACCCTGCGAAGGGACCTTTCCCATGTCCGCTCGCTTTCAGTTTACCGTCCCGATTCCCATGTCCTCATTGACGCCGCGAGTGCGCGCAACCTCGACCTTGTTGAACATCGCGCCGGGCGCAAACACACGCTGCTGGGTATCATGGACCGCACGCAGACCCCGATGGGAGCCCGCAAGCTGCGTGAATGGATCCTGCACCCGCTGCGCGATATTGAAACGCTGCTTGGCCGGCAGGCATTCATCGGGGCACTGATCGAGGAACCCTTCCAACTGGCTAAAATGCGCGAAGCCCTTTCATGCGTACGCGATATTGAACGTACAATAAGCCGCCTGAGCGGTCGCTCCGGCAATGCGCGTGACCTGCAATCCCTCGCCAAGTCACTGCTGGCCGTTCCCGACACAAGGGATCATCTCAGCGCACTCAAGGCCGGTCCCCTTGGCGATCAACTTAAGCCGCGGCTGCGCGATTTCCGTGAACTGGTGGATCTGCTGGAACTCGCCATCGCGGATGAACCACCGGCAACCATCAGGGACGGCGGCCTGTTCCGTGACGGTTACAGTAACCGGCTGGATGAATTGCGTGCCGCCTCAACCGAGGGCAAACAATGGATCGCCGGGCTGCAGAAAAGCGAGGCCGAGCGCACCGGCATCAAGTCGCTCAAGATTAAATACAACAATGTCTTCGGCTATTTTATCGAGATCACCAAGGCCAACCTTGCCAGTGTTCCCGACGATTACACCCGCAGGCAAACCACCGTCAACGCCGAGCGCTTCATCACGCCCGAGTTGAAGGAAATGGAGAACAAGATCCTTGGGGCTGATGAACGAGCCAAGCAACTTGAACATGAAGAATTCCTCAACCTGCGGGAAAGCGCCCTTGAACACCTTGAGCATCTCCAGGACACCGCTGATGCCCTTGCCGAGATTGACGTGCTCCTCGGCCTCGCGGAAACCGCCCGCCTGTTCGACTACTGCCGGCCACAACTCGATGAGTCCCACTGCCTGCACATTGTCGCAGGCCGGCACCCTGTCCTGGATCAACTCATCACCGATGAGAAATTCGTTCCCAACGATGCAACCCTCGATGCCGATGGGCAACGCCTGACGATCCTCACCGGTCCCAACATGGCGGGTAAATCCACTTACATCCGCCAGGTTGCCCTGATCGCCCTGATGGCGCAAACAGGCAGCTTTGTGCCGGCCGAGACGGCACAAATCGGCCTTGTTGACCGCATCTTCACCCGCGTTGGCGCCAGTGATGACCTTGCCCGGGGACAGTCAACCTTCATGGTTGAGATGAACGAAACCGCACTGATCCTCAATAATGCCAGTAAACGCTCACTGGTGATCCTCGATGAGATTGGCAGGGGCACTGCCACTTTCGACGGGCTCAGCATCGCCTGGTCTGTCGCTGAGCACCTGCATGACCAGGTAAACTGCCGCACCCTCTTCGCCACCCATTACCACGAGCTCACCGCGTTGGCAGACAGCCGTGAGGGCATAGGCAACTCCAACATCGCGGTGCGTGAACACAATGACCAGATCATCTTCCTGAGGAAGATTGTCGAGGGCAGTGCTGACCGCAGCTACGGCATCCAGGTTGCCCGCCTGGCAGGGTTGCCGGACGAGATTATTTCCCGCGCAAAGGACATCCTTGCGCACCTTGAACAAAACTCATCCCGGCCCGGGGAAGGTCAACAAGCCGGGTCAAAAGTAAAACGCCAAACCAAACCTCGCCCGGTCGCAGGAGAAAAGACGCTGCCTGAAAGCCCGTCCCCGCAACTCAATCTTTTCAACTAGCCAATGCCAGGACCAGGCAAGGAAGTAAGCGAGCCGTCCCGCGCACAGCATAACCTGACCCATTAAACGAATGTCGATGCGTATTGCCCTCCTCTGCTGCCTGTTTCATGCCTGCCCTCTAATCCTTCATGCGCAGGAAGGAACACGGCGACTGAAGTTCCTCAACTATCCCAACTGCATTGAGCTTAGCAACAAAACAGGCAC
>JAPYUT010000061.1 GCA_029940475.1 Verrucomicrobiales bacterium | reverse complement strand
CATCCGGGTAGGAGGTGTCGTTCACCGCCATGAATTCGGAAATTAGGGGAGCGGCACTCAGCGGGGACGCGAAACAGAGCAAGGCCAGGATGCCCGCATGTTGCAGGCGCAAAATACTTTGGAAGATCACGGGGGTTGGGGGACAGGCGACTGGTGAACCAGCGGCACCTAAATTATAGGCGAGCCCAAGCTCGATAGCAACGAGAAGCTTGAGGCTCGCCCATGCAAATGGCGCTCGCCTTGGGGATGCGCATGCGAAAGAATCGCCGAACTGTGTGACCTGCCACAGCAACGGACTCTACCTCGTCGCCCGTCCCGCGGCCGGTCCTTGATCAGGTCAACGTGCCTGGACGCGCAACCGGGAGAGGAAGCGCTTCTCCGAGGCCTTCCGCAGGATTCAGTCGCACCGTCGTGAGCGCCCGGCCATCTCCGAGATTGGCCACGCTGACTACCACCGCCTCCGCTCCGGCAGCCTACCAGGATTACAATTCGTTGGAGATTAGTCGATCTCGATGGTCACCCCGTCCGCTGCGATACTGACGGGATAGATAACGGCCCGGGAGGTGGAAGTGTAAACCGGAGTATCAACCCGGTCCGGTCCTGATAATCACTGGTAGCAGTAGATTTTCCCGCTGCTGGTGCTGGCGAAAAGCTTGCCGTTGGCGATGGCCAGCGAGTGGACCTCACCGACGACCACTGCAGTCCACAGCTCGTTGCCGTTGCCCGAATCAAGGGCGATGACCAGGTTCTTTCCCCCGACAAACAGGGTGGTGCCGGCAAGGGCCAGGGTGTTGGCACCCTCAAGCGAGCCGAGCCACCTGGTAGCGCCACCGCTGCGGTTGACGGCGCGGACCTTGTCCTTGATGAGGAAGTGGTAGGTAGTGGTGGTGGCGAGAACCGCGTGGGCGTCGGCGTGGCGAACAATTGCGCTCAGGTTGTTCGCGTTGGTCTCCTGGATGAAGTTCTTGCGGCTCTTGGCGAAACTGCTGTTACCGAAGCCGGGTCCGGTCAACAGCTTGCCGTCGTTGGTCACGATCGCAAAGGCGCCGCCGCCACCCTCGAGGCGTGCCTGGCGAACACCGGTATCGAGGTTGAAGGAGACTGGTGAAATTCGTCCCTGGGGAGCGAAGATCCGATCGCTGGTGGAAAGCAGCGCTCCCTCCAGGGTATGGCCAAGGGTATTGCCGACGTTGAGCGTGGTCCTGTAAATCTGCGTGCCGGAGTTGGCGTCGATACTGCTCAGGTAGCTCGCCTCCCACGGGACAAGGCCGAAACCGGCGTAGGCCTTGCCGTCCTGCACCATGACCCCGGTGCGGCAGGGATAGAGCGAGATGAAGCGCCCGTCGTTGGGGACGAGTTTCCTGCTTGGGTTGGCACGGTAGCTCCAGAGTTTTGCGCCATCGCCCGCCGACACGCAGCGTGCGGTTCCATCGTCGCTGCCGAAGTAGACCTTTCCGGAGTCGAAGGTCGGGGCGATTCGAACCGGGGCAGAGGCAAAAGCGCGCCAGTTCTCGCTGCCATCGGCAGTGTCGAGCGCGATCACCGCGGATTCGGCACTCGAGGCGACAAACAGCTGGTTGCCGGCAGAGCTGATGTTGAACGCACGGTCGTAGGCGCGCATCGACTTGTTGTTGCGGATGTAGCTATAGGCATCCCAGCGTGCCGTGCCCTTCCAGGCCGGGGATGGCGGCATTGGCGATTTCCAGGTCCAGGAAAGGCTGAGACGCGAGATATCAAGCTGTTCGGCAGTGGTGGCGGAGCGTTGGTTGTCATGGCCCTGGGTCGGCCAGTCGGCGCCACTCACACCCGAGGAGATGAGGCAGGAAAATATGATGGTCTGCAGAAATTTCATGGCGCTACTTTTTTGGGGCGAAGCCGATCGATGTCTCCAGCCAGCTGCCGCAGGAGCAACCGGAGCCGCCGTCCTGGACGATGACCATGCCGTCCGCGGCGATGGCGGAAATCCAACAACTCGGGCGGGTGCGGTCCCAGAAGCTCGGAGCGCCTCCTCCAACTGGCCACATGGAGACGTTGCCGCCATACTGAATGGTGGCCACACCGCGGTAGACGAGTGCCTCGCCCGTGCCGATAAAGGTCGAGCAACCGCTGCGTCCGGGCATGTTCGAGGCAAGGATGGCGCCGGAGTTGAGGTCGTAGACGTTCGGCTCGAGGTAGACCTTTCCACCCATGACGACCGGGTGCTGGTGGTTGCCGCCGTGGTGCGAGCTTCGCCAGGAGTGGTCCCTGGTCCAGATCCGCGAGCCGTCTGTGGCGTCAAGCACGCAGGTGTAGAAGCGGTCGTTCGACTCGCGGGATGTTGCGAGGACAAGCTTGCCGGAGTCGTAGCTGAGGTAGACTGACGGTGTCCCGCCATCGAAGCTGAGCGCCCGTTCAAATTCTTTCGCCCCGGAGTCAATATCAAGGCAGGTGAGGAACATCGAGTTCTTGAGGTCAGCCATTTTCAGGCGGCGCGAGTCCTTGGCGATCTCACCCGGGTTGCGTGATTCCAGGAACCAGATCTTGCCGTCAGCGGTGGTGATGGTGACATCAAGAACCAGGCTGCCGCTATAGCTCCAGAGGGTTGCGCCGGTCGTGGGATCCAGCGCGAAGAGCTGGTCACTGCAAACCTGATCGGTGCCGAATCCGCTCTGGCCATCGTACCAGTACTTCGCACCCCAGAAACCCTTGTAGGCGTTGTCGGGGCGGACCGCCGAACCAATGAGGACGTCGCCGGCACGACCGACGTAACCCCAGGTGTGACCGGAATTCCCAAGGACGGGGTAGGATCTGCGCTCCCCGGAGTCGCCATCGAGGCGCCAGCATTCCTCGCCGACCGCAAGGAACACGGCGTCCGCGTCAGCGCACATGTTGCCGGCGTCCCGCAAAACGTTGAGGCGGCTAAAGCCCGGGATCTTCATTGACCAGAGCACGGCACCATTGTGACTCTCAAGCGCCACCAGCCGGTCGTGCCCCTGACAGAACAGGCGGCCGTTGGAGGCAAGCGGTGCCGGCGCGCGAACTTGACGATCAATCGTGAATGCACCCCCGGGACGCCCGATCCACTGTATGCCGAGGTCATCGGTACGATCGTTGCCTGCACCGAGTTTCACACCGGAGTAGGAGGTGTTTGCACCACTGCCATACTGGTGGGTCCAGGCCCCAGGGTCGGCAAGATTGGCCCGGGCATCGGTGACCAGACCGGCATCGGTAGTGAACGCGATCTTGCCCCTGCCCGGAGCGAGGTAGTTGTCCAGATAGTTCAACGAGGTGGTATCCGGGATCGGGTTCCTGCCGTCGAATGTTGCCGCGCTGACGATGAGGTTGAAGGTGCGGGGGTTAAAGGGCAAATCGAACAGTGAATCGGGTTCGACCACCGTTACCCGCGAGCCGTAAACACCCCGCTGGCTGAGGAAGGCGCGGGCATCATCGGCGAGGGTCGTTTCTGTCTCGGCGGCGATGACGATCAGCTCACTCTGCCGGGCGAGTTCGTAAGCCAGCCGGCCGTCGCCGCAGCGCAGGTCAAGGCAGTAACCCTTGGTGACCCCGGTTTGGGCAAGGATATCGGCAGCCAGGGCAGCGTAGCCATCCCCGGTGACAAACCCGCCCTGGTCAGGCAGCAGCGGTGGGCCAAAATCGTAGAAGGTTTCGTCGCTGATGTTTGCACTGCGGTATTCGATTCCGTCGCTGAGGTAAATGACCGAGAAAGAAAAATCGTCAACACCACCGGCACCGGGGACAGAGATGCTGTGGCTTTGTGTGAGATCGAATGCCTCCAACCGGACGCTCACACCATCACCAAGGGCATACTCGATGATTGTTGCCGCGGGCGTTGGCGTCTCCCACTGGATCGTCGCTGTGCCACCACGGTAGCTCAGGGTGGGGTTCAACTCGGAGCTGAACTTACCCTGGTAGGTGTTGGTCGTGCGCAGGCGGAAGAAGCCCTTCGCGGTGGTCGTTATCGGCTGCCGGAAACGGGTTGTCCATTCCGCACTGCCGCCGCCGACATCAACCGGAGTGCCCACGAGCTCGAACTTCGAGTCGCCGCCAACCCAGGTCTCCAGTTCGTGACTGAACTCCGGCAGATAGGCAATGTCCGCCGCATCACGCGGGCGCCGGTAGGTAATTGTGGCATACAGTTCACCCGCAATTTCGGTGGTTTCGAGGCGGAGATCGGATTCCGGCTGAGCCTGGGTTGGTGAGGTGCCGCGACTGTATTCGGAGAAATTGTCGCGGCCGTCGTTGTCGCCATCGTCATCTCCCGCCTGGCTGAGGTTGCCGAAGAACGAAACCTCCCAGCCGTCCGGGAGGCCGTCGCGGTCGCTGTCGAGCGAGTTGCTGCCGGTGATAGTGCCACCCGTGTAGCCGCGGGAATAGACCTCGGAAACCTCCCCCGGAGTGAGGACGCGCGCCCATATGGCGACCTCGTCAAGATCACCGTCGAACCAGAAGGCGCCGTTGCCGTCGCTGCCGATGCTGAGCGGAAGCCCGGAATCGACATCGTCGATACCGTTGATGCTAGTCGACCCGACCGCCCTGCCGTCGAAATAGAACGAGGCCTTGCCGTCGCGGTCATGGGTGACAAGGACGTGGTGCCAGGCTCCATCGCCGCTCTCGTCGCGGTTGCTGATGTTGAAGTCGGCACGATCCGTTCCGTCGCCGATATTCCACTTCCAGCTGCCATCCGGCTGGCCGCCGATGAACCAACCGCGGTTACTCCCGGAAGACCAGTCCTTGTTGGAGATCATCGCCGGGTCGGGAGCGGACCCGCCGATTGCTCTATTGTTATCGAAAGCACCGACGTGGCGGGCCCAAAGGGCAACGCTGAAATCCCGGTCTTTGCCAAAATCGAGATCGGGGTGAGCGGCGATCACAACGTGCTCGTGCGGATCAGCGAGGTCGTTGAGCCGCAACCCGCGCCCAACTTTCCCGCCGTGGAAAAACCTCGGGAAGCCATTCACGGCACCGTCGTGGGCGATGGCGCTGCCTGAGATGTCGGCACCGTTGCCCTCGAAGCGGTAGTAGGCGACGAGGTCGCCAGCGATCCCCGCGGCGGAGTAGTGGACGGTAATCTGCATTGGCGTGCAAAGATCGCCGTGCGCACCGCCGTAGGTTCTGACGGTGTAATGGTACTCGACAGTCGGCGCTCCGCCAGCGACCGGGTCGGTATAAGAGGAGGCCTCGACCGGCAGGGTGGCTATGGGGTTACCGTCGCGCAATACCTCGATCCCGGTCGCGGCGAAACTGGCGTCGGCCGGCGTCCAGCTAAGCGAGACCGACTGCGCCTCGGTGTCGGTCTGGTAGCTCAGCGAACGCGGGCAGCCCTCAAATCCGACCTCGAAGATCCCACCTGGATCGGTACCGCCGAGGTCCGTCATGTCGGCCGGGGATAGCGCAGTGGGCACGAAGGCAAAGTTTGCGATATAGCCCTCGCTGTGCTTGCCGTTTTGATCGGAGAGAATCCAGAAGTGCAAGCCGTTGCCACCACCCCAGGCAAAGTCGCGCGAGCTGATATCCGAGACCTCAATACCGTCGACGAAGAGCTTGGCGCTGCTGCGCGTATGGTCGGTGACCAGTGCGATGCGTTGCCACCTGCTTTTCTCCCAGAGGTTCGCGGTCGCGCTGCCGAAAACGCCGCGGTTGGACGGGGTGATCATGTAGTCGGCATCGTTGATGTTGTTGTCGTTGCCGTTGAAAAAACTGATGTAGGCTGAGTTGTTGGACGCCGGAACGAACAGGTCGAAAATCATCGTGAACTCCTGGTGTTCCGGGTCAGAGGTGCCCGGCCAGACACGGTAGCCTTCACCGCTGCTGGCGTAGCCGTCGAAATACATGTAGCTAACCGGCGCACCGTCGATGTGGCCGGGGGTGTTGGGATCGCCCGCACCGGAGCTTATGCCGAACACGCCGGCGTGCACACCCATGCCGCGTTCCTCCATTTCGGCGATGCCCCCAAAGCGGTCGATCAGGTTTCCGCTGCGCCCGGAAAAGCGCCATTCTGTGGCGTCGGCGGGGAGGTCGATAAAATCGCCAGTGGAGTTGCCGAGGGTGGCAATTGCGCAACTGAGGTAAAGCAAACCGTGCCCGAATGGGGGAACTTTCACACCGTCATTATAGCAGATGAATGGCTACGCTGCACTGCTCAAGTAGGTGGTAAATCTGCCCTGGGTTGCTTGGTCAGGCCCCGCTGCGAAGAGCTATCCATACCCGGGCGATTTGAGCATGGGATCAAGCCCGTCGAGATAGGGAACGAATTCCCTTTGGCAGTCCTTCCAGCGTGCAACCAAGCAATCGTGGAGTATCTGCAATCCTTACCGTTTAAAAAATTGTGCCATTCTGACGCTCAAATCCGCACAAACTGCGCCATTTTGTCTCATTCTCATCCAATACGCCCAATGTCGTTAAAATCAATTATATCGATAATTCATTTATAACCAGTGATATAACTCAAACTTGTTCAAGTTGGCACGCAACGTGCATTTTAAAAAGATCTGCTGAAATCAAGATTAGCACTTTAACACTTTTAACGACCTATCACCAAAATGAGCAAGATTCTAGGCATCGACCTCGGCACCACCAACTGCTGCATGGCTATCATGGAGGCCGGTGAACCCACGGTATTGGAAAATTCCGAGGGAGCCCGCACCACGCCCTCAGTGGTCGCGTTCGCCAAGGACGGTGAACGGCTCGTCGGGCAGGCCGCCAAGCGCCAGGCCATCACCAACCCGACAAACACCATTTTTTCCGCCAAGCGACTGATCGGCCGCCGTTTTTCGGAACTCACCAAGGCCGATAAAAAAGCCCCCTACACGATCGTCGAGGCAGACAATGGCGATGCGCATATCGAGATTGAGGTTAACGGCGAGAAAAAGAACTACAGCCCGCAAGAGATCGCCGCGATGGTACTGGGCAAGCTCAAGGCCGATGCCGAGGCAAAGCTCGGCGAGACAATTTCCGAGGCGGTAATCACCGTGCCGGCCTACTTCAACGATTCACAACGCAACGCCACCAAGGCTGCCGGCGAGATTGCCGGCCTCAAGGTGCGGCGCATCATCAACGAGCCCACCGCGGCATCACTGGCCTACGGCCTGGACAAGAAGGATGATGAACGCATCGCGGTCTATGACCTCGGTGGCGGCACTTTCGATATCTCCGTGCTGGAAATCGGTGAAGGCGTCTTTGAAGTCCTCGCAACCAACGGCGACACCCAGCTTGGTGGAGATGACTGGGACAATGTCATCATTGACTGGGTGGTAGAGGAATTCAAGGCCGACAGCGGTATTGACCTCTCCGGCCAGCCTGACGCACTGCAGCGCATCAAGGAGGAAGCCGAGAAGGCAAAAATCGCGCTGTCATCCGCCCAGACCTACGAGATCAACCTGCCCTTTGTGACCGCCGACCAGACCGGCCCCAAGCACATCCAGAAGGAACTCAGCCGCGCAAAGCTCGAGCAGATGACCGATCACCTTTTTGATCGCACCAGGAAGCCTGTCGAGGACTGCCTCAAGGAGGCAAAGGTCACCGCCGCGGACATCAAGGAACTTGTTTTGGTCGGCGGCATGACCCGTATGCCGAGGGTCGTCGAGGTTGCCCGTGAACTTGCCGGCAAGGATCCGCACCAGGGGGTAAACCCCGATGAGGTGGTGGCCATCGGCGCCGGTATCCAGGGCGGCGTGCTGCAGGGTGATGTCAAGGACGTGCTGCTGCTCGATGTCACTCCCCTCAGCCTCTCCATTGAGACTGCAGGCGCAATCGCCACGCCGATGATTGAGCGCAACACCACGATCCCGAAAAAGGTCACCAACATCTTCTCGACCGCTTCCGACAGCCAGCCCGCTGTCGATATCCGTATCTGCCAGGGGGAACGCCCGATGTTTGCTGACAATAAAATACTCGGTAACTTCAGGCTTGATGGTATCCCCCCCGCCCCGCGGGGCATACCGCAGATCGAGGTCGTTTTCGACATTAATGCCAACGGTATCCTCAATGTCTCGGCAAAGGACAAGGGAACCGGCAAGGAGCAGAAAATCTCCATCGAGGGCTCCAGCGGCCTGAGTGATGAGGACATTGATAAGGCCAAGAAAGAAGCCGAGCAGCATGCCGAGGACGACAAGCAACGAAAAGAATCCGTCGAGACAAAAAATCAGGCGGAGTCGCTCGCCCACGAGTGTGAAAAGCAACTCAAGGAAAATGAGGAAAAGTTTGAGGAAGCTGACAGGAAATCCGTCGAGGAGGCGATCGCCAGGGTCCGGGAAGCAATCGAGAAAGGCGAACTTGAGGACATGAAAAAGGCGCAGGAGGAACTTCAGAACACCTTTATGCCGCTGGCACAAAAACTTTACGCGGACACTGCCGCAGAGACCACCACAAGCAGCAGCGGCCCGGATGCCGGACAGCCTGCCGAAGAGCCAAAAGCCGCCAAGGGAAAAGTGGTCGAGGCCGAGGTAGTCGAGGACGATAAATAAGAAAAATTCCCGGTTTCCGAAAATGACGGGGACCGAGACCTGAAGAATCCGCCTAGTGCGGAAATCACCCAACTAAAACAAAAAACAAACTCTAACAGACTAACTAATTAAACATGGCTACTAAAATCCAACCGCTTGGAGCGCGCGTCCTCGTCAAACGACTCGATGAGGAAGAAGAGTCGTCCGGGGGAATTATCATCCCCGACAGTGCGAAGGAAAAGCCCCAGGAAGCTGAGGTTATTTCTCTCGGCACCGGAGGCAAAGATGAAGACGGCAACGACATTTCTTTCACCGTCAAGAAGAAGGACAAAGTCCTTATCTCAAAATATGGAGGCACCGACGTCAAGATCGACGGCAAGGACCTGCTCATTGTCAATGAGAGCGATATCCTCGCTGTCATCGGATAACTCAACCTGATTAACATTTACAACTTACCAAAATAACAATAATGGCTAAACAACTGCTATTCGACGAAGCCGCCCGCCAGGGACTCCTGCGCGGCGTGGAAAGACTGGCCCGCGCGGTCAAATGCACACTCGGCCCTGCCGGACGTAATGTCATTCTCGACAAAAAGTTCGGTTCCCCGACGATCACCAAGGACGGCGTTACTGTCGCCAAGGAAATTGAGCTTGAATGTCCCTATGAAAACATGGGCGCACAGCTCATCCGCGAGGTTTCGAGTAAAACCTCTGATATTGCCGGTGACGGCACCACAACGGCAACTGTCCTTGCTGAGGCCATCTACAAGGAAGGCCTGCGCAACGTGACTGCCGGAGCCAACCCGATCTCCCTGCAAAGGGGTATCCTCAAGGCCTCCGAGGCACTTGTCGTTGAACTCGGGAAAATCTCCAAGAAGGTGAATAACACCAAGGAGATTGCCCAGGTCGCAACCGTATCCGCCAACTGGGACACCGAGATCGGCCACATCATCGCTGACGCGATGGACAAGGTCGGCAAGGACGGTACCATCACCGTGGAAGAAGCCAAGAGTATCGAAACCACCCTTGAGGTTGTCGAGGGCATGCAGTTCGATAAGGGCTACCTCTCACCTTACTTCGTGACCGACTCCGACGCCATGGTATGTGACCTTGAGAGCCCACTGATCCTCATCCATGAGAAGAAGATCAGTAATCTCAAGGACATGCTGCCGCTGCTCGAGAAAGTCGCCAAGTCCGGCAAGCCTCTGCTTATCATTGCTGAGGACATTGAAGGTGAAGCACTTGCCACTCTCGTGGTGAACAAGCTGCGCGGTACTCTCAATGCCTCTGCCGTCAAGGCTCCCGGGTTCGGGGACCGTCGCAAGGCAATGCTAGAGGACATTGCCGTCCTCACCGGTGGCAGGGTCATCACCGAGGATCTCGGTATCAAGCTTGAAAACGTCGACATTAAGGATCTCGGCTCCGCCAAGCGCGTATCGGTCGGTAAAGAGGACACCACGATCATTGACGGTGCAGGCAAGTCCAAGGACATGAATGGCCGTATCGGCCAAATCCGTCGCCAAATCGAGGAAACCACATCCGACTACGATCGCGAGAAGCTCCAGGAGCGTCTTGCCAAACTCGCCGGAGGTGTAGCGGTTATCAACGTTGGTGCTGCCACAGAAACCGAGATGAAGGAAAAGAAGGCCCGCGTCGAAGACGCCCTCCACGCCACACGCGCTGCCGTTGAAGAAGGCATCGTTCCCGGCGGCGGCACTGCCTTTATACGCGCCCAGGGAGCGCTCTCAAAGCTCAAGCTTAAGGGGGATGAGAAAACCGGCATCGACATCATTTCACGTGCCATCGAGGCTCCCCTCCGTCAACTGGCTGCCAATGCCGGTCGCGAAGGCGCCCTGATCGTGGAAAACGTAAAGACGGGAACCAAGGGCTACAATGTAGCAAGCGACAAATACGAAGACCTCATCAAGGCAGGAGTCGTTGATCCTACTAAAGTTACCCGTTCAGCTCTGCAGAATGCAGCCTCAATCGCCGGCCTTCTGCTGACCACGGAATGCCTGATCACGGATCTCCCGGAAAAGGAAGAACCTGATGCAGGTGGTCACGACCACGGAATGGGCGGCGGAATGGGCGGAATGATGTAAGCCTTACGGCACAAATATCATCCAAGTTCATCACTCACAAGGACGCGTCGGCATACCGGCGCGTCCTTTTTTTATTGCACAATTACTGTTTCCTTGTGAGAAAAGAGGATGTGGAAACATTCCTATCCGTATTCTTTCGAAAGAATGCCTGTCCCATTCCGCTATCAACGGTATTGACACCACATACATGTATTAAATAATGGAAGGCCAATAACAGTTAAATTAAGGACTCCATCATCGTTAAATTCCTATAAAAACCTATCTCTCATGAGTAAAAAAGCTGCCACAAAAAAAACAGCACGTAAACAGGCCGCCAAGTCGGGTGGTTCAAAAAGCGGAGATGTCGCCGCGGTAAAGAAACTCGGCGAGGCCCGCGACCAACTTATCGCTGAACTGCGCAAGGCAATCGTCGGGATGGATGACGTGATCGACGAAACGCTGATCGCCATCTTCTCCCGGGGCCACGCGTTGCTTGAAGGGGTTCCCGGGCTCGCCAAGACCCTGCTGATAAGCTCAATCGCCGACTGCCTTTCGCTTACATTCAAGCGAATCCAGTTCACGCCTGACCTGATGCCATCCGACATTACCGGTTCCGAGGTTCTTCAGGATGATCCGGAAACAGGTCGTCGCCATTTCCAGTTCAGTAAAGGACCGATCTTCGCCAACATGGTCCTTGCTGACGAGATCAACCGAACCCCGCCGAAGACCCAGGCTGCACTTCTCGAGGCGATGCAGGAAAAAATGGTGTCCGCTGCCGGAGAGAACTTCAAGCTTGATCCTCCCTTCTTCGTGCTGGCCACTCAAAACCCGCTTGAACAGGAAGGCACCTACTCGCTGCCCGAAGCACAACTGGATCGTTTCATGTTCAAGATCCACGTTGGTTACCCAAGCCTCGAGGAAGAAGTCGACATCATGCGCTCTGTCACGGGCAACGTGGAGTCAGAGCTCAAGCCTGTCCTTAAACAGAATGACATTATTGATCTTCAGAACCTGGTATCCCGCGTGCCGGTTGCTGATCATCTTTTCCAGTATGTTGCGGCACTGGTGCGCGCCACGCGCCCGGAGGAGGAAAATGCTCCCGACTTCATCAAGGACTATGTCTCCTGGGGATGCGGGCCACGGGCCTGCCTGAACCTGATCACCGGGGCCAAAGCCCGGGCAATACTTCGTGGCAGGTTCTCGGTTTCCGCTGAAGATATTCAAGCCCTTGCACAACCGGTGATGCGCCACCGCATGGGACTCAACTTTGCTGCACAATCCGAAGGGGTGGATACCAACGACATCATCAACAGGCTGATCAAGGATACATCTGCAGGTAAGCAGCTTTACGATGGCGCAGCTTAAACAGAACGCTAAATACCTCGACCCGGAGATCCTCTCCGGAATCGGGTCACTGGAGATCGTCGCCCGACAGGTCGTTGAGGGATTGCGTATCGGGTTGCACCGAAGCCCCGTACGGGGCATCAGCAGTGAATTCACTGCCTATCGCCAATACGTCCCGGGTGACGAGATTCGGCAGATTGACTGGAAGGCCTACGCACGCTTTAACCGCTATTACATCAAGCAGTTTGATGCCGAGACCAACTTCGTTGCCAACCTGCTGCTGGACGGCAGCGAGTCCATGACTTACGGCTCCGGCAAAATATCGAAGCTGGAATATGCCAAATACCTTGCTGCCAGCATGGCTTACCTGATTGTCAAACAGGGTGACTCGGTTGGTGTTGGGATGTTTGACGGTGAACTGCAGAACTACATCCAGCCAAAAAGCAACCTGAGTATCCTCAGTGATATTTCCGGCGAGATGGAGAAGCTCGAACCGCAACCCCGCACCAATGTCGGTGCCGTTCTGCACGAGTTCGCAAACCGCATGTCACAGCGCGGGTTCGTAATGCTCTTCAGTGACTTGTTTGACAACACCGAGGAATTCATCAACGGCCTTAACCACCTGCGCTTTGGAGGTCATAACGTGGTTCTGTTTCACGTCCTTGACCGTTATGAAATAGAATTTCCACTTAATGGCATGTGGAAATTTATCGGGCTTGAAGGAGAGGGAGAACTGGTCACCCAGCCGGCCAGGGTTCGTGAAAACTATCTCAAGGAGTTTGAGGGTTTTGTCCGTCAGATAAAAAATGCCTGCGACAGGGCCGAAGTGGACTATGTCATGGTAAATACCGGGGATCCTATCGAGCACACGATATCCAACTACCTCTTACAACGAAGCGCCTTGGCGAAAGCTCGTTAATTAAAGGGTCATGCGGAAACGACTTCAGATCATTGCGATCATGCTCCTGGCTGCGACGTCCTCATCTGCTGCGCAGCAGGCGGAGAACCCGACCTCATCCGAGTTGCGCAACGGCGACCTCCTGATTGGTGACTTCGAGGAAAAGGAAATCGGGAAAATGCGCAGTTGGGGATGGATTTTTGGAGGGGATTGCTTTAACCGCGACTTTCGCCACGGAACCCAGCAAATGCGCACTCGTGCCGGACGCTACAACGGCAGGTGGTTTCTCACCAGTTTTTCGGAGAAGCTCAATTCAACCGGTACACTCACCAGTCCTGTTTTCACCATCAGCCGGCCACTTGTGAAATTTCTCATCAGCGGCGGGTCATCCCCGGAAACACTCGCCGCAAACCTGCTCATTGACGGTGAGGTGGTGCGTAGCGTCAGCGGAGAAAACAACGACCAGTTGAAACTTGTCGCCTTTGATGTCACTGAATTTGCCGGGCAAAAGGCGCAATTTCAGGTGATCGATTACGCAAAGGGTATCCTGGGTCACATCAATATTGATCATGTGGTACAGAGTACGGATGCCAATTCAGCCAAAAGGATTATTAAGCAACGGCCAGTTGTTGCAGACAAGGGCATCGGTTTCCTGCAGTTACTAGACAGCGCCAAGCGCTTTGCCGGGCCTTTCACGCTTGCTGACAGGGAAATCACGGGCAAGGGCGGGAAGAAGGCCCAGTTCGACAACACCCTCATGCTGGCCACTGCAAATGCAAGAACCCTCACCAGCGGATCCACCGCTCATTTAGCAGACGCCCTTGTTCTCATGAACGGCGAACACTGGTTTGGAAAAATTGAGGGTCTTGAAAAGAATAAGGTCACCTTGAATAGCTCCTACCTTGGAAAACACAGCGTTGACCTGGACAAAATCTCCAGTCTCCACTTCAATCACTGGAAAAACGGGATTCGTGAAGGTGAGCCCGGAACCATGTACCGGGAAAACGGCGAACCCCTGCAGGGCAAGCTGGTTTGGATCCGCACCAACGACATCGCCATCAACTGTTCACTGGGAGTCGTTGCCATTCCCCGTGCCGGAGTCTTAAGCCACGTGCTTTCAAAAGAAGACTCAAAGAAACCTGTCAACGGTGACGAGCTCTCACTCACTGACGGCAGCAAGTTACACGGAAAAACCCGCATCGTTGGCAATCAGCTGATGGTTGAGCATGAAATACTCGGGGAACTCAAATTCGGGCTTGAAAAAATCCTCAGCCTGCGCCGAAGACTCGACAACGTGATGTGGATTTCTGACTTGCAGTCTGATTCCCTCAAATCCTCAGGCCCCCTGCTCCCGCCTCCCTCCCCTCAACAAATTATTGATGGCAATACATCCATGTATGCATTGCGGGTCGCACCCAACTCGGAAATTACCTACCGGGTGCCGCCATTAGGAACGGGCACACTACACTTCCGCGCAACGGCATGCCCGGGATCAGCCAATCGAGGGGCAGCCAGCATATCCGCCTCCTCCAGCGGTGTCGAGGTTACCGGCATCATTAACCCCGGCGACAAGCCACTTGCCGTTGAAGTTCCCCTTAAACGCGGTGCCACCTTGAAACTCACAGTAAACTTTACCGGCTCCCTTGCCTTCCCCTGCAATATCGACTGGCGCGATGCTCATCTTGTCGCGCTGGGCGCAATCGCCCCTCAATCACAACCTGAACCCCGCGGCAATTAAATCCAGATGGCAACGTTAAACTCAATCACGCTCTGGGGAATACTTGGCCTGATTGGCATCGCGGTGCCCATCATTATCCATTTGCTCTACCGCAAGAATCGAAAACAGACCGAGTGGGCGGCGATGGAATTGTTGCGCAAGGCACTGGTTATGCGCTCCGGGCAAATCAAGATTGAGGACTTCCTCGTTCTCGCACTGCGTTGTCTTGCCATGTTGCTTATTGCCGCAGCCCTGTTGCGACCGATACTCAATTCCGGGGCCTCCAAGTGGCTCGGCGAAAAGCACGTTGGCATGGTAGTGGCAATTGATGCCTCACTGAGCATGGGACACGGGGAACACTCCCGCTTTGAAAAAGCCATTGCCAGAGCCAAGCAGGTTTTGAGTACTGCACGCGAGGGCGACCCGGTAAGCGTCGTTTTGCTCAGTCAAAATCCTGAGTATATCGTGCGCGCTGCCGACTATGAACCGGCCAAGGTGGAGAACCTGCTCAACAGTAAGCTCACCAGACCCTCCCCTTATCCACTGGCACTTGATGCCAACATCAACCTGCTGTCCGAACTTGCCGGTGAACTGCAATCCGGGACGCGTGAGGTCTACCTCATTACCGATGCGCAGGAATCGGACTGGGACTCCCTTTCGGGAAATTCCCGGGAAACCCTCAGGGAAATGACCAGGGAAACGGGGTTCTTCGTGCTGCCAATTTCAACTGATGGTGAAGGGGAGGAAAACCTGAGCATCAGCAGCCTTAATTACGCTTCCGGCCCCCTGCAAAGTTCCGGTGTTGCCCGCTTTGAGGCCATTGTCAAAAACCACGGCCGCGAAGTCGCCAATGGTGCCGGCATCGAATTCTGGCTGGGGGGGAAAAGGACCCGTAAGCAGGAAGTCGGGCAAATCAAGCCGGGTGATTCGCAGGTGATTCCCTACTTTGCCAACTTCAATGAACCCGGCGATCTCAGCCTCGAGGCAAGATTAATCTCCAACAATGACGACCTCGATGCGGATAACGCCCGCTTTGCGGTTGTCAATATCAAGGAATCGGTACGGGCCTTGTGCGTTGACGGCAGTTCTTCCGGTGCAATCGGCAGAAACTCCCGCAGTGCGGTCTATTATGCCGTGCGGGCTTTGCGCCTGAAGAGTTCAGAGCCTGAGGCTGCCATGGAGGTAACCCAGGTTAGCGCAACCGACCTGCCACTGGAACGCTTTGATGATTTTGACATCATTGTGCTCGCCAACCTCGGCAAGCCTGCCCCCGAAACCGTTGCCCGGCTTCATGGATTCACTGAACGGGGAGGAGGATTGATCATATTTGCCGGAGAAAACTTTCTTCCCCGCCCGGAGGAAAATACCGGCCCTAATGAACACTTCTCAGTGGGTGAGGGCCAGGAGAAAACAAGCCTGCTCCCGGCAATCTTAAAGGAAGCGAAGACCGCAAAAAATAAAGCCGGATGGTCACTGAAAATACCGGATTCCGATCATCCGCTGGCCGCGATTGTTAAGCGCCTTCCCGAGGATATCGTCAACTCTGCGCGCATTAACAGGATCATTGAGTCGGAGCCGGCCGCTGAATCCCAGGTGATCCTGCGCATTGCCGAGAATAACGCGCCTCTGTTACTTGCCCGGGACATCGGGGCAGGTTCAGTGCTGCTGTTCACCACCAGTGCCGACCGCAGTTGGAACGCACTCGCCGTGCATCCGCTTTATGCAATGCTGCTGCAGCAGGCTGCCACCACGATAAGCAGCCAGCCGGAATCACGGCTCACGGCATGTGGAGCGCAATTCAAGCATCGCATTCAAAGTAAGGCCAAGCGCCTCACGGTGATCAATCCTGACGGCACGAGCGACACCATTCGCCCGGACCAGATTGGAGAAACTCTGAACATTGAGCTTACAGCCGGGGTTCCGGGAATTTATCAATATAACGACGACAAAGGCATCGCGTTAACCGCCGTGGCTGCAAATATTGACGCCTCCGAATCCAATGTTCGTGTGATCGCCTCCAAGTCTCTCGAGGGCCAGGTCGACAGCATTGGCCTGAATGTCATTGACCCCGGAAGCTCAGCCGCCGATGCCATCAAGTCGGCCCGTCGTGGCAGCGACCTCTCAAGCCTGCTTCTGCTTTTGGCCGTCCTCTGCTTCCTTGTCCAATCTGTGATCGCCAAGATATTCACCAAGAAAATCAGCCGTGGCGAGACAGACGTTGCCGCCTCGTTGCAACTCAGCCAGGTGGCTGCCGCACGTCGAACCTGAACCAAGTAAACAATTCTCGATAATGTTTAAAGCACTGTTAGGACTCGACCCATCTGAGACTGTATCCGGAGCAAGCCTGCACCTGCGTGGTGGCTGGCTGTTGGCTCTGCTTCTCATTACCGGTGCCATTCTCTTTACCATTTATCTATACCGCTCCGAAACCCGCCTGCCGCGTTCCCGGCGGATGCTCATGGTCACCTGCCAACTGTTGGCACTGCTGACCTTCATTCTTATTATCCTTGAACCCACCGCTGACATCGAAGTGTCCCGCTCCTATAAGCGCGACATGCTGGTCCTTCTTGACACTTCAGGCAGCATGGCAACCCAGGATAAGTTGACGCGAGCCGAGGACATCAAGGAAGTCGCAAGCCTCCTCGGTAAACTCCCGGTCTCAGCCCAGGAAACCGGTAAGACACTGAGCAGTGCTGAAATCGAGGCTCTCCGCAAGGAAATCGGTGACCCCGCCCGCCTTGAACTGGCCCGTGCCGCGCTGACAGGGAAAGAAAACGGCCTGCTTGAAAAACTGGGTGAAGATTACAACCTGAGTTTCTTCGCCTTTGACAACAATCTGAAATCCGAGGGGGGTGAAGACGGTCTCCGGGAAGCTCTGGAAACACTCACTGCAGATGGTGAAAGCACTCAGGTAGGCGGCGCTATTGATGCCGCCCTCGGTCGCTTTGCAGGCAAGGAGGTTGCCGGCGTGGTGGTGGTCAGTGATTTTATCTCGGTCGAGGGCAAGGATCCCATTGAGGTTACGCGTTCCCTTAAGGGACGCAATATCCCCATTCACACAGTGCCGGTCGGTTTACCAAGCCCTCCGGACATCCATGTGCGTAAAATTATTGCACCTGAGGTTGTCTTTAAGGGAGATCGCGTGCTTCTGCGCATACAGATTGAATCTCAGGGCTACGATGGTGAAGCCATTGAGCTGGCACTGAATATCGAGGGCAAGAACCCAATCAGCCAGCAGTTTGAGTTACAGGATGGAGTCCAGTTTGCCGACCTCACATTCACCCCCGATGAAAACGCATCGGGAACAATTAAACTGGAAGTCATCACCCCCATCCGTGCCGGCGAGGCCTCCGATACCAACAACTCCACAACTCACAAGGTCCGCATCCTGGATGAAAAGATCAAGGTTCTCTACATCGAGGGAATGCCACGCTGGGAATTCCGTTACCTGCGCCAGGTGCTGTTACGCGATCCTCGCCTTGATGTACAGTTCTACATGACCCAGGGAGATCCCACGCTCGCGCAGACTTCCCGTCAGCATATTGGACGTTTTCCCCAGAACAAGGAAACTGCCTTCAGCTATGACTTGATCATCATCGGGGACGTCTCTGCAGGAAAATTCTCAGCAGACGAGATCAAGCTCATCGAGGAACTGGTGAAGGAGCGCGGAGGATCCCTGCTGATGCTGGCCGGTCCCGTGGCTGCTCCCACTTCCTACAGGAACACACCCATCGCTGATATCCTCCCGGTCAAGATCGGCGCAGGAAACTGGGGGGCGGTAAGCGGTAATTATCATCCGGTGGTTACACCTGCCGGACGTGAAAGCCAGGCCACTTCCCTCGCGCTTTCCGACGAGACCACAGACCGTATCTGGGCCAAGGTCAGGCGTATGGGCATTCTGCCGCCCCTTGACGGAGCCAAACCCGGGGCCACGGTATTGCTCACACACTCAGGCAAAGCTGAGGGCTTCGACCAATACCCGCTGGTCTCCTGGCAGCGCTTCGGTGCAGGAAAAAGCCTGTTTGTCGCCACTGAGGATCTCTGGCGCATGCGTCTTGAGGTAGGTGACCGGCACCATGCGCGCTTTTGGGCACAGACCATCCAGTTCCTCACCCTGTCACGCCTCCTGGGTCAAAATAAACAGATAACCCTGGAAACCAACCGATCGACCTTCAGTGCGGGAGATACCGTGCAAATCTTTGCCAACGTTCTCGATCTCTCCTTTGATCCGGTTCAGGATCCTGACGGATACACTGTCATACTCGAGCGCAAGGGAGTCACCGACTCGGCATCCGAAATTACATTGCAACCGATCGATGAAGATAATTCTCCCGGTATCTATTCAGCCGCACACATCGCAGGTGAGGACGGCAGCTACCTGATCAAGACCAGGTCCACCGACCAAACCCGCTCCAACAGCACCGAGTTTGAGGTCGCGACTGTTCCTCCCGAGACCAGGGAAACCGGGGCTCGCCCTGACATTGCCCTGCAAATCGCAGAACTCTCCGGCGGCAAGTCCATGAATCCTTCCGGTCTTGGCGGACTGCCCGGAGAACTCGGTGAAGAATCCGAGCGGCAGAGGATCAAGCATATAGAACGTGACCTGTGGGACATCCCGCTTTGGTTCCTGCTCATCCTGCTCTTTGCGGGAATCGAGTGGTTCCTGCGACGCCGTGAAAACCTCATTTAACTTTTTTCCCTCAACGGCCACCAAACAATAAACTGATGCCAGATTCCACTGACAGACAAATCGAGGACAAGCTCAAGGAAGCCCACTTTGGACAGCAGCGTTTCGTTTGGACGCGAGGCACTGTTCGGATTCTGATCTGGCTACTGACCTTGCTGTTGACCGATCTCTTTATCGACTGGGTAATCCTGAGAGGTAATGCCGGCAGCGCCTTTGGACCGCTCCTGCTGGTCGTTAATCTCGGAATCCTGGGTTATGTGGCGTGGCATGAACTGGCCCGTCACTTGAAGGGCTATGATGAATTGATCACTGCCCTCGATGTTGAGGAGAGACATCCGGACCTCTCCTCGCTACTGGTATCCTACACGCAACTTAAAGGAAACTCTGAAGACCAGTCCAATGTCTCGACTGAATTGATTGAAGCGATGCGTCAACAGGCCGTTGAGCAATCCCAGACCCTCGATTTCCGGAAAATCGTTGATTTCGGTCAGCTCAAGACGCTTTTCCTGGTTTCTTTAAGCGTTGTTCTCTTTTTTGGCGTCATCAGCGCCAAGTGGCAAACCCACATCACCACACTATTCCAGCGCCTGGCTGGTGTTGATGCATCCTACCCGACAAACACCGTCATTACCGGGATCGATGTCCAGAAGATCGTGAAATTCGGCGACTCAGTAACCGTCACCGCGACCTGGGAAAAGAAACTCCCTGAAAATGCGTTTATCTTCACCCGCCCATACGGGAATGAAGAGGCGAACTGGAAAAGACTTCCCATGCAGAAGACTGAAACCGTCCAGAACAGCTTCAACCGGGAAATTAAAGGGATCACCGGAGACCTCTCACTGTATGTGCAAATCAATGACGATGAGAGTAATGTTCACCGGATCAAAGTCATCAAGTCACCGGAAATCACCAAGTCCACGATTACTCTGAAGTATCCCGACTACATGAAGCGTGAAAACCTGGAGATTGACCAGCTTACTTTCGAGGCCCCGGAAGGAACCACGATTAGTTGGAAACTCATCTGTGACTCGGCTGTAAAGAAACTGCAGGTTGTAGATGCTGCAGACGGCAAGAAAATCAAAGATGCCACCATTAGCGGTGATGACCGTAATGAAGCCAGCTTCGAGATGAAGGCAGACCGGGCCATTAATTACAGTTTCCAGTGGACTGAGGGTATCAGCGCTAAATTTGGAGCCGCGCAGGATTTTACATATGATGATGTGCAGCACAGCGTCCGTGTTATCTCTGACACCATCCCAAAAGTTACGTTGACTAGTCCAAGCTCAGACGGTTTGGGCACAGTGGCCAAAAAAATCCGTATAAGCGGGAGTGCCGGGGATGACCATGGACTCGGGCAGGCTTGGCTGGTCTATCAGATCGACGGCAGTGCCGATACCCGTAAGCCCATCCATAACTTCGAGGGCAAGCCGGGCGGCAAAATTGCCTTTACCTGGGATATCTCGGAAGATATCAAGGAGCTCAGGCCAGGTATAAAGATCTCCTACGCACTGGAGGTAAAAGACCTCTATCCAAGCCCGGAAGACACAGTCCCGCACCTGCGCCGCTCCATAGCGCGCGAATTAGAGGTTGTCGAACCAGAAAGATACCTGCAATGGTATCGATCAGAACTTGCTGCCCAGAACGATGAGCTCAAGCGTGCCCGTGACAGTGAACTCACAGCCTCGGCACAGGTGAAGCAGCTAAGAGAACAGGAGGACGACAGCCAATGAATCGATTTACCCTTGCAACTATCCCCGCAGTTCTGCTGACGCTGGCTCTTAGCCTCGGTTTCGCAGCAGCACAGGACGAAACCAAATCGTCAACACCCCCGGCTGCTCCACAGGTTAATGTGGCAGCAACAGGGAATGCTGACCTCCTGCAAACCGGAGCACGACTCCTGACTGAAGAGCGACGCCAAAGCGATGTCCGGCGCCGCACCGCAAAAATTGCCGCCCGCATAGGATGGCTGCTCAAGGATCTTGATGAAAACGATCTCCTTGAAGAAGGTGGAGGCAAGGATCTCAATGATGACCGCAAAACACTCAGGGAAGTGGGTGAGAAAGATATACCGAATGTCGGGATAAAGCTCCGTAATGCCCGCAATGAGCTTAATTCCGCATTACCCCACATCAAAGGTGCCGAAGATGACATCAAGCAGGTTATCACCCGCCTCGACGAAGTCATCGACGGGGTTAAGACCATCCTGGTTGACGACCGGCTGCTGAAAGAAATAACAGAGATCATCAGGGATGAAGAACGGGTCAAAAACGGCACCAAGGAATGGGGCAGGCGAAACCTGATCAATCCCGGGTCAACCAAACTGGACCGGGGCAGGCTCTCGCGTGCGCAGGAATCCACCATCACCCGCTACACTGAATTCTTTGCCTTGCTTGTAAAATCCCGTGAAGCTACCGGGGAAAGCACGGTGGGTGACGGCACCACTGGATCACGTTTCAGCAAGGCGGAAAAGGCTCTGCTCGACAGTAAACCTGAACTGGCAATGTCCAACGCCGTTGACCAAATACTCGACACAAAGGCTGGAGGAGCCGTCGGGGATCAGGAAAAGGCTATTGAGGCATTGCGTGCAGCCCAGCAAATCCTTGCTGCCGAGGAAAGCGGCTTTGATGATCTCATTAACGCCATTGAACAACTCATTGCCGCACAAAAAGAACTTAAGGACGATACAGAAACTCCACACTCTGAGGAAGCCCGCAAAAAAAATGAGTTCCAGTCCCAGAAGTCACAACTTGAGGCACGCCAAATCGGGATTGGCACTGAAATTGTCAGCATTAAAAAAACGCATCTTCCCAACTACGAGCCCCGTACGAAATCAGAGGGCCCGTCCGCTCCTGTCGACAAACCCGGTGAGGCTAAGGATATCTTTGACCCGGCAAACGCCGACCCATTTGCTGATGCCGACCCATTTGCAGCTCCCAAACCGGGTGAACTCCCCTTTGGCGTCGATGCCGAGCCAACCTTTGAGCAGGATGTCGGCGATACGCTCGTGGCGGCAGTAATTGAGTCAGAAAAAGCCGAGAAAGCCATCAATGGCAGCGACCAGAATGCAGCTGTAATCGCACAGCTTAAAGTCATCGAGATTCTTGAAGGCGCACTCGCGGCCGCGCAAGCTGCCGAGGCCTTTGCAGAAGAGGGCGCCGGCGACGATGGCTTCGGTGACGATGGCTTCGGTGACGATGGCTTCGGTGACGATGGCTTCGGTGACGATGGCTTCGGTGACGATGGCTTCGGTGACGATGGCTTCGGTGACGATGGCTTCGGTGACGATGGAGCAGGTGCAGGTGCAGGTGCAGGTGCAGGTGCAGGTGCAGGTGCAGGTGCAG
>JAPYUT010000060.1 GCA_029940475.1 Verrucomicrobiales bacterium | reverse complement strand
CCAAGTTCCCCAAGGTCAAGGATGAGAATCGCCGCACCTACGATGGCATGCTGCTCGCGATGGACCGAAGCATCGGGCGAATACTCGACCGGTTGGACAAGCACGGCATCGCGGAGAACACGATCGTGGTCTTTATGAACGACAATGGCGGCGGCGGCAGCACCGATCTATACGCGTCCCATTCGCGAAATTATGCCAACAACAAGCCGCTCAGAGGGCACAAGTTCGACATCCTTGAGGGCGGTGTGCGCGTGCCCATGATCATTCGCTGGCCAAAACATGCGCCGGCCGGAAAGGTTTATGGCGAAATGGTGTCGAGCACCGATGTTTATCCCACCCTGGTGGCCGCCGCCGGTTTGCAGATGCCTGAGAAACAACCGACCGACGGCGCGGACTTGTTTCCCTTCATCAACGGTAAGAACACATCCAAGCCCCACGAATGGCTTTGCTGGCAGAACCGCAGTTGGCTTCCGCGACAGAAGGGCAGCTATGGTGTGCCCACTCCCAAAGTCCACAACTCCGCCATCCGCAAGGGAAACTGGAAACTCGTGCGCATGAACGAAAAGATCGGCTCGGACGCTTCGCCTCCGGCTTGGCGCCTCTACGACTTGGAAAAAGATATCGGGGAGCAAAAAGACCTCGCCAAACAGCACGGCGACGTGGTCAAGGAGTTGGGCGCCCAATTCGACAAATGGCGATCAGCCATGCATCCCACCGTGGAATAGCCGGGAACCGGCAAAATGAAACTTGAGATGAAACTCGCTGCATTTCTCAGCATTCTTTTCTTCACTGCCTCCCTGCACGCCGCCGAGCCGAACTGGAAAATACATGGCGGCAAAGCAGGCCCGAGCGGATGGCGTTGCCACACCGTGCATCCTGACCCGAAAGACCACGGACCGGACGGCATTAACGTTCATGACTGGGACGGCGACGGGGACTCCGACCTGTTTGTCAACTACGAGGAGGGGAAATACAGCCGGCTCTATTTCAACCCGGGGCCCAAGAAAACCCGACAGCCATGGAACGATTACATCGAGTTCAAGCACGGCCAGTGCGAGGACTCAGGCATCGGCGACCTCGATAACGACGGCGACCTGGACTACATCGCCAACGGCGGATGGGTTTACTTCAACCCGGGCAGGGAAAAGGTCACGGATGCCTCCGCATGGAAGAAGATGACACTCTTCAACTATGAGCGGCGGGTACCCACCGTGACCGACGTCGACGGTGACGGCCTCAATGACCTGATTGTGGGGGCCCAGCAATGGTATAAGCAACCCAAGGCCGGAAAACAGGTGGCCAAAAACTGGACAAAGCACGTCATGGGCAAGAACCGCTGGCCGATGAACTGTATCATGCGCGACCTCGACGGCGACGGTGACATGGACATGGTGGTAGCCGACCGGGGACGGGAGATCTGCTGGTATGTCAACCCCGGTAAAGACAAGGTGACCGGGCTCTGGCAACGCAAGACCCTGCACCCCCACCACGAGCCGATGTTCATGACCGTGGCCGACGTCAATGGCGACAAGATCGAGGACGTCATCATCACCGGAGGCAGCCTGGGAAAGCTTGCCCGCAAACTGATCGTCCTCCTGCGCACCAACAAGAGTGGGGAGCCCACCTTCAAGGAAATCATCATCGACCAACCCAGCGGCAACTTCCCAAAGGGGGTGGCCGTGACCGATCTGGACGGTGATCCAAAGAAGAAGGAAATCCTCGTCATCCCAAAGGGCGGCGACCTGTGGACCGCCACCTATTCAGGCGACGCCATGGAACCTGAAAACTGGTTCGCCACTGCGCTGGTCATGCCGGGAGCCGGGACACGAAAGAAAATGGACAATGCCTGGCTCGGTGACCTTGATGGTGATGGTGACCTTGACGTCATCACCACTGATGAGAACGGCGGATGGGGCGTGATCTGGTTTGAAAACCCTGCCCGTGAAAAACAGTCATCTTAATGAAGAGATGTGCTGTTGTTCTGTTTTCGTGGTTACCGGCAATCGGTGTTTCATCTGCCGATTGGCCACAGGCCGCAGGGCCGAATCATGATTATCGCGTCGCTGGGGAGGCGCCCAAGTCATTCAGTGTATCACGCAATCAGAACATACTCTGGCGCGTCCCCTTGCCCAATACAGGACAGGGAGCGGTTATTGTCTCCGGGCAGCGGCTCTTCGTAACTTCCCATGAAGCCATCAAGCAAGATGCGCAAACAGGCTCCTTGATGCTTGGGCTTTGCTTTGATGCGAGATCCGGTAAAGAACTCTGGCGTCGAGAAATACCCGGCACCCGCACCACGGATCTCTCCAGCCTCTTTAATGATAACACCGCCGCCTCGCCCGTGGTCGATGGTCAACGCGTGGTGTTTGTAAATGTTGGTGGCACGATTAAGTGTTTCGATTACAGGGGCAAGAAACTGTGGACGCATACCTGGACACCTTTTGGCCGGCATCATGCCCGGGCGCATCAGCCGATCCTCTATCAGGGAAAAGTCATCCTCATGCATGCGCCCTGTTACGACCTTCCTCAATCGGCCACCACTAAAGCCGGTTCACGTTCATTGGGGCGCGCTCAAAAATACTGGACCTACCTGCAGGCTTACGATTTGCTCTCGGGTAAATGCATATGGCAGGCTGAAAGTGCCACGAGTATTCACTCCACTTCCGTCCTGGGAAAATTATCCGATGGTTCTCATGCCCTCCTTACCGGGCGCGGGGGCGGACATCAACCACTTGAGGAGCCTTATGGATTGTCACTTCTAAATGCGAACAACGGAAAACGGATTTGGGACGCCGCCATTTTAAAGTATCCGGCAGCCCAAAATGCCACCTGGGATTCCAAGGCTGCCCACTTCTTCCTCGGCCAAGAGCACCATTCACTCGATATTCGAACAGGAAAAACAATGCAGGTAACCTCACTCTTGAAAGAGGTGACTATTACGCGCTGGGAAAACGGTCGCTACGTGACACGAGAAAAACAAACACTTCCCAAGGCCCGCAAGCCCATCACCTATTTCACCAACCTGATCGCCGGTGACTATCACTATTTTCGTTCCTTTAGCGGCTTTTTGATCGGTCGAGTGCAACTCTCCACCGGCAAGGTCGAATATCTGCAGGTTCCTGTCCAGATGTCGACGGGACTGGATAGCACGAAGAAAATGCTCTGGACCAAGGCTATTGCCAACGACATGAAAAACGCCGCTGGATATCGAGCTACCCAAGACAAGCGTAATGAGGGCAACGGATGGGGGCATGTCTCAGCTGCAAGCCCCATCATTGTGGGAAATCGTATGTATATCCCCACAATGCTTGGTACCGTTTATGTCATTAACTGGAGCTCAAAGGCCCTGGATCAAAGCGCACTGGTGTCGGTAAGCGACCTTGGCCCCGCAGGCACTACATGGACTTTATCATCACTTTCCTACTCGCATGGCCGTTTGTATGCGCGGACATTAAAGGAATTAATTTGTCTCGGAGAAAACACACAATGAAACATACCCTCACTCTTCTATTTGCTCTCCTTTCAGCGACCTTTCTGCAGGCACAGGACAAATCCCCCGCCAAGCCTGATCGCAGCCGCGTTAAGCCTGACATGCATGAGGGCATTATTCGAGAGCCGCACATCATGTTTACCTATGTGGACGAAAAGCAACGACGGCGCTTGACCCTGGATCTCTATCGACCCGCCAAGAGTAAAGGACCATACCCGGCCATCGTCATGTTTTTTGGCGGCGGCTGGCAAAACGGCCGACCGGGCATCTTCGCCAGCCTCGCGCAGGCCCTGGCACAAAGGGGCTACGCCTGTGTGGTTGCGCAATACCGGCTCAGTGGAGAAAAGCCTTTTCCCGCGGCAATCCATGACTGCAAGGCCGCCATCCGCTGGACACGCAGTAATGCCGGGCGTTACAACATTGCCCCGGACCGGATCGCCTGCCTGGGAGGTTCAGCCGGCGGTCATCTCTCCGGCTTCATGGCAGCCACTAACGGCATCAAGCGCTTCGAGGGGAAAGGTGATCATCGTGATATTTCCTCAGATGTGCAGTCGGCCATCGTGATGTGCGGGCCGATGACCTTGCTCTTACCCCACATCATTGAGCGCGTGGAAAAAGCGGCCGGTAAACCGGAAGGAGACGCGATTATTGACTTCATGGGCGGCGCCTTACCCGGCCAGAAGACGGGAATATACCGTGAAGCCTCGCCACTCACCCACCTGGGTGAACACACGCCGCCCATGCTCTTTATTGACGGCGAACTCGACCGGCCGCGCGTTCGTTACACGGAGTTCTGGTCGAAAATGGACAAGCTTGATATCCCGCATGAATTCGTGCTGATGCCCGGGGCCCCTCATCCTTTCTGGAACATGCGCGAATGGTTCATTCCCACGGTCGACACCGTGGACACTTTCCTGCAAAAACATCTACCTAAATAATCCAACATGAAGTCTCGTTTTTTTCTATGTCTATTGCCTGCCCTGTTGGCAGGTGCGTTCAATGCGGAGGCTCGTGTGAAGGAGCGTTGGCTGCAAAAGAGCGGTTACGGCTTGATGTTCCACTACGAGGCTTTTAAGGATCATTCCCCCCAGTCCTATAACAAGGCCATTGACTCCTTTAATGTGGATCGGTTTGTCAGTGAAGTTGAAAGCAGCGGGGCAGGCCACATCATCTTTGTCATCGGGCAGCACTGGGGCAAGTATTGTGCACCCAACAGCGCGTATGAGAAATTGCTGGGGGTTGAAAACGGGGTGTGGACCTCGAAACGTGATCTCATCCTGGAGATAGGCGAGCAGCTTGCCAGGCGCGACATCAGGCTCATCATCTACATGACAGCCCGCGCACCCATGCGTCATTACAAGGTCATCAAGGCCATGGGGGACACGCTGCCCAGCATCAACGGCAAACCGGCAGGCCCCGGCGTGGACACCATGTCCCACCCCCGCAAGGTGAAGGGCTTCAGGCGCAGTGAAAACCAGGCACCGACCCCCACCTTCATGAAGAACTGGGGTGAGGTATGCGGCGAATGGTCAAGGCGCTACGGCAAGCTGGTATCGGGCTGGTGGTTCGACGGCTACAAGAGCGAGATGAGTGATGCCTACCAATCCCTGAAGAAGGAAAAATATAATATCGATACCTGGGTTGACGCCATCCGTTCCGGCAACCCTGAAGCGGAGCTGGCCTTCAATGCCGGCGCACACCCGATCCTCTCACTCTGCACCGGCGGAAAATTGTGCCCGCACCAAACATTCACCTCGGGCGAGAACCACGGTTTCCATCAGCGCACCAAGAAGGGGCAGGGCAAGGCGCTGACCCCAAAAAATTTCCCGGCACCGCAAGGAGTCATCTGGCACCTGCTGTTGCCGGTCGGCGCTGGATGGGGAGCAGGGGAGGCATCCAGGTTCGAGACCGCCACGTTAAAGGACCGTATTGATCTCATCAATGCCGAAGGCGGCGCGATCACGCTCGATGTCCCGGTCAGCCCTGATGGCAGGATCCCCCCGGGACTGCTGCAGGTTCTACGGGAACTTGGCAAAGACGGCAAAAAACTAAAGGACGGGGTCAGGTCCTACTAATCGATTGCCGCCGCATGGCGGCCGGCCTTGGGATCCCCCGCCGCGTGGATCATGCTGTTGGCCTGGTCGATGTATATCATTACAGGGTAGGCAATCGCGCCGCCGGTCGTGCTGACCTTATGCCCGCGTTCCTCAAGTTCGCGGAGGACATCAGCTGCAACGGCCTTGTTGACACGCATCCTGCCGGGTCCAACAACAGTCGCCTTCCGGTCCGGGTTCGGATCAAAAGAACCCTGATGGTGGAATGTGTTGAAACGCGGGGCGGTGACCGCCTGCTCCGGGATCATGCCGAACTCCACATGGTTGAGGATCATGTTAAGGGACGTCTGGTCCTGTAAATCCCCTCCCGCAACGCTGATTGCCAGGACCGGCTTGCCTTCCTTGAGCACCAGCGTCGGCGTCAAGGTGATACGCGGGCGTTTGCCGGCTTGAACCCGGTTTGGGTGACCGGGTGTCGTGTTCAGGCTGCGCACCCGGTTGCCCTGGGTGACACCGCTCGGGCCGGGTTGGTTGCCGACCAGGTTCGCGCTGGGCGTTGCCGCCACGACATTGCCCCAGCGGTCGGCAACCACGCAGGTGGTGGTGTCCTGCACCGGAATATTGCTGGTTGATTCTGCCGGCTCATCCCTGGCCTTCAGCGGACCCGGGCCATAAGGATCTCCCGGACGGATCACCCTTGAAGCATTTCCCGGGTCAATCAACTTGCGACGCAGCACCGTATATTCATCAGAAAGCAGGGATCTAAGGGGAACCTCGGTAAACAGCGGATCGCCGTAATACTCATCCCGATCAGCCATTGCCAGCTTCAGGGATTCGATCACCGTGTGTATGTAGCCGGAGGAGAGATGTCCCATGTCCTTGAGATTAAAACCCTCAAGAAGTTTCAGGGTCTGGCAAAGGTAAGGACCCTGTGTCCACGGGCCACATTTAAAGATCCTGTAGCCCCTATACCTTACGGACACCGGGTCCTCGACCCTGGTGCGGTGGTTCTCAAGGTCACGCTTGCGCAGGAAGGCACCGGACTTGATATACCAGGCCTCAAGGTCATCCGCGATATCACCCTTGTAAAAACGGTCGCGGACAGCAATGAGTTTTTTCGCCCGCGAACCTGCTGTTTCATCCTCGCGGGCGATCAATTTACGCAGCGTCACGGCCAAATCCGCGTGCCAGGGTACTTCCTTGGCATCGAGCAGTTCCAGGGCAGGCTGCACTGCCTGCTTGAAGGACATGGTGCCGTATAACTTCAGCACGGTGACAACAAGATCGAGCGCACCGGGTACCGGGGCCGATTTCATGCTGCCGTTGGCAGGAATGCCGTTTTTATAATACCACTTGATTGCCTCCGGATCGAGCGGCGCACTACCCAGCCCGCTGAGTACCTTGACCTCCTTTTTCCCGGCATCGTAAATGAGCAAGGGCACCTCACCACCGATTGCAAACAGTCCATAGTCCGTAATTGCCAGTGCCAGTAGCGTCGCGGCGGCGGCATCCGCGGCATTACCTCCCTGTTTTAGAATCCGGATGCCGGCAGCTACCGACCCGGCTTGTCCCGCGGCAACCGCACCCCCCTTGCCCGAGCCTTTCCATGTAATCAAATCATCGCCCAGTGCGTTGAGATTACACCCCGGAAATATCAGCAATACAATAAGCAGGGACAAAGGTTTGATTTGGGAACGGCGCATTAGAAAAACCTAGTTAATCGACGCAAGCAGGATGATTGCACGGCAAAAGTCAAACCCCTGCGACAGGTCAAAACGTCTCAGGCCTTAATTCACGTGTCAAGGGCAACACCAACATCCATTGAAATTGAAAAGCCCCGCTGTCCGGGCATCGCTTGCCCCATAGGTCGACAGTTCCTCCACCACGAACCAGATAATGCATAATCAGGTATTGCATTTTAAGGCGTTTGGCAGTCAATTTTAAGTTGTAATGTAAGTTGCCAAAGCCACCGGCCGGCGACTGCCGTTCCAACCCCCCAACCCTCACAAAGCCTGCGTGCTTTGCCTCAATCCTAAATTTGCCATGTGCTCCCTCATTCCGGCGGATTCCCGCTTACTCAAACGCCTCTTGATAACGACCTTTTCCCTGTTCTCAGTCTGCATCCTGCCAACCTCCGCAAGCCCGCGAATCTCGGAGTTCATGGCAGTCAATGACTCGACCATCCTTGATGAGGACGGGGATTCCCCCGACTGGATCGAGATTTATAACCCGATAGAAGACAATGCATTAATCAACCTCGACGGATACGCCCTGAGCGATGATCCGCTCTTCCCGCAGAAATGGGTGTTTCCCGCCACGACAATAGCTGCCGGCACGCGGCTTGTTGTGTTCGCTTCCGGTAAGGACCGCAATGTTGCAGGTTCCGAGTTGCACACCAATTTTTCCCTCGAAAAGGACGGTGAATACCTTGCCCTCGTTGCTCCTGACGGAAACACCATCCTTACCGTGTTTGATACATATCCCGAACAGTTCGAGGGTATCTCCTACGGTTTTGGCACCACCCTGCCCCCGGTAGCCACCACCATCATCGCCGCGAGCGCCCCCTGCCGGTGGATCGTTCCCGGCAGTGCAATCGCAAACTGGCAGGATGACAGCTTCGATGACAGCACATGGACGGCAGCCAATACAGGGATCGGTTACGAGAGGGGAATCGGCGGCATCACTTATACCGATTTATTAGGAACGAACGGAAATGTCGAGGCGGGCACCTTCAATATCAACGGCACCTGCTATGTGCGTGTTCCATTCTCGTTAACCGGGGCAAATACCGTGACATCCCTAAACCTGCGAATGAAATACGATGACGGTTTTATCGCATACTTGAACGGCACCCAGGTGGCAGCGGCCAACGCCCCGTCCGCACCTTCCTTTAACTCGCTCTCGACAAGCTCCCACAGCGACAGTGCGGCGATCGTTTTCCAGGATTACGACCTTGCCGATTCCATCGCGGAGCTCAACGAGGGTAACAACGTGCTGGCCTTCCACATGCTCAACAGGGCACTCGACAGTTCCGATCTTCTCATGTTGCCCGAGCTTGATATCGAGATGGTCAACCAGAACGGCGCGCTGGTCGAAGGCTACTACATCACGCCAACCCCGGAAACGGCAAACGGTTCCTCGGTGGAGGGATTCGTCAAGGATACCAGCTTCAGCGTTGACCGTGGCTTTTACTCCGGTCCGATCGGGGTTGAAATTACAACTGCCACCCCCGGTGCCACAATCCGCTACACAACGGACGGGTCCCCGCCAACAACGACCAACGGCATTGTTTATGATACCCCCGTCCAGATCACGACCACCACGACCCTCAGGGCGGCGGCCTTCAAGGAAGGCTTCCAACCAACCAACGTCGACACCCACACCTACATCTACGTCTCCGATATACGCAACCAGCCAACCTCACCTCCCGGATACCCGGCAACATGGGGCACTGACGGCGGATCAAGCGTGACTGCCGACTACGAGATGGATCCGGTGGTCATCAATGACCCGGCCTACTCCTCACAGGTTGAAAGCTCGCTTACAACAACACTTCCCGTGATCGCGATTTCAACTGAACTGGACAACCTTTTCGCGACCAATGGTATCTACGCCAATGGGCGGGAAGGTTCAGAGGAAATCCCGATCTCAATCGAATATTTTGACCCTAACAGCACTGACGAATTCCAGCAAAACGCAGGAATGCGCTTGCATGGCGGCAATGCCCGTTCGCACCCGAAGAAACCTTTCCGCCTCTATTTTCGCAAAAGCTACGGCAAGGGGAAACTGCGTTTTCCCCTTTTCGGGGACTCTCCCGTCGACTTCTTTGACCAGCTCATCCTGCGACCCGGCGGCCACGACGGCTGGGCCGTTCCATTCGGCAACGCATCACATGAGCTTGCCCCGCATGCCTCCTATATCCGTGACCAGTTTATACGAAAAACAGAAACTGACATCGGGCTGCTCTCGCCACGCGGCAAGTATGTGCACGTCTATATCAACGGGTTGTTCTGGGGAGTTTACGACCTTCACGAACGTCCGAATGCGAAGTTTTTCACGGCTCATCTCGGTGGCGAGGAGGAGGATTGGGATGTATACCACCATCCAACCTTCTTCGGTGAGGACTACACTCAGATCGACGGCACCGCAGCGGCCTACCAGACCCTGATGGCCCTGTCGCAGTCAGGTATTTCGACAGAGCAGGACTACCTGAACATCCAGGAGTATCTTGATATCGACGGCTACATTGATGCCATGATCACCCGCATCTGGGCTGGCGACTACGACTGGGACGCACCAATCTACATGACCAATCCCAATAATCCGGCACAGGAGGAATCTGTTGGGTATTTTGACAACAAGAACTGGTATTGCGGGCGCAAATCCCGCAACGGAGCCGGTAAGTTCCGATTCTTTGCGTGGGACGCCGAGATGTGCATGGGAAACAACCTGCTCCTTAACGCGTTCCCGCTTGCGATTTTTCAAAATCAACTGCCACCCCAGCGTATTGAAAAATTTGACACTACCAGGGTGGGAAGCAGCGGGTCGCCTGCATTCCCCTACTCAAAACTGCGCCAGTACCCGGAGTTTCAGAGACGGTTCGGGGATCGCCTCCACAAACATCTCTTTAATGACGGTGCAATGACCGTGACCAGAAACACAGAGCGGTTCGACTCCATGACCACCCGGATCCGCGATGCGATGATTGTCGAATCGGCACGCTGGGGAGATGTCAACGAGGGGGATCCGCTGAACAAGACCCTCACGCGCGACGATGACTGGGATTCCGAGATTGCCTGGCTCAGAGACACTTACCTGACAACGCGTAATGACTTCATGATCGAGCGCTTCAGGGCAATTAACCTTTATCCCGCCATAGATGCTCCACTCTTCAGCCAGCATGGAGGACCGGTCCCCTCCGGGTTTAACCTTTCCATCACCGCCGCGGAGGGAAATATCTACTACACGACAGACGGTTCCGACCCCCTCTCCGAGGACATTCCGGCGGCAACAACTCTGGAACTTGTCGGTGAGGGAGCTTCCTGCCAGGCATGGGTTCCCACCAGCGGTACACTGGGCAACTCCTGGAGAAACATCGCGGACCCTGCCAACATCGCCCAGTGGACAAGCGGGATTACCGCTGTCGGCTTCGACACGGGCTCCGATTTTGACGCCCATATCGAGACTGATATCTCAAGCATGCAAAACAATAACACAAGCGCCTACATCCGGATTCCATTCACCATCGACTCACAGGAGCAAATCGACCAGATTACCACGCTGAATATTCAGATGCGCTATGATGACGGCTTCCTCGCCTACATCAACGGCACAAGGGTTGCATACGATCATGCCCTCTTCGGTGCCTCCTGGGCTTCCAATGCAATCGACACGCAACCCGACGCCGAGGCGGTCCAGTTCCGTGAATTCGACATCTCCAACCACATCGACGCCCTCCAGCCCGGGCTCAACATCCTCGCCATTCACGGTTTAAACGGCAATATCTCCGATGATGACTTCCTGATTGAACCCGTCCTGAATGCAAGCGTTCCGGATAACGGCAACGGATCACCCCGGGTGATGCTCTACACCGGAGCCTTTCCCTTAAGCCAAACCGGAGCCATAAAGGCCCGCGCGCAATCCGGGGAAACGTGGTCAGCACTTACCGGGGCCTCGTTCATTGTGGGGGTCCCCGCCGATGCCTCACACCTTTCAGTCTCCGAGATCCACTACAGGCCGGCTTCACCGGACGCGGGAGAAATTGCCGCCGGGTTTACTAATCGTAGCCAGTTCGAGTTTATCGAAATGGTAAACACATCGACCGATATCATTGAACTCTCCGGGCTTACCTTCTCTGCCGGTATCGATTTTGACTTTAATAATAACAGCTCAACCAGCCAGCTTCTTCCCGGGCAATATCTCCTGATCATCAGTGACCAGGCCGCCTTCGAGTCGCGTTACGGCGCCGGCTTACCCATTGCCGGTTCTTTTGCCAACGCAACCAGCCTGAACAACGGCGGTGAAAGGCTCACGCTGCTGGATGCCGCGGGAGCAACGATTTTCAACCTGCGCTACCGGGACGATCCGCCCTGGCCCGAGGAAGCCGATGGAGATGGTTACTCTCTGGTTTTTTCCGCAAACTTCGGTGACGGGGATCCCGGGGAAGGGATCAACTGGCGGGCGAGCCGGGACATTGGCGGCAATCCCGGGATACAGGACTCCCTGTCGATTGACGTGTGGCGCAGCAGCCGGTTCTCACCCACCGAACTGGCCTCTCCTCTCATTTCCGGAAATGATGCGGATCCTGACGAAGACGGCCTGAATAACCTCCTCGAATACATCTTTGGCACTGACCCGAAACAGGCCAATGCCGAGCCGGTCACCTTGTCCGTCGAATACGACCCCGAGGATGCGCTCACTCCCGGGACATACCAGACTTTTACCCTGCAAATCGCGACCGGCCTGGATGCGGTGGGGATCACGCTGGATTCCTCCGCTGACCTCATCAACTGGGCATCCGGGACACCGGGAACTTCCTATGAGTTTCTTGGCAGTGAGATACACGATGCCGAGACCCGCACCTTGATGTTCAGGACAAGTCAGCCGGTGCAGTCAGCTACCACTATCTTCTACCGGTTCTCTTTCTCACTGCAATGAGTCATCACGCGCATTCAGGCCATCCTCCCGTCCGGATTAAATGAAGGCTTTCCCCCCCTATCACTTATTGCCTGTCATTGCCGCCGCAATCATGCACTGCTCACCAGTGCTTCATGCCGACCTTGTTGTTAACCAGGATCTTGGTACCCTGGTGGCCGGAACCGTTAACCTCAGCCACAACACGAACCTGGGAGCCAACAATTCGGATCTCTACTCCAGTTTTGGTAGTCATGTTTACGGTAACGAAATCGTCCTTGAGTTCACGATTAAAACCCGTCTCATCCTCAACCTGACAAGTGTAACCCTGACCGGCGATCATGACTTCTTCCTGCTCGACAACCTGTCCACTGCGACCAACGATGCGGGATTAAGGTTTGCCACGGGAACCCTGGGGGAAATCTGGCTGGATTTCCCCCCCGAGACAGAATCCTTCGGTCTCCTGGAGCCGGGAACCTATTATATAAGTGCTGACAGTTATGATGAAGTCGCCGCCGATTTCTCGGTTGACCTGTCACTCGTAGAACCTGCACCGCTCAATATCCTTAACGCAACCCCACTGGGAAGGATAGCGGCAGTCGCCGCGCCTTTTTCTATCGATACCCAGGGTTCAATGTTCGACACGGAACTGGGAGTCTGGGATCGGGACGGTAAACTAATCGCCGCAAACGATGATGTTGACGGCGATGACGATATCCTCCAGAGCAGGATTGACTTCACCACCCTGGAAAAAGGCAGCTACTACATTGGACTCGGCACCTTCGATACTGACTATTACCCGGGTTTCATTATCTTCACCACTGACGATGATGAATCAGGAAACTATCAGTTTAATTACCCCGGTGGCACACTCAGTGGCACATTAGCCTCCCAGGAAATCCTGCTCTTTTCCTTCGAAGTTGGAGGATCAACCCCACCCGGGACCAGGGCACTTGCCATCAGTAATGTCTCACGAGGCAACGACGGCAACGTAAGCATTACCTTCAATTCCTCGCTGGGAGAATTCTATGCTGTCGATATCTCCGATGATCTGGTTACCTGGCTGGAACTTGATGATAGTGTCATTAGCGCCGGCACCAGCACGAGTTACACCCACCCGGCACCGGACCTGGCGGCACGAACCCTGTTCTACAGGATTCGTCAACCCTGATCCCTGGTTGGCAGAAGCTTCAAGTCCCCCCCATCGCTCCAGCTTACCGACCGGATAAACACATATCGCCATGAAAAAGCCCCCTCTGATGGCTCATAAGTCCCGAAACATCAATAATAAAGGTGATTTGAAGGCTTGACGCATATGGTTATTAAAGACTTAAATTAAAAATAACGAAATCCCCCTGCAAAGGCTTCATTGAACTCCTTTTGAGGGGGAAATTGACCGAAACAGCACTAAACCTAAAAACAATGCCCCTCGCTAATACCCTTTTTGCTCTACTCGCCCTCATCACCCTAGCCGTGCATTCCTTGCCAAGCGCCAACGCTGATCTGGTGGTCACCGAGGATCTTGGCGTCCTGGCAACTGGCAGCAGCACAGCCTTTAACGGCAACACGGCAACAGGCGCAAACAATTGCGACACATATACCGCGGCAGGAGGCATCGACACCTGGGGAAATGAAATCGTCTTCCAGTTCACGGTCAGGCAAACCTCATGTATTCAAGTGACCAGTGTTGCCCTCGGCGGCGACCCGGACCTGTTCCTGCTTAACAGCCTTGAAACCGAAGTGAACGCCGCAGGGCTCCTTGATGCAACAGGGGGGATGGCATTTGCATTACTTGATGGTGCCGTGCCTCAAAGCTCAAACCTTGCGATAGTGGAACCGGGAACCTACTACCTCTCTGTCGACCAGTATGGAGAAGCGGATGCGGTTTTTTTCTATAACCTGACCCTCAATGACGTTATCCTGCCGGTGGCATCATCAATAGGTACAATCGCGGAGGCAGCCACACCGTTCACCATTGACACGATCGGCAACACGATCGACACGGAAATTGGTGTTTTCGACGCCAATGGAAGACTGCTCGCTTTGAACGATGACGCCGACCTCACCGGCGATGGTTTTACAGATGTCTACCAGAGCAGGATGGACTTCATCGGACTTCCTGCCGGCAGCTATTACCTCGCCGTCGGTTCATGGGACACTCTCTGGAGCGGCTGTTTCGGAGCCGATGGAAGTGGGGGTGGTGAGGGAGGACCACTGAATATCAATCACGGCCCAACCCCGGCGTTAATACTGGACGGAGAAATCCCGGTCCCAGCTGTAAACTCAATTCAAGGGACACTTGAGGTGGGAGGCATACTCTGGTATTCCTTCGAGATCGGCAAGGCAATACCGCCCGAACCCGTTGCCCCCTTGCGCATCACCAACATCACGCGCAATGCAGACGGGCACATGGCCATTACCTTCAACTCGGTAGCTCGAAGAGAATACGGAGTCGACATCAGCAGCGACATAATTGAATGGCAGGAACTCACTGATGGATTGATCGGCGAGGCTGAAAGTACCACCTACACCCATACCACACCTGACCGCGCAGCGCGTTTCCTGTACTACAGGATCCGCCAGCTGGGAGCAATTCCTCTGGAGTAGCCTGGGCAGGCAAAAAGGATCCCTCCGCCTGAGGCGCATGCCACCTCACCCAAGTAAGTATGGAGTCTGTTGCAAGTGCCGGCTTAAAAAACGCCGCCGCAGGGCACGTATTGTTGCAGAAGACTCATCCTGAAAACCGGTTAAGATAATCCCGTATGCGTCACCTGACCACAATTCCTGCCTTGTGGGCCTCCCTTCTTACCCTGGGGGCCAATCCGCTTAATCTCCAGATCAACGCAGGAAAATTCAAGGATGGAATCTTCCCCGAGCACGAGGCACTTTCCTTTCACCTGAAACTGGCAAACCGTTCAACGGAAAACCTCAAGGCCAATATTTCCTGGGAAATAACCACTGATGAAAAAACTCCGGTTACATCCCGCACGGAGATCCAAACCCTGAACAGCAAGCAGACAATATCCCGTGAATTTGAATACAGGGTTCAATCTCCCGGTTTCTACCGGGTTAAAGTTTCCTGTTCCACAAAAACGGGAACAATTGCCCGTTCCATGCAGGTGGGCTATGCCCCCACCAAAATCCTCCCGCCCCTCACAGGCAGGCCTGACTTCAGGAAATTCTGGGAGAACACACGCCGGGAACTGGATGAAGTCCCCCCTGCCTTCAAGCTGATTCACCAGGCTAAGCTCAGTAAGGGGAAACTGGATGTCTATGAGGTGGAAATGCGCAGCCTCGGTTCGGTACGTGTGAGCGGTTGGTATGAGGTGCCGAAGACGCCCGGGCCTCACCCGGCAATCTTAAGGGTTCCCGGTTACGGCCAGAACATGAGGCCAATTGCCCGCTTCAATGACATGGCTCTGCTCTCATTCAATGTCCGTGGACACGGCAACAGCAAGGAAGACATCGCCGGCAAACCCCAGGATTACTGGATAAGGGGACTCGATGACAAGGATAGATACTACTACCGCGGGGCATACATGGACTGTATCCGGGCGATGGACTTCCTGAGTTCGAGAAAAGAAGTCGATCCCAAGCGCATTGCGATAATCGGGGGCAGCCAGGGAGGAGGACTCAGCCTGGCAACTGCCGCGATGGACAAGAGAGTCGGTCTTTGCGCCCCGAGCATTCCTTTCCTCACTGACTGGAAAAAATATTTCAAAACCACCCACTGGCCGGAAATGGACGGCTGGATTGCCGCAAAAGATCATCGCACATGGAACACCACGCTGGCGACATTAAGTTATTTTGACACAATGAACATGGCATCCTGGATTCATTGCCCGGTGTTCATGGGAGTGGGGTTACAGGATTCCATATGTCCACCACCGACGAATTTTGCGGTCTACAACCGGGTTAAGGGTTCAAAACAATACCAGGTCTACCCTCAGGCAAACCACAGCCTTGGCCCACAGCACCATAAGCTGGTCTTTGACTGGATCCGCACTAACTTCAATCTTCAATAGGGAAACGGGGAATCCCGCCAGAAATTGTGGCGTATTCCGGGGCCATCCGTAATCTTTCGGTCATCATGCTAATGTAGTTTCCTTCCTCACACTTTTTAGGAAATTCAACTCATGAAGCTCAAGCATGTGCTTTTAATCCTCGGCCTGATGATAATCAACCCGGTCGCCTGGGGAGAAGAACCGCCCAACATCGTCATCATCCTTACCGATGACCAGGGCTATGCGGATATCAGCTTCAATCCCGATCACCCGGAGGAAGTCGCAACTCCTCACATGGATGAACTGGCAAGGGAAGGAGTGTTTTTCTCTCAGGCCTACACCAGCGGGCACGTGTGCTCACCAACCCGTGCCGGCCTGATGCTGGGTCGCTACCAGCAACGGGTTGGGGTCTATACCGCCGGCGATGGCGGGCGCGGGTTTGATCCACAGCTGCCGATCTTTCCCTCCTTCCTGCCCCATCAATATACCAGTACGGCAATCGGCAAGTGGCACCTCGGGCTTGATGATGACTATCCGGCACTAAAATGGCATGCCCTGAACCGGGGATTCAGTGAGTGCTACAAGTTCATGGGCAGGGGCGGCCACGACTATTTTAAGCTGCAGGGAGTTAATGGCAGTGACTACGCCCCGGTCTACCGCAATAAAAAACGACTCACTGACAATGAATATAAAGGCTACATGACCACGCGCCTTACCGAGGAGGCAGTGGACTTTATCGGCCGCGAAAAAGCGGACCCGTTCTTCCTCTATCTTGCCTATAACGCGGTGCACGCTCCGGCGCAGGCACCCAGGGAGGACATCGAGCGCTACCAGGAAAAATTTCCGCAAATATCGGAGAAACGCGCAACGCTCATGGCCATGCTTTACCACCTTGACCTTGGAGTTGGCGCTGTGGTCAAGAAGCTCAAGGACGAGAATCTGTGGCAGAACACCCTGCTGTTTTTCCTGACCGACAATGGTGGATCCAAGGCAATGGAAGCAAACAATGGTAGCCTGCGCGGCTTCAAGGGAAGCCTCCACGAGGGAGGCATAAGGACCCCCTGGATAATCAGCTGGCCTGAGAAGTTCAAGGGCGGACGCACCATTAACACACCGGTCAACTCCATTGATATCCTGCCCACGGCACTTGAGGCAGCCGGCATTGGGCTCAATGAAAATAACCATTTTGATGGCAAGAGCATTTTGCCGCTGCTCACAGGTCAATCAGCCACCCACCACTCAAACCTGTTCTGGAACAGCGGACCTCCAAGGGGAGAGTGGGCAGTTCGCCAGGGAAACTGGAAAGCCCACGGATTCAGGGAGAAATACGAGCTTTATAACCTGTCTGAAGATCCCTCGGAGACAAAAGACCTCACCACACAAAAACCTGCCAAGGCACAAGAGCTCTTTGACCTTCATGACAAGTGGTTGAAAACGATGGGGCAATCTGCCGGTGCCGGGCTAAGAGCACCGTTACCCGCTAATGACCAGGTAACAAAAGAGGAGGCACGTGAACTCAAGCGACAGCAAAAACGCGAAGAACGAAGAAAGGCACGTGAACAACAAAAAACCGACTCGCCAACCAGGGCACCTAACGTCCTGTTCATCGTGTGCGATGACCTGAACACGCACGTCTCGCCCTCAGGATACAAGTCAATCCACACTCCTGCTCTCGACTCACTTGCCAGGGACTCCATGACCTTCCGCCGCGCTTATTGCCAGTATCCGGTTTGTGGACCTTCCCGGGCCTCATTGCTCAGCGGACTCTATCCCGAGACAACAGGAGTCCTTAACAACACTGCGGATATTCGCCGAAGCCGCCCCGGTACTGTTTCCATGCCGCAAAATTTCAAGGACAACGGCTATTGGACCGCCAGTGTTGGTAAAATTTTCCATTCACCACGGCATCAGCAGGGTGAGATTGCGTGGCATGAACAAATGATGTTCCAGAATGATGAACTGCCGCGGGTGACAACAGCTCGCAGGGCATATGAAGGGGAGCGCGGCTCAATCGAGCTGCGCACCAACCGAAAAAACTGGAAAACTCACCTGCAGGCGCTCTCTACACAGACCAGGGGACAAACCCCCCCAGGCTACGGGCCGACCGGCCTGGAAGATGCACAGCATAAGGACGGCAAGAATGTCCGTCAGATCATCAAGTGGCTGGATCAGGAAAGTCATGGCGAAAAACCCTTCTTTATCGCCTGCGGCATCCAAAAGCCGCATGTGCCGTTCCTTGCGCCCAAAAAATATTTCGACCAATATCCCCGGGAGGATCTCCAGTTTCCGCTCAGCCCGTCCAATGACTGGGATGACATCCCGGCTCTTGCCATGGTGAAACGTTTCCAGTCCTTTGGTTTCGAACTGGGTCATGAGAACGACAGCCTGCGCCGGGAATACACCCAGGCCTACCACGCCTGCATATCCTATATTGATGCCCAGCTTGGATTACTCTTTAACGCCCTCCGGGAGCACGATTTGTGGCAGGATACCATCGTTATATTCACCTCGGATCATGGCTATCATCTCGGCGAGCACTTCATGTGGGGAAAGGTCACCCTGTTTGAGGAATGTGCCCGCGTACCGCTGATTATTCGCGCGCCGGGAATAACCCGCGCCGGGACAAGCACTGATGCCCTGGTTGAACTCGTGGATTTCCACCCCACCCTGCTTGAGCTCTGTGGACTTGAGGTCAAGAGCCACCTGCAGGGAAAAAGCCTCGTCCCGATACTGGGTAATCCAGAGTCCCCGGGAAAAAAATACGCCTATACAGTCGTCAGTCGTGGCACAAAGCTCGGGCGATCAATCCGCACCAAGGACTGGCGCTATGCGCAATGGGGAGACCCCGGGATGGCTGAACTTTATGACCTGAAGAATGACCCGCAGGAGTATGTCAACCTTATCGCAAACCCGGGTTCAAGTGCACAACTTGATAGAATGAAGCGACTGTTTGCCGAAGCCCGGCAAGCGGCCGGGGGAAAGAAATAATCACGGGCTGCGACTTATCCTGAGGCGGGCCCAGCGTTCCGAATGCCCTGCGGAGTTTACAGAAACCCTGCGCGTCTCCACCCCGTTTCCGCTGGCAATGAGCGTATCAGCAACGGGCGCCCAACTGGTAACGTCATTACTCAATTCCGCCTGATAGGTGATCCCCTCCTTGGTGAGATCCTTGCGATAGGTAAATGTAAAGGACAGGTCCTCCGCAAAAGAGTCAGCGCTGATGACAATGTCCCCCTCATTGCCGCCGGCCTTTCTCGGATCTGAACCAAAGGCATACTCCACGAGGTTTGGCATGCCATCGAGATCAGGATCAGCCTGATCCCCCCACAGCGTTGTCTCCAGTGCCGGGTCACTGAGTTCCCCGGCAGTAAAAAATCCATGCCGCCACATCTCAACCGGCCCCTCGTTGAAAAATACCACCGCCGGATGCGGCCCGTCACTCAACACTCCATCACTGACTGAAATTGAGAATGCGGGAAGCGGAAACGGGGGCAGGCGCCGATAACGGAACAGCGGCACATTAGCTGCACCGGAAAGATTCTCACCGAGGGTGGAGATGGCATCACCATTTGCCGAGAACCAGATGGCTTCTCCCTTCGGTTCCCCGAACGGATAAGCGGCAGGTCCGACAAAAGGAAGTTGCTCGACGTGAAACCCGGTCAATAAACCGGCAAGTGAAGTCCTTAAATCATCACGTCTATAATAGAAAATATGATTGAAATTACGGATCGCCACTTCCAGACCGTCACGGGAAATGTCAACAGCAGTGGCAGTCCCCACGGAATCCCTGATCAAGGCAGGCATGTCACCGATATACTCAAGGGTTTGAATCCCGATATAGGCATCCTGATGGGCAAGCCGGAAAATACGGCAACGCACTTCACGCTTGGAGAACACGTAGATGTCACCATTTACCGGGTCCACCAACAATCCTTCCGCATCCCTGCGCGCAGGTATTCCGGGACTGCCTGCACCCCGCTCACCGGGAGGGTATTCCGGGTATTGAATCTGGATTTTCTCGATATCAGCAAAGGAAACAAGCCCTCCAAAAGACCCTGTCACCCATGGTTCCCGGACCCGGTAGATTGCCTGGTCCGTGCGTACTGCAATGTTATCCCCGAAATCCCCGACATAGATGAAGTTCTGGCCGCCAACCGTGGCGGCGGCAATATCCTCCCAGTCCACGTTGGTGGCTCCCGACAGGATCCAGTCGCCGCGGTCACTGCCGTCAACACCCATGGCAAGCAGGGCAGCTGCATTATCACTGTCCTCGATTGCCCAGAGAAGATCCGGATTCCTGATCGAGGCAACAACTCCCGAGATCTCGTTGCGACCGAGAGGATCAACCAGCTGCACATTACTTGTGGCGGCCCCGAACCTGCCGGGAGCGTAGACAAAACGGACAAGTCCGGCAGTAATCTGGCCCTGGGTAAACATCCTGACCGGCTTTCCCGGATTGGTCCTCATCTCGAAATATCCCGACTCAAGGTTACTGACCGTGAATATCAGTAAAGCGTCATTGCTGCTTAGATCCGATGCACTTATATCCTGAGAAGAAATCGTGACAGTCGGTTCTGAACTGTTGAGGATTAATGTGCAGTTTTTAATCACCGGCGCGGTCGCCCCGATCGCATCGGTAATTTGCAGGTCGAAACTGAGGTCTGAATTCGCCGGGGACGCCTTGTGAATTTCCACCGCAACCACATTGTCCCCCGCCACCAGGGTGTCCGGGAAAATCACGAACGTTTCGGGGATTCTCTCGGTAAGACCGGACAATGAAGTCACTGCAAGGGTTTGGGAATCAATGATACCACGCGGCATGTTCGAGCGGAAAACCTCCTCGCCGTTGACATACAGGACAGCCCCGTCATCACGGATCACATCAAACCTTAACCCCGGGACAAAATCCGGATTCTTAATCCTGAACACATGGCGAAAGTAGGTGGTAATGTGTTTGCTCACCACTTCAGGACCGAAACTGACCACGGTGGCCTCATCGCGCTCTCCATAACCAAGCTCAGCCGGGCCACTGGCCCAAGCACTGTCATCAAAATCCGGGTGCCGCCACGCGACCCCCTGGTCAGAACCGTCATCAAGGTAGTGCCAATTCGCCCCATTAGGCACAAAGGTCGTCTGGCTAAATGTAAGCGGTGCCAAGAGCAGGGACACGAGGATTATCACTCCTGTGGCAGGGAACTGGCGGAAACGTTTCAAGGGACGAGGTCGGACTAGGGGCTTTACATCACGCAATGCACGTAACGCTCAAACAAAGTTGATTCTATGATGAAGTGCTGCGTTACGCAATAACGATTGCCAGCGCAACTGCCAATAAGCCATTAACAAACATGGGGTCAATTGAGGATGACTGATCGCCTAAGAATATATTACTGTTGAATTAGGGTATAATTCACCCTCTTCTAGTGAGATAATGCCACCTGCGTCACATTGCTTGTGACAACCAGTTGAATGAAAAGGCCAGTGTTCATCGATTCAGGGAATCCGCTTAAAAGGCAAGCCATGACTGTTCTCGCCATTGCCCTGTGCGCCGGCATTATCCCCGAGTTGATTGCTTAACCCGGCTGGACCGGTGATATTGACTGCTTCTTTGAGTTAGCCAGTATCCCGGCATATCTGTTGAACATGTATCGGCCGGTGAAAAGTATCAATGTGATCACCGCCACCTGTGCGGCCTTTCTTGGCATAATCTCGCCGGCCGACCTGCGCGCCAGGGACCAGGGGCCCAATATCCTCTTCATCATGTCTGATGACCATGCCTCCGAGGCCATCGGGGCATACGGCTCATGGCTCAAGAAATACTGCCCCACCCCAACCATTGACAGCCTGGCAGCCGAGGGCATGCGCTTTACCAACGTTTGCTGTAACAACTCCATCTGCTCACCCAGCCGCGCCAGCATCCTCACCGGTCAATACAGCCACAAGAACGGCGTGCCCAATCTCAACGGCGCCATCAATGAGGACTCCCCGCAGGTGGCCGCCGGGTTGCAGGAGGCCGGTTACCAGACGGCGGTCTTCGGCAAGTGGCATCTCTCCTCAAGGCCAAAAGGCTTCGACACCTTCAAGGTCACGCGCGGCCAGGGTTCATGGTTCGACCCGGTGTTCTTCACGAAAACGGGCCAATGGTATGGAAAGAAGAAGAAACGCGAGGTGGTGCCCGGCGAGAAACACATCGGTTACTCCTCGGACGTCTACACCACCGAGGCGCTTAAGTGGCTGAAAGGCCGGGATACCAAAAAGCCCTTCTGCATGATGCTGCATTTCAAGGCACCGCACCATTCCTATGAATATCCGGAACGCTGGAAAAACTACCTCAAGGACACACTGATCCCCGAGCCACCCAGCCTGCATGAGAAAGTGGCCAAGAGCAGCCCCCGCCTTAAAGGTGTGCACACCTGGCACATGCTCGAGAAAAACGGTTACTTCGGCCGGCACGATGAAGACGAGGAACCTCCCATGTGGCCACACGACGGCAGTGATCGCGGCAAAACTTCCGCCGCCTACCAGCATATGATCCACAAGTATTTGCGCGCGGTGGGTGCGGTGGATGACAATATCAAGCGCGTCATTGATTACCTTGAA
>JAPYUT010000059.1 GCA_029940475.1 Verrucomicrobiales bacterium | reverse complement strand
ATCGTCGACCGTGTCAACACCACCATGGCCACCTGGATGGGCACCACCATGGCCTGTGCGCAATGTCACACCCATAAATATGATCCCATTTCACAGGAGGAGTATTTCAGCATGTTCGCCATCCTCAACCAGACCCAGGATGCTGACCGTCGTGATGAAAGCCCCACGATTCCGGTCTTGAGCGGTGCACAAAAACAACAACAGGAGGAAATCGAGACACAAATCGCGAAATTGGAAGAATCACTCACCGCAATCAGCACGCAAAATATGGAGGCGCTGGCAAAATGGGAGGCAGAATTGCCCAATGAGGACAAGCAGTGGCAGTCACTGGCCGGAATAGCGGCACGGGCCGAATCAGGAGCAAGCTTCACGCGCCTCGAGGACGGTTCCTACCTGGTGGGTGGCAAGTCGACACCAACAGACACCTACACCATTGAGGGTATCGCAAAAAACACGGCGATCACCGCTGTTCGACTCGACGTCTTGAGCCATGAGAGCCTCAGTCACTGGCAAGGCCCCGGTCGAAAGGGCAACTTTGTGCTTAATGAGATCGAGTTGGTCGCCGGGGCGGAGTCACCCTCCAAGCTTGGCCGCTTTGTGCGCATCGACCTGCCCGGTAAGAACAAGATTCTTAACATCGCCGAGGTTCAGGTTTTCAGCGGCACCGAGAATGTAGCGCTGAAGGGCAAGGCAAGCCAGGCGGGAACTTATGCTGACGCGGTGGCCGGGCGGGCAATCGACGGTAACACGAACGGTAAATATGGGGCAGGAAGCGTTGCGCACGCCGCATACCCGCAGAAGGAAAACCTGTTCTGGGAAGTCGACCTTGGTGAACAGCGGGACATTTCACGCATCGTGGTCTGGAACCGCACCGATGCCGGGACGGCCTCAAGGCTTGATGGCTTCAGTCTCTCGCTACTCGATGACAAGCGCGGGACGGTCTGGAGCGAAACCTACAAAAAAGCACCGCAGCGTGAAAAGGAAATATCCCTTGCCGGCGGCCAAAAGGCAGTGTTCACCCATGCCACTTCAAGTTTCAACCAGGAGAAATTTGCTGTGTCTCTGGCAATCGACGGAAATGCCGGCGGACATTCCGGATGGGCGGTTGCACCGCAAGCGGGAAAAGATCACCATGCCATCTTCGAGCTGGCAAGCCCATTGCCCGGGGGAAAACTCAACTTTACACTCAGGCAAACTTACGGAGAACACGCTATCGGGCGCTTCCGGATATCAGTTACTGATTCCACTCTCCCTCACCGTGCCCTGCCTCACAAACTCGCTGAAATCATCGCAATACCTGTCAAAAAACGCAGTGAGACACAAGTGACAGAATTACTCCACCATTTTTCCGAACTCAATCCCGAGACCGTCACGACCAGTGCGGAGCTCACAAAGCTCAGGAGACAACTTGCCGGCCTCAAGCCCGCCACCACCGTTCCCGTCATGCGCGAGCTCGCTGCAGGCAAGGGACGGAAAACCAACATCCAGATGCGCGGTAACTATCTGGATAAAGGAAAGGAGGTGAATGCCGGGTTGCCTGCCGCATTCCATCAGCCAAAGGACAGCAGTAAAATGGACCGGCTGACCCTGGCCAAATGGCTGGCCGATGAGGACAACCCGCTAACCGCGCGCGTGATGGCCAACCGCCTCTGGGAGATGGTTTTCGGCATCGGCATCGTCCCCACCAGTGAAGAGTTTGGCTCGCAGGGAGAATTGCCCACTCACCCTGAGCTGCTCGACTGGCTGGCGGTTGAGTTCATGGCAAGCGGCTGGGACATGAAAGCATTCCTTAAACTGCTGGTCACCTCGGCCGCCTATCGCCAGAACTCGAGGATCAATGACATCTCCACAGAGCCGGATCCCGACAACCGCCTGCTGGCCCGCGGCCCGCGCTTCCGGCTCTCCGCAGAAATGATACGTGACCAGGCGCTGGCGGTTTCCGGCTTGTTAAGCTCGAAAATGTATGGTGCGCCGGTGCGCCCTCCACAACCAAGCCTCGGCATTAAGGCAGCCTTTGGCGGCGGTATCGACTGGACGACCTCACAAGGCGAGGACAAATACCGCCGTGGCCTCTACACCACCTGGCGCCGCTCCAACCCCTATCCCTCGATGGCTACCTTCGATGCGCCCAACCGGGAAACCTGCACTGTAAGCCGCAGCCGAACCAACACCCCCCTACAGGCACTGGTCACCCTTAACGACCCGGTCTACATTGAGGCGGCACAAGCTCTCGCCCGGCGCATGTATACTGCGGCGACTCAAGAAAAGAGTGCGGCTTCAGGCATCGGGCATGGCTTTCGGCTTTGCCTCTCACGTCCTGCCGGGGCAGCAGAACTGACGCGACTCACAAAACTTTTTGATGATGCCCACTCCCATTACAAGCAAGACCCGGCCGCAGCAACCATGATGGCCACCCAGCCACTTGGCGCTGCTCCACAAGGCATGGATCCCGCCCAACTCGCGGCGCTCGCCGTGGTAGGCAATGTTTTGCTCAACCTTGATGAATTCTTAATGAAGCGATGAACCTCTACCAGCAACAACTCCAGCACCAGACACGCCGCCACTTCCTGGCAGGTAGCGGCATCAGTCTCGGCAGCATCGCCCTTGGGCAAATGCTCGGGGAAAACTGCGCTGCCGCCGAAGCCCCCACCAACCCGCTCTCTCCGAAGCAATCGCACTTCAAAGGCAAAGCGAAGCGGGTCATCTATATCCACCTCACCGGCTCACCGCCGCACCTCGACCTGTGGGACTACAAACCGGAACTGGTGAAACGCAACAATGAGGACTGCCCGGATGAGTTCTACAAGGGTAAGCGCTTTGCCTTCACCAGCGGTCGCCCGAAACTGATGGGAACACCCCGCACTTTCAAGCAGTTTGGCAAAGGCGGAACATGGATGTCGGATGCAATTCCCAATTTTCACGGGCTGGCAGATGACCTGTGTGTCATCAAGTCAATGACTACCGAGCAGTTTAACCACGCACCGGCGGAACTCTTCGTGCATACCGGCTCACCGAGACCCGGCAGGCCCTCATTCGGCTCCTGGGTCACCTATGGTCTCGGTACCGAGAATGAGAACCTGCCCGGCTACGTGGTCCTTATCTCCAGTGGCGTACAGCCCAACGGCGGAAAGAACACCTTCGGCGCAGGCTTTATTCCCTCAGTCTATCAGGGTGTGCAATGCCGCTCAAAAGGCGATCCCGTGCTTTATTTATCCGACCCGAAAGGCATGGACCGCAACATGCGACGCAGTTCCCTGGACGCACTCAAGGATCTTAACGAAACGGCAGCAAAGGACTTTGGCCACCCGGAGACCCTGACCCGCATCGCCCAGTATGAGCTGGCCTTCCGCATGCAGATGACAGTTCCCGAGGTGATGGACATCTCGAAGGAAAACGCGAAAACCCTCGAGGCCTACGGTGCCAAGCCGGGCGGGGCCAGCCTCGCCAACAACTGCCTGCTGGCACGGCGACTGACTGAACAGGGCGTGCGCTTCGTGCAACTCTTCGACTGGGGATGGGACTTTCATGGCACCAACCCCTCCGAGGACATCCGCGACGGACTGACCAATAAATGTGCGACCATGGACAAGCCGATAGCAGCACTGATCCGTGACCTGAAAGAGCGCGGCCTGTTTGACGAGACCCTGATCATCATCGGCGGCGAGTTCGGGCGTACACCGTTCCGCGAAGGGCGTACCTCCAAGGGCAAGGTCCTCGGTCGCGACCACTTTCCCAACGCCTACAGCATGGTAATCGCCGGCGGCGGTGCGCGGGGAGGCTACTCACACGGTGAGACCGACGAGCTCGGCTTCTCGGTGGCACGCGACAAGGTGCATGTCCATGACCTGCAAGCCACCTGGATGCACCTGCTCGGCTTCGATCACGAAAAACTCAGCTATCGTTTCCAGGGACGTGACTACCGACTGACCGATGTTCACGGCCACGTGGTCAAAGACCTCTTGGCCTAGCCCCGGGCAGGACAAGCTGGATAATTGCGGCGGCCGGATCTTCCGGCAGCTTGTGTTTACACAGCTCTTCCCCACCTTGGAAAAGCCGTCATGATTCATCAGAGGATGTCCAGCACGATGGCCGTGGCATTGTCCCTGCCTGATTCCTTAACTGCTTGATCCACAATTTCTTCTGCCCCCGACCCATTTTCAAGCAACTTGCCGATCCCGCTATCCCAGATACCGTCTGTCACGCCGTCTGAACAAATCAAGAAGCGGTCACCTCGCTCTAATTCAAGCACTTCAACCTGAGGGGTAACATATTGATTGCCCGCGCCAAGTGCCTTGCTCAGCATATTTCGTGCAGGATGATTGCGAGCCTCATATTCGGAGATTTTCCCGGCGCGCTGCAACCCGGCAACCCGCGTATCATCTTGAGTTAACTGCTTCAGTCCATTTCCCTCACCACCCCGCCACCGGTAGACGCGCGAATCACCAATGTGGGCAATTAACAACCTGCTCGGCATCACCCAGCACAAACTGAGTGTGGCACCCATCCCCCTGCACTCGGGATAAGCTTCCCCAAGCATCCCTATATCAGCGTGAATGATCTCGAAGAGTTCCTTCATTACCTGCCGCTCACCGCTGTCAGTTGCCACTTGGCAGCGGAAATAACCGGGCAGCAGGTGGGTAATCTTATCCACTGCAATCCGGCTGGCAAATTCACCTGAACGCGCGCCTCCCATGCCGTCACTGACTGCCAGGATAAAATCGGATTCAGCCACTGAGTCACTGCCGTTGCTTCCCAGCACAGCAGCTCCCTCACTGGTGAGCGACAGCACAACAAACGCATCCTCGTTATTCTTTCGAAAGCAACCAATGTCCGTCCTGCAACTCCACTTGATCCCAATTACCGTTTCCCCATCATTGCTCACCGCAGCCACAGCATGTCCTGTATCGGCAATGCTGCTGCCCTTTTCTTCGTCAAGGATAGTGGCAAACTCGAAGTCAATAATACAAAATCGTCCATCCGAGGCCCTATAGGTCACATTGCGCAGGAAAGGATCTTCATGACGAACCCCATAGGCTTCCAGTTGTTCAAAAAGTTTGCCGGTGCGCTCCTTGCCCAGCAGGTCAACCTTGCTGCCGCAATTTGTGGTTATTATTTTCAATCCTTCAGGATCAGAATCCAGAAGTCGCGGCACAAAATCACATCCCCGCCCTTCCAGGTAACTCAACACACGAACCTCGGTGGCAAAGCGCTGGCTGGCTTTCGGACCGCGAAATACCTTATGCACGCGGCCGTCAAAGCCTATATGGACCATTGAACGCCGGGTATTCTTCTCTTCACGCATCAGCCTTGAGCGTAAGGCAGACCATTGGCCTCCTGAAACTGATCTACAGAAAATACCGTGCCGGGCATGAAACCCGGTAAGGCCATATTGCCCGAATAGTAAAAATTTTCTGCAGAACCTGATAAATCGACATGGACATTTGGCACATGGTCTGCTCTTCTAGGATCCGCCGCTCGGGTGCATCTATTCAGACTTTGTGTCTAATGGCACGCTCCCCCGAGACGACTAACCTATCTTAAACAACTTAACCTACATAAATAAAACGATGGCCAAATACAAACTAGAATACCTCTGGCTGGACGGGTATACCCCCGTTGCAAACATCCGCGGAAAGACCAAGGTCGCTGAATTCGACGACTTCCCGACCCTTGAACAAATTCCCATCTGGGGCTTCGACGGCTCTTCAACGCAACAAGCCGAAGGCAGCGATTCTGACTGTATGCTTAAGCCGGTTGCTGTTTATGAAGACAGTGGTCGCACCGGTGATGCCGCAATAGTCATGTGTGAGGTCTGCCTGACGGATGGAACCCCGCATCCGTCAAACACCCGTGCCGGCATCCCCGACGACCCGGATGCATGGTTCGGCTTTGAACAGGAATACTTCCTCTACCAGGACGGTCGACCTCTCGGTTGGCCGGAAATCGGATACCCTGACCCGCAGGGCGAATACTACACCGGTGTCGGACACAATAACGTTGGTGACATTGCCCGCGCCATCGTCGACGAACATCTTGACCTCTGTCTTGATGCCGGCATCAACCATGAGGGCATCAACGCCGAGGTGGCGAAGGGACAATGGGAGTTCCAGATCTTCGGCGAAGGTTCCGCCAATGCCGCCGACCAGATGTGGGTGGCGCGTTACCTGCTCCTGCGCGCCAGCGAGAAATACGGTGTTGATGTCGAATGGCACTGCAAGCCCTTCGCCGGCGACTGGAACGGCTCCGGCATGCACTGCAACTTCTCCACCCAGAAGATTCGCGAGGAAGGCGGAGAGGAGTATTTCAACAAGCTGATGAGCGCTTTCGACGATAACAAAGACGAGCACATTGCCGCTTACGGCCCTGACAACCACATGCGCCTGACCGGCCTGCACGAGACCCAGTCGATTGACAAGTTCAGCTGGGGCGTCGCCGATCGCGGCGCATCAGTCCGCGTATTGCAGTCGTTCGTCGATAACGGTTACAAGGGTTACCTTGAGGATCGCCGGCCGAACTCCCAGGGTGATCCCTACGCCATTGCCGGGCGCATCCTGCAAACCATTAGCGAAGTGGGATAATTCCTCCCGCAACTTTGATTATCACGAGGCGCCGTTCCGAAAAGGAACGGCGCTTTTTTTGCAATGGGATGCCATTCAACCATCATGGGATTCCCGGATTTTCTGCAACAGCACCTTCATCTCGGCCAGCTTGTCGGCATTCTGGGCAGCCACACTCCTGCGTTCACCAAGGTCTTGGGAAAGGTCGTAGAGATTTCCGCCGCCGGGAACCTTCACGGTCCCCCATGGACCCAGCCTGTCACGTGTTCCGCCGGCAGGGATGAATTTCCACTTGCCCTGCCGCAACGCCAACCCGCCAGCCTCATGAACCAAGTGGGGCCGGCCAACCGGGTCCTTGCCCACCAGTGATCTGCCGGCATCACGACTGTCAACAAAGGCACCATCGGGAATCTGCGCACCTGCTATCATGCAAATGGTCCTGGCCAGGTCCACCTGTCCGAACAAGGCTGCACTTGTCCCGGCGGGCTTGACTTTCCCCGGCCACTTAATGATGAACGGCACGCGAGTTCCTCCCTCAAACTTGGAATACTTGCCCGCACGCAGTGGGCCATTCGGGTCATGGTCACCCAGTTTCTCGTTGGCATCGTCCTTGTAGCCATCATCAAGTACCGGTCCATTATCCGAGCTGAAAATAACCATTGTGTTGTCCGCTAGGCCATTGGCCTCCAGCGCCTTCATGAGCTCACCGACACACCAGTCGGTCTGCACCATGGCATCACCACGCGGACCCGTGCCGCTTTTCCCGACGAAGCGCCGGTGCGGCACCCGAGGCACGTGAATGTCATGGGTCGAGTAAAAAAGAAAAAAGGGCTTTTCCTTGTTCTTGCCAATAAACTCAACGGCTTTCCGGGTAATGACATCAGCCATATCCTCATCCACCCAGCGCGCTTTCCGGCCACCGGTCATCCAGCCAATGCGCGAGATGCCGTTAACGATCGTGCTGTTGTGCCCGTGCGACCAGTCCATCTTGAGCGTATCGCGCGCCTCACTCCCCGACTGAGCAGAACCGATACGCTTACCGTAACTGACCTCAATGGGATCCTTGGGATCAAGGCCAACAACCCGTCCCTGTTCCAGGTAGACGCAGGGGGTGCGGTCACCGGTTGCCGGGATCAGGAAATGATACCCGAATCCCACCTCACGCGGGCCCGGTTTCACCTCGCCATTCCAGTTCACATTCCCTTCCCCCAGGCCAAGGTGCCACTTACCCACGACAGCTGTAGCATAGCCCGACTGCTGCAGGACCTTCGGCAGGGTTGCCATCTTCGGGTCAATGATCAAGGCTGCACTTCCGCGCAGGATCTTGGCTCTTTTATTGCGAAACGCATAGGAACCGGTGAGCAGGGTGTAGCGTGATGGCGTGCATGTTGCCGCCGTGCAGTGGGCATCGGTAAACCGCAGTCCTTCCGTTGCGATCCTATCGATGTTGGGCGTCTTGAAATTGCACCCCTGGTAACAGCTCACATCGCCATAACCGACATCATCGGTATAGATGACCAGGAAATTTGGCCTTGCGGCCACAACTGTGGATGCTGTCAATGCAAGGAGAATAAGGGAAATGGTAATCGAATTGCTCTTCATCGTTCCGCGAGCCTCGCGCAACTGGCTGTATTCGGCAAGTGCTACGGGCTAAAGGGGGACGGCAATTCTCCTCCTTTGGCAGGATCGAACTTTATTTCCCGCGTCTTTCACCAACGGTGGTGTCTTTCCGGCAACACAAGTCAATCACATGCCCGCAGGTTTACCGATGCAGCCCGGTTGGTGTAAGCATCGACGAATGGCGTATCGGGGCCTACTTCCTCGCCTTCTCTGCTATCCTTGTCCTTCCCCTTGTCCTGCATTGCTGGACAGACCGATGGTGTACCGGGGACGAGCACTGGCAAGCATCCTGCTCATCGCGATTCTCCTGCTCAAATCCGAGACCGCTACTGAGTTTATCTACTTCCAGTTCTAGCCAGGCAGCCGGCCTGCTGAGTCCACTCAGCCCTTCTTGTTCTTCTTCCTTTCCTTCACCGGCGGTTTCCTGCCGGCAAGGTAAGCCAGGCGCGCCGCCACATACCGCCCGGAGTGGTTGACGTCATCGCTGGTAAGGTCGTTGAACTTGATACCCTTCCTGCCGTCCTGCAGAAGCACCGCAGTGTTCAGGATCAGGTTGGTCGCCACCTCGGATTGTGACATCTTCAACGCCGACTTGATCATCGGCCTGGGATCCCCTTTGCCGGTAAGCCCGAGAAATTCAGCGGCACGAGCGCGCACCAGCGGCTCAGGATCATCATAGGCAAGGATTTCAACCAGATCCGCAAGATCTTCAGGTGCCTGGCCATGGGCACTGGCGACAATGCAGCCCCAATAACGTGCCCAGCGATCTTTTGACTGCAGGGCACGTTCAATTCCCGCCTTGGCTTTGGAAAACTCAATAAGCTGTAAGTCTGCAATGGCCACCATCCGGGCAATCTGCCCGGCATGTTGCCTGCCGAATTTCGCCGGGTTATCCATCGCCTCACTCACCATGTAGGGCTCGGGAAAGAAACTCAGGTCATTGAGCCTGCGCACCTGGGTAGCCAACAAAGAGCGCAGCCCGGCCAGGGTTTTCGCATGTCCCGGGTCACCCGCAAGATTATTGACCTCGTGGGGATCATTCTCAATATCATACAGAGCCTCCGCTGCCCGCGGTTCAAAAAACTGTCGCTGGGCGGCATTGAGCCTGCCGGCCCGGTAGAGCTGGCGCCACTCGCGGTAGGCAAGTTGTCGATAGCGGTAATCATTCTGCAGGGAGTCAAAATTAAACGGTTGGTAGTTGCGCTGGTAGCTGAACCTGCCCTTGCGCACCCAGCGGACAAGGTCGTATTTCTCATCGAAGCGGTCAGCGTAGCCGAAGGTGAAATCCCGGGTTGCCGCGCCTTTGCCGAGGAAAGGCCTGCCGTCAATCGGCTTGGGAATATCCGCGCCGGCAAGATTCAAAACCGTGGGGCCAAAGTCAATGAACCCGACAAAACCCTGCTGCCTTGAACCGGGTTTTTCCTTCACCAGGTGCCTGAAGTTCTTCGGCACACGCACCACCAGCGGCACGTGCAACCCGCTCTCATAGGCATAACCCTTGCCGCGCGGAAGGACGCCGCCGTGATCCCCGAAGTAGAAAACAAAGGTATCCTCAAGCAGGCCATCCTCCTTGAGCTCGGCAACCACCCTGCCCACCACCTCGTCGATCTTGACGATGTTGTCGAGGTAACGCGCATGGGTGTAGCGCAATGTCGGTGTGTCCGGGTGATAGGGCGCCAGCCTGACTTTTGCCGGGTCGTGCCGCGTAGGCTGAGATGCCATCGCCTGTGCGCTGAAATGAAGTGAGCTCTCGTGCGAGATTGCGTAGCTGGCCTTGTGGAAGAAGGGCTGGCCAGGCTTGCGTTTGCGCCAGTGGGCCTTGTTTGAGGACTCATCCCAGACATTTTTTCCCGGCTTGGCGTTGTAGTCCGTCTTGGAACGGTTGGTCGTGTAATAGCCGTGCTGCGCGCGCAGGTAGGAGGGAAACATCCTTACCCCATCGGGCATTGGTGCCATGGCGCTGCGGCGATGATACTGCGTGCCGATACGCGGCGCATAACACCCGGTAATAAGTGTCGAGCGTGCAACGGAACAGACCGGGGAATTGGAGAAGGCATGGTCAAAAGTAATGCCATTTGCCGCCAGTGCCTTGATGTGTGGCGTGTCTGCTCCCCCGGGAAAGAAGTGATCAAGATAATGGATCGAATTATCCTCAGAAATGATCCAGACAAAGTTGGGGCGCTCTGCGGCATAAGCCGCGAGATTCATTGCCGCGGTGATAAAAAAGGTCGTGAAAATCCTCATCGCTGGATATCCTACCCGGAAATGTGTATCGTGCCCATGCGAATCTAACTTCTTCTTGCCGGCGGCTGCCATCCCTGAAGCAAATGTGGAGTGACTGGCAGGCGGAGCAAATATTGTGCAATGACAAACAGGTTCTCCCATCGCGCGATCCCGCTCATCCTTGTCAGCCAATGCTGCTTAGCACTGGCGGCACAGGCCGGCGGGGAAATCCAGGGATCATTCGCCCCCGCTCCCCCTGTAACGGGTGGCGGCGGCATGGTGGCCACGCAGGAGGCACATGCCACCCGCGCCGCGGCACGCATCCTCGCCGGGGGAGGCAATGCCGTTGACGCCGCGGTCTGCGCCGGCTTCACGCTCGCGGTAACCCTTCCGCGTGCCGGTAATATTGGCGGCGGGGGATTCATGCTTATCCACCTTGCAAAGGAAAACAGGCAGACCGCCATTGATTACCGCGAAAAGGCACCCGGGGCGGCGCATCGCGACATGTTTCTCGACGCCGAGGGCAACGTGGATAACCGGCTTTCACGCTCGGGTCACCTCGCCGCTGGAGTTCCCGGCAGCGTGCGCGGACTTGCCCTCGCATTGCGCAAACACGGGACAATCTCCCTCACCCGCGCCCTTGAGCCGGCCATCAAACTCGCCGAGGACGGGTTCATTGTCGGTGAGGACCTGCATCAATCCCTTGCAGAGCATCGCGGGCATTTCAAGGACTCACCCGCCGCACTGAAGGTATTCTACCGTCCTGACGGATCACCGCCAGCGCTCGGGTCAAGGTTGATCCAGAAGGACCTTGCCAAGACCCTGAGACTGATCGCCAGGCATGGGCCGGATGCCTTTTACTCCGGCCCTGTCGCCGGGGCGATCATTACCGACATGAAGGCCAACGGCGGCATCATCACGAGTGATGACCTCACCAACTACCGGCCTGTCGTTCGCAAACCTGTCAGCGGAACCTACCGCGGGTGGAAGATTGTCGCGATGCCGCCACCCAGTTCCGGCGGCATCCACCTGGTCCAGATGCTCAACATCCTGGAAGCATTCCCCATTGCAAAATACGGCCACAACTCAACCAACACCATCCACATCTGCGTTGAGGCAATGCGCCGCGCCTACGCTGACCGCTCACGTTACCTGGGTGACCCTGACTTTGCCGACATTCCCTCCGGGGCGCTCATCTCAAAGGACTATGCAAGGCGCCTTGCCGCGCAGATAAACCCATCCCTTGCAACAGCCAGCGCTAAAGTCTCACCTGGACTTGGAGCGCAGGAGGACACCGAGAGCAACGAGACCACGCATTTCAGTGTCATCGACCAATGGGGCAACGCGGTAGCAAACACCTACACGCTCAACTTCAGTTACGGCTCCGGCATCATGGTTCCGGGAACAGGGATCCTGTTAAACAACGAGATGGACGACTTCAGTGCCAAGCCCGGCGTGGCCAACGCTTACGGGCTGCTCGGCGGGCGGCGCAATGCCATCGAGCCTAACAAGCGCATGCTCAGTTCAATGACCCCGACCCTCCTCTTCAAGGGGAAGAGCCACCTGGTTGCCACCGGCAGCCCGGGCGGCAGCCGCATCATTACCACGGTATTGCAGATCGTATGCAACCTCATCGACCACGGTATGGACATCTCAGCGGCAAGCGCGGCGGCACGCTTCCATCACCAGTGGTTCCCCGATGAGGTCCGGGTTGAGCCAGGATTCAACCCGGAGACCATTGCAGCATTGCAGGCCCGCTCGCACAGGGTGAAAACCCGTCCCCTGATGGGATCGACCCAAAGTGTATCCAGGATCAACGGACACTTTTACGGTGCCAGCGATCCTCGCCGCCAGGGGGCACTGACCATCGGCCTCCCAGCGTCCAAGAAAGGTCCCAGGCTCAAGCCGAAGAAAAAAATCCAACCCTGACCGGCCAGGATACCATGCCCTGCCCGGACATTATCGCTCACAGCTGCGTTGAATAACACGACAACAGGACATATTATTGTGTGCTAGCCCGCCATCACGGCAAAATATATTGATCACCATGAAAATCTTATTGCTTATTTTCCTCGCCACCATCACGGCCCCTGCAGGCCTCTTCGCCCGCGAATGGACCAGTGCCGACGGCTCAAGGACCTTCCGGGGCGAGTTGATCAGCTTCGAGAACGACAAGGTCACTGTCCGGCGCAGTGACGGGAAAACACTCATCTTCGCCATCAACCTGCTCAGCGAGTCGGACCAGAAATTCGTCAATTCCGGTGAGGCCAAGGCCACCGGAAATACCGGTAACGCGGGTGCCGCTGAATGGCTTCGCTGGCGTGGCGCGGATATCAGTGACCACTCACCGGACAAGGGCCTGCTCAAGCAGTGGCCGGCAGGCGGGCCGCAGCAGTTGTGGGTATACCGGGATGCGGGACTAGGTTATTCCGGGCCGGCCATCTCAGGCGGCAAGCTCTTCACCATGGGGGCACGCGATGCCGCCATCTTCCTGATTGCCCTTGATGCCGGCACCGGTAAGGAAACCTGGAGCAAGCAGATCGGCGTCTACTTCAAGAACAACTGGGGCAATGGCCCGCGCGGCACCCCAACAGTCGACGGGGACCGGGTCTACGCCCTCGGTGCACGCGGCAAGCTTGTTTGTGTCAAGACTGATGACGGCTCCATCCTGTGGGAGGCTGACATGGTGAAGGACCTTGGCGGCAAAGTGCCGGGTTGGGGTTACTGCGAGTCCCCTCTGGTTGACGGCGACCAGGTCATTTGCACTCCCGGGGGCGGCAAGGGAGCCATCGCCGCACTCGACAAGATGACCGGCAAGAAAATCTGGCAGAGCGGCGAGGTGAAGGACGGGGCGCAGTATTCCTCGGTTATCCCCATTGAGCATGGCGGCAAGCGCCAGTATGTGCAGTTATTCCAGAAAACACTCGCCGGCGTGTCTGCCGAGACGGGAGAGCTGGTCTGGCGCTCGGACTGGACCGGCAGGACCGCTGTGGTGCCAACGCCGATCTACAGGGACGGCCATGTCTACATCGCCTCCGGCTATGGCGTCGGCTGCAAGTCGGTCAAGCTGGGGGCAGCAGGCAAGGTCGATGAGGCCTACCGGAACGAGGTCATGATCAACCACCATGGCGGTGTCATCCTGGTCGGCGAGCATCTCTACGGATACTCCGATAAAGGCGGCTGGAAGTGCCAGGAATTTGCAACCGGCAAGGAGGTATGGAGCTCCAAGGAACTGGGGAAAGGCGCCATCCACTATGCCGACGGCATGTTCTACTGCCTCTCGGAAAAGGACGGCACAGTGGCGCTGGTGGAGGCGAGCCCGCAAGGATGGCAAGAGAAATCCCGCTTCACGCTTGATCCCCAGACCAAGCTGCGCAGCCCCAGGGGAAAAATCTGGACCCACCCGGTGGTCATCGACGGAAAGCTATACCTGCGCGACCAGGAACTCATCCACTGCTACAACGTCAGGGGTTAAAGGGAGCCGTCTTCCGTCATTGCCGGGCAGGTGTTACCGTGATCCGGGTCGCGCGAGGCCACCGTGGCAGGCACGATAGAAGGGTGATATCATAGGCTCGACAGATAGGGTCGGCTTCCTCTATGAGGAAGCCATGAAACTCAATCTGATTGCCTTTACCTTCATCCCTGCCGTGCTTTTTTGCACCACGGGCCTCCACGCCCAGGGTGATCTTGCCTCTGCCGGCGCGCCGGCGCCGACCATGAAGTCGCTGCAGGAGATCTGGGAGAGGATCAATGCCAACCAGGCTGTGATCGAAGCGAAGATCAATGACAACCAGGCTGCAACGGAAGCGATGCTCACTGAGCACCGGCAGGCGACGGTAGCAACCATCGCCGCCTTACAGGCGGAGAATCCTGCGCTCAAGGACCAGAATGCCACCATTCAGCAATTGCTTGCCTCCCTTGACATCGACCTGCCCTGGCAAACCACCACCATCGACAGCGAAGGGGATGTTGGCAGATACACCTCCTTAAGCTTTGACCCATCAGGGAACCCTGCCATCTCGTATTATGACACCATCAAGCACGACCTGAAATTCGCTTTCAAGGCGCCGTTCCGGGGAGGGCGCTGAGGCTGGCTGCAGGTAAACATATCCCCCGTGTCCCAAGCCACAGGCAGTGGTGGGCGCAGGAAAACAAGGGGCCTGTGCCCTGCTGCTTTATACCTTGCTTAACCCGGGCACCTCGAAGCCGGCATTGTCCTTGTCCTTGAGCAGTTTGTTGGCGTCGGCGGCGTGCTCGCCGGTGTGACGCTCGGTCTTCGGGTCGAATGTCAACCACGGCCCAACGGTGTAGTAGTTGTCCTTTTCCGGGATACCCACCCCCTTGCCCATGACCTCGTGCAGGCGGCCGAAATGCTCGGCGGCATCCTTGTTGTCACCGAACCGGCCCGCCTTCTGGTTGAAGGGGACATCCTCACCGAGCCGGTAGGAATTGTTCATCAGGTGACCGACCACGCAGCCGTAATGGGCGTCGCGGGCGTTGCCGTTGGCCATCTCCGGCTTACCGGCGCGACAGGCGGCGATGAAGCTGCCCCAGTTGCCGCCGGGTGTCACCTTGCCCTTGCCAAAGTCAACCTTCTCACCCTTGTCACTACCCTTGGCATAGTAATTCCTGCCAATGATCCTGCCCCCGTCCTCAAAGTAATACTGGTTCTCAACCTGGCGCTTGTAACCCTTGTAGTTGACGTTGCGCACGTTGAAGAACACCTGCTGGCCGTTGGGATACTCGGCCATGCCAAACATGGTGTTGGGTGTCTGCCCCTGGTCCTGCCACTGGAAGCGCCCGCCGATTGCCATCGCGCGCACCGGGTGGGTCTGGTCATCATCAATGGCCCACCTGGCAACATCAAGCTCGTGGGTTCCCTGGTTATTGAGGTCACCGTTGCCGCTGGCCCAGAACCAGTGCCAGTTGTAGTGCACGTAGTTGCCGTGGAACTGGTCAATCACCGCAGGTCCCTTCCACAGGTTCCAGTCCAGGTTCGCCGGCGGGTCCCCGGGAGCCTTGTGCCCGATACCGCCGCGCGGCTTGCAGCAGTAGCCGTAGGAAATCTTCAGCCGGCCCCACTTGCCGGCCTTGATCTGGTCATGCAAGCCGGCACGCCCGGCATCACTGCGCTGCTGGGTGCCGTGCTGGATAACGACCCCGTATTTTTCCTGGGCGGCAACGGCAATCCTTCCCTCGGCAATGTCATGGCTCATCGGCTTCTCGACATAGACATGCTTGCCGGCCTGCGCGCCCCAGATGGTCATCAAGGAATGCCAGTGGTTGGGGGTTGCCACCGTCAGGGCGTCAACGTTCTTGTCATCGAGTGCCCTGCGCACATCAGCCACACCCTTGACATTTTTCTGGCCACGCTTCTTGAGGCTCTCCACGGTGCGCGCCAGCACCTGCTCGTCAGGATCAATCACGTAGGCAATCTCGACATTCTTCTGGCCGAGGAAGCCGCCGATGTGGCTCTTGCCGCGGCCATTGAGCCCGGCAACGGCGATCCTCATCGTGTCATTGGCGCCGATAATCCGGGGCGCCGCCCTGGTGCCGCTGATCAAGGGCACTCCCGCGACCGCTCCCGCCGTCGTCGTTCTCAAAAAATTGCGTCTTGTGATATTGGACATCTTTATGTGTGGGTTGTTTGTTCGTGACGGGATATTCCTCTCCCCTGTTTTCATTTAAAACCGCAACAGGGCCCAAGGAAAAGACAAATCGCCCTGTCCTCATAATTTCCTCAATCGCGGGATCCTGGGGCTAAAGCACCTGCTCAAATGCCGCCTTAAGCCCGGGATAATCAACTGTTACCGGGAACTGCGGGAACTCTTCAATCACGTTTTCAGGCGGACAGAACAGGATCCCGGCGTCAGCCTCGCTGAGCATGGTGACATCATTGTATGAATCCCCGGCGGCCACCACCCTGAAATTGAGCCTTTGAAAGGCCCTCACGGCCTCCCGCTTCTGCTCGGGCATGCGCAGTTCAAAGCCGCTGATCCTGCCGTCCCCGGCAATCTCCAGCCGGTGGCAGAAGAGGGTCGGGAAATCCAGTTGTCGCATCAGCGGCTGGGCAAACTCATAGAAGGTGTCGGAGAGGATCACCACCTGGCTGTGCTCCCTGAGCCAGGCCAGGAAATCTTCAGCTCCCTCCAGTGGCCGCATTTCCGCAATGACGTCGCTGATGTCACCGATCCCGAGTCCGTTTTCCTCACAAATATCCAGGCGCTGGCGCATGAGCTCGGAATAATCCGCCACATCACGTGTCGTCGCCATCAACTCATCGATGCCCGTCCGCCGGGCAACATTGATCCATATTTCCGGAACGAGGACCCCCTCAAGGTCAAGACAGGCAATCACACTCATTTTCAACAGGCTATACTTAAATCCAACACAAGTCGCCCACCACCGGGTGCGGTGACGGATTCTCATTGTATACTATACATGAATTACGCTAATAATTCCACGCAACGGGATGCCTGGCAGCGTGCCCGTCAATTCATGGAACTATATCCAGCCCTAACGTGGATCGGAATCGCCTTCTGTCTCAGCCAGTCAGCGATGTTCTCGGGGTTGAATCTCGCCTACTTCTCAATCGGCCGGTTGCGCCTAGAAGCCGAGACCGAAGCCGGCAACCAGGCGGCTGCGCGCATCCTGCAGTTGCGCAAGGACGCCAATTTCCTGCTGTGCACGATCCTCTGGGGCAATGTCAGTGTTAATGTCCTGCTGGCCCTGCTGGTGGAATCAACCCTGCCGGCAATCGCTGCGTTCCTGGTATCCACCATTGGCATCACCTTCCTCGGTGAAATCCTGCCACAGGCATATTTCTCGCGCCACGCAATCCGGGTGGGCTCAAAGCTCGCGCCTGCCGTGCGGCTCTACCAGCTGTTACTGTGGCCGGTGGCAAAACCCAGTGCACTGATCCTGGACAGCTGGGTGGGGCCAGAAGGCGTAAACTTCATGCGCGAGCGCGACATCGAGGTCATCCTGCGCCAACACATCCGCGAGCAAGACTCGGAAATCGGTGAGACGGAGGGACGGGGTGCCCTGAACTTCCTCAACCTTGATGACCGTTTGATTGCCGGGGAGGGCACCCGTATCGACCCGGCCACCATCCACTCCTTTGCAATGAAGATGAATACCCCGTTGATACCTGAGAGTGGTAGTGCACAGGGTGATGCCTTTCTTGAGAAACTCCGTGCAAGCGACAAGAGCCGCGCAGTAATCAGCGATCACGACAGCGAACCACAAATGGTGCTCAGGGTGCAGGATTACCTGTTCCAGCTCTCCCTTGGGAACGGAAAAACCAACATCCATGACTATTGCCATCGCCCGATTGTCATCAGGGACCCGCAAGCAACACTCGATATGGCTCTCAGTGAGTTTGTCGTTGAGGCGGATGACCGTGAAGACGAAATCGTCGACCGTGATGTCGTTATCTACTGGACTGATGACAACCGCCGTATCATTACCGGGGCCGATATCCTCGGGCGGCTTTTAAGGGGGATCGCAAGGCGCGAAAGAACATACTCCTGAGCATGCGGATATTGCCGGGTTGAAGGCCGATTGCCCGTGCGGTGCCGGTCAAAAACTGAACCTAGGCGATGATTTCCCCCACCACGCGGGCATTCTCTACACCGGTAAGGCGGGCATCAAGGCCCTGGAACTGGAACGAAAACCGGCTGTGGTCAATCCCCAGCAGGTGCAGCATGGTGGCATGCAGGTCACGCACGTGGACAACGTCCTCAACAGAGTGGTAACCAAGTTCATCAGTCGCGCCATGGGTAACCCCACCCTTGATCCCTGCACCCGCCATCCACATCGAGAAGCCCTTTACATGATGATCACGCCCGGGGCCACCCTTGCCCTGATACATCGGGGTGCGGCCGAATTCCCCACCCCAGATGACAAGGGTGTCCTCCAGCAGCCCGCGCTGCTTCAGGTCAGTGAGTAATGCCCAGGTCGGCTTGTCCGTGAGTCCGCAGCAGATGTCCATGTATTTCTTCAAGTCACCGTGGTGGTCCCAACCGCGATGATAAAGCTGGATGAAGCGCACCCCGCGCTCAGCAAGGCGGCGGGCAAGCAGGCAGTTTGATGCGTAGGATCCATCCCCGGGCTTGGCGCCATACATATCCAGGATGTGCTGCGGCTCACCGGATACATCAACCAGTTCCGGCACCGAGCTCTGCATGCGGAAAGCCATCTCATAGGCGGCAATCCGGGTATCGATCTCGGGATTGCCAACCTTCAGGTTGCGGTGCCGGTCAAGATCCTGCACGGCGTCCACCAGCCTGCGCTGCCCCGCCGGCGACACCCCTTCAGGATTGCCGACATAGTGGACCGGGTCCCCCGAGGAGTTGAATTCGACCCCCTGGAAGCGACTCGGGAGAAAGCCCGCCGACCACTGGCGGGAGGCAATGGGCTGCGGGTTGCGCCCGCCAACACTCGTCATCACGACAAACCCGGGGAGATCCTCAGTCTCGCAGCCCAGGCCGTAATTTACCCATGCCCCCATTGAGGGCCGGCCACTGATGGCCGTGCCGGTATTCATGAAGGTGTGGGCCGGGTCATGATTGATCTGCTCGGTGAGCATGGAGCGCACGATGCTGATATCATCCGCCATCTTTGCCGTCCAGGGCAGGAAGTCGCTGATTAACTGGCCACTCTTGCCGTGGCGCTTGAAGCCGGTCAGGTGGCCCTGCACCTTGAGCTTTTGCCCCTGGAGTTGTGCGATCGGCTGTCCCTTGGTGAAGGAATCCGGCATCGGCTGGCCATTGAGCTCATTGAGCTTGGGCTTGTAGTCAAAAGTTTCCAGGTGTGAGGGCCCGCCCGCCATGCAGAGGAAAATCACGCGCTTGGCACGAGCCGGAAGGTTCGGGTAACCCGGCAGGCCCGGGTATCCGCCTTGGGGTGCGGATGCCGCGCTTGAATGAGCTCTCAGGAGCGAACCCAGGGCGGCGGTGCCGAAACCGATTCCGGAACTGCCAAGGAATGTCCGGCGGTTAATGGCCTCCATCAGGCCGCTCTGTAAATCTCTCATGGTTCGTAATGGGGAGGAATCCGGGGAGTTTCAGTTTCTGGTATTCATTTCACTGCAGTTTAACAGGGCTCGCGCCACCGCCTGCCAGGCCACAAGCTCAGCCCCGCTCCCGGAGACCTCATCGCGCGCAGCCACCCAGAGCTTCCCGAGTATCTGACGCTCCTGCTCATCCGGTGCCCTTGAAAGGGCGACCCGATAGGCATATTCCAGCCGCTGCTTCTGGGTTTTCCCTCCCTCATTGACGATTCTTTGCGCAAAGGCCCCCGCTGCCTCGACAAAACTCGGGTCATTGAGCAGCACCATGGCCGCTGTCGGCGTGTTGGAGCGCGGACGGCGTGCCGTGCACTCCTCACGGCTGGGGGCGTCCATTGCCTTGAGCATCGGGTGCAGGAACTGCCGTTGCCAGTGCACATAGAGACCCCGGCGATACTGGCGTGAATCGGTGTGTTGCCGGTATTTGCGCTGCGGAAAATTCAAGTGCCTGTAGTAGCCAGGCGGCTGGTAGGGCTTGCTGCTTGCCCCGCCGTAATCGGTGACAAGGAGACCCCCTACCGCGAGGGCATTATCCCTTATCATCTCAGCGGGCAGGCGGTAGCGTGACTGGCGGGCAAAGAGCCCGTTAAGCGGGTCACGCTTTTTCAGCTCCTCCGGGGCAAGGGAACCCTGGCGGTAGGCACGGCTCATCACCATTAGCTTGACCATGTGCTTGATGTCCCACCCTGCGCGGTGGAACTCAACGGCGAGCCTGTCAAGCAAGCCGGGATTAACCGGGGGAAGACCCTGGCCACCGAAGTCATCAAGACTCCTTGAAATCCCTTCCCCGAAAAACAGATACCAGAGGCGGTTCACAAACACCCGTGCAGTCAAGCCACCGATGCCATGTTCCACATCAGTAAGCCAGTTGGCCAGGTCAAGCCGTGTCGATCGTGCCCCGCCGGCCGCCACTTGCTTCATGAAAGCGGGAACAGCCGGTTGCACGATCTCACCGCTGTCATCCAGCCAGTTGCCGCGCGGCAGCACCCGCGTTATCCTGGGCTTGATGCTGCGGGTGACCATCGTCAGCCGTTGCCGCGAGTTCACCCCGGAAATCTGTTTCTCAATGTCCTTGGTGCGCGGCTTTACGGCCTGTAAACCGGCCAGCAACTCGCGGTCCCGGCGCGAGAGAACCTTGATCTCCGGTGGTCGCTTGGTTGGCAGCGAATTGGACCCGACCTTGAAGTGCCCTGCCTCATCAATGTCTGCGAAGAAGGCAGACATCGCGTAGAAATCGCGCGTTGTATACGGATCATACTTGTGGTCATGACACTGCGCACAGCCAAGTGTTGCGCCCATCCACACCGCGGAAAGGTTGCGCATGCGGTCGGCGGCGTAAATGGCGAGGTATTCCTTGGCCTGCACCCCACCCTCATGCGAAGTCTGCAGCAGCCGGTTGTAACCGGTGGCGACCTGCTGATCTATTGTCGGCTCATCCAGCAAATCGCCGGCGATCTGCTCGCGGGTAAACTGGTCAAAGGGCAGGTTCAGGTTGAAAGCGTCAATGACATAATCACGGTAGGGAGTGATGTTATGATCCTGGTCACCATGATAGCCGACCGTGTCGGCAAAGCGCACCAGATCGAGCCAATACATCGCCATCCGCTCGCCGAAATGTTCTGTCCCAAGCAACTCATCAACCAGCTTTTCATAGGTTGCGCTGCGCTCCTCGCTCATGATAAAACGATCCACTGTCCCGGGCTGCGGAGGCAGGCCGGTAAGGTCAAAGTGCAGGCGCCTGGCCAGGGTCACCGGGTCGGCATCGGGCGAGGGCTTTAACCCCTCCCGCTCAAGCCGCGCGAGGATGAAGGAATCAATCCAGTTCTGCGCCCACTTCTTGTCGATCACTTCGGGGGTTGAATAATTCCTCGGTGGAACATACGCCCACGGCTCCGAGTATTGCGCGCCTGATGCAACCCACTTGCTCAACAACCCAAGCTGTTGCGCATTGAGTTCCTTGCCACTCTCATCGGGAGGCATCCGCTCATCCGGGTCCTGCGACATGATCCTTGTAATCAACTCGCTGGCCGCCAGGTCACCCGGAACAATCACCTTGCGGGAACCTTCCCCGGTATCAAGCCTGAGCTTGCCTTTCCTCTTCCCCTGATCAGGTCCATGACAGGCAAAGCAGTTCTGTGAGAGCAGCGGCCGGATGTCACGGTTGAAATCAATTTCATCCGCACTGCAGAAGCCCTGCATCAGCAGGACACCCGGCAGGACTATTGACAGCACGTTCACGATTCCGAGCAATGTAACCAAAAGCAGGCACTCTCCAGTGCTTCAGCAAATACTCAGGGAAACCAACGATTCATCTCCCGCGTCGGTCAAGTGGCTTTCCTTCCTTGAAGTATTCCGCTATAACTGCAGCATGCATCGCTTGTTCGCCCTTTTGCTGATCCTCCTGCCGGCTGGCGAAGGAGCAGCAGGTGATCTTCCCAACGTGCTGATCATGATGAGCGATGACCAGTCCTTCCCGCATGCCTCTGCATATGGTTCAAAGATGGTTTCAACGCCAAACTTTGACCGCATCGCCCGGGACGGCATGCTCTTCACCAATGCCTTCTGTGCCGCCCCCGGCTGCAGCCCGTCGCGCGCCGCCTTCCTCACCGGTAGACAGATCTGGATGATTGAGAATGCCGGGACTCACGCCTCCTCTTTCGCCGGAAAATATCTCACCTTCATGGACCTGCTGGAAAAAGCAGGCTACCACGCCGGATACACGGGCAAGGGCTGGAGCCCCGGGAACTTCAAGGCCGGTGGCCGTGAGCAAAACCCCGCCGGTCCAAGCTATGGGGCCAAGCGCGGCAACTACGCAGCCGGCTTTGAAAAATTCCTGAAAGTCCGGCCGGCAAAGAAGCCCTTTGCGTTCTGGTTCGGCTCCTCCGATCCCCACCGGGCTTATCAAAAAGGCAGCGGTCGCAAGGCCGGCAAGACCCTCAGCCAGGCAGAGGTTCCGCCATTCCTCCCTGATACGCCTGAAATTCGTGACGACCTGCTTGACTACGCCTTTGAGATCGAGCGCTTCGACCGGGATTGCGGCAAGATGCTGGAGCTCCTGGAGGCAACGGGGGAAATCAAGGAAACGATCATCATCGTCACCAGTGACAACGGCATGCCATTTCCCTACGCCAAGGCGAATTGCACCGAGTATGGCATCCATATGCCCTTGGCAATCGACTGGGGATCCAAGGTCAATGGCAGGCAGACTTGTGATGCCCTGGTGAGCTTTATCGACCTGAGCGCAACCATTCACGAGGCCACAGGGATTAAAGCGCCCACAGAATTTCCTTTGGCCGGCAGGAGTTTCCTGCCGCTCTTGCTCGGTAAAACCGGGAAGCAGCCGCGCAGTGCGATCTTTTCCGGGCGCGAGCGACACTCCTCCTCGCGTTACAATACCCTGGGTTACCCGCAGCGCTGCATTCGCACGGATCGCTTCCTTTACGTCAGGAACTTCAAGCCGGAACGCTGGCCGGC
>JAPYUT010000058.1 GCA_029940475.1 Verrucomicrobiales bacterium | reverse complement strand
CCAGAACGGCACCGGTGACTCCAACACCCGTGCCGCAGCCTACCTCACCGCCGGCGCACACGACATTGCGTTTGTCTGGTGGGAAGGTGGCGGCGGAGACCACTTTGAGGTCAGCGTTGTCCCCGGAGTCGAGATGAACCAGAATGCGGCCTTTGTGTTGCTCGACACCAGCTTCACCGGCAAGGGACCGAACCTGGACTTTGATGACGACGGTCTGAGTGACCCCTGGGAAATCGCAAACTTCGGTAATCTTGACCAAGACGGAACCGGTGACCCGGACAATGACGACAGCACCAATGCCCAGGAATTCGCCGCCGGCAGTGACCCGAACAGTGCCGACACTGACGGGGATGGGCTCAATGATGGCGCGGAAGCTGTTGCTCTTACTGATCCTACCAATGCCGATACAGACGGTGACGGACTTCAGGATGGGGCAGAAATCGCCACGCACAACACTGATCCCACCGAGTCTGACAGTGATGGCGATGGTTTTAGCGACGGCGATGAAGTCGTCAGCGGCACAAACCCCAATAATTCAAACAGCTTCCCCCCACTGGCAGTACCTCTTGCCTACTGGCCGTTTGATGACCAGGATGCAGCCAGCACGGAAGATATCACAGGCAAGCATCCCGGAGCGCTTAATGGAAACCCCACTTACGTGGCCGGACACAGCGGCGAGGCCGGTGATTTTGCCCTGCAGTTTGACGGGATCGATGACTTCGTGGCTTCCGGCGCACAACTGCTTAACCTGAAGGACGGCTTCACCATGAGCGGGTGGGTCAACTTCACGGTGTCGCAGGGCAATCGCACCGGGCTTTTCGGCCAGAATGACCTTGCCGAGTTCGGCATGATCAACGCCTCAACCATGCAGCTATGGACACCGCGCGCAGGAGCCGTGAATGTGAACTTCGGGCCATCAAGTGAAGGCTGGAGGCACATCGCCGTGACCGGAGACAACCTGAGCCAAACTGTTTACATTGACGGTCAAGTCGCCGGTGCGGGCGGAGGACCTGCTCCCCTAGCCAACAGTGGATTCAACTTTAATATCGGTGGAGGAGGCGTCTATGATGCTGCAAATAACTGGTTCAACGGCCAGATCGATGATGTAGCAGTCTGGGATGTTGTCATGACGGCAGAAACCATCACCGCCCTCGCAGACGGCACACTCAGTCCCCTCGGCGCCAAGAATGAAACTCCCCTAGAAATCACCAGCGTTGCATATGACCCAACGGCCAACGAAATCACTCTTACATGGAAATCCAAGCCTAATCTCTACTACGCGGTTGATCAGTCTTCAGACCTTTCAAATTGGGATCTTGAGATAGACGACAGCGTGCAGTCAACGGGTGAAACCACATCATTTACCTTTCCGCCAATCAATGCCACAGAGAAGGCATTTTTCCGGGTCCGGGTGTCAGAATAAACCTGTCAGTCGCTTGCCCCAAGTCGCGGCGCAATCTTCACTCAGTGCCGTACCTGTCTCCAATTTGGCGGGTGCGGCACAATTCATGTTCACCGAGTTGTATTTGCGAAAAACGATGAACTGTGACTTGTAGCCGGGTTCACGGCACTGGAAGTGCTCCATTACCAGAAAATGCTCACCGATATAGGATTCAAACTCGGCAAATGACCACTCGCGCAAGTGACTGCTGTTTCGCGGCGGTCCAAGTTCATTGTTGAGGGTGTCCCGGTCAGGCGTGGACATCACGCAGGTATTGAAATCAATTTTCCCGATGAAATTGAGTAGGTCATCGGGATCAATGATGTGCTCAATCACATCCGCACAAATGACAAACGGGAAGCGATCAATTGGAATTTTTTCAAGATCGCCCTCTTCCCAGCAGCGATGCGGGTACTTTTCTCGGAGCAAACTCAAGGTCGGTTCAATCTCGAGCCCCAAGGTTTCCGACTTTCCGAAGAATTTCATTATCTTGTATCCAGTGCCGCACCCGATATCGAGAACCCTGCCTCCTTCATGAATCTTTGACGCATATTTATAGACGGCTTTCTGGTAACGCCTCGAGCTTTTGTCACTGTCAATATACTGATCAAGTGGCAGCATTTCAGCCTCAGGAACACTCACGATACCCTTGCTCAGGCAAAACTCTCGCCGGTGCCGGTAACCTTCAAATATATGTCAGGACTTGTGGCTTGGACTGTCACTGGGATCTGACATTGGAAACATTAAAATACGAGCAAGTAGGTGCCTGAGGCGGCAGACACAACACTGAATAGATTCTCCAGTCCCAGGCAGCGCAACAAAAGAGTGATCTCAAAAAAAACCGAGACATATCACGACCTATAAGTGTTTTTACCCACTGATCCGTTCACCAACAAACACAAACCACACACAAAATGCTCAATAGCCACAAGGGAACAGTAAAGTATTACGTTGGAAAATCCCTAATCCATGGGTTTATTGTCTTCAATAAGGCGCCTTTGCCCCCATTCCTGCCGAAAAATCATGAATACCCGGCATTTAGGCGGATTATATGTGAAAGACCGGTTCAAAACCACCCACAAACCCTGAGGAACAAAATATCATGAGGAGGATTCATTTACCCACAACTTTCGCGGCGTTGCTGGTTGGCGCATCCCTGTCTGCAGGCTGGTATGTCCAGAGCGTTGCGCAAACGGCAGGCACATCGCAGGAGTCGGGCGCAAATGCCACGACCTCGCCAATGCCTCCGGCCAAGGTTGGACATCCCCCCTTCATGAGTCCGCACGCATCACCAATTGCACTGCATCGCAACCTCGTCTTTGTCGTCAATACACCTTCCGATACCCTTGACGTAATCGACACAAAAACCAGGAGGGTCATGGCCCGTGTCTCCGTCGGCATCGACCCTGTGAGTATCGCCATAAGGCCGGACGGCAGGGAAATCTGGGTCGCGAACCATGTCTCGGATTCCGTCAGCGTGATTGATATCCTTCCGGCTAACCCAACCTACCTGCAGGTAATCGCCACCATTCAGGAATTTGACAAGGCAACAAAGGCCACCCGTTTTGATGAACCTGTAGGTATCGCCTTTGCAGGTAACCAGAAGGCTTATGTCGCCCTTTCCTCGGAGAACAAAATCGCTGTCATTAACGTGCTTACCCGGAAGATCGAGAAAAGGCTCAATATCACGGCCCAGGATCCCAGGGCTATCGTGGTGCGGGGAAATCGCCTCTACGTGCTGCCCTTCGAGTCCAACAACAAGACCCAGCTTTCAGGAGGTTACAAGATCGACGGAGACCTTGTAACCTTCAACGCCCATGAACACTCCATTGCAAACAACAATGTGCTCTCACTGGGACACATCACGGATATCGTCAAGCATCCCAGAGTTCCTGACCGTGACCTGTATGTGTTTGACACCAGGACAGACAAGCTGGTCGAGACGGTTGACACCCTTGGCACGCTGCTCTACGGGCTTGCTGTCGACTCCAGGGGTCGTGTATTTGTCGCCCAGGCAGACGCACGCAACGATATTAACGGCCGATCCGGCACGAAAAAACACAGCCTGAAGGAATTAGGCAACCGCGCCTTCCTCAACCAGGTCACCACCGTCAAGTTCGACGGCGATGCCGCAAGTAAACCGAAATTCATCAACCTTGAGCCACTACCGCCGGAAAATCCCGGCCCCGGGCAGGCCCTCGCCACACCGTTTGCAATCCAGGTCAGCAGCGACGACTCCACGTTGTTTGTGTCGGCTGCCGGATCGGACAAGATCTTTACCGTTGATACGGCAAGCGGCAACATCCTCGGGCGAGTCACTGTCGGCGCGGTTCCGCGCGGCATTGCACTTGAATCCACAGGCGGGAGAAAACCCTCCCGGGCATGGGTTCTCAATGCGGTTGCCAATACCGTTTCCCTGGTCAATGTCTCCGACCCCGCCAAGCTCAAGGTTGAGAGCACCATTGCCCTGCAGGACCCAACGCACGCGGCATTCAAGCGGGGGCGTATCGCCTTTAACAAGGCCGCGGCATCCACAACTGAAACCTTTTCCTGCGCCAGCTGCCACCCGGACGGACACACTGATCAACTGCTCTGGGTATTGCAGACACCAATCGTCACTGGTGGCAACCAGATCATGCCGCGCTCAACCATGCCGATCCGCGGTCTGCGTGACACGGCACCCTTCCACTGGGACGGCATCCCGGGCGACCCTTACGGCGGGAACAACAGTGCAAATATCCACAGACGGGTTAAGCCCAACAGCAGTGTCAATTCGCCGGAAAGCTCCACCCGCCACCTGATCGATGCCGGTCTTGCCTCAACAATGGCCGCGGTGGGCAGCACCCGGAAGAACGACGAGGAGAAGGCGGGATTGTTGACGGGCAAAGAACGTGATGACATGGCCAAGTTCCTTCTCAATGTCACATATCCCCCGGCGCAGCGGCGAGCCTATACCAATGTGCTCTCAAAGAGCGCTAAAAGCGGGTTCGATTTATTCCATATCAAGGGTGATAACGACCCGACAAAGCCAAAGCCTAACATCTGTGGCAACTGTCACCGAATGCCGTTCTGGGTTAGTACGAATACTCCCGGAACCGGCATGGACGCACCCACCTGGCGGGGCGCTTATGACCGCTTCCTCATCCTGCCGCAGGGGCGCTTGAATATCATTGATTTTGATTTTTACCGGCGCGTTGCGGAGGAAGGAATCCCGGAGCGAAAAGTTTGGCAGTTTTCATGGGCAGGTCGCCGCCGTTTTAACCCTGTGTGGGACATGGTGCTGGAGGGAAGCACCGGGTTCTCCGGCGCTTTCGCCAGGCAACTCACCCTTAACAAGGATTCTGCCGAAGATGATTTAACAGGTGATCTTCTCAATGCCCTCGAGACCTCCTCCAGTGAGGGTGGTGTCGTGTTGCAGGTCGATGGCCTCTTCATGAATGGGGCAAAAGTAACCCCGGCGGCACTGCAGTTTAAAAACGGCAACTATACTGAAATTGCCGGCGAGCGCAGGCCCATTGCTCGGGCAAAACTGGTGTCACTGGCATCGGAAGGAAAGTTTGTCGGCACCTTCACCGCACGCCACGGCAAGAATGCCGATTACGACCACCCGCAACCTGCACTCTGGACACTCGGTTCCATTGAGAAGCAGAGAGGACCCCAGAAATTTCCCGTGATCTTCGAGCCCAACCAGACAATGACCACAAGCGGCAGGCACATCCGCGAGGGCGCCAACCTCATCGTTGACGGCAAAAGAACCACCGGCAGCATCAGCTTAGGAAATGACGAGAAAGTCTTCATCAAGCTGGAAACACTGCCCCCCGCCGGCATGCACTTCCTGCAGGTACAGAATCCGGGTGGATTATTCAGCAACGATTTCATTTTTCATGTCACCACGGACAGTAAAGGAACAAGCGGTCTGGGTGACGCCAAGGATCCGGAACGAATTCGTGACGCGCTGGCTGAGGCAATCTCAACGGGCAACCTGGCGGAAACCAGGAAACTTGTGGCCATAGGGGCACCGGTCAATTCAAGGCGCAAGGAGGACGGGATGATGCCGCTTAGCACCGCCGCCTTTCACGGCAAACTGGAAATCGCCAAATACCTCATCAGCAGGGGTGCCAACCTCTCTGCCGCCAATGCCGATGGCAACACACCCCTGCATCTATCGACCTTCCTGTGCCGCACCGAGATCACCGAGTTGTTCCTCGACAAGGGCGCCTCGGTCATCAAGAAGAATAACCGGGGGGAGAGCCCGATTGACGTGGTGTCATCGCCCTGGAACGATGGGCTGGCGGGATTCTACACCGCGATCAGTGATGGTGCCGGCCTGGGCCTCGATAACGCAAAAATACAGCAAATGCGCCCCAGGATATCCAGCCTGCTCAGGGAACACGCCGCCACTCTCAAGCAGTAAAGCCAGCCATCCGGAAACCATCACCAAAGACTCCGCCCACTCACTATTCCTTGAGGACGGCATTTTACTTGCGTTCGTGGCATGCACACGCCTCAAGGGCAATCAATACTGCTGAGCAAATTCCATTCACGACAATGCTCCCATTCCGAAAGTTACCAAAGACCCTTTCGTTGATGATTTTATGGCTCATTGCCATATCAATTCCCAAGGTGGCAGTCGCCGCTGCCCCTGAAAGCTGGCCCGGCTTGCTGGGCCCGGACCGCAACGGCTGGGTGAAGGGCTTCACCACTCCTGAGAAATGGCCGCAAAAGCTGCAGAAGGTCTGGCAATTGCAGGTCGGAGCGGGCTACGCTTCCCCGCTCTTCGCGGGCAACCTTGTCTACCTGCACACTCGTCTGGGGGAAAACGAGACGGTTCGCTGCCTGGACTTGCAAAGCGGTAGGCAGAAATGGCAAAAGGCCTATCCTGTGCCCTTCAGGATGGGCATGGGAAGCGAGCGACACGGCAAGGGGCCCAAGTCCTGTCCCGTCCTCGCCGACGGCAGGCTCTTTACACTGGGCATCACCGGCCTTCTCTCCGCATGGGACAGCGCATCCGGGAAACTGTTATGGCGTCGTGACTACAACAGCGAGTTCAGGAAAAACCAACCCTACTGGGGGGTTGCGTCCTCACCCATCGTTGACGGCAACAAGCTCATCGTGCACCTGGGCAATGACAAGAAGGGAACATTGCTGGCACTTGATGTGCGCTCAGGCAAGGAGATCTGGAGGCAGGGAAAGGACGGTGCCTCCTACTCCTCCCCGCTGATCGTTAAAATCATGGGCAACCGCCAGGTGATTCAATGGAACCATGAGAACCTTGTTGGCGTCTCGATTGACAGCGGCCGCCTGTTGTGGAGTCACCCCGCCCCGCACCGCACCCACAACCAGAACATGCCGACCCCGGTCTTCCACGAGGGGCGCATTCTGCTCGGTGGCGAGAACCGCGGTATCCAGTGCCTTGAGCCAAGGCGGACAGGCGACATCTGGTCGGTGAAAAAGCTCTGGCACCAGGAAAAGGTGGCCCTCGACATGAGCACTGCAGTGATCAATGACGGGCTGCTCTTCGGCATGTCGCACTTCAAGTCGGGGCAGCTCTTCTGCCTTGAGCCGAAGGACGGGAAGATTCTCTGGCTGAGCCCGGGAAGGATCGGTAACAACGTCGCCTTCCTGTCCGTCCCCGGACATATCATTGCCCTCATCAACACCGGGGAGCTGCGCATCATTGAGGCCAGCGGGGAAGCCTACAGGAAAGTTGCCTCCTACCAGATTGCCGAAAGCCCCACATGGGCTCCGCCACTCCTGCTGGAAAAACACATCCTGGTCAAGTCGCTGGACACGCTCACCCTTTGGTCACTGACACCGGCAAAATAAGCACGGCGGCAAGCTAATCTCGGACAACTTCCTTCTCCTTACAATGAAGCATCACGAACACGGTAGAAGCCGCTCCTGCGGGCAAGCTGGGGCGCATTGTCATCCCTCCAGGTGGTGGATCCCTGTTCCCCGATGAGCGCATCATCAAGCTCCACCCAGGTTTCCTGGCTCAGGTTCTCCTTGTAGTCGATTGCATAGGAAGCACCCTCATTGCTGGTAAAGGTAATGGCCAGTGAGCTCAATTTGTCTGCCTGACGGGTGGAAGAAATCGCGGTGATCGCCAATGCCTGCGGGGCAAGTGGGGCCTCCGCCGCAAAATAATATTCCTTGAGCACCAAGCCGGCACGATCCCCCGAGACATCGATTCGCATCCATCCCTTGTGGCCGTCCATTTCAAAGCCAATGCCCCTCTGTCCCGATGTTCCAAACTGGCCAACCCAGGCAGCTCCCCCCCAGCTAATATAGCCGCAATAGACGCGGATGTCGGTGCCGTCAAAACTGCCTGAGGAACCGACCGCCTCGTCACTGGAAAGAAAGTGCGGATTGTAGGTGTTAATGCCGGCAAACCCCTGATCAAAGTCGCCGAGAATGGCACCATCAGCGCTTGCCATGGCATACATTCCCACCACGTAGTCACCACCACCGTTGGGACGCAATTCCGTGGTAAAGACGATCATGTCGCCGCTGCCCGCATCATCCGGTAGCGGGTTGTTTTCGGCATTCGGGTAAACGCCACCACCGGCAGCAAACTCCGATGGGCTGCCAAAACTGCTATGCCCGCCACCACTGTAGGATCCGGTAGGATTGAAATACTGCTCATTGCCGGCAAGCTGGGTAAAGATTTCGCCGGTGTAGGGGTTAAGTGCCAACAATACGGCACCCTCGTTATCCCCACTTTGATCCCCGAAGCCCAAAGCCGGCGGGGCATTCCAGGGACCGTCTGATATCCAGTAGTCATAGGAAGCCGATCCCACCCCCTTGGTTTTACCCCCATCGGTAAAGTCCTTATGGATCCCGCCCGCATCAACCAGCCCGTATTGCACATCAGCCAGAACCGAAAATGGAATTCCCAAGGAAAGTATTAGAAATGTCTTCATTGTCCTCATAATCAGAGTGTTAAATATATTCTTCAGCCATGGCAAGGTTAGAAATTTCAAGCCCTCTGCTGCCCGCAAAGGCGAACCAAGGTAAAACAAAGAAAAGCACCAGCATCCGAAGTTTCCCGAAGCGGAAACTTGGGCTTATATGTCCTTATGAACGCCATCATCCGACACCTGCTCTGCCTTTCCTTGATTAGCGCCCCGCTCCACCTCAGTGCAGACGAGAGCAACAAGACAAAAAATCCAGAACTTCCTCCGCTGGAGCTCGGCTTTGTCGACCTCTTTAACGGCAAGGACCTCAGCAACTGGGTCGATGTCAACACCTCACCGGAAACCTGGTCGGTGAAGGACGGCCTGCTGGTGTGCAGCGGCAGGCCAATCGGGGTCATGCGCTCCACCAAGCAGTATGAGAACTTCATCCTCGTCATTGAGTGGCGCCACATGAAGGCCGGCGGAAACTCCGGCGTCTTCCTCTGGAGTGATGCAATCCCGAAAGGACGCCTGCCAAAGGGCATGGAAGTACAGATGCTGGAACTGGAATGGCCCTATATCCACAAGAGGAACGGCAAGCCGAACCATCTCGGATATGTCAGCGGCGAGCTCTTCGGTGCCGGCGGGATGAGGGCAATCCCCGAGAATCCCAGGGGAAATCGCAGCATGTCCTATGAGATGCGCTGCAGGGGCAAGGGCGAATGGAACCGCTACGTGGTTGTCGCCGTGGACGGTGCGGTGAAGCTCTCGATCAACGGCAAGTTCGTAAACGGCATCCGTGAGGCGGACTTGCGCAAGGGCTACCTCTGCCTGGAATCAGAGGGATCAGAGATCCATTTCCGCAGGATCCAGATCATGGAACTGCCACCCGGGAGAGCCAAAGACCTCGGCATGGTCCTGGAAAAGAAGCCCGGATAAGGCGTCACGGGACCGGCTTCAGCGCATGCCAAGGCATGCTCCCCTGAAGCAAACCTTATCCCTGCCGAGAAAGCGAATGGGCTTACTTGACCTCAGGCAGGAGAGGACTCTCAAAGCCGGCAAGGTCAGAGGGTTTCACCCCCTTGCGGCCTCCGCCAAACTTAAAAGTAGTCGGCTGGTAGGGCCCCACAAAGGCAACATCCATGTCCGCCTTAATGCTTTTCTCCAGGCCCATGCACCAAAAGACGCCGTTGATGATTACGCGGCGGACACCTTCGCTGATGATGTCCTCGGAGGCACCCTGCGTGCTGGCGAAAACCCTGCCCTCCTTGCCTGAGGTGGACTTGTAAGTGCGCACCCAGATGCAGGGACTGGGGGGCTTGTTGGCAAGAGGCTTGCCGTCCGGCTTCATCGAGTCAAGCACCTGGTTCTTGCCGAGAATAACCGAACCCTCAATGGGCACGGCACTGTAGGCTCCCGCCATGGCGTGCATATCCTTAACCCCCCGCATAACCGGATGATCCTTCTGCTCAGGCAGCACGAACATCCGTGTGCTGAAGCGATGGTTGCTGCCATAGTGCCCCGCACCCTCGCGCGGTCGCCAGGTCTCACCAAGCACCTGGCGCCCAAATCCCCAGTCGTAGCTCTTGTCGCGTGAATTGTAGTTGTATCTGCTGTTCTTGCCCTTGAGGCCATTGAAGGCATGAGTAGTGGTGCGCAAACCAAGGACCGGGCCGCCGCGATCGAGGTAAGCGGTGAAGTGCTTCATGGATGCATCATCAGGAGCCAAAAAACGCAGGAACAGGAACATCATGTCCGCCTTTTCCAGGATCTCCATGCCGGGGACATTGGAGGATCCAGGCTTGATATGCCCCTCATTGTCCACTCCAAAGAGGACGGTGCACTTGAAGCCGTATCGATGGGCAAGGATTCGGGCAATCGCGGGACATGTCTCCTCGCCGCGGTATTCGTGGTCACTGGCTATGAAGACAATGTGCTTGCCTTTACCGATTCCCGCCTTGCCCTCATAAGTGAGGGGCTGGGATTGAAGAAGTGAAGAGAAGCCGCTCAGGGAGCAGCCGGCAATCAGGAGGCAAAGGATCATTTTCATCACGATGCTGTTTTAAGGCCTTCATCTTGATTTGTCCACCGTCAAACAAACAACTGGAAATGACTCTAATAGACCTTAGCCCCAATTGACCGCTCCTTCCCCATGATCGATGGAACCATGGGACATCATCCCCGGGTAATCTTGCTCGCTTAGAATAATAAACAGATGCGCAGGACATGACCCTCATCCCTGCCATTTTATACCCTCTTGGATTAACCTAGAAACAGACAATACAATGAAACCATTCACTCTCCTGATGATCGCACTGTGCGCTCCCTGTTCGGCACAAAATTCCTTTGTTGAGCGCTTTGACAGGAATGGCGACGGCAAACTCTCGAAGAGTGAAATACCGGAGCCCGCGAGGAGGGTTTTTGACAGGGTGGACAGCAACGGGGACGGTTTTGTCACGCCGGAGGAGGACGATGCATTTAAAACAGCCAGGGACACCCGCAACAACCGTGGCAAAGCACGCAATTCCCCGCCGGCAAAGCCGGCCCACGTGAATATCCGTTACGGCGAACATGAGCGAAACGTCTATGACCTGTGGATTGCACCAAGCGACACCCCGACGCCTCTTGTTATTTATTACCACGGGGGAGGTTTCCGGACAGGTGACAAGGGCAGCATCAAGCCGCAACTTCTCAATGCATTATTACAAAAGGGCATTTCCGTTGCCGCGGCCAATTACCGCCTTTCCAGCTCCGCCCCCTTCCCTGCCCAGATGCACGACTCTGCCAGGGCCCTGCAGCACATCAGGCTTAATGCAAAAAAATACAACATCGACCCGGAGAAAATCGGGGCGACCGGCGGCTCTGCCGGGGGGCACATCTCCCTGTGGCTTGCATTTCACGATGACATGGCGGATTCAAAGAGTGATCAGTTAGTTGAACGACAAAGCACCCGCCTCACGACTGTGGCAGTGACGGCAGCTCAAAGCTCAATAGATCCCCGCTTCATCCAGAAGCTGTTCAATACCGACCAGGTCAACCTTGCCGTTGCCCAGCTCTTCGGCATGAAAGGTCCTGAAGACATTGACAATGCAAAATTTCATCCCCTCTTTGAAGAAGCCTCACCGCTCAACCACTTGACCCGGGATGATGTCCCCGTCATGGCATACTACAATCAGGCCAATGCAGAGCTCCCCAAAAATTCAGGCGGCAGGGAACACATTCACCACCCCAAGTTCGGCATCATCCTGAAGGAAAAGATGAAGAAGGCCGGGCTGGAGTGCCAGCTTCTCCTCAAGGAGGATCACCCGGGGGATCCCATCGACAAGTTTGTTGCGTTTTTCCTCGGAAAATTCGGCATGACTGCACCGCAACAACGGGAAAAGTAAAAAACATCCCCCACTTTACTCAACCCCAACCCGCGGGAACGCTGGGTATACCTGACTTACCCGGGCCCGGGCTTCATGCATCCCAACCGCCACCGGGAATGCGTCCATTGTCGCGCAACGCTTTCATTGCCTGCCTTGAGCCTCAGGGATCAAGCCTGGAAGCGATCGCGATACCGCGCCGGAAGCACCGGACAGGTGTCGGCGGGCGCGGCAAAGACTTTCTTTCGGTTCCTGGCAACCAAGCGATAAAGCCCGTTGCGCAGCTTCAAGGGAATACAGCGGCCTGTCATCCCGAAGAATTTCCAGACTCCCCCAAGTTGGACCAGCATATGCAGGACCCCATCGGATTCGGTTAATAGAAGATCCTCCGTGGTCTTGACCACCAGGCTGTCCGGCAGTGTGTCACGCACCTGCCGGGAAGCGGCCTCCTGGAAAGCCTTTCCCTGCAGTGGCGCAAACTGAATCGAGTTCTGACGGTCCTCTGCCATGACAAAACGCACGAAACCGTGACAAAGTCCACAATGGCCATCGTAAAACAGGATAACCTCCTTGTCCTCCGGTAGGCGGCACGGCTTCAACCAGGCCGGATCAAAGGTGAACAGGTGGATCATGATCATTCCCAAACTGAGTTCAGCAAAATCGATCAGGACAATAAGATTGAAATGCATACCCAGGAGGGCAAGCCAAAGCCACGGCCGGATGCGCCGGAAAAGGGCAAGTGGCAAGAAGGCCAATTCCAGGAACAACCCCGCCCAGGTAAACAGCTTAAGAATCACCTCAGGCATCGACAACATCCAGCCGCGGAAGATGGTGTCACGCGCAAGGGGATTCTCAAGCACATCCCGGAAAGCGCTGCCATCGATCCATGACGGGCTGATTAACTTTGTGTATCCGCTGTAGGTATAGGACAATGACAGCACGATCCAGGCAGCGAGGAAGATCCGGCGATCGAATCTCCAGCCATTGCCCGGATCCATGCGCCCACGAGCAGACAGAGCCCCATAGGGCGAGGGGGCAAGCAACGCATGCGCGAGGAGCATCCAGCCCACGAAGGGGAGGCTCGGGTTGGAGGTCAGGGGATTGCGTCCGAAGAGGCAGGCCAGCACATACCACATCAACACAGCGGAGACGCGGTCCCCTTTCCCGAGGGAAAAAAGGAGACTGGCAAGGGACGCTCCGACCAGCAGCAGGGTGACGATGGCAGGCGAATCCGCCAGAGCGAGGATATTTGGAAAGGCGTGAATCAACGGGCTGTCGTCACGGTCGGGCAGGACACCGGCGTTGCTGAATGTTTCCGCGCCCCAGGGAATAAGTGCCACGAAATGGACGAACAGATAGAGCCCAAAAAGAACCCTGAAAAGACTGTATTGTCCGCCTGTCCAACCGTTACTCATGATTCACCTCGAAGCGCAGTGGCATTTCAGATTCAAGTTTTGTCCCGGGCTCCACCTCCAGTCGCACGACGACGGGATAGACGACACTCGCGGGGTTAATCCCCAGTTCGCGCAGCAGCGGAGCCTCGCCCCTGAGCGAATAGTTCAGGATCGCTTCGAACATGGGACGCGCCTTTTCGCTGGAAGCCAGGACAGGGCCATAGGCGAGGGCTGCCCCATAGACATTTCGGCGGTTGTATGGGCCGCGTATCATCGCATAGAGCGCCGGAGTGAGCTGCATCGAATGGAATTTTCCATCAAGGTCATGCCACTCGATAAAGAAATCCGTAGAATAGGTTTCCAGGCCTTTCACCGCCGAAAAAACCTTCGGATGCGGAGACGCGTTGGTGGCAGCGCCGAACCCCGACAGCAACGGTTGGTTGAACAACGCTCCCGCCATCTGCAGCAATCCCAGCAATAGCAGTAATGAAAAAGCAATCTTGTGTTTCATTGAATTGGCGGGTTGTCCTTTTTTGACAAAGACTCATTCACGTCATTTCCGGCTAACATGGCACCGAGCCTGGCTTCCCGGTGCTGGTCAAAGCCACATTGCGATTTCCATTCTTTAGGATTATGAAAGGTGCCGAACATCATGTCCCATATCGGCAGGTCGGAATAGTTGTTGCGATGCTGATTGAGCTCATGATGAATACAGTGACTTTCCGGGCGCTGGAAAAAAAAGCCCAGCCAATAGGGTGTCTTGACGTTCCAGTGATAAAAAAGCTCAGCCAAGCCGGTAATCATCACCGTGACTGCCGCCGCCTGCGGATTCACCCCGCATAGCAAATAGAGGATAAAGCTCGAAAGGATGCTGTTTCCGACAATCTCAATGGGATGCTTGTAGAAACTGGTGATGATTTCAATGCGCTGCGGACTGTGATGGACCTGATGAAACCAGCGCCAGAGAAAATTGCTCTCGTGACGAAATCGGTGCCACCAATAATAGATGAACGTAATGGCAAGGTAGCCGGCCAGGACCTGCAAATACATCGGCATGTCACCCAGGCTCCAAAGCGAATTCCCGGACATCCAGCGATCCCACGCAATGCCGGAAATAAAGACACTGCCGATCTGCATGCCGTTCAACAGGATCGCCCTCCCCCACCAACCGCTTACTCTTGGCCATGGGCGGCCAGGACAAAGTAACTCCACAACAAACATCAAAACTGCAGTAAGCCCTACGATATAGACGACATACATAACTTGCTTCTAAATTTCGAACTCTCGACTCTCTTTTAAATTAGCTGCTTCGCCCAGCATCGACAGGCGGTGATTTGGACCCGCAAAAGCGGGCACACAACCTCCAGGGAAGCACCATGATCACGAATACCACGTGGGCTATGAGAAAGATCCATATGACGCGAAGCGGCCATGATCCAAGGGCATCCATGGGTATCTTGACATCGGGCATGGAATTCCCCACGAATCCGTAATTCCAGCCGTTGGGAATATTGACCACCAGCAGGAAGATTACGAAGGCACTAGCCACCAAAGTGTTCGTTGCAAAATCCTTCCACCCCGGGCGAAAACGAAGCACAATGATGTCATAGAGGGCATAGACTACAATCACCGTGTGGCTAAGCCAGAAAAGCCAGAACATCAGTTCCCCAGGCCCTTCCTCAAGTGTCGGTGTGATGAAAGCCAGCGGAGTAAAGGCGAAGGCCCAAAAATAAGTCACTGCCCTCAGCCTGCGGGCACCGGTTAGCAACGCCAGGGGAGCAATCAACGCCGCCGCGTCGCACCAATGCAAGGGAAGTGATGAATCGCTCTCAAAACGATTGGGTAGCAAGGCATATATCTGAGCCACACCCCATAGAACAAGCCCGAACCATGCCAGGCTCCGGGTAAACGTCTGCTCCCCTCCCTGTTTCTGGAAGTGTTTGCCGGCGACAATGCAGGCGACCATCAGTACAGCAGAACAGAGGAGAGCGCTCAGATGCGTGGAGTCTCCCACGACGAAGCCTTGTGTTTGTTGCTCTTTCATAACAAATCCACCCAAGTTAAATGGTAACCGGATGCAATTCTCTAGATATCCGCCTTCTGTTTTCCTCCGGCATGGACCAGTAGCCTCTTAATATCAAGTTGCTCACCACCCTTGTTAATCATGGCATCCCTTGCGTCGATACCGGTGTGCGATATTAATTCCGCAACGATGTTGCTCCCGAATTTATCATCAAATCCCCTGACCGAAACCGCTGCCGACAGGATCATCCCCAATCCAGTTGGTCCCGCAAATGGAATCATATATCTCATAAACAATTGATACCCTGTCTGATTAGGATGACAAAAATCAGTTGAGTCCAAAGGCTAGTAATTTCCAAACAAAGATAGCATCCTCTGAATCGTTCAACCAATTATTTAACACAGCCAAGCTATATTATATATGAGATAAACCACCCCCCTTTCACGAACCGGGAGGACTGAACCTGCAGAGTATGAACAGCAGTCAAGATCAAGTCACAGGCTGCAGGCATTCAAGGCTTATTTCAGCCCAAGGAGGGAGGCAAAGCAAATCGCGCCAGCCAAGACCAAGGCTAAGCCAATGCATTTGACCAGGACGTTTAGAACCGAGGCGCGAAGTAAATCTCCATGGCATTTGATTAGCCTGAGCAGAAGCAGGAACCAACTGAACACTCCTGCGCAGACGCCTACTCCAAAGCCAAAAGCACCTGAGGAATTAGCTTCCAGCATCCCCGTCCCCTCCAGGGCGGCAACAGCCCCACCCCACGTGCCAATCATTCCGGGGTTGCCCATGACGAGTCCAAACCCAAGCAGGAATGCAGGGTAGCCGGCTCCCTCCTGCGCTGATGTCTCAACTGCTGCCTGCTCCCTTGACACCCCCCGGATGCAAAACCACGCACCGATTCCGATCAGCACTGCAGGGCCAAGCCACTGGATCGCGTGCTCGAACCCGGGAAAACGTGAGTAAATCAGGCCCAGCCCGGCAAAAACCAATGCAGCCAGCAAGCCCTCTGCCAGAGACGCTCCGGCAGCGATCAGTTTTGCTTGTGAATACTCACGCGATAAGCCGCGAGTCATGACGAGGAGAGCAACGGGACCTGTAAGTGGGATGGAACCCACGAAACCCATTATGCCACCTGCAAGGATCTCTAGCCCAACGCTCATTCAGCGACTCTCTGGGCTAATGATCGTTTTCATCCCGTCAGCCTAACACCAACGACCCGCATGGGACAAGGGCGCAGGGATGAGTCCGTATTGAAGTTTTAGGCATGTCCGGCAAAAAGCACTCTTGATTTGGTGGTGGCTGTGTGATCTGAGTCAACCCGAAGTGCGGGGTTCCAAAGATTGACCTCACAGCAGAACCGCGAGATGATCCTGAATGGCCAAGCCACTGATCGCTTTAACGTTGTCACTTTTGCTGCTCCATCTCACGCTTGCCCATGGAGAGGACGTGACATCAACAAAGATCCGCCGTGCCGTTGAAAGTGGTCTTCGTATCGTCCAGAAGGGGGCGCAAAACTATCCAAGGAACCGGGATTGCTTCTCATGCCATCACCAGACCCTGCCAATGCTGGCAATGCGTGAGGCTAGAGGGGCAGGCATCAGCATCGACGAGGCACTGCTAAAGGAGCAGGGGCAATTCATTCGCAACGTTTTCGAGGACCGGCTCGATTCCGTGAGTAAGGGAAAATCCTTGGGCGGACGCAGTTTGACTGCGGCATATCTGCTGTGGTCGCTTGAACTTGGAGGCATGGCCAAGGATGATTTCTCGGATGCCTTTGTCTCCTATATCCTCCACCAACAGAAGGAGGACGGGCACTGGGTTGTGCAAACCAACCGCCCCCCGTCCGAGGAATCCATAATACACACCACTTACCTGGCAACTTACTACGCAGAGTATTTTGCCCGGGGAAAAGAGCTTGAACAACAAGTTAAGGCAGCCTGCGAAAAGGCGCGATCCTGGCTGTTTGCCTCCAAAGCCCATTCGCAGGAAGACTTCAACGGAAAGTTCAAAGCCCTGCTTTCGTTAGGCGGATCCCCGCAACAGATAAGTGCTGCACGTCAGGCACTCCTCATGCGGCAGAGAGAGGACGGCGGCTGGTCACAACTGCCCGGCATGGCAAGCGACGCCTATGCCACGGGACAGACCTTGCACGCCCTGGTTGCCGGCAGCCCTGCCTATGAACAAGATGTTAAGCTGCTGCCGGCCATTAACCGCGCGCGCTCCTACCTGCTGCGGACGCAAAAGAAAGATGGCTCATGGTTCGTCAAATCCCGATCCAAGCCCATCCAGAAATTTTTCGACAACGGTGACCCCCACGGAAAAGACCAGTTCATCTCCATGGCGGCAACCAGCTGGGCAACTGCAGCCCTGGCAAAAGCCGGTCTCACCCAAGCCCCAGCCACACAGGACTAAAGAAGTCCTTCAGGGAAAATGTTTTCCCGGAAAACCCTTTACCATGACTTACCGGAAACCCCACGAGGCCGACTGCTTACTTCCTTTCAAAACTTCCACCCCAAAGGGGAAGCCAGGAAACGCTGTCCCTGCCCTTGCGTGGAATAGGTTTGTGGGATTTGTATTTCCTCTATCATGATCTCGCAAAGCAAATGAAGACCTTACTGAAAATCCTGGCCCTCACTGCCTGCTCAAACTGCCTTGGCCAGCAGTTCCATGTTCCTGAGATCAGTGAACTGCCGCGCATTGAGCGCAATTCTCCGCGTCCCGGCACCAATGCACTGAAAAATTCCGCCTTTATCCTTAAACTTAAAGCCCATGCTCCACTGGGAGAGAGCTACGTCATCATCACCGACCATACTGCGCAGGAATACAGAAAACCCCTTGGGCGCCTTGCTAAACATCACAACGCAACAATCATCGAGACCGCCAACCTGGCAGAAGTCCATCAACCGGAAACCCTCCAGGCATTAAGGCTCAAGCTTGCCAAGCTTAAGCCAAAATATGTGGCGCTGGCACCACGCATGGAATCCTACCGGGAAAACATGCTGCTCGGCACCTGGGAATTATTAACCACACTCGATGAAGACCGATACCTCGATGCCTACCCAGGCATCCTGCTGGCTTCCTCACCGGCTGCCTTTAAACAGTTGATCGATCGAACCATAAACTATCGCAGTATCCCTCAAAAGAACCTGAAACCCTTCGCCATCAGCCAGGTTCCCTCCAATACGGAATCGCGATCCCTGCAGAAAGCCGGCATTCTGCGAAAGGTTTTCGCCAACTATAGCATCGAGACCCCGACCCTGGCCATCTACACACCCAAAGCAAGAGATGCCCCGCAGCTTAAAGGTGAGCGCATCTGGAACATTCGACTTACCAACAAAGGCGACTTCCTCAAGACATTCGACCCCCAGCCGCGGGAGGCGTTACGCGAGTCCCAACTGGTCATCATGCACGGGCACGGAATCCCGGGCATGTCCTGCTCAGTAGACATCGAGGGAATTCCCAGAACGTCCAATAACCAGGTCATCCTCTCCGGATCCTGCTTTTCTGCTGTCCCCGTGAAATCCGATTTCCCGCGGATGGCATCAGCTCCCGGTGGATACAAGGTGGACCAGCGCCCGGCATTTGGCACTCGTTATGTCGACCGGGGCGCGACCGTCTTCTTTGGACACATGCGGCTAAGCTCCGGATTTCCCCACCTTTACCCGGTGCTGGAGAAATGGCTGAAAGGAGCCAGCGTCGGCGAAGCCTACCAACAACTCATTAACAGCATCATCGAGATGCGGGGGTTTAGCCCCGGGCGTTATGTGGTTAAACAACCTGTCACGCAGCGCCGTGTGCCTCAAAACACCCTGCTCTACGTGATCTTCGGGGATCCCGCTTTAGTCCCCTTTGAAACCCTGGAAAAAGCCGAGCAAAAATAAATACGCAAGGGGGAGGAAGGTTGAGCCTTGCGCCTGAGGATTAAAATTCATATAAATAAGCCATTATGAAAACCACGCGCCGTAAATTTCTCTCGACCACAGGCACCGCCGCAGCTGCCCTCGGCTTCCCTGCCATCATTCCTTCATCAGCCCTGGGCAATGCCGACAGGCCGGCACCAAGTAACCGCATCGTCATGGGCGGTATTGGCATCGGTAACATGGGAAGGGGCGACCACGGCGCCTTCCTTGGCAAGAAGGATGTCCAGTATGTGGCAATATGTGATGTGCGTAAGGGCGCGATGAACCAGGGCAAGGCCAAGACGGATGCCAAATACGGTAACAAGGACTGCAAGGCTCATGATGATTATCGGGAAATCCTTTCCCGCGATGACATTGACGCCGTGCACATCGCAACACCTGACCACTGGCACGCGCAGATGATCATCGAGGCCTGCCGTCACGGTAAGGATGTGTTCTGTCAAAAGCCTGAATCGCTTACCCTTGGCGAGGGATCGCTCATGGTGGAAACAGCCAGGCGCTACGGGCGGGTTGTCTCAGGCGGAAGCCAGCGCGTGCTGCAGGACTATAAGTCAACCGCGCTTCGTTGCTGGAACGGCAGCTACGGCAAGATCAGCTCAATCAACGTCAACGTTGGACCGATGTCCCAGCCCTGTAACCTGCCCCAAGAAAACCTGCCCGGCGACATGAACTGGGAAATGTGGCTCGGGCCCGCCCCATGGGCACCATACAATTCCAAGCGCTGCTCCGGCAGCTTCTCTACCAGTGGCAACAGCTGGAGATCCTACATCGACTACTCCGGCGGAGGAATGACTGACTGGGGCGCTCACCACTTCGGTGGAGCCACGTTCACAGTCGACGTGCGTGACCTCCAGCCACAAGAGGCTGTCCTCGGTGAAATTGACGGTAAGAAATTCGTCAGCCTCAAGTATCCCAACGGCATGGAGATCACCCACAACAAGCCCGGGGTCGGTCATTTCCACGTTGGCAGGGACAATGTCCAGCGCGAGGGCAAGGAATTCCCCAAGTATGCCGGCAGTGGCGGCATCACCGGCGACTTCATCGACTGCGTGAAGACACGCGGGAGGCCCTTCCGTGACATCGAATACGCCATCAACACCATGGCTGTTCCCCACCTCGCAACCATTGCCTACAAGCTGAACCGTTCCCTTAAGTGGGACGCCGCCAAGCAGGAGTTCATCGGCGACGCGGAGGCCAACCGGCTCAGGAACCGTGCCCGCCGCGAGCCATGGCAGATCTGATTAACAGCAATTGTTAAAGAAAATTAAAACCATTTTAGAAGGAAATATCATCATGTTAGACCAGGCATTCGAAGCATTAAAAACCTATCAATGGGGCGTCGACCCCAAGGCCATTAAACCAATCCAGGACGCAGTTGTCGCAACTCACGGCGATTCCGCCGCTCGTGGAAAGCTTGAATCGAGGCTTGCTGCCGTGCTCAACACTGACGTGCCAAGGGCGGCGAAGGACACAGTCTGCCGTGCCCTCAAGACAATCGGCACCTCAGGTAGTGTCCCTGCCCTCGCAAAGTTATTGCACGACGAGCAACTCTCCCACATGGCACGCCACGCGCTGCAGACCATCGATGCACCTGAAGCCGCCAAGGCCCTGGTTGCAGCCATTGACAAGGCTCCCAAGAAAATCAAGATCGGCATCATCTCCTCGCTCGGGGCAAGGGGAAACGACGTCCCGGTGGCACCGCTTGCCAAGGCCCTGTCAGACAAGGACGCTGAAATCTCAACAGCCGGTGCCCTGGCACTCGGTGCCCTCGGATCAGCTGATGCCGTGAAAGCGCTCGGGTCTGCCAAGGTCAATGACACCAACAGGATCGCCGTCTGTGACGCCATGCTCCAGTGTGCCGAGAGCATGCTCGCACACGGCAAGAAGTCGGAAGCGAAGGTCATCTACACGAAGGTCTTAAAATCAGGCCCGACCAAGACAGCCAAGATTGCCGCTGACCTTGGAATCACAGCGAGTTCCTAGGTTTAAGTTCGCGTTACAGGATGGAACAGTTAGCGCTGTTCCTTACAGATTGAAATATAGCGTATGGCAACCTCTTGCCAGCCGTAATCTCACGGCACGGGCAAGGTAATTTTTTTTGCTCAGCCCCATACGCTCAGGCATTCACTTCCTGCTCATGGTTGCCTTCCGGAGCGCAACGGCCAATCCACGGCTCACGTGATCGCCTTTGCTGCCCTTTAACCTTGACCCCACACCCCGGCGGAAGCTTCAATTATATCATGATCCGATTCCTTTTCCTCGCCTCGCTCATCCTGCCACTTGTCCTGATCCCGCCGCACTCGCAAGCAGCCAAAGGCAAGCCCAACTTCATCATCATCTTCACTGACGACCAGGGATACGGGGACCTCGGCTGCTTTGGATCCACTAAGATCAAGACCCCGAACATTGACCGCATGGCCAAGGAGGGCCGGCGTTTCACCAATTTCATGGTGGCATCCCCGGTGTGCACGCCATCGCGGGCGGCCCTGCTCACCGGCTGCTACCCCAAGCGAGTCGGCATGCACCAGCACGTACTCTTCCCCTCCTCCACCAAGGGCTTGAACCCCGCCGAGCATACCATCGCCGACCACCTGAAGGGTCAGGGTTATGCCACCGCCGCATTCGGCAAGTGGCACCTCGGCCACCATCCCGAGACCCTGCCGCAGCAGAACGGCTTCGACACCTACTTCGGCATCCCCTACTCAAACGACATGAACCACCCGGACAACAAGGGCAAGCCCAAGGGCGGCTGGGCAGGCATGGACGCGCTCTGGAAGGATCCTGAGTCCACGCTCACCAAGTGGCAAACACCGCTGATGGAGAACGAGAAGATTGTCGAGCTGCCCGCCGACCAGCGCACGGTCACCCGCCGCTACACCCAGAAGGCCATCGACTTCATCACCGCCAACAAGGAGAAGCCGTTCTTTGTCTACCTGCCGCACTCGATGCCGCACATCCCCCTCTACGTACCTGAGGACGTTCGCGATCCCGATCCCCTCAATGCCTACACCAACACCATCGAGCACATCGATGCCGAGGTCGGCCGCCTGATGGACAAGGTCCGCGAACTGGGCCTCTCCAAGAACACCTATGTGATTTATACAACTGACAATGGTCCATGGTTGCCCTTCAAGCACCATGGCGGCAGTGCCGGCCCGCTGCGTGACGGCAAGGGCTCAACCTTCGAGGGCGGCCAGCGCGTGCCCTGCGTGATGTGGGCGCCCGGGCGCATCCACGCGGGCACCGAATGCCACGAGCTCATGGGTACTATTGACCTGCTGCCCACCATCGCCGCGCTGACCGGCACCCCGCTGCCCGCCGCCCGGAAGATCGACGGCCTCGATGCCTCGGCCCTGCTCACCGGCAAGGCCAAATCTCCGCGCAAGGAGTTCCTCTACTACACTTCCCGCGGCGATATCCAGGGCCTGCGCCAGGGCAAGTGGAAACTGCTGGTGAAGAAAAAGCAGAAGCGCAGGAAGGCCCCGGCTCCCGAGGTCCTGCTCTTCGACCTGCTCGCCGACATGGGCGAAAAGGACAACCTTGCAGGGGCCAACCCGGAAATCGTCAAGCAGCTCACCGCCCGCATGGCTGAGCTGGACGCCGAGATCGCCGGCAACGCCCGCATCCCCTGGCACAAGCCAAAGTAAGCAAGGCAGAGGGCAGGGAAAGAAACCCGGTTGCCTGCCCCCGCGGGGAACTGGGGCGCCGGGAAAACCCCAAGGGCCATAAACTTGCTGTAAAGCCGCCTTCATTACCGTGTGGCATTTCAATTTGAGCGGCTGCGCATACTGGTGCATACATTGCCACGCCCAGATGCTGACCTTTTACCGGAGGGGTGGCAGAGTGGTCGAATGCACCGGTCTTGAAAAGCTGTTTTCAAGATTTTTTGCCTCCTTGCAATTTGTTTTAGTGCAACGACTTACGTGCTGTTATGACAGTTTATGACAAGCCGGGAATATGACAAAATATGCCGAGTTTTGCCGTTTTTCGGCAGACATTCGGCAGACAAATAGCAAAAAGTTTTCTGGCAGACACTTGGCAGACAATACGCCTCTGCTGCCCTGTCTTGCAACGTGACGCGCGGGTTGGTAGGGTCCGGCATGAAAACGCTCAAAGCCTTTGCCCTGTTGTTTGTTTTAACCGTGCTGCCTGTTT